>NZ_BAAGUM010000018.1:0-172405 GCF_054781395.1 Nocardia tengchongensis
GGCGGCCTGCGCGGGCGGCCTGCGCGGGCGGCCTGCGCGGGCGGCCTGCGCGGGCGGCCTGGCTTTCGCCATGCGCCGCAGTCCTTAAACGGCTGCGGGCGTGCCCTTCTCGCGGTCGGCGAGTTCGGACTTCCAGGCGCGGAAGCCTTCCTCGGTGCGGCCGCGACGCCAGTAGCCGGAGATCGAGGACGCCCACTCGGCCGGGACGCCACGCTCCTTGCGGATGTACGGGCGCAGATCGTGCATGACCGCCCGGGCTTCGCCGTGGATGAAGACCTGAACCAGGCCGTCACGCCACGGCGCATTGCGGACTGCTGCGGCCAGCCGCTCCCCCGGGTCGGCGTCGCCGCGGTGAATCCAGGTGAGGTGCACGCCCTCCGGATGTGCGAAGGCGATCTCGTCGGCGGGACCGAGGACCTCCACGAACACCTGCCCCACCGCGTCGGCGGGCAGGGCCGCGCACGCGACGGCGATCGCGGGTAGGGCGGATTCGTCACCGGCCAGCAGATGCCAGTCGGCGTCGGCGCGCGGGGCGTAGCCGCCACCGGGGCCGAACAGGTCGATGGTGTCGCCCGGCTGGGCGGCCGCGGCCCAGGGCCCGGCCACGCCTTCATCGCCGTGGTGGACGAAGTCGATGGCGATCTCCTGGGCGGCACGATCCACCTCGCGCACGGTGTAGGTGCGCATGATGTCGCCGTCGGCGGACGGGAAGATCAGTTTGACGTAGGAGTCGGTGCTGTCGCTGGGCTGGAAGGCCGCGAAGCCAGGGCCGCCGAGCCGGACCCGGATCAGGTGATCGGTCAGCCGGATCGTGTTCTGAACCACAAGCGTGATGCGTGTACGCGCCAAAGGACACCTCCATAATTAGGATTACCTAACTGACGCTAGCAGACACTCCGATAGGTCGTCGATAACATTTCGATAGGTCGTTGGTCACTGGACCCCGGCGATGAGCGCGGCCAGTACGGCGGCCAGCCGATCGAGCCCGGGGCCTGCCGGACCGCCAGGTTCGGCCATATAGAGATCGCGGCGGATCTCCACCATCAACGCGGTGACCCGGGGCTCGCGGCCGTAGAAGTCCAGCGGCACATAGGCGCCCGCGAACGGGCTGTTCACGCCGACGCCGAAGTCGGCGAAGACGCCGGCGGCATGCTCGACCAGATCCGGCGGCGTATGAAAAGCATCCACGCCCAGGCAGATCGGCGGACGCGGGCCGTCACCGTGCAGTTCGTAGGGCAGACGCTGGGCCGGATACGAGTGCACGTCGATGATCAATACCCGGCCCACAGCCGAAAGCCGTTCGGCCACCAGATCGGTCATGGCCAGCGCGTAGGGGTGGAAGTAGCGATCCAACAAGGGCGCGGGATCGAAATCCGGCCGCCGCAACGCCATCCGGTCAGTAGTGGCGGTGTACACCGCGCCCATCCCGGCCGCCAGCATCTCCTCCCGCTCGTCGGGAAACCGCTCCGGGTCAACGACCAGACGCGACAGCCGATTCACGAATTGCCATGGCCGAGTGGGCGACACCTCCGCAGCCACCGCAGCCAGCCGCGCGGTGTGCGCGTCGGTGATGGCATCCAGCTCACGCTCGAGCGCCCGGTCGTCGAGCAGCAGCTCCGCCCGCACGCGTGCGGGAATCGCGCGCGCGGAATGCGGAACATGCAGCACCACAGGCGAATCGGCAGCCCCCTGCAAGAGCCGCACCGAATCCGGGACGGACCTCGGGGCCAACGGCAATGCCGCCGGCCCGGCGACCGTAGGCCATGCCGTGTGCCCGGAGGCCGAAAACGGTGCCGTGTGCCCGGAGGGCGAAGGCGGTGCCACAGGACCGAGGGCCGAAGGCGGTGCCGCGGATGTGGGAGCGGAAGGCGGCGCCGCTGGCCTGAGGGGCGAAGGCAGCGCCACCGACCTGGCGGCCGAAGGCGGTGCCGCGGGGCTGGGAGTCGAAGGTGGCGTCGCGGGGTTGCCGGGCCGGGCGGTCACGCGCGGGGGTGAGCTTGGTCGTGGACCTTCTTGAGGCGGTCGATGGAGACGTGGGTGTAGAGCTGGGTGGTGGCCATGCTGGCGTGCCCGAGGATCTCCTGCACCACTCGCAGATCGGCCCCGCCCTCCAGCAGGTGGGTGGCCGCGGTGTGGCGGAATCCGTGCGGGCCCATGTCGGGTGCGCCCGGAATCGCGGAAACCACTTCGTGCACCACGGTTCTGGCCTGGCGCGGATCGATCCGGCGGCCGCGGCGGCCGAGTAGCAGCGCCCGCCCCGAATCCGGGGTGGCCAGCGCGGCACGACCGAATCGCAGCCAAGCCTCCAATGCCTGTTCGGCGGGCCCGCCGAAGGGAACGGCCCGCTCCTTGTTGCCCTTGCCCAGCACCCGCACCAGCCGCCGCTCCCGATCCACGTCCTCGATGTCGAGCCCGCACAGTTCGCTGACTCGGATCCCGGTGGCATACAACATCTCGACGATCAGCCGATCCCGCAGCGCCATCGGATCCTGCTGCGCCGCCCCCGATTCCGCCGCCTCCATCGCCGCCCGCGCCTGTTCCTTCCCCAACACCGACGGCAACACCCGATGCGCCCGAGCCGACCCCAGCCGCGGCCCCGGATCCACCCCCAGCCGCCCCGTATGCGTCAGCCACGCGGTGAACGTCCGCGCCGACGACGCCCGTCGAGCCATGGTCGTCCGAGCCGCTCCCCCCGCCGCCTGCGCCGCCAGCCACGACCGCAACAACGCCAAATCCACTTCCCCCACACCGGAATCCACCGCCCGCCCCAGCAAATGCTCCAGCAACCCGCGCGCATCCCCCACATACGCCCGCACCGTGTGCTCGGACCGATTCCGCCCCAACCGCAAATGCCGCCCATACTCGGCCAGCAACGCTTCCAAATCCTCGGGCAGCCCACTCATCCCCCCACGCTGACCCCATTCCGCCCCTATTTCAAGCACCACGCCACCCGAGCCCCTCACACCGGCCAGGCGGCGGTCTAGGTGGGCGAGGGCGGGTGCATGCGGTACCAGCCGTTGCTGTCACACGCGACCAGGCCCGCGATCTCGAGCGCCGACAGGGTGGCACGGACCGTTGGCAGCGGGAGGCCGGTATCGGTGACCACGGCGCGGGGCAGGCGGGAACCGGTGCCGGGGAGTGAGGCGAAGACGAGGGCCTCGTCGCCGGACAGGTTGTCCTCGGGGTTCGGCGGGACCGCACCCGGCAGGGAGAGTCGCAATGGGCCCGCCTCGTCGAGGATGTCCTCGGCGCGGGTGACGATGAATGCCTCCCCCTCACGGATCATGCGATGGCACCCGACCGATGCGGCCGAGGTGATCGGGCCCGGCACCGCCATTGCTGGACGTCCGAGTCGGCGACACCATTTCACGGTGTTGCGGGCGCCGCTGCGGACACCGGCCTCGACCACGACGACACCGTCCGCGAGACCGGCTATGAGTCGATTCCGGGCCAGGAAGTGGTGCTTGCGCGGCGATGTGCCGGGTGGGTACTCGGTGACGACCAGACCGCGCTCGGCGATCTCGCCCAGCAGGTGGTCGTGCTGCACCGGATACGGGCGATCGGGCCCGCAGGCGAGCACCGCGATGGTCATCCCGCCTACCGCCAGCGCGGCCCTATGGGCCATGCCGTCAATTCCGAACGCTGCCCCGGAAACAATCGTCCAACCACGCGCGGCCAACTCCCCCGCGATCTCCCCGGTCGCGTGGTTCCCGTACCCGGTGCTGCACCGAGCCCCCACCACGGCGATCGACCGCTCGGTCGCCTCCACCAGCGACCGCTTCCCTCGCACCCACAACACCAGCGGCACAGCCGCATCCGCGTCATGCCCCGGATCCAGCTGCCCCAACCCGAGCATCCGCCAAGCCGGCCACTCCGCATCGTCGGGCGTCACCACCCGCCCGCCCAACCGCTCGATCTGCGCCAGGTCCGCTTCCGCCCGATCAACCCCGCGCCGCAGCTCCGTCGGCCCCCGCAACACCTCCGGCAACGCACATTCCCGCACCGCCCGAGCCGCCTCCAGCACCCCCACCGACTCGATCAACCCAGACAACGCCGCACACGGCCCCTCCACCACCCGCGACAAATAGACCCAAGCCAACCGCCGCGCATCCGCGTCACCGCCGCCGAGCGAACCCGAAGCACGCGTTCCATTCCCGTGCGACAGCCCGGTCCAGCCGGAGCCACGGCCGTGTTCGGGACGGTCGGCCGCACGCCTCCCGTCGGCACCGACCCCGTGGTCGATCGCCACGCCGGACTCGAACTCAGGCAGTACACCGCCCGGCCCGAGCAGGGCAGTATTGTCCGACCGCGGCACAGTCGCCTCGGTATCTCCGGCGTCACCCGCCGCTGGGGCGGGTCGGGGTGTCGTATCGATTGGGAGCGAAGCAGATTCGTCGGGTTCGGCCGTGCACCGTGCCGGGCTCGGTCCACTCGTGATGTCGCTCATGCTCCACCTCGCTGTCGGAAGCTCAAGGCCTGCAGGACATCCTGGGCGTTGGGGATGTCGCCACCGCGGAGGTCGCTGACCGTCCAGGCGACTCGGATGGCGCGGTCCGCGCCGCGGGCGGACATACGACCGTGCTGAAGAGCATTCTCGACGGGGGCCAGCGCCTCGCGGGGCAGGCGGAAGCGTTGGCGGAGAACGTGGCCGGGAACTTCCGCATTCGTGCTCATCCCCAGGTCGGCCCATCGTTTCGCGGCTGCCGCGCGGGCGGCGGTGACGCGGGCGCGGACAACCTCGCTGCTCTCCACCTCGTCGCCGGTGAAGGCCCCTGCCGCTTGGGCGTGCATTTGCACCGCGATATCGATGCGGTCCATGAGCGGGCCCGACAGCTTACCCAGGTAGCGGCGGCGGGCCAGGGGCGCGCAGATGCAGTCGATGTCCCGGGCGGGGGCACACGGGCACGGGTTGGCCGCGAGAACGAGTTGGAAGCGGGCCGGGAAGCGGGATACGCCGTCGCGGCGCGCGATGCGAACCTCGCCCTCCTCCAAGGGAGTTCGCAGGGCCTCGAGGACTTTCGTACCGAGTTCCGCGCATTCATCGAGGAACAGAACACCGCGGTGGGCACAGCTCACCGCCCCCGGTCGCGCGGAACCCGAACCGCCGCCGATCATCGCCGTCACCGATGACGAGTGATGGGGAGCCACGAACGGTGGGGCGGTGATCAGCGGAGCATCACCGGACAACGTGCCCGCCACCGAGTGAATCGCGGTCACTTCCAAGGAATCCCGCTCCCGCAGCGGCGGCAGCAGGCCCGGGAGACGTTGCGCCAGCATCGTTTTCCCGATCCCGGGCGGACCGGTCAGCAGCAGGTGGTGGGCGCCGGCGGCGGCCACTTCCAGGGCCCAGCGCGCCTCGTCCTGGCCCACCACCTCGCGCAAGTCCCCGATCGACGGTGCGACCACCGGCTCGACCAGATCGGGGAGGGTGAGTTCACCGCCGCCGCGCAGCCAGTCCAACAGTTCGAGCAGGGTTGCGGCGCCGAGCACGCGGATTCCGTCCACCAGGCCCGCCTCCGGCAAGGCCGCGGTCGGGACGATCACCGTGCGGCGGCCCGCGGTGCGGGCAGCCAGGACCGCGGGCAGGATGCCTCGAACACGGCGGATCCGGCCATCCAACGCCAGTTCGCCGAGCAGGACGGATTCGGACAAGCGGTTCGAGGGGATCGCACCTGCGGCGTCGAGGACCGCTCCGGCCAGTGCCAAGTCGTAGACGCTCCCGACTTTCGGGAGGGTGGCCGGGGACAGGGCCAGGATCACTCGGCCGTCGGGCCATTTCTCTCCGGTGTTGGAGACGGCGGCTCGGACTCGGTCGCGGGATTCCTGGAGGGTGGTGTCGGGGCGGCCGACCAGGTGGACGGAGGGGAGGCCTTGGCCGATGTCGGCTTCGATCTCCACGAGTTGGCCCTCGACGCCGTTGACGGCGACGGAGTAGGCCCGGCCCAGCGGCATGTCAGAACGCCGCCTTCAGGTGCAGGATCTCCGGTGGGCGGCCGGGGCGCAGGATGATGGACACCACGTCGAAGCGGACGCGCTGGAACGGGCCGGGATGCTCGTGCAGCCAGCGGCGGGCCAGGGCGCGGATGCGTTGCTGTTTGAGGAAGGTGACGGCCTCCTCGGGCCGGCCGCAGGTCAGGTTGCGGCGGGTTTTGACTTCGATGAAAGCGGTGATGTCGCCTTCGCGGGCGATGACGTCGAGCTCCCCGAAGCGGCATCGCCAATTGCGGGCGATGATGTCCAGCCCGGCCGTGCGGAGGTAGTCCGCGGCCAGGTTCTCCCCCTGCGCTCCCAGCGCCAGATGCTGTGCCATTCAGCCAGCATGGCCGTGCCCGTACCGGACCCGGCCATGCCGAACTGGGAAAACGGCAAGGCTGTGGATAACCTCGGGCCTGTGGATCAGTCGGGAAGCCGCAGGTCGGTCTTCTCCAGTTCTTCGATATTCACGTCTTTGAAGGTGATCACGCGAACGTGCTTCACGAAGCGGGCCGGCCGGTACATGTCCCACACCCATGCATCCGACATCCGCACCTCGAAGTACACCTCGCCATCGGCGTTCTGCGGTCGCAGTTCGACGGAATTGGCGAGGTAGAAGCGACGTTCGGTCTCCACCACGTACGAGAATTGCCCGACGATGTCCTTGTACTCGCGGTACAGGGATAGCTCCATCTCGGTTTCGTACTTCTCGAGGTCCTCGGCGCTCATCGGGTGGAACGTCCTCCTTGTCGCCCAACTGGGTGTAGAGACATCATCCCGCATACGCCGTGTCGGTAGCCACTCGGCCGGTCTCCCGGACGTTTCGCCACGATCGACGGTGCTCCGGAGTGATGCCGAGGCGGGTCAGCGCCTCATTGTGCTCGGGGGTGTTGTAGCCCTTGTGGGCGGCGAAACCATACCCGGGATACTCCCGGTCCATTTCGACCATCATGCGGTCGCGGGTCACCTTGGCCAGCACACTGGCCGCGGCGATGCAGGCGGCCGACGCGTCGCCGCCGATCACCGGCAGCGACGGCACCGGAATGCCCGGCACCCGGAAACCGTCGGTGAGGACGTAGCCGGGCACCGGATCGAGACCGGCCACCGCGCGGCGCATGCCCTCGATATTGGCGACGTGAATGCCGATGGCGTCGATCTCCCACGCCGGGATCACCACCACCGACCAGGCCAGCGCCACCCGCTTGATGACGGGAAACAGCTGTTCGCGGGCGTTCTCGGTGAGCCGCTTGGAGTCGTCGAGACCGGCGAGCGAGGTGTAGGCCTTGGGCGGTAGCAGGCAGGAGGCGACGACCAGCGGGCCCGCCGCGCAGCCCCGCCCGGCCTCGTCGACGCCCGCGACCGGGCCCAGACCGCTGCGGATCAGCGCGGCTTCGAGCGTGCGTAGCCCGCCCGCCGGGCGCATGACCACGCGCGGCGGCCAGTCACCGCGGTCGATCCGCTGAATCTTCTTGCCGCCGCTTACCTTCCGGCCCGCGCCGGCGACACCGCTCGCCATCTTCCCCACCGGTCGATTATCCCGCTGTTCTCAGTTCGTCTGGGGGTCCTGCGAGCGGACCGGTCCGATCCGGCTCGGCGGCCAGATCTTGAACACCGCCTTGCCGCGCACATCCTTGACCGGGACGGTGCCGTTGAGCTCGTCCTTCATGTGGTAGCGGGAGTCCGCGGATTCGGCGCGGTTGTCGCCCATCACCCACAGGTTGCCGTCCGGCACCTTGACCTCGGGGAAGGCGCGTCCGCCGGCATTGAACTGGATGTCGGGGTTCTGCTCGCTGAACGGGTTGTTGTGCAGCACGTACGGCTCGTCGAGCGGCTTCCACTCCGAACCCGGTGCGCTGTCCTTGACCAGGATCCGGCCTTGCGCGTCACAGCATTTCACCGACTGGCCGCCGGTCGCGATGACTCGCTTGACCAGATCGTTCTCGTCCGGCGGCACCAGGCCGAAGAAGGACAGGAAGTTCTGGACGCCGCGGCCCACGGTGTTGGTCGAACGGATCGACTTGTAGTGGCGGTTCCAGTCGTCGGTCGGGCCGACGAACACCACCACGTCACCGGGCTTCGGATCACCGAAGTAGTAGCTCAGCTTCTGCACGTAGATGCGGTCGCCGGTACAGCCCGCGCAACCATGCAACGTCGGTTCCATGGACTGCGACGGAATCACATAGGGCCGGCCGATGAAGGTCACCAGCAGCGCCACGATCAACGCCGCGAAGCCGATCAGGATGGGCAGCTCTTGCCAGAACGGGCGCTGCTTCTTCTTCGGCTTCGGCTGGGGGGTCTCGGGCGTCTCGGACCCATTGTCATCGCCCGACCCGGACATCGTCACCGACTCGCTCTCGTCTGCCACCGGAACAGAGTAGCCCGGCACCGCGAAGAACCATGCGGTGCCGGGCTACTCGGCGTCGGCGAGCCGACAATGAAGCATTGTGGCGAGCCGACAATGGAGCATTGTGGCGAGCCGACAGTGATGCTCTGTGAGAACCGATCCCCGACAAGGTCGGGGCGGTTGCTACCTCAGCGCTTTTCCTTGATCTTGGCGGCCTTGCCGCGCAGATCGCGCAGGTAGTACAGCTTGGCGCGACGCACGTCACCGCGGGTCACGACCTCGATCTTGTCGAGGTTGGGGCTGTGCACCGGGAAGGTGCGCTCCACGCCGACACCGAACGACACCTTGCGCACGGTGAAGGTCTCGCGGATGCCACCGTTCTGGCGGCGGATGACGACGCCCTTGAAGACCTGGACTCGCTCCTTGTTGCCTTCAATAACCTTCACGTGCACGTTGACGGTGTCACCCGGGCGGAAGTCCGGGATGTCGTTGCGCAGCGAGCTTGCGTCGACGAAGTCGAGGGTGTTCATGTCCGTCCTTATTGGTTTTCGCGCGAACAGAGGAACCTGGCGGCTACCCCCGGAGGGATGCTCTACCGGTTCGTGCTCCGGATAATGGGCGGTGCCCCGGCGCAGAGCGCGCAAGGCAACCTGAGCATTGTGCCAGACGACGCGGCCCGGGCGGGAATCGGGGTCATGCCGGATGCGCCGGAAACCCGGCAGCCGCGCGCCGAAATACCTCCATAGCCGCCCGCAATCTATTGGCTATCGACGTGCTCGGTCGGGCGGTCGACGGGCTTGCGGACCGGGAGCAGATGGATGTGGGTCGGGGGCGGGGCGGGCGGGGCCGGGACGACGGTGCGGCTCAACTCCTCCTCGGCGGCGCGCAGCACGTGGGCGGTGTCGGGTTTCCCGGCGAGCAGATCCTGGACGAAGATCTTGGCGCGGATCATCGGACGGCGGTAGCGACGCTCACGAATGATGGCGCGGCGCATGAGACCCGAGCGGGAGCCGTAGCGCCAGCGGGCCCAGGGCGCGCCGGGACGGCTCAGGCGCAGCGCGCCGATGAACAGCAGCGGCGGGAAGAACATGCCGAACAGACCGGTCCAAATCTTGCCCTTGGCAATGACGATCGCCGCGAGCAGCAGGTTCATCAACGCGAACGCGATGGTGAACAACCGCTCGGGCACATTCGGATCGGCACGTAGTTCCCGCACATCGCCGATGTCGAGCAGCCACAGCGGATGGAATCCGAGCAGCAGCAGTCCGGTCACCGCGAGCGCCACGAAGACCGCGTCCACCGAAGTGCGGCCCTGCTCCTCCCAATAGACGTCACGCAGGTAATAGATGAGCGCGAACTCGTCGAGCACCAGGGCGGCGCCGAGCCCGAAAACCGCTGCGAGCGCACTGATCACGCCGACGGTGCTCTGATACAGCGCCACCAGCCCCATCCCGGAGCCGAGCACCAGCACCACCCCGAAGACCATGTGATGAATGTGCACGTCCCCGGCGCGGACATTGCCCGGCCACCACCGCACCTGCTTGCGGATGAGCCGCACACTGATGCGGATCAGTACGAATCCGACGATGAACCCCAGCAGCAGGCATGCCAGCGGCAATCGGCCGTGCGCCACCACGACATCTTCCCACCACCGCCGCACATGCATGCCCGTGTCGCCTCCGGAATCCTCGCGCGAACCACAACCCCCGCCACGCTACCCGCGTCCAAGATCGGCACGCCGAGATCACAATCTCCCCGCAGCCCGATCGAGCAACCGACCAGTCAACCCGGCCGCGACTACCCTGACCACCATGCGACTGAGTACACGAAACCAACTCGATGGAACGGTCACCCAGGTCACCCGCGGCGAGGCCATGGCCGTCGTCCGCATCCGCCTCGCCGGCGGTGACGAGATCACCTCCTCCATCACCCGCGACGCCGCCGACGACCTCGGCCTCGCCGACGGCACCCCCGTCAAGGTCCTGATCAAGTCGACCGAAGTCTCCCTCGGCGTCGAATAGCCGCCCTGGACCGGCCGAGACGGACCCCGGATTGCCCTCGGCCGCTCCACTTTTCACCATCGTTCGGCTGTGCGGCCCCCTTTCCCGGCCACCTGATATCCCGGCCGATACCCACCGCGCCTCCGCGAATTCCCCTACGTCGACTCCGCGGCACCCTGCACCGAGTCGACTCCCGCTCCCCCGCCGGCGACTCTCGACCCGTGAGCATTCGCCGCGGGCGGCTTTGCGCAGGCGGGGCGCCACGGATACGTTGGAGGGATGACGACACCTCACCATGCCTCGACGGTGAGTTGACGGACGGCAATCCTGCCGTTGTTTCCGGTCGCCTTCGTGCGATCGATCCTCAGAATCACAGTCCCGTTGTGTTCGTCGGTGTCTGTACCGGTTGATATGCGCTTCTCTCCCGCGCGCCACCGGTCGGCAGGTCGCGAGTTTCCGGGCTGGTCATGGAACGGGAACGGACCGTCATGTTCGAACATCTTTCGGCGCAGCCGTGCTCGCGCGCGGCCACCCACACCATCGAGACCACCGTGCGGTGGGTCGAGGACGATGAATGCTGGAGTGCCCTGTGGCGCTCCGCGAACGGGACGCCGCCACCGGCGGAGGTGGTCGCCGTGGACGACCGGCTCACCGCCGATGCGGCGCTACGACTCGCGATGGCCGGGAAGGCCATGCTGTGGCGCGGCGACTTCCACGGCGCGAACCAGCTGCTCAACGCCCTCGACCGGCGACTCGACCGGGGTGACGCCCGACGACCGGTCACCGATTTCCACGCCCACCGGCAGCGCCAGGCACGGCGGGCACGGATTCTCGGCATGGTGCTGGTGCCCTTGGATCCCGGGCACACCGTGCCGCTGCGTCGAGCGCCCGATGTGCGGCAGGCGTGTCTGGATGCCTACGGCGAGGCGGCCGATCCGGCGGTGGTGTCGCTGCGCGAATTGCGTGGTGTGACAAGCGCATACGAGTGGCGGCGCACGGGGGTCGCGGTGCGGGCGCTGGGGGCCCGCATCCATCCGCACTACGGCGTGTTCGCACCGGTGCGTGACGAGTACGTCGACCTGGTCGCCGACGCGCCGCTGCCCTCGACCCGGCTGGCCTTCGACATCGGGACCGGATCGGGGGTGCTGGCCGCGG
This sequence comes from Nocardia tengchongensis, assembly GCF_054781395.1. Taxonomy (NCBI): domain Bacteria; kingdom Bacillati; phylum Actinomycetota; class Actinomycetes; order Mycobacteriales; family Nocardiaceae; genus Nocardia; species Nocardia tengchongensis. The sequence continues at coordinate 11,473 of NZ_BAAGUM010000018.1, forward strand.
TGCTGGCCCGGCGCGGGGTGGCGTCGATCGTCGCGACCGACGACGATCCGCGGGCCCTGGCGTGCGCCCGCGAGAATCTGGACCGGCTCGGCTACGGCGACCGCGTCGAGCTGCTGCGCACCGATCTCTATCCGCCGGGGCGGGCTCCGCTGGTGGTCTGCAATCCGCCGTGGCTGCCCGCGAAGCCACGATCACCACTCGACCATGCGGTGTACGACCCGGGCGGGCGGGTCCTGCGCGCCGTGCTCGACCGCATGGCCAAGCACCTCACCGCTGACGGCGAAGGCTGGCTGGTCATCTCCGACCTCGCCGAACGGCTGGCCCTGCGCGCACCCGGCGAGCTGCGGGCGGCCTTCGACTCGGCGGGACTGCGGGTGCTCGACCGGATCGATACGCTGCCCCGCCATCCGCGGGTCCACGATGCCGAGGATCCACTGCATGCAGCGCGGGCCGGCGAGATCACCTCGCTGTGGCGGCTCGCTCCGAACTGACCGGCGAACAGCCCGAAAAACCGTGCAGGCCCCGGAGATTCCGGGGCCTGCACGTCGGTATTACTTGCCGAAGCCGGCGCGGCGCAGCGCGTCGGCCATCGAGCCGCTCGCGGCGGGCTGGTTGCGGCGGTCCTGGTTGCGGTTGCCGCCGCCCTGACCGTTGCCGCCCTGACGGCCGCCGTTGTCACGGCCGCCACGCTGGCCGCCGCCCTGGTTGTTGCGGGGGCCGCGGTCGCCGCGCTCCTGCTTGGGCTTACCGGGCTCGTCGTCGAGACGCAGGGACAGGCCGATGCGCTGACGCTGGACGTCGACCTCGAGCACCTTGACCTTCACCACGTCGCCGGACTTCACGACCTCGCGGGGGTCCTTGACGAAGTTGTGGGACAGCGCCGAGACGTGGACCAGACCGTCCTGGTGGACGCCGACATCGACGAAAGCACCGAAGGCGGCCACATTGGTGACGACGCCCTCGAGCACCATGCCGGGCTTCAGGTCGGCGACCTTCTCGATACCCGCTGCGAATTCGGCGGTCTTGAACTCGGGGCGCGGGTCACGGCCGGGCTTCTCGAGCTCGGCGATGATGTCGGTCACCGTGGGCACACCGAACTGCTCATCGGTGTAGTCGGCGGGGCGCAGGGCGCGCAGGGCCGAGGTGTTGCCGATGATCTCCTTGATGCCCTTGCCGCTGCCGTCGAGGATGCGCCGCACCACGGGGTACGCCTCGGGGTGCACGCCGGAGGTGTCGAGCGGATCGTCGCCCTCGCGGATGCGCAGGAAGCCGGCGCACTGCTCGAAGGCCTTGGGGCCCAGGCGCGGAACATTCTTGAGTCCGGCGCGGCTGCGGAACGGGCCGTTGGCATCGCGGTGCGCCACAATGCTTTCCGCGATCGAATTGGAAATGCCCGACACTCGCGACAGCAGCGGCACCGAGGCGATGTTCACGTCCACGCCGACCGCGTTCACCGCGTCCTCGACCACCGCGCCCAGCGAGCGGGCCAGCAGGGTTTCGGAGATGTCGTGCTGGTACTGCCCGACGCCGATGGACTTCGGGTCGATCTTCACCAGTTCGGCGAGCGGGTCCTGCAGGCGGCGGGCGATGGAGACCGCGCCGCGCAGCGACACGTCCATGTCGGGCAGTTCCGCCGAGGCGTACGCCGAGGCCGAGTACACCGACGCGCCCGCCTCGGACACCACGATCTTGGTGGGCTTGTTCTCGGGGATGCGCGAGATCAGTTCGGTGGCAAGGGCGTCGGTCTCTCGGGAGGCGGTGCCGTTGCCGATGGCGATGAGCTCCACATTGAAGCGGGCGACCAGTGCGCCCAGCACCGCGAGAGACTTCTCGGTCTGCCCCTGCGGCTTGTGCGGGTAGATGACCTCGGTGGCGACGGCCTTACCGGTGGAGTCGACCACGGCCACCTTCACACCGGTGCGGTAGCCCGGGTCCAGGCCCATGGTGGTGCGGGTGCCGGCGGGCGCGGCCAGCAGCAGGTCGCGCAGGTTGGCGGCGAACACGTCGACGGCGTCGCGTTCGGCGGACTGCCGCAACCGCATCCGAGTGTCGATGCCCAGGCTCACCTGCAGCTTGGTCCGCCACGCCCAGCGCACGGTGTCCAGCAGCCAGGAGTCGGCGGCGCGGCCCCGGTCGGCGATATCGAACTTGACGGCGATGCGGCCCTCGTAGATCGAGCGCTGCCCGTCCGCGAGCTCCTCGGTGTCGGGTTCCAGGTGCAGGTTGAGCACCTCTTCCTTCTCACCGCGCAGCAGCGCCAGGATGCGGTGCGAGGGCAGTTTGCTGAACGGCTCGGAGAATTCGAAGTAGTCGGCGAACTTCGCGCCCGCCTCCTCCTTGCCGGCGCGCACCGACGAGGACACCTGGCCGCGCTCCCACATGAGTTCACGCAGTTCACCGACCAGGTCGGCGTCCTCGGCGAAACGCTCCACCAGGATCGAGCGCGCACCGTCGAGCTGTTCGGCGTTGTACTGCGCGGGATCGGTGGTCGGGTCACCCAGCAACGCATCGGCGACCGGCTCGTGCCCGGCCTCGCGCGCGATCTGCGCCTTGGTGCGCCGCTTGGGCTTGTAGGGCAGGTAGATGTCCTCGAGGCGGGCCTTGGTGTCGGCGAGCATGATCTGCGCGTGCAGCGCGTCATCCAATTTGCCCTGGCCACGGATGGATTCGATGATCGAGCCCCGGCGGTCGTCGAGTTCGCGCAGGTAGCTGAGGCGTTCGTCGAGGGTGCGTAGCTGCGCGTCGTCGAGCCCGCCGGTGACTTCCTTGCGGTATCGGGCGATGAACGGCACGGTCGAGCCGGCGTCCAGGAGTTCGACGGCGGAGCGCACCTGCTCCTCGCGCACGCCCAGCTCGTCGGCGATACGCCGGCCGACGCTGGCGAGGCGAACGGTGCCGGTGGCACCTGCGGATGCTGCGCTGACGGTTTCGGAGGCTGTCGTCACGCCCGCAGACACTACCGCCGCCGCCCGACACCCGATGCAACCCCCACACGCGATTCGGTCCGTTCTGTCCCGCGAGTCTCAGATCGGCGCGCCGCGAGGCCGGTGGCAGGATCGCCCCGTGCCGATCCCGACTCTGCGCGAACGTGTTCCACGTCGAGTGTTCCGGGCCTGCGCCCGCGTCGCCCTCGCGGCGGGGCTGACGGCGGCCGCGGCGGGCTGTGGTTCGAGTGGATCCGCCTCTATCGCCGAGGTATCCACGGTGCCCGCCCTGGACCTGAGCGCGGTCAAGATGCTGCCGCTGGGCCCGAACGAATCCTTCGGCGTCATGTCCACGGGGGTATACGCCCTGGCCGACGACGGGATCACCCGCGTGGATATCCGTACCGGACTACAGCTTTGGAAGATCGCGTCGACCGGCGCTCCGCCCGAGCAGGGCAAGATCCAGGTACTCGACCGCGGACATGTGCTGCTGGCCGGATGGCAGGGCACCCCGGGACTGACCGCCTACGACACCACCTCCGGCAAGCGGATGTGGGACACCCAGGCCGAGCAGTGGTTCGAGTCGGATTCCGCCACCGGGCAATTCGTCCACTTCGATCCGCGCACCGGCGAGCAGCGATGGTCGGTCGATCCGGCAACGCTCGGTTGCGCCACACCGCTGCCGAAAGATCTTCCGGCTCTGTTCGATTCGGATGTGCCCAGCCTGGCCGAAGGACCCGGCGTGGTCGTGTTCCGCTGCGCCGCGCCGGACAGCCGGACAATCGTCGGCGGACTCGATCGCACTACCGGATCCACCGTCTGGCATCGCGACCTCCCCGAGAAGGGGAACTTCCTACGCGGGCCCGGCCGGATGGCCATCGTGATGACAGAGGGCACCGTCGACACCGTCGACATGGCCGACGGCGCCTCACTCGGCACCCGGAAAGCCGCCTCCGACAAGGAATTCCGCGCACTGCTCGCCGACGGTTCATCACTCACGATGGACAGCTACGTCATCGCCGACAACACGGACATGCGGCTGCAAGCGCCAGACGGCACCGTCCGCTGGAGCGTGCCGCTGGACGCGACCAAGGAGGAGATGCAGCCGCTGATGGTGAGCAGCCGCAACGCGGTCTTCCTGCTCATGCGGGAGAACAGCGGCGCCAAGGTGTGGCTGGTGGCCTACGACACCAAGAGCGGTAAACGCACCGTCGTCATCGGTCCGGGCCCGACCGCGGCGGGCGAAAAGCCCAGCCTCACCATGAATCTGGATATCTCACGCACGCGGCTCTACCCCGCGCCGTGGGGCCTGCTCGTCACCGGCCCGGACAACGGTTACGCGACGATCCCGAAACGCTGACGCCGCACGGGGTCAGGCCGGTTCGGTCTGCTCCGGCAGCAGGTCAGGGCGGCGTTCGGCCGTGCGAGTCAAGGACTGCTCGTGCCGCCACTGCGCGATCTTGGCGTGATTGCCGGACAACAGGATGTCGGGCACGTCGAGCCCGCGCCAGCTCACCGGGCGGGTGTAGGACGGGCCTTCGAGCAGGCCGTCGGAGAAGGAATCCTGTTCGTGGGACTGCTGATTGCCGAGCACGCCCGGGATCAACCGGACGAACGCCTCGGTCATCACCAGCACGGCGGCCTCACCACCGATGAGGACGTAATCGCCGATGCTGACCTCTTCGACACGCACCCGCCGCGACGCGTCATCGAAGACGCGCTGGTCGATGCCCTCGTAGCGGCCGCACGCGAACACGATGTGCTGTTCGCCGGACCACCGTTGCGCGGTCTCCTGCGTGAACGGGACACCCGCCGGGGTGGGCACCACCAGCAGCGCGTCGTCCGGGCACACCGCGTCGAGGGCGTCGCCCCAGACGGTCGGCTTCATGACCATGCCCGGACCGCCACCGTAAGGGGTGTCGTCCACGGATTTGTGCACGTCGTGGGTCCAGCCACGCAGGTCGTGCACCTCGACCTCGAGCAGGCCCTTGTCGATCGCCTTGCCCAGCAAGGCCGCTCGCATCGGCTCGAGATACTCGGGAAAAATGGTGACCACGTCGATACGCATGCCGCTACTCCGGGTCCAGCAGACCTTCGGGCGGGTCGATGACGATCAGCCCGTCGGCGACCGACACCGTCGGCACCATGGACAGCACGAACGGCACCAGCAGTTCGCGGCCCGCGGGCGGGAACGCGTCCCCGGCCTTGATCGACAGCAGTTCTCCCGCAGCCGAATGCAGCACTTCGTTGACGACGCCGACGAGCGTGCCGTCGGTGAGTTCGACGCGCAGCCCTTCGAGCTCGTGGTCGTAGTACTCGTCCGGATCCTGCGACGGCGGCAGATCCGCGGTGTCGACGACGAACAGCATGCCCCGCAACGCGTCCGCGGCCGTGCGGTCGTTCAGACCCACCAGACGCAGCAGAAGCCGGCCCGAGTGCTCCCGGGCCGACTCCACTACGAATTCCTGCGTCTGCTTCGCGCGCGGCAGCTTCCCCTCGAGGACGCTGCCGGGCGCGAACCGCAAGTCCGGTTCGTCGGTGCGGACATCTACGACGAGTTCGCCGCGCACACCGTGCGACTTGGCGACCCGCCCGACGACCAGTTCCATCTACTGATCCGTGTCGACCACGTCGACGCGGATGCCCTTGCCGCCGATGCCGGCGACGAGGGTGCGCAGCGCGGTCGCGGTGCGACCGCCGCGACCGATCACCTTGCCCAGATCGTCGGGGTGCACGTGCACCTCGACGGTCCGGCCACGACGACTGGTGATCAGCTCGACGCTGACGTCGTCAGGATTGGCGACGATGCCGCGAACCAGGTGTTCGACGGCATCAGCCACGACGGCGCTCATTACTCGGCAGCTTCGGTGGTGGCCTCAGCGGTCTCGGCCTCGGCGGCCTCGTCCTTCTTGGCGGCCTTCTTCTTGGGGGTGACGGCCTCGGCGACCGGCTCGTTCTCGGCGGCGGCCAGCGCGGCGTTGAACAGGTCCAGCTTGGACGGCTTCGGGGCCGCGACCTTCAGGGTGCCCTCGGCGCCCGGCAGGCCCTTGAACTTCTGCCAGTCGCCGGTGATCTCCAGCAGACGCTGCACGGACTCGGTCGGCTGCGCGCCGACACCCAGCCAGTACTGAGCGCGCTCGGAATCGATCTGGATGAGCGAGGGCTCCTGCTTCGGCTGGTAGATGCCGATGGACTCGATCGCGCGGCCGTCACGACGGGTACGGGCGTCGGCAACGACGACGCGGTACTGCGGGTTGCGGATCTTGCCCAGACGGGTCAGCTTGATACGAACAGCCATGAGCTGCTTCCTTTCAAAGGTTGGTCACGTCGCAATTCAGCGACCCACGCGAGGTGGGCCCGGTTTTGCGTCAAGTGCTGTGACCGCCGCGCGGTACGTAACCGGAGACGGGCTGACACTGTCCTCGATGAGGACGGTCGTTCATTCTGCCAGACGGCCCGTCACCGGAAGAAATCGCCCCGAATCCCCCGGGAAAGGCGACAGCCCACCGGGGATTCCCCGATGGGCTGTGACCGTACCCCGAGCTCAGTTCGGGTTCGGCCCCGAGCTACCGGCGGTCAGCAGCTTTACGATCAGTCCGGCCAGCACGCTGATAGCCAGGGCTTCGATGGAACCCACGGTCGTCTCCTCATCGGGTCGAGATATGAAACGTGTGAAGCATGCACGATTCACTATCCCGGCGCAGGGGAATCGACAGAACAGTCCTAACGGAGACGCATACAGATGGTGAGACCGGCGGTAGTGCCGGGGCTGTAGCCGAGGCTGAGCCTGGTACCGGGCGGGCACACGTTGTCGTTCGAGTCGTGACGGTCGGTGACCTGATACTCGGCCCTGGGGTCCGAACAGTCGACCCGATGGGTGTCAGCAGCCGCACCACGGACGTTGTTGTCGACGATGCAGTCACCGACGACCGCGTACCGCGAATCACTGAGATCCGCCGGGCCCATGCAGACCACCAACACCAGATCCGTCTTGTCGTTGCCGCGCGTGAACACCGCATTCGCACCCAGATCATCCGGGCACTCCGGGTGCGCGGGCTTGCCGAACGCGGTCCGCACCGACAACACCCGCTGCGAGGCGTTCGGATCTGTGCACGCCACCTTCTTCATGGTGTTGCGGTCACCGCAGTCACCCAGCTTCGCGGTCCCCATCGACGACGCGTCGATGTCATTGGTGCACACCACGATCGCCCGGCCACCCAGCGACGACTGCGCGAACGCCATCCGCGCCGCCGGATGCTGCTTGCACGCCTGATCGGTCACCGGCAGCTTGGTGTGCAGTTCGACGCCGACAACCTTGGCGGGCGACGACGGCGCGGCACAGTCGACACGAGTCATGGTCTCGCCCGCATTCTTCACATCGACACAGTCCTCGGCCCGCAGCGCACCCGGGTCGGTGGTGTTGAACCGGGTCGGAGCCAGACACAGGATCGTGCCCGACTTCTCGCCGTTCCCAGCCGGATCGGTCACCGCCCGCGTCGCATCCGGATACTTCGCGCACGCCCCGTCCACCGGGAACACCAAACCCTCCCGCCCCACGATCGAGAACAGCGACTTCCCGTCACCGCACCCGTACACCACCGGCTGACCCGGGACCTCGAGCGAAACACACGCACCGACCGGGAAAGCCGCCGGATCCGGCCGCGTCAGCACCCACCCGAACAACCCCGCGGCAGCCCCGACGATCACCACCGTGAACACCACGAACCACACCCACCACCTGCGCTTCCGCGGCGCCGGTACGGGAATCCCCGCCGCGCCCTCCGGCGGCAGCGCTCCCCCCGGCGGTGGCGGATACCCGTTCGATTCCGGCGCAACCGGCTGCCCCCAGCCGGGATTCGGCTGAGCCTCCGGCGGGGACGCTACGGGGGTGGCGGGTTCGGATGGTTCGAGCATGGTGTCCCTCCCACGAACTGCTGCGGAAATGCTCCGCGACAAAACAGGAGGTGATCGTAAAATCCGGCAATTCGAGTGGCGGGGTGCGGATTCGGTTACCGATACGCGGTGACCGGGTCGCGGCGGTCGTAGACGCGGCCGCGGAGGACGACCCAGGATGGGGTGGTGAGGATGCGGAGGTCTAGGCGGGGGTCGGACTGGTAGACAACGAAATCGGCGGGGGCGCCGGGGGTGATGCCGGGATGGGAGAGCCAGGTGCGGGCGTTCCAGGCGGAGGCGCCCAGGGCGTCGTGGGGGGTGAAGCCGGCGTCGGTGAGGGCGAGGATTTCGTCGGCGATGCGGCCGTGGCGGATAGAGCCGCCGGCGTCGGTGCCGGTGTAGACGGGGACGCCCGCTTCGTGGGCTTTGGCGACGGTGTCGCGGGAGCGGCGGTGCAGGTCGCGCATGTGGGCCGCGTAGGTGGGGAATTTGGTTGCGCCGTCGGCGATTCCGGGGAAGGTGTCGATGTTGATGAGGGTGGGGACCAGGACCGTGCCTTGGGCGGCCATGGTGGCGATGGTGTCGTCGGTGAGGCCGGTGCCGTGTTCGATGCAGTCGATGCCCGCGGCGAGCAGGCCGGGTAGGGCGTCCTCGCCGAAGACGTGGGCGGTGACGCGGGCGCCTTCGCGGTGGGCGGCGTCGATCGCGGCCTTCAGGACCGGGTCGGACCAGAGCGGTGCGAGGTCGCCGACGGTGCGGTCGATCCAGTCGCCGATGATCTTGACCCAGCCGTCGCCGCGGCGCGCCTGTTCGGCCACGATCTCGGGCAGGTCGCGCTCGTCGTCGACTTCGATGCCGAGCTCACGGATATAGCGTTTCGGGCGGGCGATGTGGCGGCCGGCGCGGATGATGCGCGGAAGGTCCTCACGCTCGTCGAGGAAACGGGTGTCGATGGGCGAGCCCGCGTCGCGCAGCAGCAGCGCCCCGGCGTCGCGCTCCACCTCGGCCTGCGCGATCGCCCCATCGGAATCCTCGTGCCCGCCACCGTGTTTGATGCCGACATGGCAGTGCGCGTCGACCAGGCCGGGCACGATCCAGCCGCCGGCGTGCACGGTTTCCGCGCCGGGAATCGGCTCCTCGGAGATGACGCCGTCGCGGACCCACAGATCGCGGAGTTCGCCATCGGGCAGGATCACGCCCCGGAAATGCAGCCCCATGCCGGCCTCCTCTGCGGACGGAGTGTCTCGGCACAAAACTAGCGCACGGTCACCGCATCGATCGGTTCCGAAGCAGCGCCCCGCGGGACTCTCATGACCGCGCGAAAGCGTCCAGCAGCGCGGGCAGATCCTTCCGAATCGGCAGTCCGTGTCCGGGCACGAGCACCTCAGCCCCCAGCGTGGCCAGGCCGCGCGCACTGTCCAGCGTCCCGTCCTCGTCATGGTTGAACACACCCGGCAGCAATTGCACACCGGTCCCACACACGATGGGGTGCCCGGTGACCAAGGCATCACCGGAGAACAACACCCCCTCCGACGGCATGAAATACGCGGTGTGACCGTTCGTGTGACCGGGCGTCGGAACCGCCACCAACCCACCCGGCAACGCCGCCAGCGTCTCCGCGTCGGCAGCCTCGGCCATCGGAACACTCATCCCGATATGCCCCGCCACCGCCCGCAACGTCTGCGCCACCCACACCGCTCCGCGCCGAGACCCCAACAACCGCACCATCTGCACCGGCGTGATCTGCTGCAAATACTCCCGCTTGGCGTGCCGAACCTCCTCGGCCCCGGTATACACCGGCACCCCGAGCTTCTCGACCAACGCCGGAATAGCCCCGATGTGATCCAGATGCGCGTGCGTCACCACAACCGCCACGACATCACCGAGCTCATGCCCGATCTGAGCCACCGAACTCAGCACCGAAGCGGTATCGGCCGGATACCCCGCGTCCACCACGGTCACACCGCGATCATCACTGACCAACGCCCAGTTGACATTCGTCCCCGCCACGACATACACGGAGTCGGAAACCTGATCGATTTTCACGCCCGAACCGTACCCACGATCCGGGCGGCGCACCCGCCGAGCCGGTCCGAACGGCCTGGCGGTGGCAGGCGACCTCCGATGACCTGACCCGCAACGCAGTTCGGCCCCGCCCGGGTGGGCGAGGCCGAATCGGATAGCGGCGGGTCAGTTCTTGGGGAAGTTCAGCTTCGAGAGGTCGAAACCTTCGAGGCCGGGCGGCAGTTCGTTGAGGCCTGCCGGGAGGTTGGAGAGGTCGGGCATGCCGCCGGGCATGCCGCCCGGGAGGGCGGGCATGCCGGGGAAGCCGCCGCGCATCTTCGGCGGGGTCGGGCCGCGGCCGCCCTTCTTGCCCTTCTTGCCACCCTTTTTCGTGTTCTTGCCGCCGCGGCCGGAGCCGGGCAGGCCGAACTGGCGGCTCATCGCGCCCATCATCTTCTTGGCTTCGAAGAAGCGGTCGACGAGCTGGTTGACGTCGGAGACCTGGACGCCGGAACCGTTGGCGATGCGCAGGCGGCGGGAGGCGTTGATGATCTTCGGGTTCGCCCGCTCGGCGGGGGTCATGCCGCGGATGATGGCCTGCACGCGGTCGAGCTGCTTGTCGTCGACCTGGGCGAGCACGTCCTTCATCTGGCCCGCGCCCGGCAGCATGCCGAGCAGGTTGCCGATCGGGCCCATCTTGCGGATGGCCAGCATCTGCTCGAGGAAGTCCTCCAGGGTCAGCTCGCCCGAACCGATCTTGCGGGCGGCCTCCTCGGCCTGCTTGGCGTCGTAGACCTGTTCGGCCTGCTCGATCAGGGTGAGCAGGTCACCCATGCCGAGGATGCGCGAAGCCATGCGGTCGGGGTGGAAGACGTCGAAGTCCTCGAGCTTCTCGCCGGTGGAGGCGAAAAGGATGGGCTGGCCGGTGATCTCACGCACCGACAGCGCCGCACCACCGCGGGCATCACCGTCGAGCTTGGTGAGCACGACACCGGTGAAGCCGACGCCGTCGCGGAAGGCCTGCGCGGTGGAGACCGCGTCCTGACCGATCATGGCGTCGAGGACGAACAGGGTCTCGTCGGGGTTGACGGCGTCGCGGATGCCCGCGGCCTGCCGCATCAGTTCCTCGTCGATGCCGAGGCGGCCGGCGGTGTCGACGATGACGACGTCGTACTGCTTGGCCTTCGCCTCTTCGATACCGGCGCGCGCGACGTCGACCGGGTCGGACGCCGAGACGCCGAGCGGGTTCTCGCCGCCGCCGATGGAGGTGCCCGGGTGCGGCGCGAAGACCGGCACCCCGGCCCGTTCGCCGACCACCTGCAGCTGGGTGACCGCGCCGGGACGCTGGAGGTCACAGGCCACCAGCAGCGGCGTGTGTCCCTGTCCCTTCAGGTATTTGGCGAGCTTGCCCGCGAGGGTGGTCTTACCGGCACCCTGCAGACCGGCCAGCATGATGACCGTGGGCGGGTTCTTGGCCAGCCGCAGTCGCCTGGTCTCGCCGCCGAGGATGGTGATGAGTTCCTCGTTGACGATCTTCACGACCTGCTGGGCCGGGTTCAGCGCCGCGGAGACCTCGGCGCCCTTGGCGCGCTCCTTGACCTTGGCGACGAAGCCGCGCACGACGGGCAGCGCGACGTCGGCCTCGAGCAGGGCCAGGCGGATCTCCCGGGCGGTGGAGTCGATGTCCGCCGGCGACAGGCGTCCCTTGCCACGCAGATCCTTGAGGGCACCGGCCAACCGGTCGGAAAGGGATTCGAACACCGATGCTCCTGATCTCGAGGGACGTCACTCGAGATACCAGGGTAGTGGTTATTCGAGCGACCGCGGCCGGGGGCCGGGGCGGTGCAGGTCGTGCGTCTCGATGGCAACCATGCCGAGCGCCTCGCGGGCGGTGAGTCCCAGCTCGAGGGCGAGCCCGTCGAGGATCGCCCATTGGGCGTCCGAGGGCGCCTGGCCGGTGCCCGCGGAGGCGATGGTCATGGCGGTCACGGCCTGCTGGCCGCTGAGCGTGCGGCCGGGCAGCCAGGAAACCACCCAGCGGTCACCGCCGACACAGCGGGCGATGTGTGAGGTCAGATCGCTTGTCATCATCGACGCGGAAACGACTTCGATTGCCACCGACGTGCTCCCCTCGTGCTCGCGACTCGTGCATGACACGTGCACGCGAATACTAGGATGTGACCCCGATCACTCGACCGCTATTGCAGCAAATCTCCTGCAACATTCTGATCAACTGCCGAACATATGGTTTGCCGGTTAATCCCAACCCCTGGCGATTAATCGGAAAACAGCTGGAAGAACCAATTCAGCTGTCCGATTCGAGAGGTTTCTTCGGTTGTTGCGGCGGAACCACCGCCAACACCGACGCAGCGATCTCCGCGCGGCGTCCGGGCGTGTCGGAAGCCCCCAGATCCAGGCAGAACGTATCGATGACCGCCGAACCCATGGTCATCACCTTCGCCCAGGAGACATTCACCCCGGATTCCGCGAGCGCCGCCGCCAGCCGATTCAACAATCCGATCCGGTCCTCCGCGCGCAATTCCAGCAGCACCCGCCCCGGCTCGGCGGTTTCGTGCCAGAACACCCGCGGTTGCGCCTGCGCGAAAGGACTCGGCTGCGTCCCGACCGCGTCACGTTCCTTGCGCGCCAGCACCGAAGCCAGATCCAGATCGCCATTGATGGCACGGATCAATTCCTGACGCAGCAGACCCGGGTCCGGCGGATCACCGAAACGCGGTGCCACCACGAAGGTGTCGATGGCCGCGGCGCCCACACTCGCCAGCTCGGCCGAGAGCACCCGCAGCGAATGCACCGCCAGCACGCCCGCCGCCTCGGACAGCAGACCCGGACTGTCGGGGGCGACCACGGTCACCACATGGTGGTAGCGCCCCTCCCCCGGCTTCAGATCCACGTGCACGCCACCGGATTCGGCGCGGGTGCGCAGCTCGTCGGGAATCGGGGTCGGCTCGGGCAGCTCGTCCCCGGCCATGGCGGTCCGGCAGTTGCGGACCAATTCGCCGATCAGCGAGGCCTTCCAGTCGTTCCACACGCCCGGCCCGGTGGCCAGCGCGTCGGCCTCGGCCAGCGCGGCCAGCAGATCCAGCAGGTGCTGATCACCGTCGAGGGCTTCGATCACCATCTTCACGGTGTCGGAGTCGGAGGTGTCGCGGCGGGTGGCGGTGTCGGGCAGCAGCAGGTGGTGGCGCACCATGGCGGCCAGGGTCTGCACATCGGAAGGCCACAGCCCCAAGCGATTTCCGATCGACACGGCCAGTTCCGCGCCGACCACGCTGTGATCCTCGGTGCGTCCCTTGCCGATATCGTGCAGCAACGCGCCCAGCAACAGCAGGTCCGGGCGGGCGACCCGGGTGGCCAGCGCCCCGGCCTGGGCGACCGTCTCCATCAGGTGACGGTCCACTGTCCAGGTGTGCATGGCGTCGCGCGGCGGCAGGTCCCGCACCACGCCCCATTCCGGAAACAGCCTGCCCCACAAGCCCGTTCGATCCAGCGCCTCGACCGCGTCGACGGCGCCGCGGCCCGCGCCCAGCAACACCAGCAGGTCGTTGAGCGCTTCCTTGGGCCACGGCTCACGCAGTTCGGGCGCGTCCTCACCGAGCCGGTTGAGCGTGGTCGCCGACATCGGCAGCCCGGTCTGCGCGGAGGCCGCGGCCACCCGCAGGATCAGGCCGGGATCGCGCTGCGGGCGGGCGTCGCGGGCGAGTACCACTTCTCCGGAGTGCTCGACCACCCCCTCATCGAGTGGTCGGCGCACCGGAACGCGGCGCAAGCGCGCGAGCCCGCGCCGGGGCAGCGCGTTCCCGGCGGTCCGCAGCCCGACATCGGTGGAGTAACCGATGGTGCGGGCCGCGTCACTGAGCGTGCGGGCCAGATCGAAACGGTCTCCGATCCGCAGGGCCGCCCCGATCTCGTCGGCGTCCTGGGCCCGCAGCTGATCGCGGGCGCGGCCCGCCACCCGATGCAGCTCGGTGCGTACATCGAGCAGGCGGCGGTGCGCCTGCTTCAGCCCGCCGCCCGGCACTTCCGGACCGAGCCCCGGCATGGCGTCGGTCAGTTGTGCGATGGCGAGGGCGTCCAGCAGTTGGATGTCCCGGAGCCCGCCGCGCCCGTTCTTGAGATCGGGTTCGGCGCGGTGGGCCACGTCCCCGCTTCGGCGCCAGCGGGTTTGGGTCTGCTCGATGAGACCGTCGAAGCGGGACCGGATTCCGGCCCGCCAGTCCCGGCGGACACCGCCGATGAGCAGGGTGCTCAAGTTCTCGTCACCGACGATGTGCCGGGCCTCGAGCATGCCGAGGGCGGCGGTCAGATCGTCGGCGGCGACCCGCAGCGCCTGCGGGACGGTGCGCACGCTGTGATCGAGCTTGATGTGGGCGTCCCACAGCGGATACCAGAGCTGATCGGCGACCTCGGCGACCCGGGCGGGGTCGACGTCGTCGTAGAGCAGCACCAGATCCAGATCGGAGTAGGGCAGCATTTCCCGGCGGCCCAGGCCGCCCACGGCGACCAGGGCGAGCCCGCTGTCGGCGGTGATGCCAACCTCGTGGCCCTTGGTGGTCAGCCACAGGTCGTAGAGATCGACCAGGGCCTCGCGCAGAGCTTCGGCGTCGAGCCGGGCGGCGCGGCCGTGCGCACTGTGCTCGGCGAGCAGTTGGTCGCGGGCCCGGACCAGGTCCGAGGCTCCATCGGAGACCTTCTCGGCCTTGGCATCACTGCCGCCGGCCTTGTCGTCGCGTGCCTGCTGGAAACCCACAACCGCCCCTCTCGATTCACTTTGCCGCGATTCACCGCCCCGACACGGGGACGGCCCCGCCACCGCCGGTTCGACACCGACGGGGCCGGGGCCGCCACGGGGATCCCGCTCGAATTACAGAGCGTCGGAACCGCGTTCGCCGGTGCGCACCCGGACGATGGCGTCGACCGGGGTGACCCAGACCTTGCCGTCGCCGATCTTGCCGGTGCGAGCGGCTTCCACGATGACCTCGACGACCTTGTCGACGGAGGCGTCGTCCACCACAACCTCGACCCGAACCTTCGGGACGAAGTCGACCGAGTACTCGGCACCGCGGTAGACCTCGGTGTGGCCCTTCTGACGGCCGTAGCCCTGCACTTCGCTGACGGTCATGCCGAGCACGCCCGCCTGCTCCAGGCCGGTCTTCACGTCCTCCAGGGTGAACGGCTTCACGATCGCAGTGATCAGTTTCATGTTCGTCATGCCTCCTTGACGGCGGTAGTGCGCGCCGCACCACCCACAGCAGCGAAATCGTATGCCGATTCTGCGTGCTCGGACTCATCCAAGCCCGTGAACTCGGATTCTTCGTTGGCGCGCAGGCCGATCGTGAACTTGATGGCGAGAGCGATGATCAAGGTCAGGATGCCCGAATAGGCAAGCACCGCACCGGCTCCCACGGCCTGCTTGATCAGCTGATCGAAGCCACCGCCATAGAACAGGCCCTTTACCGCGGCGGGGGCCTCGGGCGCGGCGACCAGACCGACCATCAGGGTGCCCGCGATACCGCCGACCAGGTGGACGCCGACCACGTCGAGCGAGTCGTCGAAGCCGAACTTGAACTTCAGGCCCACCGCCAGGGCGCAGAGCACGCCGGCGACCACACCGATGGCCAGTGCGCCGACCACGTTGACCGAGGAGCAGGAGGGGGTGATGGCAACCAGACCGGCCACGATGCCCGAGGCGGCGCCGAGCGAGGTGGCGTGGCCGTCACGGATCTTCTCGACCAGCAGCCAGGCCAGCATGGCCGCACCGGTGGCGACAGTGGTGGTGACGAAGGTGGTACCCGCGATGCCGTTGGAGCCGACGGCGGAACCGGCGTTGAAGCCGTACCAGCCGAACCACAGCAGGCCGGCGCCGAGCATGACGAAGGGCAGGTTGTGCGGACGCATCGGAGTCTGGGGCCAGCCCTTGCGCTTGCCGAGCACGATCGCCAGCACCAGACCGGCGATACCGGCGTTGATGTGGACCGCGGTACCACCGGCGAAGTCGATGGCCTTGAGCTTGTTGGCGATCCAGCCGCCGTGCTCACCGGTGACGCCGTCGAAGGCGAAGACCCAGTGCGCGACCGGGAAGTAGACCACGGTGACCCAGATGGCCGAGAACAGCATCCACGCGCCGAACTTCAGGCGGTCGGCGACCGCACCGGAGATCAGGGCGACCGTGATGATCGCGAACATCAGCTGGAATGCCACGAAGACCGTAGCGGGCACGGTGCCGGCCAAGGGAATCGCCGACTTGATCGACGGGTCCGTGGTGCTGGCCAGATAGGTGCCGCCGAACAGCGTCTTCAATCCGAAGTACTGCGTCGGGTCTCCGATCAGGTTCTTCTTGTCGTCACCGAACGACGTCGAAAAGCCGTACAGCACCCATAGGACGGTTACCACGCCCATCGAGCTGATGCTCATCATGATCATGTTGAGCACGTTCTTCGAGCGGACCATACCGCCATAGAAGAATGCGAGCCCGGGTGTCATCAGAAGCACGAGTGCTGAACTGGCCAGCATCCATGCGGTGTCGCCGGTGTCGGCTGCACCGATTACAGGAAACGCCACCTTTTGTCCTCCTCATCGTCAGCCCCGCAGCAACCTGCGCTAAGCCTGCAATGAGATTCACCAGTCGGTGTTTCCTCCGTGATCCTGCGGCGTTTCGCGTAGGTGAACGGATGAGATTGCAGTGTTGCGGTCACGTTTCCGAAACCGCACCACGGTTACGGCGACCCGGTGAGGACGGTGTTGATTTCGATATCGGCGCAGGTCAGCGTGGGTTAACCGAGCAGCGCGTCGACGAATGCGCCGGGTTCGAAGGGAGCAAGATCATCCGCGCCCTCACCCAAACCGACCAGTTTGACTGGAACGCCGAGCTCATGCTGAACCTGGAACACGATGCCGCCCTTGGCGGTTCCGTCCAGCTTGGTCAGCGCCACCCCGGTGATGTCCACGACGTCGGCGAAGACCCGCGCCTGCATCAGACCGTTCTGGCCGACCGTCGAATCCAGCACCAGGATCACCTCGTCCACGGCGGCCCTCTTCTCCACCACGCGCTTGACCTTGCCCAGCTCGTCCATCAGGCCGGTCTTGGTGTGCAACCGGCCCGCGGTGTCGATGAGCACGACATCCACGCCACGCTCGATACCGGCGGACACCGCGTCGAACGCGACGGCCGCGGGATCCGCGCCCTCCTTGCCGCGCACAGTTTCCGCGCCCACCCGCTCGCCCCAGGTCTGGAGCTGATCGGCGGCCGCGGCCCGGAAGGTGTCGGCGGCGCCCAGCAGCACGCGGCGGCCGTCGGCCACCAGCACGCGCGCCAATTTGCCGGTGGTGGTGGTCTTTCCGGTGCCGTTCACGCCCACGACCAGCAGGATCGACGGGTGATCGGCGTGCGGTAGCGCACGGATGGAACGGTCCAGCTCGGGCCGCAGCGCGTCGATCAGCACCTCCCGTAGCACAGCTCGCGCCTCGGCGGCGGTGCGGACGCTGCGCCCGGCCATCTCCTCGCGCAGGCGCTCGACGATGGCGGCGGTGCTGCCGGTGCCCAGGTCGGCCATGACGAGGGTGTCCTCGATCTCCTCCCAGGAGTCCTCGTCGAGATCGCCGCCGCCGAGCAGGCCCAGCAGGGACTTGCCGACGGCGGTCTGGGAACGGGACAGCCGCCCGCGCAGCTTGGTGAGGCGGCCCGCGGTGGGCTCGATCTCGGCGATTCCGGGCACGACCGGAGCCGTGGCCTCGGGGGCGGCGGCGTGGGCGCCGGCGTGGGCGGCGACCGCGGCCTCGGCACCGGCGGCGATCTCGGCGGCGGCGACCGCGGCCTCGGCGGCTTCCTCGGCCGCGGCCTCCTGTGCGGCGGGCTGGGCGGCGACATCGGCCGCTGCCTTGCCGGCGGCGATCTCCGCGGCCTCTTCGGCGGCCTCGACGGCCTCGGCGCGCGCCTGGTCGTCGTCCGACACGGCGGTGTCGGGAGCGGGAGCAGGCGAAGCGGAGTCACCCGCGGCCGCGCCGGTACCGGCCGCGCCGGTACCGGCCTCGCCGGTCACGGCAGCCTCGCCCGCCGGGGCGGTGGCGTCCGTCGTGGCGGCCTCGTCGACGGCCGCGGCGATGTCTGCCGGGGCGGACGCGGCAGCGGTGTCCGTCGCGGCGGTCGCGTCGGTCGCGGCGGCGCTCTCGGCGGGCGTGACGGTCTCCGCGGCCGGGGCGGGTTCGGGGCCCTGGACAGGATCGGGCAGGCGCACATCGTGGATGCTGCGCTTGCCCGCGTCGCGCGGGATGGCGGCATCGTCGCCGATGTGGGGCTGGCCCTCGTCGTCGGTGCGCTCGGGCGGGAGCGGCACCGGTTTGGCCTTGGTGGCCGGGACCTTCTCGCGTTCGGCGGTGGCCGCGCCCTGGCTGAAGCTGAATCCGCTCGAGGCCTGGTATCCGCCGGAGCGGTCGGTGACCTCCTTGGTCTCGGTGACCTCCGGGGTCAGCGAGATCCGGCGGCGCTTGTTCAGGGCATATCCGGCAACCAGCGCCACGAGCAGCACCGCCGCGATGGCGGCGAGGAGAATCCAAACTTCTGCAGTCGTCACCTCCCCATCCTTTCAGAGGTGCTTGCCATGTCGGATTCACGCACCTACCGTCGCGTCGGGGGCCGTGGCCGATATCACAGAGTTTGGTCGTGTAATGCAGCGACACGCCGGGATGTGGCCTGAAAATCCGACCAACTACCAACCGGTCTGCTCGACTACGTGCCACAGTGCGGAAGGAGCGGCGAATGCGACACCGAGACAATAGGATCGGCGACGTGACCGATCGAAATGTGCTTGGGGGACCGCTGGAGGAGTGTGGCACCGATCCTCTCACCGGCTTCTACCGGGACGGATGCTGCAGCACCGGTCCCGAGGATTTGGGCAGCCACACCGTCTGCACGGTGGTGACGGCGGAGTTCCTGGAGCACCAGAAATCGATCGGCAACGATCTCGTCACCCCGCGGCCGGAGAACAACTTCCCCGGCCTGCAACCGGGCGACCGCTGGTGTGTGGTGGCCGTGCGCTGGCTGCACGCCCACGAGGACGGGGTGGCCGCACCGGTGGTGCTGGCGGCCACCCACGAGAACGCGCTCGAGGTGGTGCCCATGGAGACCTTGCGGAAATACGCGGTCGACGTCCCCGACGACGTCAGCGACCTGCTCTAGTCATTCACGCCGCCCTTGCGCAGCAAAGCCTCGGTGGCGCTGCGCAATTCGACGCGGGCCGCGCACAGTTGCGGGTCGGAGGCGAACGCCACCCGGTCCGCGCCGGCGTGCAGCGGGCCGTTGAGCACCTGCAGCCCGATGGCGGCGGCGATGGCGCCGAAGAACAAGGCCACCAAGGCGGGTCGCTCCCCCGCCAGGGTCAGGGTGAGCGCGGCCTGACCGCCGAAGACGGCCGCGGTGGCCGCCGAGAGGACCAGCGAGTGCGTCATGTCGGCGCGCAGCTCCTCCCCCTCGTCGTAGGCGTCGAGCACCGCGATGCCCAGACCCAGCACCACCAGGTCGGCGGCGGTCACCGACAGCATGGCGGTGCGCGGCAGCACATTCAGGCCGAGCAGGATCAGCGCCGAGCTGAGCCCGAGCAGTAGCGCGCCGACGGTGAGCAGTCCGGCCGCGGAACGTCGTGCGTCCTCGGCCCATTCGGCGTGCTGGCCGAGCATGCCCAGCATGGTGCCGAGCAGCGCGAGCAGGGTGATCGCCCCGAGCAGGTAGCCGGCGGGCAGGAAGCCGCCCGCGGCGGGCAGCGCCAGCAGCGCGCACAGCGGTAGCAGTCCGGCCCGCCACCAGCGGTCGACGCGTTCGACCCCGGCGGGCAGCAGCCGCACGAAGACTCCGCTGAAGGCCAGGACCGGCGCGCACACCAGCACGATGCGCACTCCGTCGAACCACGGATCCGCGCCGGCCATCCGGTCGGCCACCACCGCCACCGCGAAGGCCAGCAGCCCCGTCGCCGCTCTGCGTAACAACAGCTTTCGCGGATCCCGCGCGAGCAGATACAAACCGAGCCACCATGCGGCACCGAACGCCGCGGCCGACACCCAAACCACGCAGGGAGCGTACTGCCCCGCTACCGGTTCGCGGGTCCATACCGAAACGTCGTATATGGCCTTCTATCAGCATTTTTCGCCAATTCCGGGCCTCGTCACACCTTCGCATCCGTTCGGACACACCCAGGTCACGAAGTGCCCCAACGGCTTTCATCGGGGAGTCGATTAGGGGGTCATACGGGGATAGCGTGGCGACGTCGGTGAGCCTTCTGCCGACAGGCGGCTGAGCAGTAGCGGGCGGGCCGCCCGGTTCCGGTCGGGTGGATCGGGGTGGTGCAGATCGGGCAGCGCGGGGTGGGAGTTTCGTTACCGGGGGCGCTTTCGTCACGCGGGGTAGTTGCGTTCCGGTGTTTCGTTACGGGTCGTCCGGGGTGGTGGGAGCGCATCGCGTCGAGGATCAGGGCCGCGGGGCGCGCCAGCTCGTGATCGGGGGCCTGTCGTTGGATCGCAACGCATCCGGTGAACAGGGCGAGGACGTCGGGCACGGTGAGGTCGGCGCGGACCGTGCCCTGCCGCTGGGCGTTGGCGAGCAGGTCGCCGAGCGCGGTGTGGAAGCGGGCGCCGGCGTCGCGGACCAGTTCACGCGGCCAGCCGTCGTTGCTGACCATGTCGCACACGGCCTGGTTGCGGTGGCTGGAGGTGATCACCTCGGCGCAGAAGCTGAAGAAGGCGACGCCCGGGTCGGGGGCGTCGCGCAGGCGGTGGGCCAGGCCGGTGAGGCGGTCGATGCGTTGCTGCATAACGGCTTCCAGCAGCGCGGTCTTGGTGGGGAAATGGCGGTACACGGTGCCCGCGCCGACACCGGCGCGGCGGGCCACCTCGGCCAGTGAGACCGCGAGTCCGCCTTCGGCGAGGGCACGTTGCGCGGCGGCCAGGACCAGGGCGCGGTTGCGGCGCGCGTCGGCCCGGCCGTTCGGGGTGCTGCGGATGCTGGTCGGCGTCGACATTTCGTTACGCGGGTCCTTTCCGGTGCTGGCCAACGGAAACGGAGCGGTTCTAGCGTTCGTATCCGGGTCGACCGACCCGAATACTACCGAACGAACGGGTGACAATGTCTTCTCGTAACGACCTGATCCTGGTTACCGGCGCGACCGGCAAGCAGGGTGGCGTGACAGCGCGCCGACTGCTCGACACCGGCCGGTCGGTGCGCGCGCTGGTCCGCGATCCGGAATCGGCTGCGGCGCAGGAACTCGCGGCGGCGGGCGCGGAGCTGGCGGTCGGAGATTTCGACCGGCCCGCGACCATCGCCGCGGCGCTCGACGGCGTGGGCTCGGCCTTCCTGGTGCCGCCGGCCACCTTCGGCCCCCAGGGCTGGGACGTCGAATTGGAGGTGGAACGCGGAGTCCGGTTCATCGAAGCCGCCCGCGCCGCCGGGGTGGAATTCATCGTCTTCACGACCGTCGCCTCCCTGACCGAGGACGGCAAGTGGGGCGCCCAGGGCAAGCGGCGCGTCGAGGACGCGCTGCGCACCAGCGGACTGCACTGGACGATTCTGCGCCCGGCCCGGTTCATGGAGAACTACTTGATGCGGGGATTCCCGGTGGACGGCATCACCGACGGCGTCCACCGGCATCTGTTCCCGGCGGACAAGCCGATCCAGTCCATCGCCCTGGCCGATATCGCGGTCTTCGCGCAGTTGGCCTTCGACGATCCGGCCCGCTTCCACGGCGAGGTCCTCGAGCTGGCCGGTGACGATCTCACCATGGCCGCGGCCGCGACCGCCATCACCGCCGCGACCGGTCACCCGGTGCGCTATGTGGAGGCGACGCGGGACGAGGCCGAGGCGATGGGGCCCGAGGTCGGGGTGGTCTGGCAGCTGTCGCGGTCGGGCCGGGGCTGGAACGCCGATATCGCCGCGCTCCGCGAAATCCATCCCGGCCTGCGGACTTTCGAGGAGTGGCTCGCCGAATCCGGTGCGGCGCGGTTGAAGTCGCTGGTGGATTCCGCACAGTGAACCACCCCGGCGGTTCCGCCGTATCCCGTCGGTAAGGACTACACGATCGGGGGGACCGCCATGCCGGCTCCAGTCTCGCGTCCGCTGCGGCTCGGTGGCGCGCTCGCCGCGGCGGCGCTCGCCGTGCTGCTCTCCGCGTGCACGGACCCGAGCACCACGCCCGCGGCGGGCACCAGCACCGGTGCCGCCGCGGCCCCGATTTCGAGCCCGAGCATCGGGATCACGGGCACCGGCAACCTGACCTTCGCGGGCAGTGTGGACGAGGGCCGGGTCAAGGCGTACGCGTTCGGCGTGACGGAGGGCCGGACCATCGCGTTCACCGTGACCTCCACCGCCGGCGACGCCCGGATCTCGGTCATCGATCCGGACGGCAGCACCCGTGCGACGGAGGAGGTCTCGGCGACGTTCGAGAAGGCCACCGCGGGTGCGTGGACCTTCCATGTCACTTCGCGTGCGGGGACCGCTCGCTACCAGCTGAACATCACGGTCGGATGAGGATCAGTTCAGCGCGCCGTTGTAGTCGGGCAGCTTGAAGGTCTGCTGCGCGTGGCCGCCGGAGAGGTCGGAGGCGCTGTTGCCGATATTGGCGACGATGGTGTAGCCCTGGGCCTCGATGGCGGCCCGGGTGGAGGTCTTGTAGTCGGCCAGGGCGCCCGCGCCGCTGGAGCCGGTGGTGAGGCCGCCGCCGTAGAGGCCGTCGACGGGGTAGCCGACCGCGCCGAGGTTGAGCTGGGTGTAGAGGTTCATGACCGAGGGGCGGCCGGTCACGAAGATGATCGCCGCGCCTTGGCTTTTCGCCCATTTTGCCAGCGCCAGCATGGGCGGGATGGCCGGGGTGATGGGGGCGGCGTGGTAGCTGGTCTCGAGCGAGGTGTTGTCGATGTCGAGGACGATGGCGGGCTTGGTGGCGCCCGGCAGCGCGGTGGTCAGGTAGGCCTGGGCGGCGTTGGCGACGGTGGTGACGTCGCTGATCCACTGGCTGTAGGGCGGCAGGTTGCTGTTGCCGCCGCCCGAGCCGGACAGGGAGCCGGAGGCCGATCCGGATCCGAGGCCGGAGGATCCGGTGTCGGCCAGGGCGAACGGGACCGGGGCGGCGAGACCGACGGCGAGTCCGGCGGCCAGGACGGCGATGGAGCGCTTCATGGGGCCGGACGCTAGCGGCTGCTTAATGGGACGCGCAGGTGTTTCACTCCGACATCGAGATGAATTCCCGCTGAGCGGGACGCGCGAGGATCGAAGCCGCTCGCACGGCCCGCGACCGGACTACGGTGTCGCGCCGACCAGATTCTCCCCGCGCATGCGCTGCGAGATCACCTGGGTGATGCCGTCCCCGCGCATGCTGACGCCGTAGAGCGCGTCGGCGATCTCCATGGTCGGCTTCTGGTGGGTGATCACGATGAGCTGGCTCTTCTCGCGCAGCTGCTCGAACAGGCCGATGAGCCGGCGCAGGTTGGTGTCGTCGAGAGCGGCCTCGACCTCGTCCATCACGTAGAAGGGCGAGGGCCGGGCGCGGAAGATCGACACCAGGAAAGCGACCGCGGCCAAGGACTTCTCGCCGCCGGAGAGCAGCGAGAGCCGCTTGACCTTCTTGCCCGGCGGGCGGGCCTCGACCTCGACGCCGGTGGTGAGCATGTCGGCGGGGTTGGTGAGCAGCAGCCGTCCCTCACCGCCGGGGAACAGGCGGCCGAAGACGCCGGTGAACTCGCGCTCCACGTCCTCGTAGGCCTCGGTGAAGACCTGCAGGATGCGCTCGTCGACCTCGGCGACCACGTCGAGCAGGTCCTGGCGGGCCTTCTTGACGTCCTCGAGCTGGGTGTTGAGGAAGGTGTAGCGCTCCT
The DNA here is from genome assembly GCF_054781395.1 of Nocardia tengchongensis. NCBI lineage: Bacteria > Bacillati > Actinomycetota > Actinomycetes > Mycobacteriales > Nocardiaceae > Nocardia > Nocardia tengchongensis. The sequence goes on from NZ_BAAGUM010000018.1 coordinate 35,163, forward strand.
CGAGGGCCGCGAACTCCTCCAGCGCAAGGGGATTCACCTTGCCGAGGGTGACCAGGTCCTTCTCGGCGCGTTTGGCGCGGCGTTCCTGGGTGGCGCGGTCGTAGGGCATGGGCTGGGGTTCGCTGACGGCTTCGCCGCGTTCGCGGGCCTGCTCGTATTCGATCATCTCCAGCGCGGTGGGCGGCATGGGGACGTCGGGGCCGTATTCGGCGATGAGGTCGTCGAGGCTGATGCCGAACTGTTCGGAGATGGTGGTCTCGACCTGTTCGATGCGCAGCGCGGCCTGTGCGCGGGCCACTTCGTCGCGGTGCACGGCGTCGGTGAGCTGGGCGAGCTGGGTGTTCAGCGCGCGCGAACGCTCCTTGGTCTGTTCGACCCGGGCGGCGAATTCGGTGCGGCGGCGCACCAATTCGTCGCGGCGGGTGGCGGCCTGGGCGACCACCTGCTCGAGTTCGGCGGCGATCTTCTCCGCGGAAGCGGCGACCACGGCGGCCAGCGCGGAGGCTTGACGGCGAGCGGCCTGGGCGCGTTCGGCGCGGGCCCGGTTGTCGCGTTCGGCGCGGGCGGCGCGGCGCAGCGAATCCGCTTTGCCGCGTACCGATTCCGCGCGTTCCTCGGCGGTGCGGACGGCGAGGCGGGCCTCGACCTCCATGGAGCGGACCTCGGCGAGGGCGGCGGCGGCTTCTTCCCGGGCGTAGCCGGCGGTCTCGGTACCGGCGGCTTCGGGGTCCATATCGGCCTGTTCGAGTTCGGCATTGCGCAGCCGGTCCTCGAGTTCGGCGAGCTTGGACAGGGTTTCCTCGCGGCCGGTTTCGGCGTCGGCGCGCTGGGCGAGCAGGCGGTCGCATTCGCGTTGCGCGCCGCGGGCGGAGTGGCCGAGCCGGCCCAGGCGGTCGTAGATGGCGACCAGGGCCTGGTCGGATTCGTGCAGGGCGAGCAGGGCGTGGTCGACGGCTTCCTTGCGGTCGGACTGCTCGGCGAGCGCACCGGCCAGCGCGGCTTCGAGTTCCTCGGCCTGTCGCTGCCAGGACGCGAGTTCCGCGGTGGCGGAATCGATGTCGGCCTGTACCTCGAGCAGGCTGGGGGCGCGGTCGGAGCCGCCGAGCAGCCAGCCGCTGCCGGTGACGTCGCCGTCGCGGGTGACGACCCGCAGTTCGGGGCGGGCGGCGATGACCTGGGCGGCGGCGGTGAGATCGTCGGCGACGGCGATGCCCGCGGTGAGGGCGGTGATCGCGCCGCGCAGGTTGGCCGGGCAGTCGACCACGTCGGCGAGCCAGCGGGCCGTGCCGGGCAGCGTCGAATCTGCCTGTGCGGCAGGGAGGTTCGCGGCATCGGCGTAGACGAGGGCGACGCGGCCGCCGTCGGTCTCCTTGAGCGCGCGCACGGCGGCGTGCGCGGCGGGACCGGTGTCGGCGGCCACGGCGTCGGCCAGCGGGCCCAGCGCGGCGGCGACCGCGGACTCGAATCCGCCGTGCACGCGGATCAATCCGGACAGCGGGCCGAGTAGTCCGTCGGCGCGGTGTTCGAGCAGCCAGGCCGCACCGTCCTTGCGGCGCAGACCCATGCCGAGGGCTTCGATGCGGGCGGTGAGGGAGGCGACGCGTTTGCCGGCTTCGCGGTCCTTCTCGCGCAGTTCGGTGACGCGCGCGTCGGCCAGTTCGAGGGCTTGGGCGGCGTGTTCGTAGGCGTGGTCGAGGCCTTCCTCGCCCGCGTCGAGTTCGTCGAGTTCGCCTTGGACGGCCTCGAATTCGGCGTTGGCCTCCTCGCCGCGGCGGCGGGCCTCGGTGATGCCGGCGGACATGCGGGCGACCTCGCCGTCCACCGATTGCGCGCGAATGCGCAGGGAGTCGACCTGGCCGGAGAGCCGGGCGAGTCCTTCGCGGCGGTCGGCGACGGCACGCACGGCGGCCAGGTGGGCCTGCTCGGCGGCCTTGGCGGCCTGCTCGCGTTCGTAGAGTTGCTCGCGGGCGGCTTCCAGGGTTTCGGTGGCCATTTCGACGGCTTCGCGCAGTTCGGCCTCTTCGGCCTCGACCCGATCAGCTTCGCGCTCCAGTTGTTCGGGGTCGCGGCCGGCGCCGGTGGGTTGCTCGATGGTGAGGTTGCGGGCGCGGTCGCGCGCGATGCGGATGGTGGCGTTGACGCGTTCGGTGAGCGCGGAGAGCTGGAACCAGGTCTGGGCGGCGGCCTCGGCGCTGGGGGTCAGCTTGGACAGCTCGAATTCCTGCTGTGCCAGCGCGGCATTGGCGGCATCGAGTTCGGCTTGCACGGTGACGTGCTGTTCACGCGCGTAGGCCTCTTTGCTCTGCTGGCTCTCGAGTTCGCGGCGGCGGGTCACCAGATCGTCGGCGGCGAGCCGCAATCGGGAGTCACGCAGTTCGGATTGGACGGTCGCGGCCCGGCGTGCGACCTCGGCCTGCCGCCCGAGCGGCTTCAACTGCCTGCGCAGTTCGGTGGTGAGGTCGGTGAGGCGGGCCAGGTTGGCCTGCATGGCGTCCAGTTTGCGGACGGCCTTCTCCTTGCGCCGCCGGTGCTTGAGCACGCCCGCGGCCTCTTCGATGAAGGCCCGCCGATCCTCGGGCCGCGATTCCAGGATCGCCGACAACCGCCCCTGACCGACGATGACGTGCATCTCGCGGCCGATGCCGGAGTCGCTGAGCAACTCCTGCACATCCATCAACCGGCAGGAGTTGCCGTTGATCTCGTATTCGCCCGCGCCGTCGCGGAACATGCGGCGGGTGATCGACACTTCTGAATACTCGATGGGCAGCAGCCCATCGGAATTGTCGATGGTCAGCGTGACTTCGGCACGACCGAGCGGGGCGCGGCCCGCGGTCCCGGCGAAGATGACGTCCTCCATCTTCCCGCCCCGCAGCGCTTTCGCGCCCTGCTCACCCATCACCCAGGTGAGCGCGTCGACGACATTCGATTTCCCCGACCCGTTGGGCCCCACCACACAGGTGATCCCCGGCTCTAATCGCAGCGTCGTCGAGGACGCGAAGGACTTGAACCCCTTCAACGTCAGACTCTTCAGGTGCACAGCGGCTCAGACTACCCGCTCCCCCAGGATTGCCCCGAGTATGCCAACCCCGCGTCCCTTCTGCGCCAACGCCCGCGTCGCGCTTGACTCTCCAGCAAGGGGAAGCACGAAGGTTGACGCATGGACGACGAAACGCTCTACCCGATCGGGGCGCTGGCCGAGCGCACCGGACTGACGGTCAAGACCATCCGGTTCTACTCCGACAAGGGGATCGTTCCGCCGACCACCTACAGCCCCGGCGGCTACCGGCTCTACGACCTCGAGGCGCTGGCCCGACTGGAACTGGTTCGCACGCTCCGGGAACTGGGCATGGATCTGGCGACCGTCCGCCGCATCCTGACCCGCGAGGCCTCCCTGCCGGAGGTTGCCGCCGCCCACGCGGAAGCGATCGACATTCAGATCCGCGTCCTGCGGCTACGCCGCGCGGTCCTGCGGACGGTGGCGAGCCGGGGCTCCGATCAGAAGGAGATGGGATTCATGCACAAACTGGTGCAACTGTCCGAAGCCGAACGCGACCGCATCATCCACGACTTCATCGACGACACCTTCGGAGCGGTCGAGGGCAATCCGGCGGTGCTCGAGCTGCTCCGCTCGAGCATGCCCGAACTTCCCGACGACCCCACCCCCGAACAGGTGAGTGCGTGGATGGAGCTGGTGGAACTGGTGCGGGACAAGGAGTTCCGCGACGCCGTCCGGCGCATGGCCGAGTATCAGGCCCGGGAACGCGCGGCGGGTGACGACACCGGCCTGCATCACGACCTGACCGAGGCCGTCCGGGACGGGGTGGGCGCGGCCCTGGCCGAGGGCATCGCCCCGGACAGTCCCGGCGCGGCCGGAATCCTCGACGACCTGACGGCCCGCTACGCGGCAACCTTCGCCAGGCTCGACGATGCGGCCCTGCGCCACTGGATCCTGGACCGCCTGGAGGTCGCGAACGATCCTCGTACGGAACGTTATTGGCAGCTGGTCGCGACCATCAACGGCTGGCCCCCGCTGCCCGACCTCGGCCCCACCTTCGCGTGGTTCTCCGCGGCACTGCGCGTGACGCTCGGCCGGTGATCGCACGGGGAGGCGCGTTGACCGCCTCCCCGGCTCAGCGAGCGTGGTAGCGGTTCCAGGCGGTGGATTCCCAGCCCATGACGACACGGAAGACCAGGACCGCGCCCCAGGGGGCGATGACCCAGATCGGCCAGGGGTAGGTGAATTCGCCTGCGGCGAGGGAGATCGCGGCCCAGATGAACAGGGTCAGCAGGCTGACGCCGAGCCAGGCGCTGCCCTCGATCCGCTGCCAGATGGGCAGGCGGGTGCGGGAAGTGGACTGGGCCGCAGCGGTCTTCGGGAGTTTCGGGAGGTCGCCGAGGACCAGCTGGAGCTCTTCGCGGGTGGCGGTGGCGTAGACGCTGGTCAGGCGGTCGTTGTATTCGGCGAGGTCGAGGCGGCCTTCGGTCAGGTGGCGGCCGAGGAGGTCGGCGATCTGCGCGCGTTCGGCGTCGGAGGCGCGGGTGCCGGTGGTGATGTCCATGTCGATCCTTAACGGTCGGGCACTGCCGGATATTCCATTGTGGAATGTAAGTCCAGGATAAACCTCCACATTGGAATGTCAAGAACATCGAAGTGAGGGCAGGTGCCAGCACATTTGCCAGCAGGGGGTATGCGGTGAGATGGTTGATGCCAGTTCTCGGACAAGGAGTCATCGTGGACCTTGACTGGTCGCCTGCTGATCTGGCGTTTCGTGATGAAGTGCGCAGCTTTCTCGACGAAAAGTTAACCGAAGATCTACGCCGAGCGGGACGGTTGGCGACCAGCGTCTACCCGGACCACGAAGCCAGCATGGAGTGGCAGCACATCCTGCACGAACGCGGCTGGGCCGCTCCGGCGTGGCCGGTGAAGTACGGCGGCTGCGACTGGAGCCTCACCCAGCACTACATCTTCGGCCGCGAATGCACCCTGGCGGGCGCACCGAACCTGTCCCCCATGGGGATTCGCATGGTCTCGCACGCCATCATGGCGTTCGGCACCAGGGAGCAGAAGGACTACTTCCTGCCCGGCATCCTCACCGGCGAGGTGTTCTTCTGCCAGGGCTATTCGGAGCCCGAGGCCGGTTCGGACCTGGCCTCGCTGTCCATGGCCGCGGTCGCCGACGGCGAGGACCTGGTGGTCACCGGCTCCAAGATCTGGACCACCCACGCCACCGAGGCCAACTGGATCTTCGCCCTGGTCCGCACCTCCAAGCAGGCCAAGAAGCAGCAGGGCATCACCTTCCTGTTGATCGACATGCGCGCCCCGGGCATCGAGATCCGCCCGCTGGTCATGACCTCCGGCGAGCAGGTGCAGAACCAGGTGTTCTTCGACCAGGTGCGGGTGCCGAAGGCGAATGTGCTGGGGCAGATCGACGACGGCTGGACCGTCGCCAAGTTCCTGCTCAACTTCGAGCGTGGTGGCGGCGCGGTGTCCCCCGCACTGCAGGTCATGGCCGAGGAGCTGGCGCAGGCCGCGACCGAGCAGGTGGCCCCCGATGGCGGTGCGCTGATCGACGATCCGGCTTTCGCCGCCAAACTGGCCGACGCCCGCCTGCGCGCGGACGTGCTGGAGATCCTCGAATACCGCACCCTCGCACTGGTTTCCAGCGGCAAGGACCCGGGTCCGGCCGCGTCCACCCTCAAGATCCTGGGCACCGAGCTGAGCCAGGCGCTCACCGAGCTCGCGCTGGAGGCGGCCGGTCCGCGCGGCCGCGCCTATCAGCCGCACGCCGCCATGCCGGGCGGTCCGATCGCCGACTTCACCCCGCCCGCAGACGGTTTCGTCGCGGGCGAGGACTGGCAGGCGGTCGCCCCGCTGCGGTACTTCAACCACCGCGCCGGCTCGATCTACGCCGGCAGCAACGAGATTCAGCGCAACATCATCGCCAAAGCCACCCTGGGACTGTAGCCATGGACTTCACTTTCACCGCCGAGCAAGAACTGCTGCGCGACACCGTCACCGAGTTCCTCGCGGCCCGTTATCCGCTGGAGCCGAGCCTGGCCGCGGCGCGGACCGGGGCCGGGTGGCAGCCGGAGATCTGGCGCGGACTGGCCGAGGAGGTCGGGATTCTCGGGGCGAGCCTGCCGGAGTCGGCGGGCGGGATCGGGGGCGGCCCGGTCGAAACCATGATCATCGCCGAGGCCCTGGGCGCGGCGCTGGTGCTGGAGCCGTACGTGGACACCGTGGTGGTGGGCGGCGGGCTGCTGCGCCGCGCCACCGGCAAGCGCGCCGAGGATCTGTTGTCGGGCATCGCCGCCGGTGAGGTGGTGACCGGATTCGCCGCGCTGGAACCGCGATCCGGCTACGACTACACCGCGGTCAGGACCGGCGCGGTGCGCGACGGCGACGACTGGCTGATCACCGGTGAGAAGACGGTGGTGACCGCCGCGCCGCTGGCCACCCACCTGCTGGTGACCGCGGTCGCGGACGGCGAGAGCGCGCTGTTCGTGGTCGATGCCGACACCGCCGGGCTGACCATGCGCACGTACCGCACCATCGACGAGCGTCAAGCCGCCGACCTCACCTTCGACGCGGTGCGGGTGCCCGCCGATGCCCTGCTGCTCGCACAGGCCGGTGAGGCCGTCGCCGCGACCGTCGACGAGGCCATCGCCGCGGTGTGCGCCGAGGCGGTCGGGGCGATGCGCAAGGTGGTCGACGACACCGTGGCCTACGCCAAGCAGCGTCGGCAGTTCGGTGTCGCGATCGGCAGCTTCCAAGCCTTGCAGCACCGCATGGTGGACATGCTGCTGGAGCTCGAACAGGCCGTGGCCGCAACGTATCTGGTGACGTTGAAGCTGGACGCCCCGGCTGCCGAGCGGTCCCGTGCGGCGTCGGCCGCCAAGGCCACGATCGGCCGCGCGGCGCGGCGGATCGGCCAGGAGTCGGTGCAGTTGCACGGCGCCATGGGCATGACCGAGGAGCTGGCCATCGGCCACTTCTTCAAGCGTCTGACGGCCGTCCAGTATGAATTCGGTACCACTGACCAGCACATTGCTCGCTACGCCGCACTGACGCGGCCGTAGCGAGCCCCGCGAGCGTGCCGGCTCAACGGTGACCGGCGCCGGACCAGGTTCCGGTGGATCCCCGCGCGGATCCGCCGGGACCAGGTTCACCCCCGCCACGCCGGAGTTCGGTCGCGACATGCCGGGTGGACCCGCGCACGGCGAATACGATTACCAGCGCCAATGCGGGTCCGGTGACGAAGCACAAGAGCCCCAGCGCGATCAGCAGAACTGTTCCCACGTGCGGATTATTGTCTGCTATGGGGTGTTTCAGCGAATTGCGGCAAATGCAAGGCTAAGGCCGCGCGGAGGCGCCCCGGCGGGCGTGATCGAGGACACATCGCGCGCCCGTCACGTCCCCGGCACCTGTCTCGTCCAAGGGTTATCCACGATCCGAGGAAGGACGACACCATGTCGCGATTGACCATGCACGAAGCCGCTCCCGAGGTCTACCAGGCCTGGCTGGCCGCCGAGACCGCGATCCGGCGCGGCCCGCTCGACGCCACCGTGCGGGAACTGGTGAAGATCCGCGTCTCCCAGATCAACGGCTGCCTGTTCTGCATCGACATGCACTCCACCGAGGCGCGCAAGCTGGGCGAGACCGAACGGCGGCTCTGGCACCTCAACGCCTGGCGGGAGTCGGAGCTGTTCACCCCGGCCGAGCGGGCCGCACTCGAATATGCCGAGGCCACAACGACTCTCGGCGCGCACGGGGTGAGCGATGAGATCTGGGCGGAGGTCGAGAAGAACTTCGACGACGGCCGGCGGGCAGGCCTGGTCGCGGTGACCGCCCAGATCAACCTGTGGAACCGCATCGGCGTCCCGCTGCGGCTGGAGCCGCTGGGCGACTAGGCCGGTCGGACCGGGCGACCCCCAGCCGCCCGGGGCCGGGTGACCCGACCCGCGCGACGATCGGACCCGCCGCGACGGCCCGGAGTCGGCAATGGCTCGTGATCCATGGCGGGATCGGGTCCGGCCTCCAGTCCGTGAGTGACACGGCCGCCGTGAGCGCACGGCCCGAATAGCGTTGACACGCCCTGAGGTCGTCTGGCTTGCTGACGGTATGGGCCGTGCCGGGACGAACCGTGGCGAGCGCGATCCCGGACGCGTCCGGGTCGCGGCAGTCGGCGATCTGCACCTGCGCGAGAGCCTGCGTGGTCGGTTCCGGCCCGCCCTGCTGGAGTTGGGCGAACGCGCGGATGTGCTGCTGCTGGCCGGTGATCTGACCAACGGCGGCACGCTGCGCGATACCGAGGTGCTCTGCGCGGAGCTCGACGAGCTGCCCGTCCCGGTGGTCGCGGTGCTCGGCAATCACGATCACGACCGTCGGCTCGGTTTCCGGATCGCGGTGCGGCTCACCGAGATCGGCATCCACGTCCTGGACGGCACCGCGATCACCCTGCCCGTCAACGGGGTTCGCCTGGGTGTCGCCGGAGTCATGGGCGGCAGCGGCGGATTCCCCGGCCACCCCGGCACTCCCGACGAGGGCAGCGTCGAGCACCGGGCCCTTCACCGCCGCGGCCCCGCCGACGCCGCCCGCCTGCGGGCCGCCCTCGAATCCCTCGACTGCGACCTGCGGGTCGCGCTCATGCACTTCTCGCCCGTGGTCGACACCCTGGTGGGCGAGGCGCCCAAGATCTTTCCGGGCCTGGGCTGTTCCGAGCTGGCCGACGCGGTGGAGGCGGGCGGCGCGGAGCTCGCGATTCACGGGCACGCCCACGGCGGCACCGAATTCGGCCGCACGCCGGGCGGCGTGGAGGTGCGCAATGTGTCGTACCCGGTGATCCGCGCCGCGTACCGGATCTACGAACTGACACATCCGCGCGAGGCCTGAGACCGTTCCCGGTATCCTTTACGCAATCTCTACTCATGGCGTGCCGGGAAGTCTGGTCGGCCGGTCCGAAACCTCGGGCCGTATGGTCCGACCTGGGAGTTTCGATGCGGCGCCAGTTTTCGATCTTGACGTATATTGCTGCGGTGACCGCTCGGCGATCCGCCGTATCCTGCACTTATGCATGCTGCTCAGATTGCCGAGGAATACCCGGTGATCGACCTGGACTCCGACGCGATCGACGCCGCGCGACTGCTGGCCGAGCATCGGCTGCCGGGCATCCTGGTGACCGACGCGAACGGTTCACCGCATTCGGTGCTGCCCGCCTCGCAGGTGGTGTTGTTCATCGTCCCGAAGTACGTGCAGGACGATCCGTCGCTGGCCGGGGTGCTGAACGAGTCGATGTGCGGCCAGGTGGCGAAGCGGTTGCGCGGCAAGAAGGTCCGCGACGTCATTCCCGAGCGGCTCACCAAGATCCCAGCCGCCAAGGCCGACGACAATATCGTCGAGGTCGCGGCGCTGATGGCGAAGTACAAGTCGCCGCTGGTGGCGGTGCAGGACGGCACGACGCTGCTGGGCGTGATCACCTCCTCGCGATTGCTCGAAGTGGCGCTCGCGAACTGAGCCCGCCGGGGCTGCGGCCGTGAACGTCGCCATCGCGATCACGGTCTTCGCGATCGCCTACGGGCTGATCGCCTCCGAACGCGTCCACAAGACCGTCGCCGCGCTGGTCGGCGCGGGCGTGGTCATCGCGGTCGGCATCATGGATTCCGACGATGTCTTCTTCTCGCACGAGACCGGCATCGACTGGAACGTCATCTACCTGCTGCTCGGCATGATGATCATCGTCGGGGTGCTGCGGCAGACCGGCATCTTCGAATACGTGGCGATCTGGGCGGCCAAGCGCGCCAAGGGTTCGGCGCTACGGGTGATGATCCTGCTGGTCCTCATCACCGCCACCGCGTCCGGCTTTCTGGACAACGTCACCACCGTGCTGCTCATCGCCCCGGTCACGCTGCTGGTGTGCGAGCGGTTGGAGGTGTCGCCGACGCCGTTCCTGATCGCCGAGGTGCTGGCCTCCAATATCGGTGGCGCGGCCACCCTGATCGGTGATCCGCCCAACATCATCATCGGCAGCCGGGCGGGGTTGTCGTTCAACGACTTCTTCCTGAATCTGACCCCCATCGTGCTGATCGAGCTGGCGGTGTTCACGCTGCTGCTGCCGCGCCTGTTCCGGGGTTCGTTCGACGTCGATCCCGAGCGCGCGGCCGACATCATGGCCTTGAACGAGCGGGAGGCGATTCGCGATCCGAAACTGCTGATCAAGTGCGGAATTGTGCTGGCGGCCGTTTTCGCGGGATTCTTCGGCCACCCGGTTTTCCATGTGGAGCCGGCGCTGGTGGCATTGCTCGGCGCGGGCGCGCTGGTGCTGATTTCCGGTCTGCCGCAACGCGATTACCTGTCCGCGGTGGAATGGGAGACGCTGCTGTTCTTCGCGGGTCTGTTCGTGATGATCGGGGCGCTGGTGAAAACCGGTGTGATCGGCCGGTTGGCGAAATTCGCGACCGAACTCACCGGCGGAAACGCGCTCGTGGCAACCATGCTGATACTGGTCGTGTCGGCGTTGCTGTCGGGTGTCATCGACAACATCCCGTACGTGGCGACGATGAGCCCACTGGTGGCGGAGCTGGTGGAGCACGTGGATCAGCCGGGGCGGGCGGACGCGCTGTGGTGGGCGCTGGCGCTGGGCGCGGATTTCGGCGGCAACCTCACAGCAGTCGGGGCCAGCGCGAACGTGGTGATGCTGGGAATCGCCCGGCGTTCGGACCATCCGATCTCGTTCTGGGAATTCACCCGCAAGGGCATTCTGGTGACCGCAGTCACCATTGTGGTGGCCGCTCCCTATCTCTGGCTGCGCTATTTCGTATTCGCCTGACCTGCACAAATTGGTGCATTCCGGACACCTTCTGTGTGGCGATTGGCGATTTTCACGGCCCCTGACCGACAATGGCAGCCGCCATGTCCATATCCAGTACCGATCATCCGACCGCGCCCGACAGCGACCGCAAGGCGGCGCCGGGCGCCCCCGTCAGGCCCGGCGCGTACCGGCACGATCTGGACGGACTGCGGGGCGTGGCTATCGCCCTGGTGGTCGCCTTCCACATCTGGGCCGGGCGGGTGTCCGGCGGTGTGGACGTGTTCCTGGTGCTGTCGGGCTTCTTCTTCACCGGCATGCTGGTGCGGCGCGGCGAGGGCGGCTCGGTGGGTGTGCTCGCCACGGTGCGGCGCACGCTGCGCCGGCTGCTACCCGCCATGGTGGTGGTGCTGGCCGCGGTGGTGGTGACGGCGGTGCTGCTGCTCCCCCACACCCGCTGGTCCGGTATCGCGAGCCAGACGCTGGCTTCGCTGTTCTATTACCAGAACTGGTATCTGGCGCTGTCCTGGTCGGACTATCTGGCCGCCGATCCCTCGGTGAGCCCGCTGCAGCACCTGTGGTCGATGTCGGTGCAGGGGCAGATGTATCTGGCGTTGCTGCTGGGGGTCGCGCTGGTGGCGTTCGTGCTGCGCCGCGTCGAATCCTGGAAACCGCTGGCCGAGCACCCCTTCGTGCGTCGCGCGGGCCGTGGCGGCCTGCTGCGGCTGACCTTGGCCGTGGTGTTCGCGGCGGTCGCGATCGCCTCGTTCCGTCATGCCACCGAGGGTGTTTCGACCCAGCAGGGCTGGAACTACTACGACACCTACGCGCGCGCCTGGGAGCCCCTCGCCGGTGGTTTGCTGGCGCTGGTCGCACCGTGGGTCCGGTTGCCCGGACCGACGCGGGAAGCGCTGGCCTGGATGGGAATCGCGGTCATCGGCTGCTGCGGCTGGCTGGTGAACGGCGCGCTGGTGTTCCCTGGCCCGGCCGCACTGATTCCGGTATCGGCCGCGGTCGCACTGATTCTCGCGGGCGCGGGCCGCGACACCGCCGCGCAGCCGGTGGTGAACCGGCTGCTGGCCACCGCTCCGATCGTGCAGCTGGGCAGTTTCGCGTACGCGTTGTACCTGTGGCACTGGCCGATTCTCATCTTCTACCTGGGTGAGCAGCATCAGCGCCGGGCGGGAGCCTTGGACGGACTGGTCATCATCGTGGTGTCGCTGGTGCTGGCCTTCGCCACTCATCATCTGGTGGAGGAGCCGCTGCGGGAGCGCTCCAAGCCGGTGGCCGCGCGGGTGCGCCGCCGGGCGCGCACCGCTCCCGGCCGTCTGCTGTCCGGTCCGGTCCGTCTGCTCGCCGACCGTCGCCGCCTGCTCACCGGTATCGCGGTGTCGATTGTCGGTGTGCTGCTGCTGGGTTCGACGGTGGCCTGGCAGTGGGACAACAGCGCGAAGGCGCACGCGGTCGGCCAGCTGGATCCCACGAAGTATCCGGGCGCGGCGGCGCTCACCGATCACGCGCTGGTGCCGCGCGCCCCCATGCGCCCCACCACCGAGGAAGCCCCCGCCGATATCGCCTACCCCACCCGCGACGGCTGCATCTCCGATTTCGACACCCGCGCGGTCATCACCTGCACCTACGGTGACCCCAATGCGCACCGCACCATCGCGGTGGTCGGCAATTCCCATGCCGAGCACTGGATTCCGGCGCTGCAACTACTCGGCGAGCAGTACCGTTTCCGCGTCGTCGTGTATTTGAAGATGGGTTGTCCGCTGACGGTCGCCGAGGAGCCCATGTACAAGGGCCAGCAAAATCCGGACTGCAAGGACTGGTCGGCGGAGGTGATCGACCGCCTCGGCGTGGAGCGCCCCGACTTCGTCTTCACCACCGTCACCCGCCCCAGCGACAACGGCGGCGACGAAACCCCCCAGGACTACGTGGACGTCTGGTCGGCACTGTCCGACCGCAACCTGCAGATCATCGGCATCCGCGACACCCCGTGGTTGCGCCGCAACGGCATCCGCTACCGCGCCATCGACTGCCTGGCCGGCGGCGGCGACCGAATCAACTGCGGCCTGGACCGCTCCGAGGCCCTCTCCCCCCAGAACCCCGCCGAGCCCCCCGCCTCGGTCTTCCCCAACATGCACCTGATCGACCCCAACGACGCCGTCTGCGAACCCCAGCACTGCGCCGTCGTCGAGGGCAACATCCTCGTCTACCACGACGAACACCATTTGACCGCAAGCTATTCACGCTCCCTGGCCCCCGAACTCGGCCGCGAGCTCCGCCCCATCCTGGACTGGTGGTGATCCCGCTTCAGCAGAGCGCGGCGGCCGTGGCCCGCACGGCCTCGGCGACCGCGTGGAAGTCCTTGGCCAGGATCTTGGAGTGATTGCTCGCGACCTTCGCGGTGACCGTCAGATTCGGGTTGGTGACCAGCAACGGTTCGAGCGAGGCCCGCACCGTCTCGATCTCTTCCTCGGACGCACCGAGATTGGCGCCGGTGGCCAGCACGTACCGCACCGGACAGCCGATCCGATCGAGCACCGGCCCCAAGGCCGCGCACAACTGGTTGAGCTCGACATTGACCTCGGCGTGCTGTTCGGCGCTCATCCGCGCGGCCAGACCCAGCGGGCGCAGCAGCGGCATCATCGGCCCCATCTTGCGAAACATCACCCGAATCCGCTCGAGGTTCTCCGGATCGGTGTAGCCCCACGGCATCGCGCCGTCGGCCGACACCACACCGGCGATCCGATCGGGATTCCGGTCGGCCCAGTGCACCGCGACCAGCGCACCGTAGGACCAGCCCACCAGAATCGGCTTCTGCTCCACCCCGCGCGCCGCGAGCACGGCATCGACATCACGCACGCAGGCGTCGAACGAGTAGTCCGCCGACTGCCCCGACTTGCCCCGCGCCCGCTCGTCGAAGCTGATGTGCCGGAAGCCGGGACCCAGATCGGCGATCACCTTCTTCCAGTTCTTCCGGGTGGCGTAGGAGCCGTTCAGGTACACGACGGGAATGCCGGTCCCGCCGGTGTCGGTGACCGCCAGCGCCGTGTCCTCCACCGGGACCATGCCGGTCCAGGTCGAATCTGTTTGGGAGATGCGGTTGTTCGTCATGGCGGGTTACTCCTTGGTCTGCTCCTGCCGGCCGCTTCGACCGGTGCACACGACAAGAATCACCGGCCCGCCTGCCATGGACCTGATACCGACCTGACACGGCACTCGCGGTGAGAGTTCCCGTCCGTCAGCGGATCTCGGTGAGCGATGCGGCCGGCCGGTGGGGTGACACCGTCAAGGAATCGAAAATCCGGAATGCGCTGCGGTTATGGATGTGTAAAAAGCCGCCGGGCGTGCCCGGTCCCGGAGGTTGAATCGAGGTTCGAGTCGAGAACCAGTAGAAGAGGCAACGATCATGGGCATCATCGACACGGATGTCTGCCTGTCGTCTTTCCAGGTGTTCCGGGCGCCCTCGGACGGCGCCTTCATCGCCCTGTCCGACCGATATCCGGGTCTGGTCGCACGCAACGAGTTCTCCTCGCTGGCGGCAGTCGACGAGCTGATCGAGATGATCGAACGGCAACGGCGGCACGACCATTCGGCCGGTCGGCCCGCCGCCTGAAGGCCTACACCTCGATCCATGAGCCCATGGTGACCGTGCGGTCCCGGGGCAGGGCGAAGTGTTCGGCGGCGTCGGAGGTGATGTGGGAGGTGGCGATGAACAGGCGTTTGCGCCACAGCGCCATGGTGGGTTCGTCGCCGCGCCGCAGTTCGATCTTGGACAGGAAGAACGACGCGTGGTCCAGGTCGAGAACGCCTTCGGTTTCGGCGGGGTCGAGGAGTCGTAGCGCTGCGGGGACGTCGGGTGTGTCCATGTATCCGTAGCTCGCGGTGACGTGGATGATGCCGTCGTCGGCGTAGCCGAGGTGGTCGATCGAGATGCGTTGCGCCGCAGGGACGCGCGGCACCAGGCCGGTATGGATGGTCAGGATGACGACCTGGCGGTGGCGGACGTGATTGTGTTCGACGTTGGCGCGCATGGCCAGTGGCGCGGTCTCCTTGCCGCGATTGAGGAAGATCGCGGTGCCGGGGACGGTGGCCACGGTCGCGTGATCGGCGCGCACCCGGTCCACGAATTCGCGCAGGGAGCCTTCGCGGCGTTCGCGTTCGGCGGTGACCACCTCGCGGCCGCGCTGCCAGGTGGTCATGATGGTGAACGCGACGACGGCGATCAGCAGCGGCAGCCACGCGCCGTGCACC
Source organism: Nocardia tengchongensis (assembly GCF_054781395.1). NCBI lineage: Bacteria > Bacillati > Actinomycetota > Actinomycetes > Mycobacteriales > Nocardiaceae > Nocardia > Nocardia tengchongensis. The sequence goes on from NZ_BAAGUM010000018.1 coordinate 50,228, forward strand.
AGCTTGGTCAAGTTCGCGGTGAAGAACAGCAGGTCCACCGTGAGCAGCGGGATCGCGCCGAGCGCGATCAACCACAGCGGGGTCCCCCACTTCGCCCGCGCCACATAGAAGAACAGCAGGGTGGTGATGGTGATGGTGCCGGTCACCGCCATGCCGAAGGCGTAGGCCAGGGCCGCGGACGTGCGGAAGGCGAAGACCAGGGTCAGGACCGAGACCAGCAGCAGCCAGTTGATCCACGGCACGTAGATCTGGCCGATGGTGGATTCGGAGGTGTGCGCGACCCGCAGTCGCGGCAGGTAGCCGAGCTGTGCGGCCTGCGCCGTGACCGAGAACGCTCCGGTGATGACCGCCTGGGAGGCGATGACGGTGGCCGCGGTGGCCAGCAGCACGATGGCCAGCCGACCCCAGCCGGGCGTGAGCAGGAAGAACGGGGCGCTGATATTGGCGGGGTCGTCGAGGATCAGCGCGCCCTGCCCCAGGTAGCTCAGGACGCAGGCGGGGAAGACGAGCGCCAGCCAGGCGCGGGTGATCGAGCTGCGGCCGAAGTGCCCCATATCGGCGTAGAGCGCCTCGGCGCCGGTGACCGCGAGGACGATGGCGGCCAGCGCGAAGAAGGCGATTCCGAAGTGCCCGACCATGAATCCGAGTGCGTAAGTGGGTGAGAGCGCCTTCAGGATCTCCGGATGTTTCGTGATGCCCCCGACGCCGCAGGCGCCGATCACCAGGAACCAGCCGATCATGATCGGGCCGAACACCCGCCCGACCGCGGCCGTACCGCGCCGCTGCACGAGGAACAGCACCAGGATGATCACGGCGGTGACCGGCACGATGAAATCGTCCATCCCGGACGAAACGGTCTTCATGCCCTCGACCGCCGACAGCACCGAGATCGCGGGCGTGATCATGCTGTCGCCCAGGAACAGTGACGCGCCGAAGATGCCCAACGCCGCCAGCATCATCGCGGTCCGCCGCCCACCCGGCAACGTCCACCGCCGCAGCAGCGTGATGAGCGCCATGATGCCGCCCTCACCGTCGTTGTCGGCGCGCATGGCCAGCAGCACGTAGGTGACGGTCACGATGATCATCACGGACCAGAAGATCAGCGACACGATGCCGAAGATGTTGTCCCGGCTGACCGGAACCGGATGCGGGTCATCGGGATTGAAAACGGTCTGCAGGGTGTAGATCGGGCTGGTCCCGATATCCCCGAACACCACCCCGAGCGCCCCGACCGTCAGGGTGAGACGGGTTCCGGCATGCCCACCGGAGACCGGCGCCGCCGATAGGTTGTCCGCCATCGTGCCCGGGGAATCCGCCACGCCCATCCTCCTCCGCGCGGATCAGAACGGGTGCCCGCGCATCGATCCGGACAGTACCGGTCGATCGCGCGCCGTCTGGGAGGGCATGCCGATCAGCGTGGACGGTTCAGCGGTCGCGAGCCGGGTCCTGCTGCTCGTAGAGCGCTTCCCAGACCGCGAAGCTGGACAGCAATTCGACGGTGCGCCAGCCGCTTCCGGTCAGCCGAACGGGACCGCTGATCGCCGATGTCTCGTCCCAGCTGCCCTCCACCTCGACGGTGACCAGTCGGTAGGCCGCCAGCAGCCTCAGCACGCGCGACACCCCGGGCCGGCGCAGTCCGACCTCGCCCCGCAATTCCCGCACCGTGCGCGGGCTGCGGGCGAGCAGGTCGAGCACTTCGACCACGCCACGGTGGTTCACCAGCTGACGCAGAGCGGACAGCTCGTCCGCCGGGTTCTCCATGGCACCGACGCTAGGCGTGCGATGCATCCCGGACGGCCTACCTTGACGGCACCTGTTCGCCACGCCCCGGCTTCTTTACCGATTCCTGACGCCTCTACCCTCGACCGGCAAGGCTGGAAGACAACAGAATTCGGGGTTTTCGGTGAACGGTTTTCCCCTCGAGATCATGCTGGCCATCATCGGCATCGCGGTGCCGATCATGGCTTTCGTCTGGGAATTCGCGCTGGTGGGGCGGAAACGGCTCGGGTATCGGGTACAGATGGACACGCCGGTGACCGGTGAGATCGAATCGGTGTTCCCGGGTGTGCTGCCGCAACTACGGCCCGAAGGTGACGGGGCGGCGCCCGAGTTGCAGGACCTATCGGTGGTCCTGGTGCGGATCGAGAACAACGGTCTGACCGACGTGGACGGCACGGATTACGCCTCTCCGGCCAGTGATCAGGTCGGATTGCACATCCATTTCCCGCATCGACGCGTAATCGGGATGGCGGTGACCGAACTGTCCGACGATGCCTTGGGTGACAGCCTGAAACCTGGAACCGGCATCGGGAGCCGCGAGGACGCTCAACATCGCGTCGGGATCGTCGATCTGCCGAAGGTGCCGATGGATCGCGGCGATCACTACAAGATCCTGGTGATCCTGCAGCGGACGGCCGGGGCGGGCGAGTATCCCGCGCCGATGGTTCGGGCCAAGCTGAAGGGCGGACGGGTCTCGGAGACCCGTAGCCGCAGCGGGGTGTCGCCGAAACTGCTGGGGCTCATCGGTTTCCTGGTGGCGGTCATCGCGGTGCAATTCGTGGTCGGCCTGAACGACCAGGACGCGCCCGATGCCGCCGACTGCGGGTCCGGCAAGCTGACCCTGGTGGGTTCCACCGCGTTCGAGCCCGCGGTTCGCGATGCCGCGACCGCCTACGCGAAGCACTGTTCCAGCACGGCGTTCACCTTCGAATTCGATGGCAGCGACCGGGGTTTGAGCCGGGTGGACGAGGACGGTAAGAACGATCCCGGGTTGCTCGCCATCACCGACGGCCCCAAAGGCGTCGGCTACCCGAATCTGCTCCCCCGCGCCCTGGCCCTGTCGCTGTTTACGGTGATCGTCAACCCGGGCGTGGGCGTCCACGACCTGTCCGCCCAGCAGATTCGCGATATCTACGCGGGCCGGGTCGACAACTGGCAGCTGGTCGGCGGCCCGGATCTGCCGGTGCGCGTGGTGCATCGGGCCCTCGGCTCGGGCACCCGCGAAACCTTCCGCAAGCACGTACTCGGTGACGACCAGCCCCCTGCGCCGGCCGCCACGAGCTGCCGAACGCTCGCGGCCACCAATCCGCCCGGAGCCTCCTTCTGCGAGGCCCCGGTCACCAACGACATGCTGAAAACCATTGCCGACCTGCCCGGTTCGATCGGCTACAGCGAATACTCCGACGCCGCCAAGACTCCCGGGGTCAAGACGGTGACCATCGACGGACACCGGCCCGCCCGAGACCAGGTACTCGACCGCACCTACCCGTTCTGGAGCGTCGAATACGCCTACAGCAACGGCGAACTCCCGGCCGACTCACCGGCCGCGGCGTTCCTGCGCTTCCTTACCGGCGGCACCGGCAAGGATGTGCTGCGTTCACACGGCAACACCCCGTGCGGCGAACTGCCCAACCCGACATCATGCTCGCCGGAGAAGTAATAGCCCGGGACATGCCAAGGGGCCCGGTCGCCTTCGTGAGCGAAGCGACCGGACCCCAGTAATCGGCTGATCAGCCCTTGAACGGGTACTTGCTGTCCAAGTCGTAGTTCAGCTCGACGACATTGACCGTGGGCTCACCCATGAAGCCCAGGGCCCGCCCGCTCTTGTGGGCATCGACCACGGCCTTGATCTGGTCGACGGACACGTTGCGCGCCTTGGCGACTCGCGCCACCTGGATGGCCGCGTACTCCGGGGAGATCTGCGGATCCAGGCCGGAGGCCGAGGCGGTGACGGCGTCGGCCGGGACGGGGGTGTCGACCGGCGCGGCGCCCCGGATCGGCACGATCTGGCCGGCCGAGTAGTCCTCGCCGCGCTTGGCGCACTCCACCTTCACGCCCTCGTACGCCTCCTGGAACGGGGTGGTCGCGTGCTTCGGGTCGGTGGAGCAGGGCTCGTTGACGCTGATCACCCGGGTCGGGTGGGTGACCAGGCCGTGCGCGTCACGCTCGCCCATGACTGCCAGCACCGAGCCTACGCCGCCGGAGGTGCAGTAGGGCCGGCTGCCGTCCACGCCCTCGAGGGCGGCGACCGCCTGGCTGCGCGCGCAGACGGTGGAGAGCAGGCTGTGCTTGTCCTTGCTCGCGTCCGCCGCGTCCAGGGTGTCCACCACGGACTCTGGGCCGCCGTTGCCGAAGGCGGAGTTGCCCGGGTCGTAGCCGTCGGGGATGCTGCCGTCGGTCGGGGCGGAGTTGGACGGGCGGGTCTGGAAGTACTGCACCAGCGCGTTGCCCTTGCCGTCGGTGAACGCCTGCCCGATCAGGCTGGAGCCCACCAGCTTTCCGTCCTTGGTGATCAGCGAGCCGTCGGCCTTGTCCTTCAGTCCCGGCAGCTGCGAGACACCGAGAACCACGGCGGGATAGACGATTCCGGTGATCACGGTGAGCACCAGCAGCGCTCGCAGCGCCGCGATGTGTTGCCTGATCCAGGCTGACATACGCATTAGGACATCCCGGGGAAGAATTGAATGACAAGGTCGATGAGCTTGATCCCGATGAACGGCGCGATGATGCCACCGAGTCCGTACACATAGAGATTGCGGCTCAACAGTTTCGACGCGCTGGACGGCCGGTAGTTCACGCCGCGCAGCGACAGCGGGATCAGCGCCACGATGACCACGGCGTTGAAGATGACCGCCGACAGGATCGCCGACTGCGGCGAGTGCAGCCGCATGATGTTCAGCAGATCCAGGCCCGGGAAGATAGACACGAACAACGCGGGAATGATCGCGAAGTACTTGGCGATGTCGTTGGCGATCGAGAACGTGGTCAGCGCGCCCCGCGTGATCAGCAACTGCTTGCCGATCTCGACGATCTCGATCAGCTTGGTCGGGTCGGAATCCAGATCGACCATGTTGCCCGCTTCTTTCGCGGCGGACGTACCGGTGTTCATGGCGACACCCACGTCGGCCTGCGCGAGCGCGGGCGCGTCGTTGGTGCCGTCACCGGTCATGGCGACCATGCGGCCACCGGCCTGTTCCTTCTTGATGAGCGCGAGTTTGTCCTCGGGGGTCGCCTCCGCGAGGAAGTCGTCCACGCCCGCCTCGTCGGCAATGGCCTTGGCGGTCAACGGGTTGTCGCCGGTGATCATGACGGTGCGGATGCCCATGCGGCGCATCTCGTCGAAGCGCTCCCGCATGCCCTGCTTGACGACGTCCTTGAGGTGGATGACGCCCAGCAGCGCGGCGGTACCCTTCTTGATCTCCGCGACCACCAGCGGGGTGCCGCCGGAGGCGGAGATGCCGTCGACGGTCACGCCGACCTCGTTCGGAATCTTGCCGCCATTGGCGCGCACCCATTCGGTGACCGCGCTGGCCGCGCCCTTGCGCAACTGGTGCCCGTCGGCCAGGTCCACACCCGACATGCGGGTCTGGGCGGTGAATTCCACCCAGGTCGCCCCGGTGAGCTCACCGGGGGTGCGCTCCCGCTTGTTGTACGCCTGCTTGGCGTACACCACGATGGAGCGGCCCTCGGGGGTCTCGTCCGCGAGGCTGGAAAGCTGTGCGGCGTCGGCCAGTTCGTCGGCGGTGACGCCCGGCATCGGCACGAAGTCCGAGGCCTGGCGGTTGCCCAGGGTGATGGTGCCGGTCTTGTCCAGCAGCAGCGTGTTCACGTCGCCCGCCGCCTCGACGGCGCGACCGGACATGGCCAGCACATTGCGCTGCACCAGACGGTCCATGCCGGCGATGCCGATGGCCGACAGCAGCGCGCCGATGGTGGTCGGGATCAGGCAGACCAGCAGCGAGACCAGCACGATGCCGGTGACGCCGTTGCCGTCGAGCGCCAGATTGTCCAGCACGCCAGGGTTGTTCGACTTGGCGAAGATGGCCAACGGCTGCAGCGTCGCCACCGCGAAGACGAAGATGATGGTGAGCGCGGCCAGCAGGATGTTGAGCGCGATCTCGTTCGGCGTCTTCTGCCGCGAGGCGCCCTCGACCAGCGCGATCATCTTGTCGATGAACGAGCCGCCCGGCTCCTGGGTGATCTTGACGACGATGCGGTCCGACAGCACCGTGGTGCCGCCGGTCACCGCCGAACGGTCACCGCCGGATTCGCGGATGACAGGTGCGGATTCACCGGTGATGGCCGATTCGTCCACGGAGGCAATGCCTTCCACGACATCACCGTCACCGGGGATCACCTGCCCAGCCTCGACGACCACGAAGTCGCCGCGCTGGAGTTCGGGAGCGGCCACCCGCTCCTCGACCACCCGCGCACCCGGCGACCAGTTGGCGAGCCGGCGAGCGACGGTGTCCGTCTTTGCTTTACGCAGGGTGTCCGCCTGCGCCTTGCCGCGACCCTCGGCCACCGCCTCGGCCAGGTTGGCGAAAATGACCGTCAGCCACAGCCATACGACGATCGCCCAGGCGAAGAACGTCGGATGCGCGATCGCCAGGATCGTGGTCCAAACCGCGCCGATCTCGACGATCAGCATCACCGGATTGCGCCACATGACGCGCGGATCCAGCTTCTTCAACGCGTCCGGCAGCGACTTGATCAGCATCTTGGGGTCGAACAACCCGGCCGAGACACCGCGTTTCGGGTTGCTGTGCGCCTGTTTCACCGGCGCCGAGTCCAGGGTGGTCATGAGTGGATTCCTTCAGCGAGCGGGCCGAGCGCCAGCATCGGCAGGAAGGTGAGCGCGACCAGGATGACGGTGACGCCGGCGACCATGCCGACGAACTGCGGCCGATGCGTCGGCAGCGTGCCCTCGGAGGCGGGGGTGTGACCCTGCGCCGCCAGCGAACCGGCCAGGGCCAGCACGAAGATCATGGGGATGAAGCGGCCGAAGACCATGGCCAGGCCGAGTGCGGTGTTCCACCACACGGTGTTGCCGGACAGACCGGCGAAGGCCGAACCATTGTTGTTGGCCGCGGAAGTGAAGGCGTACAACACTTCCGAGAGCCCGTGCGGGCCCGAGTTGGCCATGCCCGCGCGTTCACCCGGCAGGGCCATGGCGACGGCGGTGCCGGTCAGCACGATCAGCGGCGTCACCAGGAAGTACGCGGCGGCGAGCTTGATCTCCTTCGGGGTGATCTTCTTGCCCAGGTACTCCGGGGTGCGGCCGACCATCAGGCCCGCCACGAACACCGTGATGATCGCGAGGATCAGCATGCCGTACAGGCCCGAACCGGTACCGCCGGGCGCGACCTCACCGAGCTGCATGTTGAACATGGTCATCATGCCGCCGAGGCTGGTGTACGAATCGTGCGCCGAGTCCACCGCACCGGTCGAGGTGAGTGTGGTCGCGGAGGCGAAGGTCGCCGAATTCGATACGCCGAAGCGGGTTTCCACGCCTTCCATGGAAGCTCCGATGGCACTGGGGACGGTGCCGTGGTGCTGCAGCTGGAAGAGGTTCATCACGGTGACGCTGAGCACGGCCAGGGTCGCCATGACGGCGGCGATGGCCAGGCCCTGCTTGTTCGAGCCGATCATCCGGCCGAAGGTGCGCGGCAGCGAGAAGCTGATCACCAGCAGCATGAAGATCTCGACCCAGTTGGTCCACGCGGCCGGATTCTCGAACGGGTGCGCCGAGTTCACGTTGTAGAAGCCGCCGCCATTGGTGCCGAGCAGCTTGATCGCTTCCTGACTGGCAACGGGTCCACCCGGCAGGGTTTGTGAACCGGTGTTGCCCACCGTCTGGGCGATCTGGTCGTACACGTGCAGGTTCTGGATGACGCCGCCCGCGACGAGCACGAGGGCGAAGAACACGGCCAGCGGCAACAGGATTCGGGTGGTTCCCCTCACCAGATCCACCCAGAAGTTGCCCAGCTCGCCGGTCCGGCGCCGGATGAACCCTCGCACCAGCGCGACCGCCACCGCCATGCCCACGGCCGCCGACACGAAGTTCTGCACGCTCAGGCCGACAGCCTGGACGACATGCCCCATAGTCGACTCACCGGCATAGTTCTGCCAGTTCGTGTTGGTGACGAAGCTGATGGCGGTGTTCCACGCCAGATCCGCGGTCATCTTGGTGCCCGGATCGTTCAGGTGCCACGGCAGCGCACCCTGAATCAGCTGCAGGAAGAACAGCAGCAGCACGCTGATGGCCGAGAAGGCCAGCACGCTGCGCGCGTAGACGGCCCAGGTCATCTCGACGCCCGGCTGCACGCCGATCAGTCGATAGATGCCCTTCTCGGCCTTGGAATGCTTCTCGCTGCTGTAGACGCGGTACATGTAGTCGCCCAGGGGCACATGCACGGCGGCCAGCGCGATGATCAGGGATACGACGAAGAGGATCCCCGCGACAGTCGTGCTCACTCAGAACCTCTCCGGATACAGCAGCGCCGCCACCAGATAAATGGCGATACCGACGGCCAGGACCAGACCGATAACGTTCTGCGTCACAGCCGTTCCACCCCGCGTTGGATCAAGCCGAACAGCGCGAAGAGCGCCACCGTCAGCACCGTGAACACCACGACGGACATCACTCGAAACCTCTCTCTAAGCGGCACGTCCCAAGACGCGCCGGAGTGAGTCAAGCGCCCGATAAGCCCATATTCGAGGTCCTTTACGCCTTCTTAGCGTCCCAGGCGGCCGCGTTGACGCTCCGCTTACAGCGTCGCGCCGTGTGTCGTACCGATGTCGTCCACATCCCGCCCGAATCCATCAGGAAACCGTCAGGACCTGCTGTTTCGGGCAGCCGGAACGTCCGAAGACCCCGGAGAGGCATGCTCTTCGGGGTCTTCGCGGGCGACGGGTCAGCCCAGCGCGTCCGCCGTCTCCGGTGCCGGGACCGCCACCGACACCGTCGTGCGGTGACCGAGCAACAGGCAGGCCCCGATGCCGACGATCAGCACCGCAGAGGGCAGCACCATCGTTTGCGCCAGTGCGGCGCTGAACGCGGACCGCATCGGTCCGGACAGTGCGGCGCCCTCGACGGACGGGATGCCGTGCGCGGCAAGCCGGGCCGGGATCAGCGCGCCGATACCCGCGCTACCGAGCACCAGACCCACCTGGCGCGCGGTGTTGTAGACACCCGCACCCACCCCGGCCTGATGCATGGGCAGCCCGTAGGTGGCGATGGCCGCCAGCGGCGACCACACGCACGCGTTGGCGACGCCCATGCACACCAGTGGCAGCAGCAATTGCCACAACGGGGTGTCGGGCTTCATCACCAACCCGAACCAGGCGATACCGAGAGCGAATCCGGCGAACCCGACCGTCGGCACCAACCTCGGATGAACCCGATCGACCAGCTTGCCGACGATCGGCGAGAACAGCGCGGTGAGGAACGCCATCACGATCCACACCGTCGCGGCCCGGGTCGGCGACATGCCGCGCACATTCTCCAGATAGAAGTAGCCCGGCAACATCATGCCCGTGGTGGCGACCCCCATCGCGGTCATGGCCAGCGTGCTCAACGCGAAGTTCCGATCCCGGAACAGCGACAGCGGCACCAGCGGCTCGCCGGAGTCGCGGGCCTGTACCGCGAGGAAGGCGAGCAGCAGGATCACCCCCGCCCCGATGCACAGCCAGATCCGCCCCGACCAATGCTCGGCATTCCCCTGCTGAATTCCGAAGACCAGCAAGAACATTCCGCCCACACTGAGCGCCACCGACGGCAGATCGAACCGGTGCCGATGCGTCGGCAACGACGGCACGAACACCACCGCCAGCACGAACGCCACCACCCCGATGGGCACATTGACCAGGAAGATCCACTTCCACCCCAGCCCGTCCACCAGCACACCGCCGATGATCGGACCGATCAGCGAGGCCACCCCCGCCACCGACCCCCACGCGCCCATCGCAGCACCGCGCTTGTCGGCCGGGAAGATCCGGGTGATGACCGCCATGGTCTGCGGCGTCATCAGCGCCGCCCCGATCCCCTGCACCGCCCGCGCCGCGATCAGCATCGTGACGCTGGTGGACAAACCACACCCCAGCGAGGCGAGGGTGAACACCGTCAGCCCCACCAGATAGATCACCTTGGGCCCGAACTGATCCCCGAGCCGCCCGGTCACCAGCAACGGCACCGCGTAGGCGAGCAGGTAAGCACTCGTCACCCACACGACGGTCGAGACGCCGGTATGCAATTCGGCCATGATCGCCGGATTCGCCACCGCCACAATGGTCATGTCGACCAGCAGCATGAAGAATCCGAAACACAAGGCCCCCAGCGTCGCCCACGGGCTCCGTTCGGTCTGGGTGGTCATACGATGCCAACTCCTTCTACCCGGGCGGGGCTCAATTCGCAGATGAGCACCGGCACTTCACGTTCGGCCCACCGCTGCATCCAGGCGAACTCCTGGTTCTTGCGTGCCAGCAGGGACCAGGTGTGCTTGCGTTCGTCGGATCCGGGCTCGAGAATCCGCGCCCTGGTCTCGTACTTGTCACCGGCGATCTGCACGGTGACATCCGGATTCCGCTGAATGTTGCGGAACCAGTTCGGTAGCGTCTCCTGTCCGCAATGCGATGCGGCGAAAGCGATTCGGTCATCCTCGAGCGGCAGATAGACCACCGCGACCGTCCGCGGCACGCCGGATTTGCGCCCGACCGTGGTCAGGACCGCGATGGGCAGCGGGTCCTTGCGGAAACTGCCGAAGAAGTCCCACTGCGCGGCCCGGCGGCCGTCGGTCTTGACGTAGATCCAGGTGTTGAGCCGGGTGACGACCTTGAGAATGCGCGCGTAGGCGCGGGTGTTCAGCCAGAAGGGTGTGAATCTCATTTCGCGCGCCCCCGCATCATCATCGGCAGACCGTTGTCGGGCCCCAGCACGCCGCGCATCCGCCACTGCGGCCGGTAATTCGGCACCGTCACCGGCGCGAACCTGCGGGCCAGCAGGATCACCAGCAGGTGGGTCTCCATGAAGGTGAAGTTCTTTCCGATGCACACCCGGTTGCCACCGGCGAAGGGGTGGTAGGCATACGGGTGCATGCCGTACTCGGCGTCGTTCATCCAGCGCTGCGGGTCGAATTTCTCCGGATCCGACCAGAAGTCGCGATGCCGGTGCGTGAAGTACGGCGCGACCAGCACGGTCGAGCCCGCCTTCACCGTGTAGGGCCCGAACTGGTCGTCCGCGACGACATCACGCAGGTAGATCGGCGCCGGCGGGTACAGCCGCAGCGTCTCCTTGATCACCCCGAGCGTGTAGGGCGCGTCCTTCAGATCCTCGAGCGAAATGTCCTGCGGCAGTGCGTCGACCTCGTCGTGCAGGGTGGCCGCCACCTCCGGATTGGTGGCCAGGACGTACCAGACGAACGCCAGGGTGCGCGCGGTGCTCTCGTGCCCCGCGATCAGCATGGTGACGCACTGATCGCGCAGCAGCTTGTCACTGAGCGTGGTCTCGCTCGACATGATCTGCGACAGCAGATCCGCGGGCCGCTGATCGGCCGGCAGCTTGCGGCGTTCGGCGATCACGTGCAGGACGAACTCGTCCAACCGCTGCCGCGCCACCTCGTACTCGTGACGCGCCGGGGTCGGTACCCACTCGGGCGGGCGGAAGCGGTTGAGCTGCCGGCCGGAAGTGTACTGGATCATGGTCTCCACCGCGTCCTGCAACTGCTCACGGACGTCCTGGGCGGTGGTGCTGAACAGGCTCTTCAGAATGATCGACGCGGTCAGAGCCGCCATCTCCGAAAGCATTTCGACCGGCTCGTGGCTACCGGCCCGGCCTTCCCACCGGCGCGCGAACCACTCGGCATCCTCCATCATCAGCGGCGCGTACCCGCGGACCGCCTTGGGAGTGAAGAAGGGCGACAGCATCTTTCGCTGCTCCTTCCACTCCCGGCCGACGCTGGTCACCAGACCGTCACCGATCAGCAGCGTGCGCGCGCCGTCGTAACTGGGGCCCTTGGTGTATTTGTCCATGCGTTCGACGTTCACCGCGCGGGCGTGGTCGGGATGCGCCAGCACCACAATGCGTTTGGCGGCGACGCGCAGTTCGGAGATGTCACCGTGCTCACGCCACATGCGTTCGATGATCTCCAGAATTCCATTGCGCTGGAAATCGATCGCGGTACGAATACCGATGCGGTCGTAATTTCCGGGAATCGGACGAGATTCCCCGGACCCGATATCCGTCGCCGCGCTCCCGTGCGCGACCGGGCATTCGTTGACGCTAGTCATCTGCTCCACCATTCTCGATGTCACGAACAAAGCTGGCGACAGCGGCAGCGACAGTGCGTGGTTGTTTTCTCCAGGAGAAGTGCCCGAGCCCCTCGTCGATGACGCGGCGGCGAATCGCCGCGCTGCGGAACTTGCTCAACAGGACGTCGGTCTGCCAGGCGGGGACATTGCGGTCCCCGGTGAAAGTGATCGCGAGCATCGGTGTCTCGCTGTCGGCCATACCGGCCTCGTAGTCGTAATCGGCGCCCCCGAGCTCGTATCGCCCGGTCTTGGCGATGCGCACGATATCGAGCACGAGTCCCCGGGTCGGCGCGCCGAGCAGTTTGGTGCGCGGCACCACCCCGATCGCACCGACGAGCTCCAGCACGAGCTTCGTGAGCACCGTGCGGAAAACGGTCACGTTCCGCATCTGGTCGACCGGGGCGGTACCCGAGGCGACCAGCACCAGCCCCGCGATGTTCTTCTCACGCGCCGCGTAGCAGGCCGCCAGCTGACCGCCGAAGCTGTGTCCGAGGACGTACAGCGAGGAGCCCGGGAACAGCCCACGCGCTCGTTCGGCGACCAGGTGGTAGTCGTTGATCACTTGGTCGTGCATGCCGTAGCGGCTCGTCCGGGCCGGCTCGGGCCGGGATTCACCCTGGCCGTGCAACTCGCCCACAACAACCGTGTAACCGAGTGCACACAATTCACCGGCGAATTGATGGTATTGCGCTCCCCGCGCACCAATTCCGGGCCACACCACGATGACCGGCGCGTCCGCGTTCTCGGCGCGAAGCACTTCCAGTTCGGTGCGGACACCGTCCGGCATTTCGACAGTCCCCGACCGGTTTTCACCAGGATCCATCATTGCCCCCATTCACGAAATTCGGGATATCTCGATCCCTTTCCGACCATAAGGGCCACCCGGTCCGCGGAAAAGTTCCACCGAGCGCGGTCCGTTACCACCGACAGCGGCCACCGGGGGCGAATTCCACGATTTCGCAGGTCATCCGGGTGCACCGGACGCGGCGACGCTGTTACGAAATGTCCCGCCCCAGGCCAGAACTGCGTAACGAAACGTTGAATTCGTAACACGACCGTCCGGATAGGCGACTCGCATCGCTTTCCTTGTGTGGCCGAGGCTTCCGGAGCGTGAGAGCATCGGAGAAACCCGACCTGCGACCCAGGAAGGTCAGCGCACGCCATGTCAGCCCGACAGACACGCACCGCCACCGTGCCGCGGCTCGCCCAGCGCTCGGAGGCACGAGCCACCTATGCCCGGATCCTCGACGCCGCACAGCACGCGTTCGCGGAACAGGGCCCCTCGGTGTCGCTGGCCGAGATCGCCCGCCGCGCCGGGGTAGGCGCCGGAACGGTCTACCGCTGCTTTCCGACCAAGGCCGGGCTACTGGAAGCCGTTCTGGAACAACGGATCGAACGGCTCAACGCGCTGGCCGCCAATCATCTCAAACATCGCGATCCGGGCGTGGCGTTCTTCGATTTCTGCATCGAGGTCGTGTCGTCGGCACCCGTCGAGGAGACGCCCTGCGATCTGCTGACCCTCGGCGACGGCTGGCCCCGCGCCCGGGTGCACGGCGCGGGCATGCGGTTCCACCAGGGCCTGACCCTGCTGCTGGCCGCGGCCCAGCACAACGGCGCGGTACGCACCGACATCTCGGTCTCCGACGTGCTCGGCCTCTTCACCGCATGCGTGGCCGCCCAGCGTCTCCCCGGCCAGGCCGCGCCGATCGGGCGGACCGCCGCCCTGATCCTGGATTCACTTCGGGCCGACCGGAATTCGACCGCGACCCTCACCACCGCCTCCGGCCGAGACGAGCGGGACGGCGATCGCGACGGGCACGGCTGCCACATGTGCGGCAGCGTGCTGTCGCAGTCGGGAACCGGCCGACGGGCGCGATACTGCTCCCCCGCGTGCCGGCAGAAGGCGCACCGCGAGCGGACCCGGCTCGCGGGGCCCTCCTCGACGGTGGCATGAGCGCCGTCGGCTACCTCACGTAGGTCCGCCGACCTAGTGGCCCATCACCCTGAGGATGGTGCCGTCCAGGGCCGCAATGACGTAGCCGCCGTCGTGGTATTCGTTTGAGATGTAGACGCGGAAGACCTGTTGGCCGTCGCTGAAGGTGCCGCGGGTGTCGACGATGATGTAGCGGCTCGTCGGGTTGGAGACCTTCAGTTGCTGGGCGGCGGTGGCCAGCAGATTGGGGATAATGTCCCAGTTGATGGAGCTCAGGTCGATGGTGTGGCCGGTGAGCTGGCCGCCTACGCTGTCGCGTTTGGCGGCGCCGGCGCGGTAGATGTAGTTGTCGTAGTGGTTGGGCTGGTTCGCGACGGGGGCGCCCGTGGACACGTGTTCGGGGTAGATAGTGGTTTCGGTGAATTGCTTTCCGCCCGTAGCCTCCTCCAAGGCAGCGACGGCCTTGCGTACTCCCTCGGGGGTCAGCAGGTCGGCGGTGGGGTCGCCGTTGGCGGTGGTCGGCGCGATGACAGTGGGCAGGGCTACATCGCTGCTCAGGATGATGCCGGTGGGCGGAACCGGGGCGGTGGGCAGGCTCGATCCGCCTTGGTTGCCGGAAGAGGGCCACAGGGCGATGGCGGCGACGACAGCGACGGCCAGACCGGCGCCGACGACGGCCAGAATCCACGGGCGCGTATTGCGTTGCGGCACAGCCGGTGTGGGATTCGGCGGCATTGGCACGAACGCCTGGGGCGCGGTGAACCCGCCGGGATGCTGAATGGTCGTCGCGAATCCCTGGGGCGGCATCTGCGGGAATGACTGCGGCTGGGCCACCGTCGCGAACCCCTGCGCGGATTGGGACCCGGTCGCGAATCCCTGTGCAGGCTCGGCCGCGGTCGCGAATCCCTGCGCGGACTGGACTGTCGCAAACCCCTGGGGCGGCTGGACTGCGGTCCCGTACCCCTGTGGCGCGTGGAAGGGCTGCGGGGGCGGGGTCAGGTCCTGGGGCGAGGTGGTCGTGCGGAATGAGTCCGACAGCTGTTGGTGGGCAAGCTGTTCCGGGGCGGTGTCGCCGGTGGCGATGGCCTGGGCGAGCATGCGGTCGACCTGGTCGGCGGGTGGGCGGTGGCCGGGGTTGGGGACCAGGAGGGCTTGGATGACGGGGCTCAGGGCGCCCGCTTGGCGTGGGGGCGGGACCGAGCCCATGAGGACGGCGGCGAGGGTGGCTACGTCGGTGTCGCGGCGCATGGGCTGGTAACCCTCGACGGCGGCGAACATTACGAGGCCGAGGGACCAGAGGTCGGAGGCGGGGTTGCCTTCGTGGCCTTGCAGGCGTTCAGGGGCGACGTAGGGCAGGGAGCCGACGACGCTGCCGGTGGACGTGAGGCCGGTCAGGTCGTTGACGGCGGCGATGCCGAAGTCGGTGAGGACGGGGGAACCGTCGGTGCGCAGCAGGACATTCGGGGGTTTCACGTCGCGGTGCAGGACGCCGACGGCGTGCGCGGCGCGCAGGCCGGCGAGGATGCCGCGGCCGACCCAGGCGGCCTGGGCCGGGGTCATGGGGCCGTCGTCGAGGCGGTCCGCGAGCGAGCCGCCGGCGACCAGTTCCATGACGATCCACGGATGTTTCTCGGCCGGGGTGTCCACGATGTGGTGAATGGCCACCACATTCGGGTGGGCGATGCGGGCCAGTGCGCGCGCTTCGCGCAGCACGCGTTCGCGCTGCACCTCGGCCGCGGTCGCTTCGCCGTCGGCCTTCACCTCTTTCAGCGCCACTTCGCGGTGCAGTGCGACGTCGTACGCCCGCCACACCGTGCCCATGCCACCGCTGCCGAGGGGCTCGATCAACTCGAAACGCCCGTCGACCATTGACCGCCCGGAATTCACGGACGTCAGCTTAGGGTTCCCACACTGCCTACGCGAGATCTGGTACCGGTCGGCCTTTTCCGGCCCGGGTCAGCGGTGGCGGTCGCTGCCTCAGCCGCCCTGCAAAGCGTTGCCGAGCCCGGTGGCCGCGCCGAGCTCGTAACCGACAGCCGCGCCGATGGCGCCGATGGTGACACCGGCCACGATCGCACTGAGCACAGCGCCTATCACGGCACCGATGCCGGCCCCCGCGAGGGCGCCACCCCCGGCCCCGATAGGCGCACCCACTCCCAGGGTCGGAACGCCCATGGCGAGACCACCCGCTACCCCGCCGATGGCCGCACCGACCGCAGCCCCGACGAGCGCCCCTGGCACGGCCCCGATCACCGCGCCCGATACCGTCCCCACGACCGCGCCGATGATGAGACCGGCGGCGCCGCTGCCCACGATCAGGTTGGTGGTGTTCTGCGAGTAGTTGCTGTCGACAGGGACCGTGGGCAGTCCGTCGCCGACGGCGGCCTGGGCGGCGGCCGCGGCGTTCTTCACCTGATCGAGGACTGCGGCGGGAATCGCCGGCACGCCGGGCTGCACCGGGCCGGCCTGAATCTGTTGGAAGAGCGCGGCGGCCGGGTCGCTGGGCTGCGCCGCGGCCTCGGCCGTGGCGACGGAGCAGGTCACGGCGACGGCCAGTGGTATCGCGCCGACAATCGGCAACAAGGCGCGTCGCGACGCGCTGGTCCGGGATCCTCCATACCGACGAGCCATTCGACCACCCTCTCGCTGGATTCGACTTGGGAATCTGCTGCAGCAGGCGAGAATGCTCCCCTGGCTACCGGTGATACGACGCGTGCGTCACGAATGGTAGCTGATCAGTAGCTATTTTCGGCCGAAGGACATGGCCCATCTCGGATCCTGCCCGCGCGACCAGGTCACGATGCCCCCGGGACCGCTCGGATCCTGTCAACAACACCGGACACGGCCGTAAAGAAACCGTCAGGACCGCCGACCTGACCAGCATCGGAGGTAAGAAGTGGGAACCCGGCCACGCGCCCGCGCGCGGCCGGATGCACCTGTCCATATCCAAGGAGAAGCCGTGCCACACATCGCCGTCACCCTGATGGTGATCTTCGGGTTCCTCGGTTGCGCCCTCATGCTGCGCATGCTGGCCAACGCCGAAACCACCCGCGAACCCGTCCGCACGGCGCAGCAGGGCATCCGCGCACCGCGCGCGATGATGGACGAGTGAAACGCGGCGAGGGCGAGCGCCGTGCCCGGGCTCGCCGCAACGGCGGACGCCTCCTCAGGCCTCGTCCGGGTGCCGGGTGAGCAGCCGCTCGGTGGCGTCGTACTCGTAGAGTTCGGCATAGCGTCCCCAGTCGATGGCGATCCGCAGTTGTCGCCGCGCGGCGTGCTCGGTGAAGCCCCGCCGCAGCAGGTCGAGGAAGAAGCCGTCGCGCAGCCGCTGGTTGCGCGCACCGGCCAGCGCGTGGTCGATCGCCGCGACCAGAGGCGCCTTGGCCCGCGCCAGCCGCGCGAAAATGGCCTTGGCACTGTCGATATCGGCCTCGGTGAACAGGGTGCCGTCGAGGGTGAGCTCGATATCCCCGTCGGCGGTGGTGGCCAACCCCAGCATGGTGGCGGCGTCGACCAGCGGCATCAGATCGTCGACCTCGAAGCGCAACCCGCCCGCCAGATCCGGCAGGTCGGCCCGCCCGCCTCGGGCGGCAACAAAATCCAGCATGCCGCCGATTCCGTCCACCCCGGCATCGGGCAGCGGCCGGGTAGTGGGGCTGGGGGTGATGCTCGGCCAGCTGCCATCGAAGGTGACGTCGGTGAGCATCCGATAGGCCTGGTCCACCAGCGCCTGGAACCCCGCGCCGCGCGGGTCTCGCGGCTGCGGGAGACGCACCTGGATCTCACCCTTGATTCGCCCGGGATTGTTGTCCAGCACCAGGATTCGGTCGGCCAGCTGCACGGCCTCCTCGATGTTGTGGGTGACCATCAGCATGGTCTTGGTCGGGAAGGCAGTCTCCGCCCGCAGTCGCATGAGCTCGCCGCGCAGGTTCTCGGCGGTCAAGACGTCCAGCGCCGAGAACGGCTCGTCCATCAGCAATACCTCCGGCTGCACCACCAGGGCGCGGGCGAATCCCACCCGCTGGCGCATGCCGCCGGAAAGCTCCTTGGGATAGGCGTTCTCGAAACCGTCCAGGCCGATCATGTCGATGGCGTCGGTGACCCGCTCGCCGCGCTCCCAGGCCGAAATCCCTTGGGCGCGAAGGCCGAGTTCGACGTTCTGCCGCACAGTCAGCCACGGCAGCAACGCGAAGGTCTGGAACACCATGGCGGTATCGGCATTCGGCTCGGTGATCTCGGTCTGCCGGATGCGCGCGGACCCCGCAGAGGGGAGCGTCAGGCCCGCGATGATCCGCAGCAGCGTGGACTTGCCGGAGCCGGATTTGCCCAGCAGCGCGACGATTTCGCCCTCGCGCAGCTCGAGGCAGACATCCGAGAGCACAGGCAGCTGCTCGCCGGAGGGGTTGGTGAAGTTCTTGGTGACACGATCGACGGTGATGATGGGGGCGGACACGATGGGTCCTCCTTTCGAAAAGTGTTTCAGCTCAGCGAGAATCGCCGTTCGGCGGTGCGCTGCAGGCGTCGCCACAACAGGCGGTTGATCGTCACCGTGACCACGCTCATCACCACGGTGCCGAGCAGCACCCTGGCGAAGACGTCGTCGGTGGTGGCGTTGGTGATGTACGCGCCCAGGCCGTAGGCCTCCATACGCGTGTTCCCGGCCTCCACGACCTCGCCGACCAGCGTGGCGTTCCACGCGCCGCCGAACGCGGTGATCGCGCCGACCACGTAGCCGGGGGCGATCGCGGGCAATATCAACGACTTCCAGCGCTGCACGCTGTGCACGCCGAGATCGTCCATGGCCTCGCGCAGGTCCGTCGGGATCTGCCCGGCCGCCGCGATCACGTTGAACAGCACGTACCACTGCGCACCCAGCGCCATCAGCACGATGCCGCCGACATTCAGTGAGATGCCGGTGTAGGTGAGCGCCGCGATGACGAAGATGAACAAGAACTGGGCCGGGAAACTGGCCAGCACCTGCACCACCGGCTGAGCGAACCGGCAGACGCGCGGATTCATCCCGATCCACACGCCGACCGGCACCCACACGATGGTGGAGACCACCAGCAGCACTATCACGCGGCCGAGGCTGGCTAGCCCCATCAGCGAGGTCGGCCCGAATTCGGCCAGGCCAACGGTTCGTTCGAAGTAGGAGGCGAGTGCCCAGGTGCCCCAGGCGAGCGCGGCGAAGAGCAGTCCGAAGAAGAGCACATCGCCGATGCGGCTGCCCGCGCGCTCGTCGTAGGCGGAACGGGTGCTGCGCCCGAAGACCCGCATGAGGCGATCGACGTGCTCACCGACCGGTCGTAGGACCCGTGCCAGCCGGCCCGGCACCGTGCTGCGGCGCAGCAGGTCGAGCACCAGACTCCTCGGGGCCTGCGCACTTTCGGTGTGCTCCACCCGGAATCGCTCCGACCACGCCGTGAGCGGCCGCCAGAACACCACGTTCACCAGGACGATGGTGAGCACCATGACCAGCGCACCCACGATGAGATTGCCGACCTGAGCCTCCGAGGTGGCCGCCGCGATGAAGCTACCCATGCCGGGCAACGCTTCGTCCCGGCCGGATACCGTGATGACCTCCGAGGCCGCGAGCATGAACCACGCGCCGCCGAAGCTCATCATGCCGTTCCAGATCATCGGCACCATCGCCGTCGGCACCTCCAGCTGCCACAGCCGCTGCCAGCGGGTGAGCCGCATCATGCGGGCCGAATCATCCAGCTCCCGGGGCATATTGCGCAGCGCCTGGTAGTAGGCGAAGGTCATGTTCCAGGCCTGCGCGGTGAAGATGGCGAAGATGCACGCCGCCTCCGCGCCCAGATACGAGCCGTGGAACAGGCCCACGAACGCGGTGACCGTGATCGAAACCAGCGCCAGCACCGGCACCGACTGCAGCACGTCGAGGGCCGGGATGAGCACCTTCTCGGCTCGCCGCGAGCGTGCCGCCCACTGGCCGACGATCAGTGTGAAGAGGATGGACGCCGCCAGGCCGATGAACATGCGCAGCGTGGTGCGGGCCGCGTAATAGGGCAGATTCGCGGGATCGGTCGATACGGCCTCGGTTCCGGTATCCGGCGTCCAGGGCACCGACATGTCCCGAAACAGCCGCAGCACCAGCAGGATCAGCAGCACGCCCGCGCCGATGATCAGGTAGTCCACCGCTCGGAGCCGGCCGCGTACCCGCGGTACCTCGGGAGTCGTCTTGGGGCGGTCCGGAATTGTCAATTCAAGAGTCATTGCTGTTCACCTCGCTCCGAGCGGCTTCGTCGCAACTCAGTTGGTCGATTCGGCGGCGACCGCGGGCGGTGCGGTCATGACGTTGTAGGCGTGGACGGCCGAGGCCAGCACCGCCGGTACGCCGACGAGCAGGTTGAAAACCACGACGCCCATTCCGGCCCCGACCACCGCGCCTTCCAGACAGCCGGTGATGGCGCCGGGAATCGCCAACGTGCCCAACGTCAATGCGCCGACCGCGAGACCTTGGCCCGCGCCCAGCAGGACGCAGCCCAGCGGCGCGCCGATGACGGCACCCAGCAGCGTGCCCACCGCCAGGGCCACGGTGAGCTCGTTGTTGACGTTCTGGAAGACGGTATTCATCCGATCCTCGAAGCTGTCGGGATCGGCAATCTGCTGTGCCGCAGGGCCTTCGGCTTGCGCCTCCGCGACGGCGTGCAGCTCCGCGGCGATGCGTCGTTCCTCGGCGCTGACCGGTCGGGCCCGATCCGGGCTCGGGGTGAGGGTGGCGCTGTCGCCGTCGATGCGGGCGTCGATCGGGTACGTCGTGTCCTGCTTCGTGATGGTCAGCGGGATCGCCCCCACCACCACGCCCTGCGGATCGAGGATCTGCAGCTGGTCGGCGGTGGTTCGGAACGTGCCGAGGTCGGTGTGCAGCACCACCGATCGGTCCACGATCCGGGCGTCGCCGGACACGGCCTGAACGTTCACAGCGTCGGCGAGCCGGACGTCCGGTCCGGGTGCTGTGGCCGAAGCGGCAGCCGGGGCGACCAGTCCGGCGGCGGTCAGCGCCGCGGTGGCGAATGCGAGCAAGCGAATTCTCATCGGGATGTTTCCCCTCGGGATACCGCTGCCCGCATCGGTTTCCGGGCAGCATCGAATACCGTCGAGCACGGTGGTGCCGACGGGTCGGATATATATGCGAATCTCCGAATTCATTCGTAAAATGTGCACGCGAATAATCCGGTGCCGCGCAGGCGGCATCGTGATATCGGAGAATTACGTGCGTCGAGATATCGACGCGGTGTTGGTGTGCTGGCTAGCGGCCCGGACCGAGGCGGAGGGGCCGGCCCGGAGATCCCGGGTCATCATCGGGTGCCATCTTGCTACCCGACCTCCTCACTGGTAGAACGCGATTCGTCAACGCACGCGGGGAGGTCGCCCGGAACTCTCGGGGCGGACGCACACCCCTCTCGTCAGAGTTTTGGCACTGCACGACGTGTTCCGAATCGGAAAGCCACTTTGGATTACCCCTTGATCCGGAGAAATCTGTCCTAACCTTGGGCGTCTCTCGACGTCGTCAGATCAGTGGCCTATGTTCGTGCAGGAGCCTCGCCTATCGAGGTGCAACAGGGAACCTAGTTAACGACTCGTTAAAAGTCAAAACCGCTATTCGCTCATTCTTCGACCGTGGCCGACGCCACTGACAGGGCACCGGGCGGATGGCGTTGCGGAGCCGGTGGCCCCCGCCAAGACCACCGATGTCGGATTACCTACCCAACGTTGCGTGACGCGGCAGCAGCGGTCAGCCGTTCGGCTCCACGCTGGGATGCCGTGACGGCCTCCCGGGCATAGCGATGCATGCGCTGCTCGTAGTCGGCAACGGCGCTGAGCAGCGTGCCCCGGCCGGAGCCGAGACACATGGACAGGGTGGCGGCATCGCGCAGAGCGGTGTTCGCGCCCAGTCCGCCGGCCGGGCTCATGGCGTGAACGGCGTCGCCGAGCGCGGTCACTCGGCCGCCCGGCCAATCCGTCAGCGTCTGGGCCGAGCGAATCGGCAAGACTGCCAACGCGTTCCGATCGGAGGCAGTGAAAACAGCCCGCAGTCCAGGATGCCAATCCGCGCTGATGCCGACGGCCGTCTCGAGCATGTCGCCATCGAGTTCTCCGCTGTCGGCGAATCCGAGGGCCGTGCGCGTTCCGAAACACGCCCAGTACAGATAGTCGTTCACCGGTGTGAGGCGACGCCCGTCGAAAGCGCTCGCGCGGAATGCCATCGCATCCACGATGACGGCGAATCCCTCGGCGAATACCACCGACGTTCCGTCGAGCAGCGTTTCGGCGACCAGAGCGCGGGTGCGGGGAGTAAGCGTGGTTCTGCCGTAGAGACAGACCATCCCGGTGTCGACCGGATCAGCTGCGGGTACCAGTTGCCTGCGTACCGCGGAGTTCACCCCGTCGGCCGCCACCAGCACGTCGCACACCGTACTGGTCCCGTCCCTGAATCGCGCCGTAACCCCGCCCGCGCTCTCGCTGACATGTATCAGCTCCTTGCCGAACCGAATTTTATCGGTGATGCCGGTCATCAGAATCTCGCGCAGGGTCTGCCGGTTCACACTGAGATCACCATCCTCGGCCGTGTCCGCGCCCTCGACGGCCGAGGGCCGCCACGTATCCACCACCCGCCCCGATACCTCGTTCAACTCCACGTCGACGAACCGTCCGCCCGACCCGGCCACCGCGGACGTGTCCCGCAACATCTCCACCAGTTCCCCCGGCAAACACTCGGCCAAACTCTGCTGCCCGGTCTCATCGATCCGAATGCGGTACCCCTGAGTTCGGCTATCCGCCTCCGCATCCCGTTCGTACACCTCGAACTCCATGCCGTTCCCGCGCAGCCCCTGTGCCAGGCACAACCCGCCCAGCCCCGCTCCGGCAATCACAACTCGCACTATCGCACGCTCACTCTCACAACAAGATCGACCACTCACACCGAACCGGTGCACAGCCACGCTCGCTGTCTTCGCTTGCGCCGGGCTTGCACCACGCTGGCGCGTCCGGCAATGGACCACCGCGGGCAGCTGTCCATCCCGTCGACCACGCAGCATCACGGCAAGCGACGACCGATCAACCCCACGCTCGCCGTAACAACCCGCAGGATTAACCGGTCAACCGCCCATACGTGCCGTGGCATGCTCGCGTCGGCGAACAAGCCCAGCGCGCCACGGGTGATCCTTGACGTCACACGAACAGTCGGTGGCGGACGTTTCGGCGAGGATGCGCTGCCCGAGAATTGACCCTCGCCCGACGTAGTGCTGAAAGGACTGCCTGAACGAGGTCCCATGTAATGAGAGCGTCAAACGGCTAGCCCCGTAGTTTTCATCTGCTTCGGTCTGCTTCGGTCCGCTCGGATGGCGTCAACAACCCGACACACCGTCGTAAAGAAACCGTCAGGATCGGCGACTTGACCAGCATCGGAGGTATGAAGTGGGGAGCCCGGCCACGGCCGGGGCGATACCCGCACATATACAAGGAGAAACCGTGCCGCACGTCGCCGTCACCCTGATGGTGATCTTCGGGTTCCTCGGTTGCGCCCTCATGCTGCGCATGCTGGCCAACGCCGAAACCACCCGCGAACCCGTCCGCACGGCGCAGCAGGGCATCCGCGCACCGCGCGCGATGATGGACGAGTGAAACGCGGCCAACTACGCATCTACCTGGGTGCTGCCCCGGGCGTGGGCAAAACCTACTCGATGCTCGGCGAAGCCCATCGGCGGCTGGAGCGTGGACGCGATGTGGTGGCCGCGGTCGTGGAGACCCACGGCCGCAGCAAGACCGCGGAGCTGCTCGCCGGGATCGAGCGCATCCCGCCGAAGATGGTCGAATACCGGGGGGCGACGCTGCCCGAACTCGACGTCGAGGCGGTGTTGCGGCGCGCGCCGGCCGTGGTGCTGGTGGACGAGCTGGCGCACACCAACATTCCCGGCGGCAAGCACGAGAAGCGGTGGCAGGACGTGCAGGAGCTGCTGGACGCGGGCATCGACGTGGTGTCCACGGTCAATGTGCAGCACCTGGAGAGCCTCAACGACGTGGTCGAGCAGATCACGGGCGTGGTGCAGCGGGAAACCGTGCCGGACTGGGTGGTTCGCGCCGCCGACCAGGTGGAACTCGTCGACATCACCCCGGAAGCGTTGCGGCGCAGAATGTCCCACGGCAACGTGTACGCCGCCGAGAAGGTGGACGCCGCGCTGCGCAACTACTTCCGGCCCGGCAATCTGACCGCCCTGCGGGAGCTGGCGCTGCTGTGGCTGGCCGACCAGGTCGATGCCGCGCTCGCCAAATACCGTGCCGACCACCAGATCACCACCACCTGGGAGGCGCGCGAACGCGTCGTGGTGGCGGTGACCGGCGGCCCGGAATCGGAGACCATCGTGCGGCGCGCCAGCCGCATCGCCGCCAAGTCCAGCGCCGAACTGATCGTGCTGCACATCGTGCGCGGCGACGGCCTGGCCGGGGTGTCGACGCAACGGCTGCACCGGCTGCGCGATCTTGCCACCGGTCTCGACGCCGAACTGCACACCGTGACCGGCGAAGACGTGCCGACGGCGCTGCTCGATTTCGCCCGCCAGGTCAATGCCACCCAGCTGGTGCTGGGCACCTCGCGGCGCTCGCGCTGGGCGCGCATGGTCGACGAGGGCATCGGCGCGACCGTGGTGCAGGAGTCCGGCAAGATCGACGTCCACATGGTGACTCACGAGGAATCCAATCAGGGCGGCTTCCGCTGGTCGGCGCTGACGCGGCGGGAACGCAATCTGGGTTCCTGGTCGGCGGCGTTCTTCGTGCCGTCGCTGATCTGCGCGGTCATCTACTTCTGGCTCGACCGCCTGCTGGATCTCAGCGGTGAGAGCGCCCTGTTCTTCATCGGCGTCATCGCGGTGGCGCTGCTGGGCGGCGTGGCCCCGGCCGCCCTGTCCGCCTTGCTGTCCGGGGTGTTGCTGAACTGGTTCTTCACCGAACCCCGCCACAGTCTCACCATCGATCAGCTCGACAATTTCCTCACCATCGTGGTGCTGCTGCTGGTGGCGGTCGCGGTGGCGGCGCTGGTGGACGTGGCGGCCAAGCGGGCGCTGGAGGCGCGCAAGGCTTCTCGCCAGGCCGAGCTGCTGACCTTGTTCGCGGGCTCGGTGCTGCACGGCGCGAACCTGCAGGATCTGCTGGAACGCGCGCGGGAGACCTACGGCCAGGACGCGGTCAGTCTCGTCACCGATGACGAGGTGCTCGCGTCGGTGGGAGATCAGCCGCCGACGAAGGTCGGTGACGCCGAGACCGCTGTGGAGGCGGGCGATGACATGCATTGGCTGCTGTTGCGAGGACGAGCCGTGACGTCCGGGGACCGCCTGGTGCTGGGCGCGGTCGCGAATCAGGCGGCGGGACTGGTGCAGCAGAAACAGCTGCGCGCCGAGGCCAGTGCCGCGCAGGCGGTCATGGAGGCCGACAAGCTGCGCCGCGCCCTGCTGTCGGCGGTCAGCCACGACCTGCGCACGCCGCTGGCCGCGGCCAAGGCGGCGGTGTCGAGTCTGCGCAGCGACGACGTCGAGTTCTCCCCCGAGGACACCGCCGAATTGCTGGAGACCATCGAGGAATCGGTGGATCAGCTGACCGCGCTGGTCGGCAATCTGCTGGACTCCTCCCGCCTGGCGGTCGGGGTGATCAAACCGCAGATGCGCAAGGTCTACCTCGACGAGGTGGTGCATCACGCGCTGATGGGCATGGGTACCCGCGGGATGCGCCGCACCACCATGGACCGGGTGAAGGTGGATGTCGGGACCATCGCGGTGCGCGCGGATTCCGGTCTGCTGGAACGGGTCCTGGCCAATCTGATCGACAATGCCGCCCGCTACTCGCCCCGGGATTCGATGGTGCGGGTGGCGGCCGAGCAGGTCGGCAAGCGGGTGGCGGTTACCGTGGTGGACACCGGCCCCGGCGTACCGACCGGCCTGGAGGATCAACTGTTCGAGCCCTTCCAGCGGCTCGGCGACCGCGACACCTCCACCGGCGTGGGCCTGGGCCTGTCGGTGGTGCGCGGCTTCGTGGACGCCATGGGCGGCACCGTACACGCGGAACCCACCCCCGGCGGCGGACTGACCATGGTGATCGACCTGCCCGGGGGCGACGACCCCGCGGACACTGAAGAGGAGAACGGGTGACGAACGCGGCGGCGGCGCCGATCAAAGTCCTGGTGGTCGACGACGAACCACAGATCCTGCGCGCCCTGCGCATCAATCTGTCGGTGCGCGGCTACGAGGTGACGACCGCGTCCACCGGCGGTGCGGCCCTGCGCGCGGCAGCCGAGAAACACCCCGAGGTCATCATTCTCGACCTCGGCCTGCCCGATATCGACGGCATCGAGGTGCTGGCCGGACTGCGCGGCTGGTCCACCGTCCCGGTCATCGTGCTCTCGGCCCGCACCGACTCCTCCGACAAGGTGGAGGCGCTCGACGCGGGCGCGGACGACTACGTCACCAAACCGTTCGGCATGGACGAACTGCTGGCCCGCCTGCGCGCCGCGGTCCGCCGCTCGGCGACGACCGCCGACACCGCCGAGCCGGTCATCGAAACCTCTTCCTTCACCGTCGATCTGGCCGCGAAGAAGGTCACCCGGCACGGGCGCGACGTGCACCTGACCCCCACCGAATGGGGCGTGCTGGAGATGCTGGTCCGCCACCAGGGCAAACTGGTCGGCCGCCGGGAACTGCTGCGCGAAGTGTGGGGCCCGTCGTACGCGACCGAAACCCATTACCTGCGTGTCTATCTCGCCCAGTTGCGCCGCAAGCTCGAGGACGACCCCTCCCAGCCCAAGCACCTGCTCACCGAGGCGGGCATGGGCTACCGGTTCCAGTCCTAGGCCCGCAGACAAGATCAGGGGGCTCTCACCGCGTGGAATCGGACAGGATTCCACGCGGGAGAGCTCCCTGCTCTCGTTCGGAACCCGTCAGCTCGGCAGGGACGCCGTGTGTTCGGATTTCACGGCGTCGAGCTTGCCGGGGTCCAGGCCGAGACGGGCGAGCATGGTGGGCGCCACCTGGGTCAGCGAAACCTGCTCGGCGACATCGTGCTTCGCGATGCCCGAGCCCACCACCAGCAGCGCGACATGCCGGTCGTCGGGGCTGTCGCCACCGTGCTCGGCGATCTTGGACTTGCCCGCGGTGTAGACCGTGCCGACGGTGCCCGCGAACAGGTCCGGCACCCGGGTGTCATCGGCGGCCGCGCCGAAGAACTTGGCGGCCTCGGCCCCGGCGAAGACGTGGCTCGGGTCCACGCCCGACGCCGTGAAGGGCTTCGGGTTGCCGTTGATGTCGGTGCCGGTGCCGTTGGTCTCGAGCACCTTCCGCTTCGCGAAGGCGGTGGCCTCGGGCGAGCGGTCGGCCAGCCACCAGACCAGCGCGGCGTCGTCGATGGAGTGCTCGATCAGCTTCGGGGTCTGCGGATGGGTGGCCGCCCATTCCTTGTTGACGGCGTCGACGATCGGCTTGTCGTCCACGCGGGTCAGCGCGTCCGGCTTGATGGGTGACTGCCCGTGCTTGGCGGTCACCACGATCGTGGTCTTGTCGCCCAGACCCGCCTTGTCCAGGGCCGCGACGAAGCGGCCGATCTGCTGATCCACGAAGTCCAGCGAAGCCGCCAGCGGCGCACCGGGTTTGCCGTCCGAGCCGTACCCCTTCGACACGGGCAGCTTCTGGGTGACCGAGACCGCCTGGAAGTTCATGCCGAACACCGCGGGCACCCCGGGCGACTGCGTGCCGGAGTGGTCCTTGCCGCCGATCTCGTTGACGATGGCGTCGGCCTTGTACGTGTCGTACTGCTTGACTGCGTCGACGTCCTTGGTCCAGGCCGCGCCCTTGGGCGACTTGCTGTCGATCTCGGGGGTGAACAGGTCGTCCACCGAGCGGCCGCCCTTGCCGTTGACGATCTGATACGCCGGATGCTTGTCCGACCAGGCGGTGCGCTGACCGGCCTCGTGCACCACCGAGAAGACGGTGTTCACCTTCAGATAGTCCGACGGCGCAATCGGCTTGCAGGTGGCCGGATCCACCGGCAGCTTGGCCGGATCGAGCACCGCGCTCGGGTCGCCGGTCATGGCGGCGATGCCGTTCGGCAGGCCGGACAGGCCCTGGCCGCCGTCGAGCTGATCGGTGTCCTTGTCGATCTCCTCGGTCAGCGCGACCTGCGCGCCCTTCTTGGCGGTCGCGCAGTCCTTGGTGCCGGCCGGCAGCAGGTCGCGGGCCCAGGTGTCGTCGTAGTAGACGCCGGTGGTCTCGGGGCTGCCGCCGGTGAGCAGGGCCACCATGCCGGGGAAGGAGTCGGCGGGTGCGGGAGCCTGCGCGTTGGTGTAGTGCGCGCCGCGCGCGGCGAGCTTCGCCAGCGCCGAATCCTGGTGTGCGGCCACATAATCGGCCAGATCCGACTCGTGCATGCCGTCGATCGACAGCAACAGCACATGCTGATCGTGCTGCGCCGCGTCGCCGCCGGACCCGCAACCGGCGACCGCCAGCCCCAGCACCGCACACGCGCCGGCCGCCGCCAGCCGGTATCCCATACTGCTCACCCTGACACTCCATTCCGCACCTGCGGCCACCCGAACGGGCGGGCCGAGACCCGGAAAGGGTTGCGGGCGTGGGTGACGGCCGGGCGTCGGCCCGGTGATGGGCGCGCGAACACTGGCTGGGAGTTCGCGCCCGATCCGAGCGGTTCAGCGCAGCGGCGGCGCGGCGCTCACCTGGTCATCCGGACCGGCAGCGACTTGAGACCGTTGTTCAGGTTCGAGCGGATCCGCCGGGCGTCGCCGGTCTGCTCCAGTTTCGGGAAGCGGGTCAGCAGCTCCTCGAAGAACACCCGGCCCTCCAGCCGCGCCAGGTGCACACCCAGGCAGAAGTGCTGGGCCAGGCCGAAGGACAAGTGCGGGTTGGGATTGCGGCGGATGTCGAAGCTCTCGGCGTCGGCGAAGACATCCTCGTCACGATTGGCCGAGGTGTACCACATGGCCACCTTGTCGCCCGCCTTGATCGGGACGCCGCGGATCTCGGTGTCGGCGGTCGCGGTGCGGCGGAAGTAGTGCAGCGGGTTGGCGTAGCGCAGGATCTCCTCCACCGCACCGGGAATCAGCGCCGGGTTCTCGCGCAGCGCGGCCAGCTGTTCGGGATGCGCCAGCAGCAGTTGCAGACCCGAGGACAGCATGGTCTTGGTGGTGTCGTTGCCCGCGGTCACCAGCTGGGTGAAGAAGCTGCCGAACTCCAGATCCGACATGGCCTTTCCGCCGAAGGAGCCGCCCAGGATGAGCGAGGTCAGATCGGCCTGCGGCTCCTGCTCGCGCCGGGCCATGGAGAACTGGATGGCGTAGATGGCCATATTGGTGAGCTCGGCGGTCACGTCGAAATCGCCGACCAGGTCCGGATCCTGCTGGCTGACCGACTGTTCGGCCCAGCGCCGCAGGCTCGGCCAGTCCTGCGCGGGAATCCCGAACAGGCCGCCCACCACCTGGCTGGGCAGCACGCCCGCCACGTCGTGCACGAATTCCACGTCGCCGTCGACACTGTCGAGCAGGCTGCGGGTCAGTTCCCGGACCCGGTCCTCCATGTCGCCGACCACCCGCGCCTTGAAATGCTCGGCCAGCGGCTTGCGGTACTCGGTGTGCCGCGGCGGATCCATCATCAGCAGCATGTTGCGGGTCTG
This sequence comes from Nocardia tengchongensis, assembly GCF_054781395.1. Lineage (NCBI taxonomy): Bacteria > Bacillati > Actinomycetota > Actinomycetes > Mycobacteriales > Nocardiaceae > Nocardia > Nocardia tengchongensis. The sequence continues at coordinate 79,932 of NZ_BAAGUM010000018.1, forward strand.
CTCGAGCCGTTCGGGCGGCTGGTTCTCCAGGATCACGCCCTCCACCTCGGCGGAGAACAGTTCCGGATTGCGCGCCACGTGCGCCACATCCGCGTGCTTGAGGATCGCCCAGTATCCGGGTTCGCCCGGCATCTCCTGCCAATGCACCGGATCCGTGCGCCGCAGTCCGGCGAAGATCTCGTGGATCGGCCCGGCCACGTACAGCTCGGGATCGTAGATGTCACTGACCGTGCCCACGGTCCACCTCGGTATTCACTTGCGGGTATACGTCTTTCGTTCGGACGCTAACCCCGGGCCGGACCCGGCGGCGCGGTTCGGTGCGGCGATCCCAGTCAGTGGACACGGTGTCACCCAGCACCCCCTGTCCGCGGCGACGGGGGCGATGAACCACCATGGTGGCCATGTCTGTTGCCGCGATCGTGTTCGACATGGACGGTGTGCTCATCGACACCGAACCCATCTGGGAGGAGGTGCGACGCGAGTACATCGACGAGCTGGCCGGGCGCTGGCTGCCCGACACCCAGGACCGGTTCATGGGTATGAGCACCGCCGAATGGTCGCGGTACACCAGCGCGGACCTGCTCGACGGCCGCCGCACCCCCGACGAGGTGGCCGAGGACGTGATCTCGCGAATGGCCGCCCGCTACGCCGCGCACCTGCCGCTCATGCCCGGCGCGGTCGCCACCGTGCGACGCCTGGCCGCGGACTACACCCTCGGGCTGGCCAGCTCCTCCCCGCGCCGGCTCATCGACGTGGTGCTCGACCACATGGGCGTCACCGACCTGTTCGCCGCCACCGTCTCCACCGAGGAGGTCGAGCGCGGCAAGCCCGCACCCGACGGCTACCTCGAGGCGGCCGCCCGGCTGGGCATCGAACCGGGCCGGTGCGTGGCGATCGAGGACTCCAGCAACGGACTGCGCGCCGCCCACGCCGCGGGCATGACGGTCATCGCGGTCCCCCACCCGAAATATCCGCCCGCCGCGGACGCCCTCGCGGCGGCCGCCTACGTCGCCGGCAGTCTGACCGACGTCACACCGGAGCTGGTGGCGGAATTCCGCTGACCACCCCGGTGTTCCGAACGAGCGGCGACCAGATGGTTGTCCCGAGTCAACAAATGGGAGGATCGTCCTATGTCCGAACAGACCGCCGCACCGCAGACCACCGCCACCGACCCGGCTGCCGAGCCGGTCAAGTTGTGGGCCGAACGCACCGGCACCCGCGCCTACACCGGCCGCAACAACCGGGGTGGCGAGGTGCTCATCGCGTCGGCGGGCGTGCCCGGCGCGTTCACCCCGGGTGAGCTGCTGAAGATCGCGCTCGCCGGCTGCACCGGCCTGAGCTCCGACTTCACCCTCTCGCGCCGCCTGGGCGACAACTTCGACGCCACCGTCCACGTCTCCGGCGACGCCGACCGCGAGAACGAGCTCTACCCCGAGCTCACCGAGGAAGTCGAGCTGGACCTCAGCGAACTCGACGCCGAGTCGCGCCAGCGCCTGCTGGTCGCCGCGCAGCGCGCCATCGACAAGGTCTGCACCGTCGGCCGCACCCTCAAGGCGGGCACCACGGTCAACCTCACCTTCCGCGTCGACGAATGAGCGCTGACCCGGTCCGGCTCAGCGCCTGGGTGCACGGCATGGTCCAGGGCGTCGGCTTCCGCTGGTGGACTCGCGCCCGCGCCCTGGAACTGGGCCTGACCGGTTACGCGCGCAATCACCGCGACGGCCGGGTACACGTCATCGCCGAAGGACCCCGCGATGCCTGCGAATCGCTGCTCGACCTGCTACGTTCCGGTACAACACCGGGTCGGGTAAACCTGGTGGTGGAAGACTGGGGTCCCGCCGCGGGCGGAATGACAGGATTCGAAGAACGCTAACGCGCGGCGAGCCCACGGAGTCGACGAATGGCCACTGACCGTACCGGCGGTCCGGAGCACCCGGACCGCCCCACCCCCGACCCCGCGCGCTCCACCGAACCTCCCAGTCCCCCAACCGATCCCGAGCACCGGGGCGACGCGGAACCCGGCAGCGAGTCGACGCCGCCGCACAGCGACCGCAACGCACCCACCGTCCGGGCCCCGATCGGGTCCAACCCCACTGTCCCCTTACCCGGTGGATCCCACGGCGACGCGGACGAGTCGAGCACCGAAGGCACGCCCGACGTACCTGGTGAGTCCGCCTCCGGCGCTTCAGGGCCCGCGCCCACTCTCCGTTTTCCGGTCACGGGGGCGCCGGGCGGGAACCAACCGACGCTGCCGCTGCCGGGGGCATCCCCGCACCAGCCGGGCACGACCGAACCGCACCCGCCGCATCCGATCGCCGGTGAATTCCACGGCGGCGCAGGAGCTTTCGGGAGCCCCGGCGCCACACCGGGCGGGCCGTTCGCGCCCGGCGCCGAACCACCGTTCACACTGCCGATGCCGTCGCTGGAGCCGGACGCGCCGCCCGTGCCCGCCGTCCCGGAGCCGCCGCGGCGCGGGAGCATGATCACGCAGGAACCCGGGATCACCCAGCCGCGGCCGCCGACGGTGGCCGAGGCGCGGGCGCGGGAGAAAGCGCGCAAGCGGGCCGAGGAACAGGCGCAGGCCGAAGCCGACGCGACGGAAGCCAAGCAGCGCAAGAAGAAGCGGGTCCTCATCGGCGGGGCCGCGGTGGTGGGCATCGCGGCGCTGGTCGGCGGCGGATACCTGGTGGCGTCGGCGTGGAACGGGCCCGAGGTCACCGCGTCCTGCACGGTCGTCGCGAAGAAGGGCGAGGTCGTGCCCATCGGTCCGGGGCAGACCATCACCGCCGACAAGGACAACCAGGAGATCGTGGTGCCGGACAACTACTGTTCGGACGCCCAGTCGCGCGGCACCACCAGCGGAGTCAGCCCCGGCTTCTTCCTCCTGGCGGGCCACTCCTACCGCTACTACTACGGCGGCACCGGCACCATCGGGCACGCGCCGTCCGGGGGCACCACAGTGGCCCCCAAGGGCGCGACAGTGAAAACCAAGAGCGGCGGCACGATTCAGCGCGGCGGGCTCGGAGCGAAGATCGGTGGAGGTTCCTAGTGCGGCGGGTACGCAGCACTCCGCGGCCGGGCTGGCAGCGGATCATCGAAAGTCAGGGCCTGGTCTACGGCTCCCCCGGGCAGTACCCGAACGGGCAGCCGCGTCCCTACTGGGACGAATCGGTGCACTACGAGTTCGACATGGACGAGATCCTCGCCATGGAGGCGCAGGTCGAGGTACTGCACTCGATGTGCCTGCACGCCGTGGAGCAGGTGGTGCTGACCGAACGGTTCGCCGATTTCGGTCTGCCGCAATGGAGCTGGGAACCCATCACCAAGTCCTGGCATCGCTCCGACCCGCACGTCTACGGCCGCTTCGACCTGCGCTACGACGGCCGCGGCCCCGCGAAACTGCTGGAGTACAACGCCGATACGCCCACCTCCCTGCTGGAGGCGGCGATCGTGCAGTGGCACTGGCTGACCGACACCCACCCCGACGACGACCAGTGGAACTCGCTGCACGAGAAGCTGGTCGAGCGCTGGGGTGAGCTGCGCGAATCACTGCCGGGCAGTCAGCTGCACTTCACCTGGTCCGGGTCGGACGGCTCCGGCGAGGACAACGTCACCACCGCCTACATGCAGGAGACGTCCGCCGAGGCCGGGTTCGACACCATCGCCCTGCCCATCGAAGAGGTCGGATTCGACACCGAACTGCACCGTTTCGTGGATCTGGCCGAAGCCCCGATCGAGGCCATCTTCAAGCTCTACCCGTGGGAATGGGCCCTCGACGACGACTTCGGCCGCCGCGTGGTGGAGTCGCTGCCGGAGACCATGTGGATCGAGCCCCTCTGGAAGACCCTGCTGTCCAACAAGGCGATCCTGGCGGTGCTGTGGGAGATGTACCCCGGCCACCCCAACCTGCTGCCCACCTACCTCGACAACCCGCACGAGCTCACCGAATACATCCGCAAGCCGAAACTGGGCCGCGAGGGCGCGAACATGACCATCGTGGGCGCGGGCCTGGAAACCGCGACCGGCGGCGTCTACGGCTCCGAAGGCTACGTCTACCAATTGCTGGACCCGCTACCGGAATTCGACGGTATGCGACCGGTTCTCGGTGCTTGGATCGTGGGCGACACGTCGGCGGGACTGGGCATCCGGGAGACCGTCGGCCTGATCACCGATGACAGCTCCACCTTCGTCCCGCACCGCATCCCGCAATAACGACCCCCTCCGGAGGACCACCGATGACCACCGCTCTCGCCCTCGAAGCCGGGTACTGGCATTCCCTCGGCCGCGGCGTAGGCGCCATCCTGGCCTACGCCCTGCTCGGCCTGGTGCTCATGCTGATCGGCTTCCAGGCCGTGGACATGACCACCCCGGGCCCGCTGCGCGCCATGGTGGCCCGCGGACTGCCCAACGCCGTCGTGATCAGCGCCGCGGCCATGGTCAGCATGGCGTTGATCGTGGTGCTGGCCATCTACGCCCAGGCCGGCAAGCTCTCCGAAGGCCTGCTGGCCGCCACGGTCTACGGCCTGGTCGGCATCGTGGCCCAGGTGATCTCGGTGCGCGTGCTGGAATTCGTGCTGGGCATCGACATCGGCGCGCTGCTGAAGAAGCCGGAGTTCAGCACCGAATCCGTGGTCGTGTCCGCCGCGCACGTCGCCATCGGTCTCGTGGTGGCCGTCGCGATCCTCTGACGCTCAGCTGAACTGCGGCGACCGCTCGACCGCGCGTCCGGCCGTCGCCCGCAGCCACCACGCCAGCCAGATCATGCCCAGCCCCGCCGCCAGGTGACCGATCCGCACCACCGGCGCGGGCAGCAGGAACGTCAGCGACAACACCGTCAGACCCGCCACATACAGCGCGAGCGCGACCGGCGGCACCGTCCGCGCTCGCCACAAGGCCGCCGCGAACAACCATGTCCCGAGCAAGGTCAGCGCCGCGGTGGCGAGAAAAGCCCAGCGCGCGGGCCCTTCCAGCAGCAGCCTCACCACCGCCGGATCCTCGTGCACCAGTACGAAATTCATGGTGTACGCCACGCCCGCGAACAGGCCGAAGCTCAGCAGATGCACCGCGAAAGCCCCCGCGCCGAACCGCCCCATCCGCTCGTACCCCGCCAGATACAGCCCCACCGCGAACGCGATCCCGAACGGCACCGACCCGCCGTTGAGCAGCTCCGTGGCCGGAAACTTCTGCCCGGCAACGGTCTCCAGCACCCCGGCGACCGCGATGGCCGCACCGCACACCATCCCCGCGACCGCCGCGAGCCGGAACAACGATTGACTGTTCATGATGAAATTCCCTCCGGGACAAACGAACTCGTACTGCGGCAACGCTACGAACCGGCTCCCGACGCGGTAAGTGCCACACGACCGGTGCCGCCCGGCACAGCGGCGGTGACGAAACCATGACCTTCGACCTATTTCCGCGCCCGGCCCTCGCCTGATCCCCGGCCACACCCCTACCCTCGGTCCCATGCTCCGCCCGCCCGCACTCACCTGGGTGACCTGCTCCACCTACACCTCGGTGCTGTCCGCCGGCTGGTTCGCGGCCCTGTCCTCAACGGCCCCCACCACCGCCCCACGCTTGGCCACCTTCACCACGGCCCTCTTGGTGCTCGCCGCCATCGATCTCCGCTCCGCCCAGGTGGAGCGGGCCGTTCGGTCGGCAGCTGCGGGGGTCGGGTTGCACGCGGTGTTGTTCGCGGTGGCGGCGGCTGCCGACTCGGCGGGCAATGCCAAGGTGTTGTTCGCGCTGCTGCCGTTCGAAGCTTTTGTGGCCCTGGGCCGTCGGGCCGCGATCGGGGTGGCGGCGGTGATCCTGGCGGCGGTCGCCGGGGCCGTGGTACTCCAGGCGCCGAGCCGGGCCGGAAGTGCGCGACTGGCCGAGCTGGTGATGTTCTCGATCGGGGTGGTGTTCGCGCTGGCATTGGGAGCGCTGACGATGCGGGCCGAGGCCGGGCAACGGCGGGCCGAGGGGCTACTGGCTCAGTTGTCGGAATCGCATGCGCGGCTGCGGGAGTACGCGGATCAGGCGGCGACGCTGGCCGCGGCCGCCGAGCGGGCGCGGGTGGCGCGCGATATCCACGACACTGCCGGACACCATCTAGCGGTGGTGGCGATCCAGTTGGAGAAGGCGGCCGCCTATCGGGAGCTCGATGCCGCGGCGGCCGATCGGGCGCTGGCCGATGCCCGCGATTCTGCGCGGACCGCGCTGGCCGAGGTGCGCACCGCGGTCGGGACTCTGCGCGCCGAGGCCGACGGCTTCACCCTGACCTCCGCGCTGCGAACGCTGGCGGAGCGCTTGGACGGCAGCGGGTTCGGCGTGCGCGTCGAGATCGACGGCGCCGAGGAACCCGGCGAATCGGCGGCGTTCGCCCTGTATCTGGCCGCGCAGGAGGGCCTCACCAACGCGGTCCGGCACTCCGGGGCGGCGACCGCGACGGTCCGGGTCGAACAGCGCAGCGCGCACAGCCTCCTCGAAATCTCCGACAGTGGCGGTGGTTTCGTACCCGGCACGGTGGAGGGGCACGGTCTGCGCGGCATGCGCGAGCGGCTGGCCCTGCTCGGCGGCGAGCTCCGGGTGGACACCGGGCCGCACGGCACCCGGCTGCGGGCGCGACTGCCCCGGGTCCCGCGATGACGGCGACGACCGTCCTGGTGGCCGACGATCAACGGCTGATCCGCGAGGGCATCGCCTCCCTGCTCGCGCTCCAGCCCGGGGTGCGGGTGCTCGGCACGGCCGAGAACGGTTCGGCGGCAGTCGATCTCGCTCTGGAACTCGCCCCGGACGTGGTCCTCATGGACGTACGCATGCCGGGCATGGACGGGCTCGCCGCCGCCGCGGCGCTGCGCGGCCACACGAAGGTCCTGATGCTCACCACCTTCGACGACGACGAGTACGTCATCGCCGCCCTGCACGCGGGAGCGCACGGCTACCTGCTCAAGGATCTCCCCGCCACCGAACTCGCCGCGGCGATCCGGCTGGCGCACGCCGGCATCGATCAGTACTCGGCGACCGTGTCCGCCCGCGTGCTCCGCATGCTGCGGGCGCCCACCAGTTCCCCGGCAGCCGTGCCCACGCTCACCAAGCGGGAATCGGAGATCCTGCGCCTGCTGGCGACCGGCGCGTCCAATCGGGAGATCGCCCGCGCCCTCTATGTCAGCGAGGGCACGGTCAAGAACCACGTCTCGAGCGTCCTGACCCGCCTGGGCGTCCGGGACCGAACCCAGGCCGCCATCTACGCCCTCGACCGCGGCCTGGCGTGACCGGGCTCAGCGCACCCGGCTGTATTTGATGAAGGCCACGCCGTCCTCGAAGATGCGGCTGGTCAGCACCCGGAACTTGGCCGGTTCAGGCAGCCCGCCGCCAGCACCGAACAGCGGACGCCCCTGCCCCAGCACGATCGGATACAGCTTCAGGAACACCTGATCGATCTCCGGCAGCAGCGCCTGGGCCAGCTCGCCGCCCCCGCACAGCCAGATCCCGAGCCCCTTCTCCCGCTTGAGCTCCCGCACCCGCGTCAACGGATCCTCGGCGATCAACTCCACATCGGGGTCCGGCTTCTCCGGCAGCGTCGTGGACACCACGAACTGCCGCAGGTGCGCGTACGGACTGGAAGTCCCGGTCCGAACCCCGAAGTCGTGGGTCTTGCGCCCCATGATCACGGTGTCGAAGTTCTGACAGGGTTTGTCGACGCCGAGCACCTGACGAACCTTGGTCGGCAGCGTCTCGGGATACTGCGCGATGATCGCCGGCCCGTGATCACCCCCGACCGGAAAGAAGTCGACCGAACCGTCATCGGTAGCGATGAATCCGTCGATGGTGGCCGCGACGTAGTAAGTCAGTTTGCGCATCTATCTTTTTCCTCCAGCCGGCACCACGCGTGCCGCTACTGAAAAAGGTAGCGCCTGAACCTGAGGGAATGTCCGGGTCCGACAAGATCGGATTACCCGACCCTGAAGAAAACCTGCTGGTCTCAGCCGCGCGGACGCGGCTGACAGCGGGGGCAGGAGAAGGACGAACGGTTCATGAACTTCTCCCGACGCATGATCGCGCCGCAGCGACGGCAGGGCTCGTGCTCGCGGCCGTAGGCGTTGAGGGAGCGCTCGAAGTAGCCGGACTGGCCGTTGACGTTCACGTACAGCGCGTCGAAGGAGGTGCCGCCGGCGCGCAGGGCCTCGTCCATGACGACCCGGGTCTCGGCGAGGAGGGTGTGCAGGGCGGGCTTGGTGAGCTTGGCGGCGGGGCGCTCGCCGTGGATCTTGGCTCGCCACAGGGCTTCGTCGGCGTAGATGTTGCCGACGCCGGAGATCACCGTCTGGTCCAGGAGTAGGCGTTTGATCTCGGATTGCTTGGCGCGCAAGGTCTTCACCACGGACTCGGCGTCGAAGCGCGGGTCCAGGGGGTCGCGGGCGATGTGGGCGGCGGATTCCGGCACCCAGGTGCCGTCCACCTCGACCAGGTCCGAGAGCTGCCAGCCACCGAAGGTGCGCTGGTCGACGAAACGCAGTTCGTTGCCGTCGTCGAGGGTGGCGATGATGTGCGCGTGCTTCTCCAGCGGGGCGGCGGCGGGCTGCACCAGCATCTGCCCGGACATGCCGAGATGCACGACCAGAGAGGTATCGGGCTCATCGAAGGTGAGCCAGAGGAATTTGCCCCGCCGCTGCGCGCTCTGCACGCGCAGACCGGTCAGCCGGGCGACGAGATCGTCGGCGCCGAACGCGTGCCGCCGCACCGAACGCGGGTGCTTGACGGTCACGCTGTCCAAGACGCGGCCCACCACATGCTCGGTGAGCCCGCGCCGGACGACTTCGACCTCGGGAAGTTCGGGCATCTAGCTCTGCGAGCCGTCAGCCACGGTGCCCTCGGGCGCGTTCTCGGCGTTCAACGCCTTGTAGGCCGCGCCCGCGGCCTTCTGCTCCGCTTCCTTCTTGGAGCGGCCCACCCCCTGGCCGTAACCCTTCCCACCGATCACCGCGGTAGCGGTGAACTCCTTGTCGTGGTCGGGTCCGGTGGAGGTGATCTCGTAACTGGGCACGCCGATACCGCGCTCGGCGGTCAGCTCCTGCAGGCTCGTCTTCCAGTCGAGCCCGGCCCCCATCCGGGGACCGCGCTCGAGCAGAGCGGCGAACAGGCGCAACACCACTTCCCGCGCGACATCGATGCCGTGCTGCAGATGCACCGCACCCAACAGCGACTCCATGCCATCGGCGAGAATGCTGGGCTTGTCCCGGCCGCCGGTGAGCTCCTCGCCCTTGCCGAGCAGCAGGTGGCAGCCGAGACCACCGGGACCGAGTCCGCGGGCCACCTCGGCCAGCGCGTGCATATTGACAACGCTCGCACGCAGTTTGGCCAGCTCGCCCTCGGACTTGTCCGGGTGCTCCAGATACAGGCGCTCGGTAATGCTCAGGCCGAGCACCGAATCGCCCAGAAACTCCAGGCGCTCGTTGGTCGGCAACCCACCGTTCTCGTAGGCGTACGACCGGTGCGTGAGCGCGAGGCGCAACAGCTCCGGCTGCACGTCTACGCCGAGTGCCTCGAGTAGCTGGGCATGGTCGGCGGCGTCACCTACGGCGGGAATATCCGCAGCGTCCTTGCTGGCGGTCACGGTCGGCAGAAACCGAATCAGATCGCGGAGGTGACCTGACGGCCCTTGTAGGTGCCGCAGCTCGGGCACGCGATGTGCGGCAGGGTCTGCTGACCGCAGGCACGGTTTGGGCAGGTGATCAGGGTCGGCGCGGTGGCCTTCCACTGGCTGCGACGCGCGTGGGTGTTGGCACGGGACATCCGGCGCTTCGGAACGGCCACGACTAGCTCTCCTCTGTCTTACTTGCGGCACCGTTGTGTCCCGCAAGGGTGGAATCGGTTGATGGGTCCGACACGGCGTCGTCGAACGCCGCCGAATCGGGGGACTCAGCATTGAACTTGGCGAGTCCGGCCCAGCGAGGGTCAAGTATCTCATGACCGTGGCCGGAACCCGCAATCGCCATCTTGACGCCGCATTCCGGGCACAATCCCGCGCAATCCGGCTCGCACAGCGGCTGCAACGGCAGCTCCATGCCGACCGAATCGACGATCACCGGCTCGAGGTCGATGAAATCGTCCACCAGACGCGGGATCTCGTCGTCCTCGGTGGTCTGATCGGTGGCGCTGTTCGGGTAGGCGAACAGCTCGGTGAGGTGCAATTCGATGTCGTCGGTGAACGATTCGAGGCACCGCGAGCATTCGCCCTGGACGGGAGCGCTGACCGTGCCGGTGACGAGGACACCCTCGGACACCGACTGCAGCGTGAGATCCAGCTCGACCTCCGCACCGGCCGGGATGGCGATCAGATCGAGGCCGATCTTCTCCGCCGGCGTCACGATGCGATGGAACTCCTTGATGGAGCCCGGGGCACGTCCGAGACTGCGGACGTCCAGCACGAAGCCCGCGTCCGTCAACTTGTGACGATGACGCGAACCATTACCGGAATCGGCCGACATCTCTGAACTCACCTTCGCACTGGGTGGGGAATGGGCAACCACCCCACAATACCGAAAGCCCCGCTCGCGACCCAATTGGGGCGAACGCGGGGCAATCCGATCGGATGTGGGCGGCGGACGCCCGGACTCAGCGGCGGAAGCCCGGGGACTCCGCACGGAACTCCGAGGCGTAGTCCGGCACCGACGAGCCCGAACGGACCTGGTGGCGGCCGCGGCCGATGATGCGCAGGGTGCTGTGCAGGGTCTCCTCGAAGTCGGCGAGCTTGCCGTCGACGTAGTCGTCGCATTCCGAGCGCAGGCGGTCGGAGTCGGCCTGGGCGGCGTCGATGAGCCGGGCGGATTCGGTGTGCGCGGCGCGCACCACCTCGGTCTGCGAGACCAGGCGGTCCTGCTCGGCCTTGCCCTCGGCGACCGAGCGGTCGTAGGAGGCCTGGCCCGCGGCGGCCAGCCGGTCGGCCTCGGCGCGGGCGCGGCCGGTGAGGGCGTCGTACTCCTTCTTACCGTCGACCACCGTGCGCTCGGCCTCCTCCTCGGCCGAGCCGACCAGGTGTTCGGCGTGGGCGCGGGCCTCGGCGACCATGCGGTCGGCGTGCGCCTTGGCGTCGGCGAGGATGCGGTCGGCTTCGTCGCGCGCCGAGGTGACGGTGTGGTGCGCCTGGTCGTTGGCGGTCTTGACGGTGGTCTCGGCGCCGGTGCGGGCATCGGTGACGATCTTGTCGCGGTGATCGAGCACGTCCTGGGCGTCGTCGAGCTCGCCGGGCAGCGCCTCGCGGACGTCGTCGAGTAGTTCGAGGACCTCGCCGCGCGGCACGATGCAGTTTCGGGTCGGCGGGATGCCGCGGGCCTCTTCGATGATGGCCACCAGCTCGTCGAGCGCTTCGAATACCCGGTACATGTGCTACTCCACTCTTCTTCCAGGACTCACGGCGAGACTCTCCGCTTCAGCCAGTCTGCCAATCTCCGCGCTGTCAACAAGGTCCGACACGGCGTGTCGCCGGTTTTCCGAACTGTTTCACAGACCACAAAAACAAGTGGAGGAAACTGCTCCACTTGGTGTTACCTTGGAAGAGCAAGACAAGTAGCGGTGTGTTTCGGATGGGGTAGACGATGGCTGTCCACGAGATTCAGCGGGCGACGATGCCCGTTCCAGGTCTGGTGCACACCTATACGTTGAGCTCGGAGGCCATTGCCTACGGCTCGGAGGCGATCGCCCAGGGCACCGGAGCGCTACGCGCGACCGGCGTCCGCTGGTCCGCCCGCCTCGGCGCGTGGCTACGCGGTGACGCGGCCTTCGCCCAATTGATTCGTTTCGCCCTCGTCGGCGGCCTCAGCAACGTCGGATACATCCTGCTGTTCCTCGCGCTCTACGGCGGCGGCCCGCAGGTGGCCAATCTGGCCGGATCCGTCGTGAGCACCGCGCTCGCCAACGAGATGCACCGCCGGCTCACCTTCCAGGCGGCCGACCGGGTGCGCTGGCACACGGCGCAACTGGAGGGCGGCGCGCTGGCGCTGGCCGGGCTCGCCATCACCTCGGGCGCGCTGGCGATCCTCGAGGTCACCGCGCCGGGCATGGGCGACATCACCGAAGCCGTTGCCGTGCTGGCTATTACCGCCGTCGTCGGCACCATCCGCTTCCTCACCCTGCGACTCTGGGTCTTCTGAGCCCCCTCCCCCGATCTTCTCCGCATACGCGGGAACCCCTTTCGGCCTGTCGGCGTCCAAACAAGCATCGACGACGAAAGGGGTTCGGACATGGACCGTTGGCGCGGATGCCTTGGGGGACGGCGGGATACGAGCGGGCCGCGGCCCCAACGACCGCCGAGCCGAGCCTGCGGGTCGTGCGTGCGCCCCCGCCGGCCGCAGCCACCCCGCCGGGAGAGCGAATGACCAGCACAGCCGAGAGCACGACCGGGCCGGCCACGGTGACGACGCCGGTCGGCGGACGCCATTGCGGGGCAAGGGGATCGCGGCGAGCGCTACTCGAGGGGCACGGCGCGCAGCGCAACCTGCGGCAGCAATCGGACCCCGGGCATCGGCGCGCCCCTTCGCAGATGCGCAACTCCGGGCACCAGACACATGACCCGGCGCTCAGGACCTCACTGGACCGGCGTGAACAGCATCGGAGGCTGATCCGCGCCCTACTGCCGGAGATGGCGCCGGGCACCGTCGTGAGTCATCAGTCGGCGGCCGTGCTGTACGGAACCACGCTGTGGCGGACGCCGCTGGACCGGGTATGTGTCACGCGCAATCGCCGCGGCGGTGGACGGACCAGGCCGTTCGCGAAAGTGCATGGCTCACCGGTGGATTCCGCGGTGGAGATCGACGGGTTCGCGGTCACCACGCCGGCGCGGACCGTGGTGGATCTGGCGCTGACCCTGCCGTTCGAGGCGGCGGTGGTGGCGGGCGACGCCTTGGCGGGCATGTTCGGCCTGGGCGCGGCCGAACTCGGCGAGGAGGTGGCGCGGGCCAAGGGGCGATACGGGATCGGGCAGGCGAAACAGGTGATCGCGATCCTCGACGGGCGCAGCCAGAGCATCGGGGAGTCGCTCAGCCGCACCATGATTCACCAGCACGCGCTACCGCTGCCCCGCTCCCAGGGCAATGTCCTGACCCCGGACGGCCGCTTCGTGGCCCGGGTCGACTTCTACTACGAGTCCGCGGGCGTGCTGTGCGAGTTCGACGGCCCCACCGAATACGGCCGCCTACTCGGCCCGGGGCAAGACTTCGCCACCACCGTCGGACGCGAACGCACCCGCGAAACCTACCTGCGCGCCTTGGGTTTCGAAGTGGTGCGCTGGACCTGGGACGACCTGATCCGCGATCGAGCCGCCCGCCGCCTGCGCGCCGCGTTGTCACGCTCGCGCCCGCAGCCGGACGGCCACATCGAACCCGCGCCCGCCTTGCCGACCCGCCCGGCCCTGATCCACCCTCTATGAGACGGCGGCGCGGCTGGGAGATTCGCCGAGCCGGAAATTCGGCCATCCGCTGAGCCGTATGGGGTTGCGGCTCAGCGGGGGCCAGTCGGTCAGGCCTTGGCCTGGCGTTCGGCGATGCGGGCCAGCAGGCGCTTGTTGACGACCGGGGGCAGCAGGTCTGCGATGTCGCCGCCGTAGGCCGCCACCTCCTTGACCAGGGAGCTGGAGACGAAGCTGTAGGCAGGGTTGGTGGCGATGAAGTAGGTGTCGACACCGGTGAGCTTGCGGTTCATCTGCGCCATCTGCATCTCGTAGCCGAGGTCGGTGGCGTCGCGCAGGCCCTTCACGATGGCGGTGATGCCCTGCTGCTTGGCGAAGTCCACCAGCAGTCCGCGCCAGGATTCGACGCGGACGTTGGGCAGGTGCGCGGTGACCTCGCGGATCAGGTCCATGCGCTCCTCGACGGTGAACATCCCCTGTTTGTTGGGGTTCACCACGACGGTCACGACCACTTCGTCGAATTGCTCGGCAGCGCGGGCGATCACATCGAGATGTCCGTTGGTCACCGGGTCGAACGACCCCGGGCACAGTGCTCCAGCCATGGCCGCACGCTACCGCATCCCGGGGTACGATCCGCCCGCGCCCCAAACCTCACAAATCGGGCATGCCTGGTCAGCTATGGTTTTGCAACCCAGCAACTGCTTGCTCGCCGTTAGGGAACTGTTCGGTTTGCTCCCATTGATCGTTTGCGAACTCAATTGCGAAGCTGCATCGGCAATCTCGCTCGTTACAGAAAGCAGTGATATGTCAAGCGCATCGTTGGGTCGGAAGATCGCAGTCACCGTGGCTGCGACCGTTAGTGCGTTCAGCGGCCTGGTAGGCGCGACCGCGCATGCCGATCCGGGCCACGGCCAGGGTGCGGCTCCGGAGCACGTTTTCTACATCATGATGGAGAACCAGGGCGACGACGACATCCTCGGCAACACCGCCGATGCGCCGTTCATCAACCAGCTGGCCAACGACTACGGCGTGTCGACCGGGTTCCACGGCGTGACCCACCCGAGCCTGCCCAACTACCTGTCGATGTTCTCGGGCGACTTCCAGGGCATCTGGGACGACTGCAAGGCCGGCGCCGACTCCAAGTGCGCCCCTGAGGAATTCGTCCCGGGTTCCGGCGACGGCACCTCCACCGCCGCGCTGACCCCGGAGCAGTTCGCCAGCGCGAGCGCCAAGCCGCACCTGTTCGGCGGCAAGAACCTGGTCGACCAGCTCGAGGGCAAGGGCAAGTCCTGGAAGGCCTACATGGGCGGCATGCCCTCGGCCGGATTCCAGGGCGAGTTCGCGCCCGGTGACGTCAACGGCACCATGGTCAAGCTGTACGCCCAGAAGCACAACCCGTTCATGTACTTCTCCGACGTCAACTCCCCCGGCAACGCCCGCCTGCAGAAGGTGGTGCCGTTCGAGAACAACTTCGACGCCGACCTCAAGAGCGGCAACGTCCCGAACTTCACCTGGATCAGCCCGGACCAGTGCTCGGACATGCACGGCATCTCGCACGCCGCCGCCACCCTGATCAACAAGCCGGCCTGCGAGGAACCCGCTTCCGGTGTGGCGCACGGTCCGATCCACACGGGTGACGACTACCTGAAGGACACCGTCACCAAGATCATGAACTCGGACACCTGGAAGAATTCTCGGTCCAGCATCGTGATCGCGTGGGACGAGAACGACTACTCCGGCTTCACCGGCGGCCCGGGTAGCCCGGTCGGCGCCAACGGCACCGTGCTCGGTGGCGGCGACGCCCCGCTGCTGGTGATCAACTCCGACAAGGTGCACAAGGAGAAGGGCGAGAAGGGCAAGCCCGAGGCGCACCACAAGGTTTCCACCGACGTCTCCGACCACTACTCGGTGTTGTCGGCCATCGAGCAGCTGTGGGACCTGGGCTGCCTGGCCAACACCTGCGAGCACAAGGCCCCCGAATCGCTGCGGGACCTGTTCGAGAACTGACCTCCGCGTACTGCGCAAGCTGCCCGCCGGTTCGACCGGCGGGCAGTTCGCGTTCGGTACCTGCCGTCCCGAATCAGGTTTCCACCGCGACCGCGAAGCCGAAGGCCGGGACCAGGGAGGGGTTGTTGAAGGCGGTGATGCGGGCGACCTTCGAGCCGATCAGGGTCAGGACGTGGATGCCGTACGCCTCGTAGCGGTGTTCGGCCGCGCGCTTGTAGACGACGAAGGCGGGCTGGCCGTTCGCCCGGACCGGGATCATCCGCCACAGGCCGGGGTTCAGGATGCGGGCGGTGAGGAAGCCCAGTACCGCGTCGCGACCGGTGAACCAGGTTGGGGTGGGCGGCATTTCCATTTCGACGTCGGCGCGCAGCAGTTCGACCAGGGCGGCGTGGTCGGCGCTGGTGAACGCGGTGACGTAGTCGTCGAGCAGGCGGCGCTGCACCAGCTCGTCCGGCTCGGCCAGATCCGTCTCCACCGGGCCGGCTTGGGCCAGGCGGGATCTCGCCCGGCGGAGGGCGCTGTCCACGGCGGTCGGGGTGGTGTCGAGGATGGCGGCGACCTCGGTGGAGCGGAACGCGAGCACGTCGCGCAGGGTGAGTACGGCGCGCTGGCGGGCGGGCAGAAGTTGCAGTGCCGCAAGGAAAGCCAGCCGGACGCCGGTGCGGCCGGCCACGATGGCGGCCGGGTCGTCGAAGCCGAACCGGGCGTCGGGTGCGGGTTGCAGCCAGGGCACCGTGGGTTCGCGGGCGGCGACGGCCACCCGGTGATCGTCCTCGGGCGCGCCCAGCCCGGACGGCAACGGCCTGCGGGCCCGGCCTTCCAACGCGGTCAGGCACGCCATGGTGGCGATCTTGTACAGCCAGTTCCGCAGCGACGACCGCCCCTCGAACCCGCCGAATCCCCGCCAGGCTCGCAGATAGGTCTCCTGCACCAGATCCTCGGCATCGTGGATGGACCCCAACATCCGATAGCAGTGCGCGAGCAGCTCCGGCCGGAATCGCTCTGCGAGACCGGCGAATTCGCGCTGCGAGTAACGCTCGCCCGCAGCGGACCACCCGGTCCCAGCGGACGGCTGGGACCCAGGGTTCAGCTCGGCCTCCACGGGCACCCCGGTCCCGGCGGGCGGCTGGGCCCCAAGGGGCAGCTCGACCTCCATGGGCACCCCGGTGCCGGCGGGCGGCTGGGCCCCAAGGGGCAGCTCGACCTCCATGGGCACCCCGGTGCCGGCGGGCGGCTGGGCCCCAAGGGGCAGCTCGACCTCGACGGGCACCCCGGTGCCGGCGGGCCGTTCGGTCCCAGCCGGTACCGTGGCCTCTGCAGGCAGCTCGGTCTCGGGCGGCTGCTCGGTGCCAGGTGGTCGTTCGGTGTCGTGCGGTCGTTCGGTGTCGGAGGGCATGGCCGATACTCCCGCGGGTGCGTCGGTTGTCATGGTTGCGCCACCTCAGCCGATCTGCCGTAGCCCGGCGCCGCTCACCAAGTATTCCGCCGCGCTGTCCGGATCTCCGGCAAGTTCGACGACGGCCTTGCCGACCTGGTCGGGTGTGAGCACCGGTCCCATGCCCACGACGTAGGCGTCGACGTCGATTCCTTCCCGGGCGGCGTAGCCGGCGACCGCGTCCGCGCCGAGTCCGGTGGCCGGTGTCAGTCGGGGCAGCAACGCCACGAAGCGGATCCCGAGCCCGGCCCGCTGCGATTCGTCGGCCGCGTAGGTGCGCAGGAACCGGATGGTCGCCTTGGCTCCCGCGTATCCCCCGCTGAGCGGCGACCCGTTGAGCGCGGCCCCGCTGGACATGGCGATCACCGCGCTGCCCGGCGGCAAGGGCGCCCGCAACGCGGCCCCGATCCACACGAACGCCTGTTTGGTGTCGGTCTCCCAGTTGCGCCCGAACGTCTCCCAGCTCTGTTCGTGCACGGGGGCCAGCCGCGGTCGCGCCCCGGCATTGAGCACCAGCAGCTCCGGCCGGTACTCGCGAATCACCTGTTCGGCCACCGTGTCCTCGGTGGCGTCCGCGGCGAACGGCACGAACCGTTCCCCGAGTTCTGCCCGCAGCTCCCGCAGCGCCTGTTCGTCCCGCGCCACTCCGACGACCCGGTCGCCCGAGGCGACGAGCGCCGCGGCGATCCCCCGCCCGAACCCGCGGCTCGCTCCGGTGACCACCGCGGTCCGATTCGATTCCGACATCACGCACTCCCAACTTCGGTCTGAACCTGTCAGGAATGAAGACCGCCGGGAGCCGCGAAATCCGTCGGCTCTGAGCCGTCCGCTTCAGGACCGGGCCACCGGCAGGTCCTCGAGGTGGATTCGGTTCTGAATGAACCCGGTGAGCCAGACGTCGTCGAGCGTGGAGTTGTGCTCGGCGGCGAGCATGCCGGGTGCGGCGTCCGGGACGACCGGGCGTTCGCTCATGATGGCGCGGCCGAGCAGGTGTGAGCCGTCCCACGTCTGCCGGATCCCGAAACCGGAGTGGACATCACGGAAGGTCTGCATCTGCGGGAAGATCTCCGAGCAGCTCGGCTCGGTCCCATCCGCTCGCGTGAAGTTGATGAACATTCGATTCGTGCGTATGCCGACCTCGGCGTTGTAGACGTGACCGACACGAGCGAGATCGATGAGAACTATCGGTGTCGTGATCGTGGCGGGACTCGTGCCCGTGTCCAAGGGGAATATCGAGTACAGCCACCGCAATTCACGCCCGGCTTGGGTTACGTGATAGTGATGCCACACCTTCCGAAGCGGTGCGAGCTGAAGTTCGTCGGAGACGAATCTCGCCGACATGGAGCCGGCCAGCGTGTCCCGCATGCTGTCGTGGGACGCCCGGGCGGAGCTGCCGATCCCATCGGCGATATCGGTCAGCCGCATGGTGGCAGCGGCCATGACCCGGGAGTTTTCGGCGACGACATCGGACATCATGCGAGACACCGCGCTCAGGCCTCGATCGACGTTCGTCCGGGAGAAGAGGTCCTGCATCGACGAGCCCACGATTCCGCCGCCCAGCGCGGTCAACGCTCCAGCGATGATCGTATTGATGGGCAGCACCTTGCCACCCGAATTCGACACGATGCCCCACAACGAGCCCAGAATGGTGACGAGTATTCCGATGATCAGCGTGACTTTGGCTGCGGTGTTACTTCTGCTCGGCAGCGCCGGCGAAGTCGTGGTGGTCATGATTACGCCTTGGATGAGACGGCGGAAAGCTGAAATCTGGGTACCGGCGGTGCGTCCGTGCACGCGAGCTGTGCGGCCAGGTAGCCGCTGGTGATGGTGAACTTGAATCCGTGCCCGGAACACGCGCTCAGCAGCACCGTCGAACCTCCCGGTAGACGGTCGATCACGAAATCCTTGGACGCCGTGTTCGTGTAATGGCAGGTTCGAACTTCGCGCAGGGTGAGCTGCCGGGAGTTCAGGGCCAGGCGCTCCCGCAGATACTCGAGTTGGACCTCGACGGACTGCCGCAATTCCGCGTCGTCGATCGGTTGATCGGGGTCCACGACGGTCGCCGGCTCGTGGACCCCCATGATGTGGATGCCGCTCCCGGCATTGACCATCCCGTACCACTCGTCGGCCGTCACGTCCATCCAGCTGCAGGAGTGACCGCTCGCCACGAGTTCGGGCGAGCCGCAGACGATCTGATACTGGCGAGTGACAGTGAGCTGCGAGGCCGCGGCCGGTGCGAATCTGCCGAATTGCCCGCCGGCGGCGATGATCACCCGATCCACGATCACCGGTCCGTTCGATGTCATCACCGTGACGCAGGCGCCCGTGTCGTCGATCGCCGAGACGGCCGTGTTCTCGTGGAGGGTCACCCCGAGCGCGCTCGCTCTGGCCGACAGCGCCTGAAACACCGACGCCGGGGTCATCATCCCCGCATTGCGCTCGTACACACCGATTTCCCCGGTCCGCAGGTGTAGCCCGGTCCGCCCGGAGGTCTGCGCGGCGGCGAGGATTTCACAGTCCTGGCCCGACCGTTCGAGCGATTCGATGACGGCATCGGTCCCCGTCGCGCCGCCGACCCCGAAGTGCAACATGCCGCACAGGTTGATCAGCGGCGATCCGGTGTCTCGTTCGAGCCGCTCCCAGCGTGGGCGGGTGTCGCGCATCAGTTCGGCATAGAAAGGATCCGTATACCCGAACCTGATGATCTTCGATCGCCCCGCGCTTGCCGCGGCCTCGCCGCCGATGGTGCTGCGGTCGAAACCGATGACCGACCACCCGAGTTCGGCTGCCGCCAGGCATGCGGACAGGCCCGCGGCCCCCAGCCCGATGACGGCAATACGTCCTTCGTGAACCACCCGAACCCCCAGACCGCGATCACTCACCGTCCAAGTGATTGTATCGAGCGCGGCCGTGCCGCACCGGCCGAAGCCGCGAAAACCCTTGTGTCAGTTGGCTTCGGCGTATTCGGCGAGGTCGATCCGGGTCTCGCCGTAGGTGCGGGATTTGAGTGGGGAGAAGCCGTCGGGCCAGGTCACTTCGGGTGAGCGGATGGAGCGTTCGACGACGATCAACGCCTCGTCGTGCAGCCAGCCGCGGTCGGCGAGGGCGCGCAGGTCGGACTGGACGTCGGCGACGTCGAGGTCGTAGGGCGGGTCGGAGAAGACCAGGTCGTAGCGTTCGGGGGCGGCGCCGGACAGGACGCTGGTGACGGTGTTCTGGCGGAGTTCCGCGCCCGGGAGCCCGAGGTCGTCGATATTGCCGCGGATGATGGCGGCGGCTTTGCGGTCGGCTTCGATCAGCAGGGCGTGGGAGGCGCCGCGGGACAGCGCCTCCAGGGCCAGAGCCCCCGAACCCGCGTAGAGGTCGAGGACGTGCAGGCCGTCGAAATCCATGCGGGCGTGCAGGAGGCTGAACAGCGCCTCGCGCACGCGGTCGGAGGTGGGGCGGGTGCCCGCCGGGGGGACGCGTAGGCGTCGGCCCCCGGCGGTACCTGCCACGATGCGGGTCATTCGGCGGCGGCCTCGTTGAGATTCACGTCGACGAGCAGGTCGCCGCCCTCCACCTGCTGGACCTTGGCGATGGCGACGCGGCGGACGATGCCGCCGCGCGGGGCGGTGATGGCGGCTTCCATCTTCATGGCCTCGATGGTGCCGATGGTGTCGCCGGCGGCCACCGAATCGCCTTCGGAGACAGCGAGAGTGACCACACCGGCGAACGGGGCCGCGATGTGCCCGGCGTTGGTCTTGTCGGCTTTCTCCGCCGTCGGGATCTCGCTGGCGATGGAGCGGTCGCGCACCTGGATGGGACGCAGCTGCCCGTTGAGGATGCACATGACCGAGCGCATGCCGCGCTCGTCGGGCTCGGAGATGGCTTCGAGGCCGATCAGCAGGGTGACGCCCTTGTCCAGCTGGACGTGGTGTTCCTCGTCGTGGCGCAGGCCGTAGAAGAACTGGTTGGCCGAGAGCCCGGTGGTGTCGCCGAACTTCTCGCGGTGGGCGAGGAATTCGGCGGTGGGGCCGGGGAACAGCAGCCGGTTGAGGGTGGCGCGGCGTTCGGCGGAGGTGCCGTTCAGTCCGGCCTCGTCGGCGGCGGTGAGCTGGGTTTCCGGCTTGGCGGGGCCGCGGCCTTCGAGGGCGCGGCTGCGGAACGGCTCGGGCCAGCCGCCGGCCGGGGTGCCGAGTTCGCCACGCAGGAAGCCGATCACCGAATCGGGGATGTCGTAGCGGGCCGGGTCGGCGGCGAAGTCGTCGACGTCGACGCCGGAGCCGACCAGCGCCAGCGCCAGGTCACCGACCACCTTGGAGGACGGGGTGACCTTGACCAGGCGGCCCAGCATCCGGTCCGCCGCCGCGTACTTCGCCTCGACCTGCTCGAACTGGTCGCCGAGACCCAGGGCGATGGCCTGCTGGCGCAGGTTCGACAGCTGACCGCCGGGGATCTCGTGGTGGTAGACGCGGCCGGTCGGGCCCGGCAGCCCGGACTCGAAGGGCGCGTACACCTTGCGCAGCGCCTCCCAGTACGGCTCCAGGTCGCACACGTTCTGCAGGTTCAGACCGGTGTCGTAGGGCGAATTCGCCGCTGCCGCAACGATGGCCGACAGCGCGGGCTGGGAGGTGGTGCCCGCCATGGGCGCCGACGCGCCGTCGACGGCGTCGGCGCCGGCCTGCCAGGCGGCCAGGTAGGTGGCGAGCTGGCCGCCGGGGGTGTCGTGGGTGTGGACGTGCACCGGCAGGTCGAATTCCCGGCGCAGCGCGGTGACCAGGGTGTGCGCGGCGGGGGCGCGCAGCAGTCCGGCCATGTCCTTGATACCGATGACGTGTGCCCCGGCCTCGACGATCTGCTCGGCGAGCTTGAGGTAGTAGTCGAGGGTGTAGAGGTCCTCGTTCGGGTTCGACAGGTCGCCGGTGTAGGACAGCGCGACTTCGGCCAGGGCGGTGCCGGTTTCGCGGACGGCGTCGATGGCCGGGCGCATCTGGTCGACATTGTTCAGCGCGTCGAAGATGCGGAAGATGTCGATGCCGGTGGCGGTCGCCTCGGAAACGAAAGCGCGCGTGACCTTTTCGGGGTACGGCGTGTAGCCGACGGTGTTGCGGCCGCGCAGCAGCATCTGCAGGTTGATGTTCGGCACCGCTTCGCGCAGCGCGGCGAGGCGCTCCCACGGGTCCTCGAACAGGAATCGCAGCGCCACGTCATAGGTTGCGCCGCCCCAGCATTCGATGGACAGCAGTTCCGGGGTCATGCGCGCCACGTGCCCGGCCACGTCGAGCAGGCCGTTGGTGCGGACGCGGGTGGCGAGCAGCGACTGGTGCGCGTCGCGGAAGGTGGTGTCGGTGACGGCCACTCCCTCGCGGTTGCGCAGCCACTGCGAGAAGCCTTCCGGGCCGAGCTCGAGCAGCCGCTGCCGCGAGCCCGACGGCGGCGGCACGGTCAGGTCGATGGCGGGCAGCTTGTCGTGCGGGTACACCTTGGTCGGCCGCGAGCCGTGCGGCTTGTTCACGGTGACGTCGGCCAGGTAGTTGAGGATCTTGGTGCCGCGGTCGGCGGAGCTCTTCAGGGTGAGCAGCTGCGGCCGCTCGTCGATGAAGGAGGTGGTGACCTTGCCGGCGCGGAAGTCCGGGTCGTCGAGCACCGCCATCAGGAACGGGATGTTGGTCGTCACGCCACGGATGCGGAATTCGGCGACCGCGCGGCGGGCGCGCGCGACCGCGGTGTCGAAGTCACGGCCGCGGCAGGTGAGCTTGACCAGCATGGAGTCGAAGTAGGCGCCGACCTCCGCGCCGACGTTGGCGCCACCGTCGAGGCGCACGCCCGCGCCGCCCGGGGAGCGGTAGCCGGTGATGCGGCCGGTGTCGGGCCGGAAGCCGTTGGCCGGGTCCTCGGTGGTGATGCGGCACTGCAGCGCGGCGCCGCGAATGTGGATGGCGTCCTGGCTCAGGCCCAGATCCGCGAGGCTCTCCCCCGCCGCGATCCGCAGCTGCGACTGCACCAGGTCGACGTCGGTGATCTCCTCGGTGACCGTGTGCTCGACCTGGATGCGCGGGTTCATCTCGATGAACACGTGGTTGCCGCGCTCGTCGAGCAGGAATTCCACGGTGCCGGCGCAGGAGTAGCCGATCTGCTTGGCGAACGCCACGGCGTCGGCGCAAATGCGGTCGCGCAGTGCGGGATCCAGGTTCGGTGCGGGCGCGAGCTCGATCACCTTCTGGTGGCGGCGCTGCAGCGAACAGTCGCGCTCGTAGAGGTGGATCACATTGCCGTGCTGGTCGGCCAGGATCTGCACCTCGATGTGGCGCGGGTTGACCACGGCCTGCTCGAGGAACACGGTCGCGTCACCGAAGGCGGATTCGGCCTCACGCGCGGCGGCCTCGATGGATTCGCGCAGCTGGGCGGGATCGGCGACCCGGCGCATGCCGCGCCCGCCGCCACCGGCGACGGCCTTGACGAAGATCGGGAACTCCATCGACTCCGAGGCGGCCATCAGGGTGTCCACGTCGGCGGACGGCTCGCTCGAGCGCAGCACCGGCAGGCCGGCGGCCTTGGCGGCGGCGATGGCGCGGGCCTTGTTACCGGTCAGTTCGAGCACCGAGGCGGCGGGGCCGATGAAGGTGATGCCTTCGCGGGCGCAGGCGGCGGCCAGGTCCGGGTTCTCCGAGAGGAAGCCGTACCCGGGGTAGATGGCATCGGCGCCCGCGCTCTTGGCGGCCTCGATGATTCCCTCGACCGACAGGTACGCCCGCACGGGGTGGCCGGGCTCACCGATCTGGTACGCCTCGTCGGCCTTGAGCCGGTGCACGGAGTTGCGGTCCTCGTACGGAAAAACCGCGACGGTACCGATGCCGAGTTCGTAGGCCGCGCGGAAGGCGCGAATGGCGATCTCGCCGCGGTTGGCGACCAGGACTTTGGAGAACATGCGTAGAAGGTACCTGCCCCGGGATACGGAATAGGCATCGAAGTCCCGATCGGTGCAATCTTCACAGCATGGACTGTTCGGTTGCGAATTTGTGTTAATCACCGCGATACATGCCTGCCGGTGAGGGTTACGGGGCTCCGACCATGGAATTCGCCGCCGTGTTAAGCAACACGGCTCCGCGGCGCGCCGCGGCGGCCGCGCGGACCGAGACATCGCGGTGCCCGGATCGCCGCCCGATCGTGTCCGAGACCACACTGCCCGCCGCCGAAGATGCGCGAGAAGTCTTGGGCGACGGTAAAATCCGGCTGGGAGGAGGGGACGGTGAGAGTTTTCGCGTCACGGGGGCTGCCGCTGCTGTTCCTCTCGGTCGCGCTCGTCGCCGTGACGGGCTGCGCGACCAGCGTCGCGGGCCATCCGGTCCGGCAGCCGACCGATCCGGCGAGCCTCGAGGTCGGCAATTACCAGACCACGCCGCGGGTGGTGGGAAACGCCAAGACCGGCAAGCAATCCCGGATCCGGGAGTCCCAGCGGCTGTCGGATTACGTGGCGTTGCCGTTCGAAGCCGACCACGACTACGCCTTCGAATGCTCCGGCAATGTCCGCCCGCACGTGGTCACCAACCACAAGGGCCTGGGCGACATCCTGATCAACGACACCTTCGACGAGGTCGCCCATGATCTGCGCGGCGGCTGGGTGGACACCTGGTGCACCGGCGCCGAGACCGAGGAGAAGCACCGCAGACTCAGTATCGCGGTGCTGGAGTTGCCGGACCCGGACCGGGCCGCCGCGGTCGGTCCCACCCTCGAAAACGACGACTTCACCTACAACAACGGCAACCAGCCGGTCTCGCTGCCGAAATACCGTGCGAGCAAGGCGCATTGGCGTCCCACCGTGGCCTCGATCGGCTCCTGGACCGTGCACGACCGCTACGTCGTGTACGTCAAGATCGTCGACGAACTGGCCGCCGCCCCCGACCTGGCCGACCTGACCGGACGCACCGAACGCATGCTCGACGTGGCGCTGCCGCTGCTCGACAAGTTCCAGCCCACGCCGGACGACAAGTTCGAGCACATGCCGCTCGACCCGGACGGCATCCTCGGCCGCACCCTGCCGACCAATCCCGAACTGCCGCTGCGCCCGGACCCGGACGGGGTGTACACCGGCCGCGGCGCCTTGCAGAGCCTCGACAGCGCGGACCTGGACTTTCTGACCATCGGCGATGTCGACCTGGTCGGCTACGGCGACGCGCTGGTGTTCCACAGTCGCACCGGCCGCGCCGCCCGCGCGCTGTGGGACAAGTGGAATCCGGCTCAGAACTCCCCCGACAAGCATCGGAGCATCGACCCGCCGCCGGGCTTCCCCGGCGACGTCGGCTGCTTCGCGGATCTGGAGAACGGGCAGGTCATGTTCCACCAGTGCACGTTCCACGTGGACAAGTACAACGTGCAGGTCGGTGCGCGCAATGTGGCGGAGCTGTATCAGAAGACGGCCGCCGAGTACGTGCTGGTGACGAGCCGGTGAGGCGCAGGCGATGGTCGCGCGGATTCCGCAGGCTCCGAACGGTTCTCGGCACCCGCGGGATGGCGGCGTGCGCGATCGCGGTGACCGCGGTCCTGGTCGTCGGGTTCGTCGCCGCGACGTGGTCGGTTCCGGGGCATCCGGTCCCCGGCATGACTCCGACGGATCTGTCGAAACTCCAGGTCGGACCGTATCCTTCGGCTCCGGCCGAGTTCACGCCGTTCTACGGCTCCACCGCCGACGCGTACGCGATCGAATCGCGCCGCATGCTGACGTATCTGGCCGGGCCCGACGTCATCGATCCCGACATCCGATACCTGGGCGGGGCCCGCCTGCTGAGCAGCTCCGGCGACTTCGACGACACCAACGGCCCTTTCCCGAAGAACTGGCAGCCGGTCGCCGAACGCAATCGACTCATCGCCGGCGCGTACATCTGGCGCAACAACGACAGCGTCCGGGCGCGCAAGCACATCACCCTGGCGATCCAGCGCTTCCCGACCGAGCAGGCCGCCCGCGCCGCCACCGACGGATACTGGGACGCCCTGAACTCTCCTGAGCGGCACACGATCCCGATCAGCGCCGCCGATCTGCCCGCAGACACGCGCGACAGTGTCCGCGCTTCGTCCCGGACCGACGACAGAGGCGAACTGGTCGCGGCGCACGGCGTGTACGTGATCATCGGCCACGCCGTGATCCCGCAGACCGATCCGGCCGCCCTCGGCGCCCGCCTACAGGAGATGCTGCGCGCTCAGCTCACCGCGATGGCCGACCTGAAACCCACTCCACTCGAGGATCTTCCGGACCTGCCGAGCAATCCGGACCACATCCTGGACCTGACCCTGCCCAACCAGTACGACATGTCCGATTCCGATCGGGCGTCGGGCGGGGGCCGAGGCGGGATCTACACCCCGGCGGGCGCACTGCACTTCGAGCGCGACACCGCGGTGGCCCGCCCGGCGTTCGCGGCGGCGGGGGTGGATCTGGTCGCCCGCAACGGGGCCACGGTCTACCGCACCCGGGATCTGGCGGCGGCCTTCGGTTTACAAGCCGCCCTCACCCGCCTGGGCCGCGATGACGACGAGGTTCCGAACCCGGCGGGCGTCACCGACGCACACTGCGTGCGGCTCGACGAACCGGAGCCGATCCGCGATGCCACCTACCTGTGCGCGGTGGTCTACGGCCGGTACGTGGCGGTGATCGGCGCGCAGGCCAGGTTCAGCGGCGGCGCGCCCGCCTCGTTCGAGCAACGGGTGTCGGCACAGTATTCGATGCTGGCCAGGAGCGGATAGATGGGTGTCGCGCGATCGAGAACCCGTCCCGGCCGCATCCTGGCGCTCGCCCTGACCGCCGTGCTGGCCGGCGCGTGCGGATCCGGCCCGTCCGAGCCCGCCGCGCCCGCGTCGCAGGCCGCGACCGTCGATGTGTCCCGATTGGATCCGGGCAACTATCCGGTGGTGCCGCGGGCCATCACCAACAAGAAGCCCGACATCACTGTCGGGGACGTGATCCAGGAATCGATCCGGCTGGCCGAGCACACCCCGATCCCCCTCGAAGTGGACGATCGGCTGGTGTTCGGCGGCAACGGGCGCGCGATCACCGCGGACTACCCGCCGATGGGCATCGACGGCTTCAACGATCGGGCGCCGGGCCTGGTCGCCGGATGGCAGACCAACGGGCGGCACCGGTCGGATATCTCGCTCGGGTTGAACGTGCACCTCAGCGTGCTGCGGTTCGCCACACCGGCGCAGGCGGTGACAGCGGCGGATTTCCTGCTGGGGCAGACCAGTCCGGAGTATCCCGACAAGGGTCCGCTCCAGATTCCCGGCTATCCCGCCGCCAAGGCCACGCTCACCTCGCTCGACTGGGTGCGGGTCTACAACGCCCAGGGTGAATACCTGTACTGGCTGACCATCGAGGACGACCTGACCGTGCCCGACGGTCCCGGATTCCTGCTGGACGTGGCGAAACGGATGCTGGACAAGGCGATCGAGTCCGTGCGCGACTATCACCCGACCCCGCGCGATCAGCTCGCCGGGCTGCTCGCGGACCCCGACGATCTGCTGAGCCGCACGCTGCCCGCCGGCAAGGGCCAGATCCGGGCGACCGAGGGACTGTACGGGCCGCACGGCGCGCTGACGCTCGACGATCGGCCGGCGGTCTCGCGGGTCGTGTTCGCCGACACCGGAGTCGACCTGGTGGCCAGTTCCCTCAGCAATATCTATCGCACCAGGGACGACGCGTCCGCCCAGCGCTTCACCGCCGCCTTCGGCGACGAACTGCTCGACCGGTACCGCCCCATCGATCCGCCGCCCGGCCTGGCGACCGCACGCTGCCTGCAACTGAAGGACGTGAAGTACGCCATCGGCGCCAAATTCATGTGCTACCTCCCGTACCACCGCTACGTGGCCGAGGTGAGCGCCGACCAGTCCCAGGATCTGCGCCAACGACTTTCGGCCCAGTACGAGCTACTCGCCCACGGCCACATCTGATACCGGGCCGGGTCCGGCGAACGTTGCTACATTCCAAGGGTTCTGGACAACGGCTGGAGGCGGCCGCTGGGGGCTCGGAGAGGTGGGGAAGCATGCCGTTGCGGCCCGGCACAATTGTGGGCGGCCACCGGGTGATCCGGGTGCTGGGCAGCGGCGGGATGGGGACCGTCTATCTGGTGCAGGATCCGATGTTCCCGGGGCGGCTGGATGCGTTGAAGGTGCTCAGCACCGATCTGTCGCACGACGAGGTGTATCGGGCCCGGTTCGCGCGCGAGGCGAATCTCGCGGCGGAGATGGATCATCCGAACATCGTGACCGTGTACGCGCGCGGCGAGGAGGACGGGCGACTGTGGATCGCCATGCAATACGTCCCCGGCACCGACGCCTCGGTCGAATTGAAGCAGCATCCCGAGGGGATGACGCCGTTGCGGGCGCTGCGCATCGTCACCGAGGTGGGCAAGGCGCTGGACTACGCGCACCGGCGCGGACTGCTGCACCGGGACGTGAAGCCCGCCAACTTCCTGCTCTCCCGTGACGAGAACGGTCACCCCGGCGACGAGGAACGGGTGCTGCTCACCGATTTCGGTGTGGCCAAGTCGGTGACCGACGGGCGGGAGCTCACCGCGACCGACGCCATGATGGCCACCCTCGCCTATGCCGCGCCGGAACGGCTGGTCGCGGGGCCGCTGGATCATCGCGGCGACATCTACAGTCTCGGCTGCGCTTTCGTGAAGCTGCTCACCGGGCGCACCCCGTTCCCGGTGAACTCGATCGCGCAGGCGACGCTGGGTCATCTCCAGGATCCGCCGCCCGCGCTGGGCACGCTGCGGCCCGACCTGCCGCCGGCCTTGGACGCGGTGATCGCCAAGGTGCTGGCCAAGGATCCGGACCACCGCTACTCCACCTGCCGTGACTTCACCGATGACGTGGCGCTGGCGCTTGCCGGCCGGGTTCCTTCCGCCCCACCGATTTCCACCGCACCGACCTCCGGCCCGGGAGTGTGGGCACCGTCGGTCGCCGGGCAGGAGCCGCCGACCGAACGGATCACGCAGCCGCAGCCGACCGCTCGGGGACTGTCCCGGCGCACCCGACTACGCACCCTCATGATCGCGGCGGCCGTTGCGGTGCTGGGCGTTTCGGGCACCGGCGTCTACTTCGCCACCCGGCACGATTCCGGTGGCGACAGCGTCGCCCAAACCACTTCGACGCCCACCGATTCCCCCGCTCAGGTGCGGGCCGCGCACCCGGGCTTCCAGAACAAGACGGTCGCCGCCTTCAACCTCGGCGACAGTTCGCTCTCGGTCGACCTGGACACCAGTGAGCAGGCGAAGTTCCTGCAGGACATCGGTTTCCGCTACGCCACCGAGTATCGCGCCAAGCAGGACGAGACCTCGCCGCGGCCGCTGTCGGCCTCCGGGGAGACGGTGCCCGACGTCGACCTGGTCATTATCGTGCGCACCGACAAGCAGGCGGGCAACGGTGGCCTGCGCGGCCTGCCCAGTTCGTTCCTGTCCTCCAGTCTCACCCACGCCCGGCTGCTCATCGTCGATGATCCGGCGACCGCCCAGGCCTTCCAGACCTGGACCCCGCGCTCCACCGATGTCGCGATCACGAAGGTCGTCCCCGCCATCGCCAAGGTCCTGTGAGCGGCTCCCGTTGATCGCTCTCCGGAAGTCACTGCGCGCCAGCGTGATCCACGTCTCGAGCGATCTTGGGCGGCCAGGCGCAAGTGCGCCACGACGGTTGGCGCGACACCGCCATCCTGTTACGCTGCGCCCCGAAAAGGAGGTCATGGTGTTCGGAAGACGGTGGGGGATCCTCCGATGCCTGCTGGTAGCAGCCGTATTCGCGCTCACCGGCTGCGGCTCGTCCACACCGGCCCCCTCCGACCCCGGCTCCACGCCCTCCGCACACTCCAACAAGGACGTGTGCAACCGCATGCTCGACTTCTTCCACACCACCCTCGGCGTCCCCGAAGCCCAGATAGCCGAACTCAGCCAGGGCACCATCAACGCCACCATCGGCATGACCGGCTCCTGCTACCTCAACCTGAAGCCCCGCGCCCCCTACGTCGCCTGGATGACCTTGCGCAACATGCGCAAACCCGACCACACCGACCCCGAAGGCGGCCGCTACCACCGCCTCGACGGCTACGACGAAGAAGTCTGGCGCTCCGCCGACGACTCCTTCCTCACCCGCATCGGCACCTGGGAAGGCATGATCGCCATCGACGACAAAATAGCCTCCACCAGCTCGGTCCCCCTCAAAATGACCGACGCCAAAGTCCGAGACACCATCACCTTCCTGATCGCCGCCACCCGCGAACTGCAGTAGCGCACGAAAGACGCTGAACTGCAGCCACTCGACCGACGAGCCGTAGCCGTCAGGAGGGGAGGCGGTGGAGGCGGGAGGGGACCGACTCCAGGCCGTCGCCGATGCGGCGGGCCGCGGCTGAGAGTTCGGTCAGGTAGTGGTGGCGTTCGGGGCGGGTTACGTCGGGGCGGAGGGGGCCTATCTGGAGTTCCATGACGGCGTGGCCGTTGTCGTCGAAGACGGGGGCGCTCATGTAGCTGAGGGGGAGGGTGGCTTCGGAGTCGAAGGTGGGCTGGTCGTAGGCGCTGCCGCCGAAAGTGGCCAGCTGGGCCAGGACTCGGCCGCGGAGGTCCTTGTCGCCGGGGTGTTCGGCCAGGTGGGTGGCCACGTCGGAGAGGACTCGGAGGCCGGGGAGGCTGTCGGGTTCCAGGCGCCAGGCGCAGAAGCCGGCGGTGCGGAGGGTGTCGAGGACGGCGCGATATTCGTCACGTCGTTCGGAGCCCCGGGTGTCGAGCCAGTCGCGTTGGCGGGCCTTGCCGGTGTGGGCGATGATCGCGGCGCCGGCGGGGGCCAGCAGCGGGATGCGGACGCCGGACTCCATGCCGATGGTGAGGCGGTCACGGGTGACGGCGACGAACTTGAGGTGGCCGCCGCTCAGGGCGGTGAGGGCGGCGCCGCAGTTGACGCGGTCCGCCAGCTCCTCCAATTCCCGCTCCAACCAGGCCCGATCGTGACGGCTGGCGGCGGCCCGGGCGCCGATGGCCGCGAGGCGGCCACCCAGTTCGTAGCTGAGGTTGGGGAGGCGGCGGACCCAGCCGCGGTCGGCGAGGGCGGCCAGGATGGAGCCGGCGGTGGAGCGGTTCAAGGCGAGGGTGTCGGCGATCTCGGCGGCGGTGAGCGAGTCACGTTGGGCGGCGAGCAGTTCCACGATGGCGATCACGCGCTGGGTGGGCGGTGAGGGGTCGGTCTTGCCTGTGGGCACCACGGTCTCCTAGCCTGAGCCGCGGCACAAATAGCCGTACGGCTGGGTACGAATAATCGCATCGAGGAGCGGGACATGGCAACCAGGGCACAGGGGCCGAGCGGGTCGTGATCGCGGATTTCGCCGACCATTGGCTGCTCTACTGCTCCATCCCGCTCGTCGCGGCGCTCATCGGCTGGGTGACCAAGATCGTCGCCGTGCAGATGCTCATGAAGCCGCTCGAATTCAAGGGCATCCCGCCGTGGCTGGGCTGGCAGGGCGTCATCCCCCGGTCCGCGCCGCGCATGGCCACCATCGCGGTGGACCTGATGTTCGGCAAGCTCATCGATCCGCAGGACATCATCGCCCGCATCGATGTCATGGAATTGACCACGCGGCTGCGCGAACCCCTCGACGCCGGTGTCGACTACATGGTGCGGGCCATGATGATGAAGCATGAGCCGCGGCTCTGGGTGAACATGCCCGAGGCCGCGCAGCGCGCCATCATCGAACGCGCGCAACGGGATCTGCCGCAACTGATCGAGGACATCGTCTTCGATCTGCGCACCAATATCGACCAGGTGATGGATCTGCGCGGCATGGCCATCAGCGCGCTGGTGGACGACAAGTCGCTGCTGGTGGAGATGGTGCGCCGGGTCGGCAACAACGAACTGCGCTTCATCGTGCGGTCGGGGCTGATCTTCGGCACGGTGCTGGGTTTCGTGCAGATGGTCACCTGGTCGCTGACCCACAACCCGTTGCTCATGCCGGCGTTCGGCGGTTTCACCGGCCTGCTCACCGACTGGCTGGCGTTGCAGATGATCTTCCGGCCGATCCGTCCGGTCGGTATCGGCCCGTTCAAGTGGCAGGGCCTCTTCCACAAGCGCCGCGATCAGGTCTGCACCGACTACGGCGATCTCATCGCCACCGAGATCCTCA
Source organism: Nocardia tengchongensis (assembly GCF_054781395.1). NCBI lineage: Bacteria > Bacillati > Actinomycetota > Actinomycetes > Mycobacteriales > Nocardiaceae > Nocardia > Nocardia tengchongensis. Next base: position 111,894 of record NZ_BAAGUM010000018.1, read on the forward strand.
CCCCCGCACGCATTCTCGAGGCTGTCCTGAACGGCGAGCGCGCCGACCGGTTGGCCTCGCTGCTGAGCCGCCACGTCAGCGAGTTCCTCGAACTCCAGACCGGCCCGGCCCGCCCGCTGGTCATGATGGTCGCGGGTGACAGCTACACCGCGATCGAACGCGACGCCGTCACCTTCGTGCTCGACCACGTCAAGGCCGCCGCCCACTCCGGCTTCGATCAGCACGCCATCGAGGCCCTGGATGTGCGCAGTCTGGTCATCGAGAAGACCAAGCAGTTGACCGACGACGAGTACGAGGGCCTGCTGCGCCCGGCGTTCAAACAGGACGAATGGAAGCTGGTCGCGATCGGCGCGGTGCTCGGATTCCTGGTCGGCGAACTCCAGGTTCACCTGATTTTGGGGTGAACCCGCCGATTTCGGCGCACTTTCCGACCGCCGTTCCAGCCCGGCGGCGGCACGGTGGTCGTACGATGGGCACTCGCGCGCAAAACCGCCGATAGTCTCGAATTCGCATGCTACGCATGTCGGTCGGCTCGGCGAAGTGCCACGCAGAATCCGCGAAATCGCCGCGAGTCTCCTCAAATTGCGATGTTTGCGAATTCGAATCGGTACCATCCCCCACGTGCGCAAGATGTATGCGGGGGCCCGACTACGGCGGTTGCGCGAGGAACGGCGGATGACCCAGGCGGCCTTGGCCAAATCCCTGGACCTGTCCCCCAGCTACCTCAACCAGCTCGAGCGTGATCAGCGACCGCTCACGATTCCCGTGCTGCTCAAACTGAATTCCACCTTCGACCTGGACGTGCAGTTCTTCGCCGCGGACTCCGACGCCCGGCTGGTGTCGGACCTGCACGAGATCCTGGTGGAGGCCGCGGGCGGCAATGCCGCGCCGGTGGCCGAGGTCGAGGATCTGGCCACCCGCATGCCCGAGGTCGCGAAAATCGTTGTGGCCATGCACCGCCGACTACGGGCCGCGACCGACCAGTTGGATCTGTTGTCCGCCAAGGTCGCCACCCCCGCCGGCGCGCCCGGCGTCCCCATGCCCTACGAGGACGTGCGCGACTTCTTCTACGACCACCACAATCACATCGCCCAGCTGGACCTGGCCGCCGAGCGGCTGTTCGAGGAGAGCGGGCTCACCATCGGTTCCCTGGACCGCCAGCTGGCGCGGGTGGCCGAGGAACGCGCGGGCGTCACCGTGCTGGTGCGCGGCGACGGCGCCGACCCGAACGTTCCCAAGCGCCACTACGAACCCGAGACCCGCACCCTCACCCTGGCCCGGCGGCTGCGGCCCGGGCAGCGCGCCTTCCAGATCGCGACCACGCTCGCCTTCCTGTTGCACGGCGCCCTGCTCGACGAGGTGCTCGACGAAAACCCCGCGCTCACCGGCGAATCCCGCACGCTGGCCCGGGTCGGGCTGGCCAACTACTTCGCGGGCGCGCTGGTCCTGCCCTACGGCAAGTTCCTGCGCTCGGCCGAGGAACTGCACTACGACATCGACCTGCTGGGCCTGCGTTTCGAGGTCGGTTTCGAGACCGTCTGCCACCGGCTCGCCACCCTGCAACGCCAGGGGCAGCGCGGGGTGCCGTTCTTCCTGGTCCGCAGTGACCGCGCCGGCAATATCTCGAAACGCCAGTCCGCCACCGCCTTCCACTTCTCGCGGGTGGGCGGCAGCTGCCCGCTGTGGGTGGTGCACGAGGCGTTCGACCATCCCGGCCGGATGCTGTCGCAGGTGGCGGCCATGCCGGACGGGCGGCGCTACCTGTGGGTGGCCCGCACCACCGCACCGGTCCCGACCGGATTCGGCGGGGCGGAGAAGGAATTCACCATCGGACTGGGCTGCGATATCGAATACGCGGACCGGTTGGTCTATTCGCGCGGCATGGAGATCGAGGATCCGGCCGCGGCCATCCCCATCGGCGCGGGCTGCAAGGTGTGCGAGCGCCCCGGCTGCGCCCAGCGCGCCTTCCCGCAGATCGGGCGGCCACTGGCGATCGACGAGCACACCAGCTCGGATCTGCCGTACCCCCGCATGCCCCACTGACCTTCCCCGTTCGCCCCACCGAACTCCCGTGCGGGCGGCGGGGTTTCGCTGTGCAACCTTTCATCCATTTTGGATATCCATATCGCACATTGCATCGAATACCGAAAGGTATTAATACTGTCTAGTATTCTTGATCCGGCACCCGGGGAAATGATGAGTTACCCGGATTAATCCGGCGTTTGCTACCCATCACGCGCACATCATGTGTAGCGTCTGGATTCGCTCGAAGTCTCTCGGAACAAGCGGTGGGCGGCAGTGATCGGTATCGACGGATGCCTCAAACGCATCATGGACATTCCCGGTGCGTGCAGCGTCACCCTGGTGGACGGCGCAAGCGGGCTGGCTATCGCCGCCGCCGGTCGTCACGACCTGGTCGATCAACACGAAGATGCCGCTGCCGCAACCGATGTCGTGCGCTCGGTGCTCACCTCCCCCGCCCTCGCCACCGGCCGTCCCGGCGACGACATCACCGAGATCATCGTGTGCGGAACCCGCGGATATCACCTGCTGAATTTGATCGACGGCGATTTCGACGGACGACTTTTCGTGCACGTCCTCTTCGACGGCGACACCGGAAATCTCGCCATGGCCAGATACCAGCTGCGATCGATTCTCACCGAATTCGCCGAGGACGATCATGGACAGTGAACTCGTCATCGAGTTACGGCGACTCGAACAGCAACGCGGCACCGGCGTACTCACCGTGGGCGACGGCGCCTTTCATCTCGTCGAGGGCGCGATCGTGGCCGCCGACTGCCGGCGCACCACCGGACTCGATCGCCTCGCGATAACCGCCGGCCTCACCGACGCCGAAGGCTGGCGCCGCGCCCGCGCGGGCACGGCCGACCAGCTACCGTCCGGCCCGCGCCTGGAAACCCTTGCGCTACTGGCCGTCTTCGACGCCGCCTACCTGCTGCTCGCCGCGCCCGCACCGGTGGAATTCCGCCCCGGGCCGCCGCACTGGCTCGCCTACGCCTGCCGGATCACCCCGGGCGCGCTGATTCACGAATGCGCCCGCCGCGGCGATCCGGCCGCGGGCGTGTGGCCGGTGGAGCTGGTGGATCGCGTCGCCGTGGTGCCGGTGCGCCGGGTCCGGCGCCGCCGCGTGGTCCTCACCGGCGGACAGGCCGAGGTGCTCGCCGCCGTCGACGCCCGGCACAGCATCACCTGGCTCGCCGAACATCTCGGCCGCACCACCTACGGGTGCCTGCTCGCGGTGCGCGAACTCACCGCGGCCGGGCTGATCGAACCACCGGTCACGGTGGCCCTCGCCGAGCACATCGCGCAGCCGCCCGCGACGGGCGACACCGCCGGCTGCGACCCCGCCGCCGCGGACCCGGCCCCCGCCGCCCCGGCCCGGAACCCCGGCGCGGCACCGAGTTCCACCCCGCCACTACGCCGCCGGGTCCGCCAGACCGCGGCGGTCGCCGTCCCCGATCGCTGGGAGCCACCCGACCGGGACGTGCTCATCCGGCTACGGGCGGCACTGGAGGAATTTGCATGACCGCGAACGGATAGGGAGGCGGCCTTGGAGGAGCTCGCGTGACCGCGCGGCGAAGGCGGCTCGGTGAATTGATAGGAAGGTTGACCAAAGTGGCGATGTCCGGCCCAGAACCGAACACGCAGGTACACAGGGAGCTGAAGTCGCTGCGGGATCGGGTGCCGCAGCTGACGGGCACGCTGGTGGCATCCACCGACGGGCTGCTCATCGCACACGATCTGCCCGCCCACATCGAGCCCGCGGGCATGGCGGCCCTCACCGCCGCCCAGCTCTCGCTCTCGCACCGGCTCGCCGCGACCGCGCACGGCGGCGGCTTCCACGAGGTGGTGGTGCACGGCGAGAGCGGCGACGTGGTGATCTACGCCGTCGGCTGGACCGCCTCGCTCACCGTGCTCGCCGCGCCCGGCGCCAATATCGGCCGCGTGCACCTGGAATCGCGGCCCGCCGCCCGCGCCATCGCCGACCACCTCGCGGCCGTCACCGGGGAGGCCGACGCCGCCTCCGCGACGCCGCCCGGAACACAGACTTCGAACCCCAAGTGAAACACCGATTGAAAGGAAACCCCATGTCCAACATGGATATCGCACTGAAGGACATGATGGTGATCGACGGCGCGCTCGGCGCGGCCGTGGTCGACTACAACAGCGGCATGGCGCTCGGCATGCTCGGCAGCTCGAAGGCGCTGGACCTGCAGGTCGCCGCCGCGGGCAACACCGAGGTGGTGCGCGCCAAGATGCGCACCATCGACCAGCTGGGCATCAAGGAGGAGATCGAGGACATCCTCATCACCCTGAGCAGCCAATACCACATCATCAGGCCCATGACCGGACGGAAATCCAAGGGCCTGTTCCTGTATCTGGCCCTCGACCGCGGCCGCGCCAATCTGGCCATGGCGCGGCACCGCCTCAAGGGCATCGAGGAAGACCTCGAGGTGTGACCGTTACCGAGCCACGCCCGGGTGCCCGTACGGGCGACCTCGCCGAATCCCCGTACGGGCGAACACCATTCTGAATCCCCATGTCGGGTCACCGTTCTGACAACCGATATCGGGCACACCGTCGGCATCCAGCCGGTAGGGTGAACCACATCAGCCGATGCCCGACGGCGTTGTCCCGCATCGAGGACCCCGGCTGCTCTTCTTCGCCTCGCGTCCGAACCCGACTGTGAAAGGACGAAGGGAACCCGCACATGACTACCAAGGCAGACCTGCCGGCCGGACTCCAAATGCGGACCAGTACCGCCGGCGGCGTCCACGGCAGCTGTGTCCAGGTCGGTTACTGGCCCGGCCGCGGCATCGTGGTCGCGCACAGCAAGGAAGGCGGCAACGGCGCGGTCCTGCTCTTCACGGTCCGCGAGTGGGAATCCTTCATCGAGGGCGTGAAGGCCGACGAATTCCCCGCGGCCGTTTAGCCCGCCGAATAGGACGCTCGCGCCGCGAACGAGTTAGGTTCGGTGGCTGTGACGTTCGAATACCGGGTCGATGACATCCTCGAGCTGTCGTGCCCGTTCACCGCGGCTCGGGTGACCGAGCTGACGGCCGACGAAGTCTTCGTCGAATGGCCCTGGTGGGCCGTCGATCCGGACAGCGACGGCGAGCGCTGGAACGGCGTGGTCGCGGTCGCGACCGGACCGGGCGCGCCCGGATGGGACCGCGAGGTGTTCCGGATCCGGCCCGGCGACGGCGAACTCGCCGCCGACGCCCCGTGCCGGATCGGGATTCCGCCGACCGTCGTGCGCGTGATCGGACTGCGGCGGCACGAACCGCCACGCGAGACCGGATGGCTGCCGCGACCGCGACGGGAGATCGTCTACGTCCGCGCCGGTCACCCCGACGCACCCGACGTCACGGACCAGGGCGCGGTGTTCGATCCCGACGACGACATTCCCCGCAAGGTCGAATTACGCTTCCGCCCCTACGCTTTCCTCGAGATCGGCGACGAGATCGCCGACGCCGCGGGCCGCGCCTGGCGGTTCGGCGGACCCTGGAACTGGGAGCCGTTCGGCACGGCCGAGACCGCGGAGCCCGCGTGGCCGCTGATGCTGCTCACCCGCGACGGGGACAGCGAGGACGCGGCCGCCGTCGACGTCACCGAGGCGACACTGTCGGGTTCACACCAGGAGGAACTGGCGCGCTGGCGCGAGCTGGCCGGGCTGACCCCGACCGACGCCACCACCGACTGACACCGGTCAGGACTTCGCCAGGTACTCCAGTCGTTCCCCGTCCACGGCCGCGCGCATCATGCTCGCCAGGCCGGGATGGTTCTTCAACCCCGGATCGCCGGCCACGATCTCGCGCGCCACTTCCTGTGCGGCGGTGATGACTTCCAGATCGTCGAGCAGCGACAGCAGACGCAGACTGCGCGCGGTGCCGGACTGCGCCGAACCCAGCACATCGCCCTCGCGACGCTGCCGCAGATCCAGCACCGCCAGTTCGAAACCGTCGGTGGTGCCCGCCACCGCCTCCAGCCGGGTCATGGCGGTACCCATCGGATTGGTCTCGGTGATGAGCAGGCACAAACCCGGATGCTGACCACGGCCGACCCGGCCGCGCAGCTGATGCAGCTGACTGACGCCGAAGCGATCGGCGTCCACGATCACCATGACCGTGGCATTCGGGACGTCGACACCGACCTCGACGACGGTGGTGCACACCAGCACATCGATCTCGGCGTCGTTGAACGCCCGCATGACCCGGTCCTTCTCGTCCGCGGGCAGGCGGCCGTGCAACAGACCCACCCGCAGATCCCCGAGCGGACCCGAGCCGAGCATCTCGTACATGTCCACCGCGGAATGGGTGGTCGGGCCTTCCTTCTCCTCCTCGGCTTTCGCCTTGCGGCCCTTGCCTTTCCCGTTCTCCTCCTCGTCGCCGATGCGCGAGCACACCACGTACGCCTGCCGGCCCTGGGAGACCTCTTCGTGGATCCGCTCCCACGCCCGATCCACCCACGCCGGTTTCACCTTGGCGGGAACGACTTTCGAGGTGATCGGGGAGCGGCCGCGCGGCAACTGGGTCAGCACCGAGGTCTCCAGATCACCCAGGGTGGTCATGGCGATGGTGCGGGGAATCGGGGTGGCGGTCATGACCAGCAGGTGCGGGCTGGCCGCGCCCTTCGCCTTGGCGCGCAACGCATCTCGCTGCTCCACACCGAAGCGGTGTTGCTCGTCGACCACCACCATGCCCAGGTCGAAGAACTCCACATTGTCCTGGATCAGGGCGTGGGTGCCGATCACCAGACCGGCCTCGCCGGTGACCGCGTCCAGCAGGGCGGCCTTCTTCTGGCCCGCCGACATGGAACCGGTCACCAGCACCACCTTGGTGGCGTTCTCGTCCGCGCCCAGCTCTCCGGCCGTGCCGAGATCGCCGAGCATCTTCTTCAACGACCGATAGTGCTGTGCGGCAAGCACTTCCGTGGGGGCGAGCAGCGCCGTCTGCTGACCGCTGTCCACCACCTGCAGCATGGCGTGCAGAGCCACGATGGTCTTGCCCGAACCCACCTCACCCTGCAGCAGCCGGTGCATGGGGTGGGTGCGCGACAGATCCGCGGAGATCTCGTCGATGACCGTGCGCTGCCCCTCGGTCAGCTCGAACGGCAGCCGCTTGTCGAAGGCGGCGGCGATACCGTCGGTGCGCGGCGGGCACGGCTTGGCGATGCGGCCCTCGGTCTGATGGCGGCGTTCGGCCAGCACCAGCTGCAACGCCATCGCCTCGTCGAAACGCAGGCGGCCGCGGGCGGCTTCGATATCGGCCTTGTGCTCGGGTAGGTGGATCAGGCGCAACGCGTCCGACACCGGCAGCAGGGCATGCTCGGTGAGCAGGGATTCCGGCAGCGGGTCGTCGATGGGGTCCAGCTGGTCGAGCACCTGGCGGATGCAGCGCAGCAGGTCCCAGCTCTGCACCTTCGCCGTCGACGGATAAACCGGGATGAACTCGCGCTCGAAGAACGAGACATCCACTCCCCCAGTGCCTTTCGCGGTCTGCGCCAGGCCGCGCAGCGCGCCGCCGCCGCGCACCGAGGTGAGGTTCTCGATCGACTCGCCCTGCTCGGGCAGGATCAGATAGTCGGGGTGCGAAAGGTTCCAGCGGTCGGGCCGCCACCAGTGCACGGTGCCCGACATCATCGCCCGCACACCGTCTTTCACCAGATAACGGACCTTGTCGCCATTGAAGAAGGTGATCTCCACCGGGCGCGGGCCGCCGGTGTCCAGGTTCACCTTGAGCAGGCTGCCGCGGCGATTCTTCATCGGCCGCAGGTCGGTCTTGGTGACCCGGCCCATCACGGTGATGTGCTGGCCCTCCTCCGGCGCTTCCTCGGTGAGCGGCTGCCCCTGGGTGGCGTAGCGCAGCGGATAGTGCCGCAGCAGGTCCTCGACGGTCTGCATGTCGAAGTGCTCCTGCAGCGATTCCGCCGCCTTCACCCCGAGCACATGGTCGAGCCGATCAGCCAGTGTCGCCATCTATTCCACCCCGATCTGCACCAGGTCGCCCGCCTGCCCGCCCGGATACACCACTACCTCCACACCCGGGAAGCCCGCGGCCACATGCGCGGTCAAGTCGTCGGAAAGCCCTTCGGGCGCATCGCCGCCCAGGAGCATGGTCACCAATTCCCCACCCAGGCCCAGCATTCGGTCCAGCAGGGTGCGCCCCGCCGCCCGCACATCGGAATCGATGACGACCACATCGTGGCCGACCAGACCGAGCCCGTCCCCCGCCTCGCACATCCCCACCATGGTCAGCGACCGCTCCGGCGCGACCCGCAGCGCACCCCACCGGGTCCCGGCCGCCGCCTCCGACATGGCGAACGCGTCATCGGCCGCGGCGCGCCCGGCATCGTGCATCGACAACGCCGCCAGCCCCTGCACCATCGACCCGCACGGCAGCATCAACACCTCCCGCTGCCCGTCGCGCCCCGCCACACTCACCGCCACCAGCTCGTGCGCCGGCAATGCCCCGTTCGGCAACACCAGCACCTCCCGCTGCGGCACCCGCCGAATGGCTTCCAGCAGCACATCCGCGGTGACCGCCCCCTCGAGCACGACCGCCCCCGCGTCCTCGAACAACCGCACCGCACCGGTGCCCGACGCCACCGCGAGGATCGCCCGATCGGCCTTCCCTGTCGGCGTATGACCGGAATCGTCGAGGATCTCGATCCGGATCCCACTCAGCACGCCCGCCGCCAGCCCGGCCTCGACCGCCGCGCCCGCGTCACCGCAATGCACATGGGCGGACCAGGTTTCATCGCCGTCACCTACGACAACCACCGAATCCCCGAGCGCCCCAAGCTGATCCCGCAGCTCGCCGATGCGCAGCTGGTCGCTCCCACGCACCAGGAACATCACCTCGTAATGCGGTGCGCCGGAGCCCCACTCGGAACGCGGAGCCAACTCCCCCGCAGGACGAACCGCCGAAGTCGGCAGCACCGCACCCGGGTTCGGCACCGACGCGATCGGATTCGACGCGGCTTCCCCGGACCGCGCCACCTCCGCCGGATACTCGACACCGCCGCCAGAACCATCGGTGCCGAAGTCGGACCGGTCGGCGGCCGATTCCTCCGAGATGACCGATACATCTGTGACCGCGCGATCCGGCACTCGCGACGGCCGTTCCTCCGGGGCGCCGCGGCGGTAGACCGGCCGTGCCGGCGCGCTTCCCCCGGCCGCCGCCACCAACTCGTCCAGCAACACCAGCAATCCGCGGGCCCCGGCATCGACGACACCGGCCTCCCGCAGCACACCCAGTTGCGCGGGCGTCTCCCCCAATGCCTTGACGGCGCCGTCCGCCGCCGCGAGCGCGACACCGAGCAGATCCCGCTCCGAGGCGTCGGCGGCCCGTTCGGCAGCCCGATCCAAGATGGTGAGCATCGTCCCCTCGACCGGCGAACTCAATGCCTCTCGCACCAGCCGAGCGGCCTGCCGCAAGGCGAACCGCAGCGCCTCGGCCGTGAGCGGCCCCTCGGCAACCGCGTCGGCGACGCCCCGCAGAACCTGCGACAGGATGATTCCCGAGTTCCCCCGCGCACCCATGGTCGCCGCACGAGCCATCGCCGCCATGACGCCGTGCGCCGATAGTGGCCGGTGGTCAGCGATCGCCGGACCCCGATCGGGCGATGCGGGCGTCGCCATATCCGTGGCCCCGACCTGTAGTCGCAGGGCCTCCGTCTGGGCGGCGGACTCTCCGCCGGCGACGCGGCCTCCGTACGCACCGGCCGACGGGATCGGGGTGTCGATCGCCGCTTCGGCCCCGCGCACGGCTGCCCGCATGGTGCTCAGCAGGTTGGTGCCGGTGTCGGAGTCGGCGACGGGGAAGACATTGAGGGCATTGATCTCGTCCCGGTGGCGTTCCAGGGCGGTGAGGGTGTGGCGACCCCAGTTCAACAAGGCCGTACCGTCCAGCGCGTCCGCTACCCCGGGCACCGTCACCGTCCTTCCCACACGTCATGGCCTCACCATCGAAAGAAACCCGTCGCCAGCCTAGTCGGGGCGGCCGACACCGTGCCGTCACCTGGCATTCGTACGCCGCATACGGGATCGGTGCCGGGGGGCTGATTGGACACGCCCGGGACGGGTTGGCTACTCTTGTGCGGTTGCCTCACGCAGGCATGGTCCTGCCCGCTCAGGTATCAGCCCGCGTTCACCAGCCATTCGCTGGTAGGTACGTCCAAAACATCAGGCTTTCGGACACGCTGTACATGGTGCAGTGCGTCCCTCTATGACATGAAGGAGCTCGCGACTATGGCTGCCGTCTGTGACGTCTGCGCCAAGGGCCCCGGCTTCGGTAAGTCGGTTTCGCACTCGCACCGGCGCACCAACCGTCGCTGGAACCCGAACATCCAGACCGTGCGCGCGCAGGTTGCCCCCGGCAACACCCGCCGCATGAACGTCTGCACCTCCTGCCTGAAGGCGGGCAAGGTCGTTCGCGGCTGATAATAGCTTTCCGACAGCAGCCCCGGCACCCAGAATGATGGGTGAACCGGGGCTGTTGTCGTTTCAGGGAGAGAACCATGAGTGACTGGCAGGTCGTTCCCCTCGAACCGAAGTACGTCTACAGCATGTCCGAATGCCATATCGCGTGCTGGCGGGAGGCGTATCAGGGCCTGGTGCCCCAGCATGTGCTCGACGCCTTCGACGTGGACCGGCGGGCGGCGGCGTGGGGCAAGATCCTGTTCGAGTATCCGGGGCGGATTCGGGTCGCGGTGCTCGACGACGACACCGTCATCGGCTTCGCGGGCAGCGGCGACAACCGCGAGGAATCACCCACCACGGAGTACGAACTGAGCGCCCTCTACGTGCGCGCGGCCTATCACGGCACCGGGGTCGCGCAGGCCCTCATGGACGAGGTGCTGCCCGAAACCGGCGATGTCGCGCTGTGGGTGTTCGAGGAGAACCCGCGAGCGCGGGCCTTCTATACGAAATACGGCTTCGAACCCGACGGTGAACGCCGAGTCGAAGCCTTCTCTCCCGCACTGCAAGTGCGGATGGTGCGCCGGGCCCTGACGGGGTGAGGCCCGGCGCCGTGGCTCACGCCGCGCCGTTGAGGCAATCCACCTGCTGGCTGATCGACTGCAACAGGCACGCCGTACGCGAGGTGACGTTGGACGACAGTCCGCTCACGCTATTGGTGTCGAGCAGGCTGCCGACGGGCGTGACCGAGGTGGTGGTCTCGGGGACGTAGGGGTCCAGCGTCAGCGGCGCGGCACCGGCGACGGCCGGAGCCGAGGCCAGCGCGGCACCCGCGGCCAGCGCGACGAAAACACCACGGGCAGTCTTCTTCTGCATACACATGCTCCTGAATCAGGTAACGGATCGGCGCTACGGCAGACGCCAGTCCACCGGCGCGGCACCCAGGGTACCCAGCAATTCGTTGGTTCGGGAGAAAGGACGAGATCCGAAGAATCCTCGTGAAGCCGACAGCGGTGACGGATGGGCGGATTCGATGTAGGGAGTGTCGCCCAGCAGCGGCTTCAACGTGGACGCGTCGCGGCCCCACAGAATCGCCACCAACGGCTGATCACGGGCAACCAGCGCGCGAATTGCCTGCTCGGTCACCGCTTCCCAGCCCTTGCCGCGATGCGAGGCCGGCTGCCCCGGCTGCACAGTCAGGACTCGGTTGAGCATCAGCACGCCCTGATCGCACCACGGCGACAGATCGCCGTTGGACGGCATCGGCAGACCCAGATCCTTGGTCAACTCCGAGTAGATATTGGACAGACTCCGCGGAATCGGTGAAACGTCCGGCGCCACCGAGAAACTCAGCCCCACCGGATGCCCCGGCGTCGGATACGGATCCTGACCCACGATCAGCACCCGGACCTTGTCGAAGGGCCGCTGGAAGGCCCGCAGCACGTTCTCCCCCTTCGGGAGATAGCCACGCCCCTCGGCGTTTTCGATACGCAGGAATTCACCCATCGCGGCAATGCGGTCGGTCACCGGCTCGAGGGCCTCGGCCCAGCCCGTGTCGATGACTTCCGACAGTGGTTTCGCACCCATGTCGGGAAAACTTATCGTGTCGAGATTCATCGCGATACCGGGCCCGGCTATGCGAAGGATTCCCAACCGGCGGGTCCCGTCCGCGCGGTTCCGTCGACCGTCACACCCGAGCCCGCACGAACGGATCCGACCCGCATCCAACCCTCCGGCAAATCACCCGAATCGGCGAAAGTCGCGGCGAAAGCGTGGTCCTCGCCACCCGCCAGAATCCAGTCCAGGGGGCTGACGCCCAGCGCCTTCCCGACCGCCTCCAAGGCAGGGTCGGACAGAGCCGCCGAGTCGAGATCGATGGCCACACCCGAGGATTCGGCGATATGCCCGAGGTCGGCCAGCAATCCGTCCGACACGTCGGTGAGCGCGGTGACCTCGACCGTGTCGGGCAGCTCCAGCACCGCCTCGTAGGGCGGCTGCGGAACCCGGTGCGCGGCAACCATCTCCGCGAACTCGGCGGTCAGCTCCGCCGACCCGGCCGACAACACCGCCAGCCCGGCGCCCGAATGACCCAGCGGTCCGGCCACTGCCACCACATCACCCGGGCGCGCGCCCGACAGTCTGATCGGGGCGCGACGCGGATCCCCGAACGCGGTCACCGAGATGATGATCAGCGGACTGCGCACCATGTCCCCGCCGGCGATGGACGCCCCGGCCCGCCCGGCCTCGGCCCACATGCCGTCCGCCAGCGCGCGCACGAATTCGACCGGAGTATCGGCCGGACAGCCCAGCCCGACCACGAAGGCGCTCGGCACCGCGCCCATGGCCACCACGTCGGCGGCGTTCTGGGCGATGGCCTTGCGCCCGATCTCCTGCGGGCTCGACCAATCGACGCGGAAGTGCCGGTCCTGCACCAGCATGTCGGTGGTCACCACGAACCGGCCCTCGGGCGCGGCGATCACCGCGGCATCGTCACCGGGACCCAGCAGCACCCCGGGGGTCTGCGTCCGGCCCGCGTTCACCAGCGCGATGAGCCCGAACTCCCCCAGCTCACCCACCGTGCGGGCGGCCGGAACTGACTGCGGGTTGCTGCCGGTGGTGATGGCGGTCTCCTTCGGGAGTGTGATGCGGGCGGCCGACCGCTCGACGGTACCCTCGAAGCCGCAATCGACGACCAGCAGCCGGGATGCGCGCACCGAGGACGTGCGGGCCCGGCACGGCACGATCGGGGATCGACGACCGGATGAGCAACGACACCCGCGGCAACGAAGCGGACCACAGCGACGCGGCCCTGCCCGAGCAGGCGACCGACGCGACCGACGCCGAGCCGACCGGCGACGCGCAACCGGAGCCCGCGAACACCGCCGACGCGGACGAGGACTACGGCATGCGCCGCTCGCCCGCGCTCATCGCCACCGCCGTCGCCCTGCCCGTCGCCCTCGTCGTCGGACTGATCGTGATGGGCGTGCTGGCCAACCGGCACCACAGCCGCGATCCGCTGGCCCTCGGCGCGGTCCCCGCCCCGGCCGCCGCGGGTCCCGAATGCACCGCACTGCTCCCCGCCCTGCCCGGCACGATCGGCGACTACACCACCGCCGAACTGGTGCAGCCCGCGCCGCCCGCCACCCACGCCTGGCAGCTGCCCGACGGCGGCGACGCCATCGTGGTGCGCTGCGGCCTGGACCGGCCCCTGGAATTCACCAAGTCCTCGCCGCTGCAGGTGGTCAACGGGGTCAACTGGTTCGAACTGCGCGACCAGACCAGCGGTGTCACCTCCGGCACCTGGTGGGCCGTGGACCGCGGCACCTATGTCGCGCTGACCATGCCCGACAATGCCGGAGCGACTCCGCTGCAGGAGGTTTCGGAGGCCATCAAGAAGGCGATGCCGGAGAAGCCGATGGACCCGAATCCGATCCCCAACTGACGCATATATAGGGACCGAGCCCGACGCTCAGAGCTTGCGGAGCTTGGCCTTTCCGGCGGCGAGGTCGATCTCGGGTCCCTCGTCGCCGTCGCCCGGGTTCTCCCGGTGCATGAGCACCGACTGCCGTTGTTCCATCTCCAGCCGCTTGCCCGAACTGAAGGCCGCGTCGAATTGCTCCAGGCCGATGGCGGCCGCGTTGCGGTCTTCGTCGTTGCGCATCCACGGCAGCGCGGTGCGCCCGGTCAGTTTCCGGTAGGCGACATCGGCGAAGGCCACCGCGATGATCAGCAGTGCCAGCCCGGGAATCGTCAGAGCCACGATCACGCCATCGAGGCTACGCGCGGGCGACGGCGCCGACGTCGCTCTCCGGTCGCACCGAAACGGCCCGGTCCATCATCCGAAATGATGAACCGGGCCGTTCCTGGTCATGATCAGCGCAGGCCGGTGCCGCGGGCGCGGGCGGTCTCGATGAGGGTGCTCACCAAGGTCCGGTTGTCGATCCCGGTGGCCTCCCACATGCGCGGGTACATGGAGATCGAGGTGAAGCCGGGCATGGTGTTGATCTCGTTGATCACCGGGCCGTCGGCGGTCACGAAGAAGTCGACGCGGGCCAGACCCTGGCAGTCCAGGGCGCGGAACGCACGCACCGCGAGCTCCCGGATCTCCAGCGACACAGCGTCGTCCAGCTTGGCGGGGACGTCGAACTCGCAGACGTCGTCGAGGTACTTGGTGTCGAAGTCGTAGAAGTCGGGGGCCTGCGAGTCGTCCTCGGGCATCCGGATCTCGGCGACCACACTGGCTTCCACCCGGCCGTCCGGGAATTCCAGCACGCCGCACTCGACCTCACGCCCGACGATGCCGGACTCGACGATCACCTTCGGGTCGTGGCGGCGCGCCTCGACGATGGCGGCGTCCAACTCGTCCCAGCTGTCCACCTTGGTGATGCCGATCGAGGAACCGCCGCGGGCGGGCTTCACGAACACCGGTAGCGCCAGGCGGGCGCGGTCGGCCTCGGCGACGGTCGCCGCGCCGGGGCGCAGCACCACCTGCACACCGACCGGAAGGCCCTCGGCGGCAAGGAGTTTCTTGGTGAACTCCTTGTCCATGCCGGCCGCGCTGGCCAGCACGCCGGGACCGACGTAGGGCAGTTCGGCCAGTTCGAGCAGGCCCTGCAGGGTGCCGTCCTCACCGAACGCGCCGTGCAGCACCGGGAACACGATGTCGACCGCGCCGAGCACGGTCTCCGCGCCGTCGAGCGGCACCAGCGCGCCCGCGCGCGAGGGGTCCGCGGTCAGCGCCAGCGCGGTGCCCTTGTCGTCGACCATGGGCAGCGCCCGATCCTGGGCGGACAGCGTCCGCGGATCCGCGTCGCCGAGCACCCAGGTGCCGTCGCGCGTGATACCGATCGGAACCGCCTCATAGCGTTCGGGATCGAGGCTCGCCAACACGGTGCGCGCGGACACGCACGACACCCCGTGCTCATTGCTGCGGCCGCCGAACACCACCGCCACCCTGGTCCTGTTGGTCATGCCCCGAACCGTACCCGGTCGAATGTGGCGGCAGTGTTACGCGGTCGTCCCGGCCCCTCGACACGGTCGCCCGCGGCCGGGGGCGGGTTCACTCGGATTTGAGGCGACGCCCCTGCAGTTGCCCGACCGCCTCGGCTGCGGAGAGACCCTCGTGGCACACCTGATGCACCGCATTGGTCAGCGGCATCTCCACGCCGTGCGCCGCGGCCAGCGCCCGCACCGATGTGCAGGACTTCACACCCTCGACGACCTGGCCATGAGTCGCCTGCAGCGCGGTCTCCATGGTGCCGCCCGCGCCCAGTGCGCGCCCGAAGGACCGATTGCGCGACAGCGGCGAGGTGCAGGTAGCCACCAGGTCGCCGACACCGGCCAGACCCGCGAAGGTGACCGGCTCCGCGCCGACCGCCACCCCGAGCCGGATGATCTCGGCCAGCCCGCGCGTGATGAGGGTGGCAACCGAGTTGTCGCCCAACCCCATTCCCGAGGCGATACCGCAGGCGAGCGCGATGACGTTCTTGCACGCCCCGCCGATCTCGCAGCCGATCACGTCGGAATTGGTGTACGGCCGGAAATAGCCGGTGGCACACGCGTGCTGCACCGCCTCGGCGCGCGCCACGTCCGGGCAGGCGATCACGGTAGCGGCGGGCTGCCCGGCCGCGATCTCGTGCGAGAGGTTCGGGCCCGACAGCACCGCGATGCGGCTCGGGTCGGCGCCGGAGACCTCCGCGATCACCTGGCTCATGCGCAACAGGGTGCCGGTCTCGATGCCCTTGGCCAGACTCAGCAGCGTGGAT
The DNA here is from genome assembly GCF_054781395.1 of Nocardia tengchongensis. Lineage (NCBI taxonomy): Bacteria > Bacillati > Actinomycetota > Actinomycetes > Mycobacteriales > Nocardiaceae > Nocardia > Nocardia tengchongensis. Next base: position 128,100 of record NZ_BAAGUM010000018.1, read on the forward strand.
TCGGGCGGGATCAGGTCCTTCCAGGCCGCCAGATTCGTGCGCAGCGACTGCGAGGGCACCGCCAGCACCACGATGTCGGCCCCGTCGAGCGCGACCGCCGGGTCATCGGTCGCGGCCAGCGGCGGCAACGCGACATCCGGCAGATACCAGGGATTGCGATGCTCGGTCGCGAGCACCTTCGCCACCTCCGGCCGCCGAGCCCACATGGTGGTCTCGGTTCCCGCCTCCGCCAACACCTTCGCGAACGCGGTCCCCCATGACCCCGCTCCCAACACCGCTGCCCTTGCCATGTGACAAATATATGCGCGCGTCCTGTGAGCCACGCCCGTTGTGACGTCAGCGCGGAATTCGACGCCGCTCACACACCCGTCATCTTGGAGTGGGAGGATTCGGGCATGCACCCGTCCGTGCACGCGGTCATCGCTGTGAAGAGCCTGGGACTGGCCAAGAGCCGGCTGGCCGATGGGCTGGCTCCCGAGTACCGGCCGCGACTCGTGCTGGCCATGCTCGAGGACACGGTGACCGCGGCGGTGTCGACACCGGCGATCGCCTCGGTGACCGTGGTGACGCCGGACCCGACCGTCGCCGGCGTGGTCCGCGCCCTGGGCGCGCGAGTCCATCCCGAGCCCGAGGTCATCGCCCCGCACACCAGCGGACTCAACGCCGCCTTGGCCGCGGGCGCGGAGGGGGTGCGGCGCGCGCACGGGGCCGTCGATCTGCTTGCCCTGCAAGCGGATCTGCCCGCACTGCGCGCGGCCGAACTCGGCGAGCTGCTGCGCAGCGCCCGGCATCACCGTTCGGTGGTCACCGATCACGACGGCAGCGGCACCGTCGCCCTGCTGGTGCGCGGCGGCGGTGACGATCCGCTGAATGCCGCGCTGAACCCGCTTTTCGGTCCGGACTCCGCGCGCCGCCATATCGCCGGCGGCGCGGTGGAGGTGCTGGGCGAGTGGCCGGGGCTGCGGCAGGACGTCGATACCGCGGCGGATCTCGAGCGCGCCGTGGCGCTCGGCGTCGGGCGAGCCACCAGCGCGCTACTCCGAGAAATCGGCGTGTCGCAGGCGTGTCATGGAACCGGGGACAGGTGCCGGGCCGAGTCGTCACTGTCCTGACGCAGCGTGATCTGCACTGCAATGGACGGTGTCAGAACGGCACCCCACCCACGACATAAGGAATGATCGTGAGAGTGAGCGATACGGAAACCGTCAAGCAATCGCCGCTACTACCGGCGGCGCCGCCCGCGGCAACCCCACCGCCCACCGCGATACCGCCGCTGCCCGCGGACCGGTACGTCAACCGAGAACTGAGCTGGCTCGATTTCAACGCCCGCGTGCTGGCGCTGGCCGAGGACCATTCCCAGCCCTTGCTCGAACGCGCAAAGTTCCTCGCCATTTTCGCGTCGAATCTGGACGAGTTCTACATGGTCCGGGTGGCGGGCCTGAAGCGCCGCGCCGAGACCGGCCTGTCGGTGCGGTCCTCGGACGGGCTGTCCCCCACCGAGCAGCTCGAGATGATCGCCGTGCGCACCCAGCAGCTCGCCGAGCGGCACGCGCACGTCTTCCTGGACCAGGTGCTGCCGGCACTGACCGCCGAGGGCATCGACATCATCCGCTGGGCCGAGCTGGACGACGCCGAAAAGCAGCGCCTGTCCGGGTATTTCCAGGATCAGGTGTTCCCGGTGCTGACCCCGCTGGCGGTCGACCCGGCCCACCCGTTCCCCTACATCAGCGGACTGAGTCTCAATCTCGCCGTGACCGTGAAGGATTCGGCCACCGGGGGCGAGCACTTCGCGCGAGTCAAGGTGCCCGACAACGTAGATCGCTTCGTACGGGTCCGCCGCACCGGCGCGGGCAGCACCACCTCGAACCGTGATTCCGCTGCGGCACAAGGCCCGTCCACCGCCGCGTTCCTCCCCATGGAGGAGCTGATCGCCGCCCACCTGGATCAGCTGTTCCCGGGAATGGAAGTGGTGGAACAGCATTCGTTCCGCATCACCCGCAACGCCGGACTGGAGGTCGAGGAGGACCGCGACGAGGACCTGCTGCAGGCTCTCGAACGCGAACTCGCTCGCCGGCGCTTCGGATCCCCGGTGCGGCTCGAAGTCTCCGACGACATGACCGAACACATGCTCGACCTGCTGCTGCGCGAACTCGACGTGGACCCGGCCGACGTCATCCAGGTCCCCGGCCTGCTCGACCTGTCGTGCCTGTGGCAGGTCTACGGCGTGGACCGCCCCCTGCTCAAGGACGCCCCCTACGTCCCGGCCACCCCGCCCGCCTTCGGCGAACGCGAAACGCCCCGAAACGTTTTCGCCGCCCTGCGCGAGGGCGACGTGCTGGTGCACCACCCCTACGACTCCTTCTCCACCAGCGTGCAGCGGTTCATCGAACAGGCCGCCGCCGACCCGCAGGTGCTGGCCATCAAGCAGACCCTGTACCGCACCTCCGGTGACTCCCCCATCGTCAACGCGCTCATCGACGCCGCCGAGGCGGGCAAGCAGGTGGTCGCGCTGGTCGAGATCAAGGCCCGCTTCGACGAGCAGGCCAACATCAAATGGGCTCGGGCGCTGGAGCAGGCCGGCGTGCACGTGGTCTACGGCCTGGTCGGGCTGAAGACGCACTGCAAGACCTGCCTGGTGGTGCGGCGCGAGGGTGCCACCATCCGTCGCTACTGTCACATCGGCACCGGTAATTACAACCCGAAGACCGCGCGCCTGTACGAGGACGTCGGATTGCTCACCGCCGCACCGGAGATCGGCGCCGACCTCACCGACCTGTTCAACTCGCTGACCGGCTATTCGCGAAAGGCCAGCTACCGCAACCTGCTGGTCGCCCCGGTCGGGGTGCGGGCCGGGATCATCGAGCGCATCGAACGCGAGATCGAACTGGCGCGCGAGGGCGCGGACGCGCGAATCCGAGTGAAGGCCAACGCCATCGTCGACGAGCAGGTCATCGACGCGCTCTACCGCGCCTCCCAGGCCGGGGTGCCCGTCGAGATCGTGGTGCGCGGCATCTGCGCGCTGCGCCCCGGCGTCCCCGGCATGAGCGAGAACATCGAGGTGCGGTCGATTCTCGGGCGCTACCTGGAACATTCGCGCGTGCTGCACTTCCAGGCGCAGAACGAATACTGGATCGGCTCAGCCGACATGATGCACCGCAACCTGGACCGGCGCGTGGAAGTGCTGGCCCAGGTGAAGGATCCGCGCCTGTGCGATCAGCTCGGACAGGTGTTCGACTCCGCCACCAACCCCGCCACCCGCTGCTGGGTGCTGGGCCCCGACGGCGGCTGGCAGGCCCAGCCCGGCCCCGACGTGCCCTCCGATCAGATTCGCGACCACCAGGAGTACCTCATGCGGCTGCGTCGTCCGGACCGCCAGTGAGCCGAGCTGACAAAGCGCCCGCCGCCGAATTCACCGACCCACCGGTCAAAGCGAATATCCTCGCGGCGGGCGCCGTGTTGTGGCGGCACGCGCCCGGGACCGACACCGTCGAGATCGCGCTGGTACACCGCCCCAAATACGACGACTGGTCGCTGCCCAAGGGCAAGCTGGATCCCGGTGAGACGCCGGTGATCACGGCCGTCCGCGAGGTCGCCGAGGAAACCGGCCTGAATTCGCGCCTGGGCCGCTATCTCGGCCACGTGACGTATCCGATCCCCGGGCATCGGAAGTTGAAACGGGTCGACTACTGGGCCGCCGAGGTCCTCGACGGGGCGTTCGAGTCCAACCCGGAAGTCGACGTCCTGCACTGGTACCGCCTCGACCGGGTGATGGACGCCGTCTCCTATCCCATGGATCGCAGCATCATCCGGAATTTCCAGCGCCAGCCCGCCGATACCGCCACCCTGCTGCTGGTCCGGCACGCCAAGGCCGGTCGTAGCTCCCGCTACGGCGGCGACGACGACCTGCGGCCACTCGAAAAGGCCGGTCGCGCACAGGCTCGCGCCCTGGTGCCCAACCTGCTCGCCTTCGGCGCGACCGAAATCGTCTCCGCCCCACCGGTCCGCTGTGTCCAAACCGTGACCCCACTGGCCGAAGAACTCGGTACCGACATCGAATTGGAACCGCTGTTCTCCGAATCCGGTTACGCGGCAGCACCCGATGCCGCCCGCAAACGCGCCCGCGACCTGGTCTCCGGCGACTCCGTACGGGTGATCTCCAGTCAGGGCAAGGTGATTCCCGATCTCCTGGAGTGGTGGGCCGCCGAGGACGGCGTCAGCCTGCCACCGGCCCGCAACCGCAAGGCCAGCGTCTGGGTGCTGTCGTTCAACGGCGGCCGCCTGATCGCCGCCGACCATCTCGACCGCGTCCTGACGCCGACCGATCTCCCCGAGGCTTGAGGCGTCAAGCGGGTTCCCGACGGGCCACGTGACCGGTGGGGAACCCGCGGCCGGTCCGCCGAGAATCCTTGGAACGCTGCCGTACCGGTCTCTGTCCGGCCGAATCCACCCCGCGCATAGCCGATTCCACCCCCTAATCGGCCCCCACCGGCCCCCAGGCGACCGGAAACCTGCCCCCGGACATGCGAAACGGCCCGGCGCTGCCGGGCCGTTTCACGTGTCGTCCTGCTCGAAAACCCCCGTCAGAGACGGGTTGTGGCCGTATTAACGGCGCGCGGTGCGCTTGGCCGCGGTCTTCTTGGCGGGAGCCTTCTTGGCCGCCTTCTTGGCGGTGGTGGCCTTCGAAGCGGCGACCTTCTTGGCAACCACGGCCTTCTTGACCGCAGCGGCCTTGGCCGGAGCCTTCTTGGCGACCGTCTTCTTGACGGCGGCCTTCTTGGCGACCGTCTTCTTCACGGCGGCCTTCTTGGCGGGAGCCTTCGACGCCGCCTTCTTGGCGGTGGTCTTGGCCGGAGCCTTGGTCGCGGCCTTCTTCGCCGTCTTCTTGGCGGTGGTCTTCTTCGCACCGGCCTTGCCCGAAACCGGGGCAGCCACACCACGCTTCACGGCCGGGCCGCTCGAGGCGATCTTCTGCTTGCCCGCGATGATCGCCTTGAACTGCGCGCCGGGACGGAAGGCCGGGACCGAAGTCGGCTTCACCTTGACGGTTTCGCCGGTGCGCGGGTTACGAGCAACCCGAGCCGCGCGCTTCCGCTGTTCGAAGACACCGAATCCCGTGATGGTGACGCTCTGACCTTTGTTCACAGCACGCACGATCGTGTCGACCATCTGCTCGACTGCAGCGGTAGCGGTGCGCCTGTCAGTACCCAACTTCTCGGTCAGAACATCGATCAGTTCCGCCTTGTTCATTGAATCCTCCGCAGACTAATGGCCCGTCGTCGGACCGACTAGGTACCACGGTAAACCCTTTCCGGGCAAGAGTCTATGTGCCACGCGGAAATACATGACGCATGGCACACGCTCAGCTACCGGGTTTGAGGGCGTTCAGCTAACGCCCATCAATGATTACGTCTGCGAAATACGGGCCGGAATGGTTGCGGGTTTCCATGTCGGCCTTGCGTTTTCGAACTGGTCGATCTCGTCGCTGTGCCGCAGAGTGAGACCGATGTCGTCCAGGCCTTCCAGCAGCCGCCACCGCGTGTAGTCGTCAATATCGAACGGCAACACGACGGTTCCGGCCGACACGGTGCGCGCCTCGAGGTCCACCGCCAATTCCAATCCCGGCTGTTCCTCGAGCAACTTCCAGAGCAATTCCACATCGCTCTGCGCCATCCGGGCCGTCAGAAGCCCGTCCTTGCCCGCGTTCCCGCGGAAGATGTCGGCGAAGCGAGAGGAGATGACGACCCGGAACCCGTAGTCCTTGAGGGCCCAAACCGCGTGCTCACGTGAGGATCCGGTCCCGAAATCCGGACCAGCGACCAGCACACTGGCCCGGTTGTAGGGCTCGGTGTTCAGAATGAAGTTCGGATCGGTCCGCCAAGCGGCGAACAGGCCGTCCTCGAAACCCGTTCGGGTTACGCGCTTCAGATAGACCGCCGGGATGATCTGGTCGGTGTCGACATTGGATCGGCGCAACGGAACACCGATCCCCTTGTGGACCTTGAAGGCTTCCATCGTTGATTCTCCTGAGTCAGTGGGGGCAGCGGATTCTGAGCCGCTACCGGCGGGCGATCAGTTCAGATCCGCAGGTGAGGACAGGGTTCCGCGCACCGCGGTGGCCGCGGCGACCAGCGGCGAGACCAGGTGCGTACGGCCGCCCTTGCCCTGTCGCCCTTCGAAGTTCCGGTTCGAGGTGGCAGCACAGCGCTGACCGGGGGAAAGCTGATCCGGGTTCATACCCAGGCACATCGAGCAGCCCGGCTGACGCCATTCCGCGCCCGCGGCGGTGAAAATCTCGCCCAGCCCCTCCTTTTCCGCCTGCACTCGCACCCGCATCGAGCCCGGGACGATCAGCATGCGCACCCCGCCCGCGACCTTGCGGCCCTTCAGAATGTCCGCGACCGCGCGCAGATCCTCGATCCGGCCGTTGGTGCACGAACCCACGAAAACCGTGTCCACGGCGACGTCCCGCAGCGGGGTACCCGGCTGCAGGTCCATGTACTGCAGCGCCTTCTCGGCCGCCGCACGCTCGTTCTCGTCGACGATCTGCTCCGGATCCGGCACCGAGTCGCCCAGCGGCGCACCCTGTCCCGGGTTGGTGCCCCAGGTCACGAAGGGGGTCAGCGCCGAGGCGTCCAGGTGCACCTCGACGTCGAAAACCGCACCCTCGTCGGTCTTCAGGGCGTCCCAGGCGGCCACGGCGGCATCCCAGTCCGCGCCCTGCGGGGCGTGCGGACGGCCCTTCAGGTACTCGTAGGTGATCTCGTCGGGGGCCACCATGCCCGCGCGGGCGCCGGCCTCGATCGACATGTTGCACATGGTCATCCGGGCCTCCATGGACATGGAGCGCACGGCCTCGCCGCGGTACTCCAGCACATAGCCCTGACCGCCGCCGGTGCCGATCTGCGCGATGACCGCCAGGATCACGTCCTTGGCGGTGACGCCGTGCGGCAGCTGCCCGTCGATATTGATGGCCATCGTCTTGAACGGGCGCAACGACAAAGTCTGCGTCGCCAGCACGTGTTCCACTTCCGAGGTGCCGATACCCATCGCCAGCGCGCCGAACGCGCCGTGGGTGGAGGTGTGCGAATCACCGCACACCACCGTGGTTCCCGGCTGGGTCAGGCCCAGCTGCGGGCCCACCACGTGCACGATGCCCTGCTCGAGATCACCCATCGAGTGCAGGCGGACACCGAATTCCTCGCAGTTCTTGCGCAGGGTCTCGACCTGCAGGCGCGAGATCGGGTCGGCGATCGGCTTGTCGATGTCGACGGTCGGGACGTTGTGGTCCTCGGTGGCGATGGTGAGGTCCGGGCGGCGCACCGGGCGGCCCGCGGCGCGCAGACCGTCGAACGCCTGCGGGCTGGTCACCTCGTGCACCAGGTGCAGATCGATGTAGATGAGATCGGGCTGGCGGTGCTCGCCTTCGCCTTCGCCGCGGACGACGACGTGCTCGTCCCAGACCTTCTCCGCCAGAGTGCGTGGCCGGTCGGCCATAGCTCCATCACCTCTCGATAGACATTCCGTGCCCGGGCTGGTGACACGGGGCTCGCGTCCGCGCCGGGGAGCGGCCGGTTTGCCGCGCGGTCAATTTGACCTTCCCAACATGCGAGACGCTAATATCGTTCTATGAGACAGCATAGCGGTATCGGTGTTCTGGACAAAGCGATGGCCGTCCTGCACGCCGTAGCCGAGCAACCCTGCGGCCTCAACGAGCTCTGCGCCCGCACCGGCCTGCCCCGGGCCACCGCGCATCGCCTGGCCGTGGGCCTGGAAACGCATCGGATGCTGGCCCGCGACAGCCAGGGTCTGTGGCGTCCCGGACCGGCCCTGTCGGAACTGGCGACAACCGCCAGCGATCCCCTGCTCGACGCCGCTTCGACAATTCTTCCGCGCCTGCGCGAGATCACCGGCGAGAGCGTTCAGCTCTACCGCCGCGACGGCAACGCCCGGGTTTGCGTGGCCGCCATGGAACCGGCCGCGGGCCTGCGCGACACCGTGCCCATCGGCGCGCGACTACCGCTCACCGCCGGCTCCGCCGCGAAGGTACTGCTGGCCTGGGCCGATCCCGAATCGCAGCGGACCATCCTGCCCGAGGCCGTCTTCGGCGAGCGGGCGCTGGCCGAGGTCCGCCGGCGCGGCTGGGCGCAGAGCGCCGCCGAGCGCGCGGCCGGCGTGGCCAGCGTGTCCGCGCCGGTCCGCGACGCCGCGGGCACGGTCATCGCGGCCGTCTCGGTCTCCGGACCCATCGACCGCATGGGCCGCCGGCCGGGCGCGCGCTGGGCCGCCGATCTGGTGGCCGCCGCCGATGCCCTCCACAAGCGCCTCTGACGGACTTTGAGCGCCCGGGGTAACCCTCGGGGTGGCCGCAGCCGTCACGACAGCCTCAGTCGCAGCTCGACAGTCCCGGTGACCCACCCGGGCGCCGATCGCGGCCCCCGCCGATTCCCGGCGGGGGCTGCGGCGTTTCCGGCAACCGGTTCCACTCGGCAGGAAATGGCCACTGTGACCGCGCTCATACGCCGTAAATTACAGTCGGCCCATGGGAGTTAATCAACGCGCGCAGATCGTGATGTCCGACGAGGAGATCGCGGGATTCCTCGAGCGCAGCCGGGTCGCCACCATGGCCACGCTGAGCGCCGAGGGCAGGCCACACCTGGTCGCCATGTGGTACGCGCTCATCGACGGCGAGATCTGGTTCGAGACCAAGGCCAAGGCCCAGAAGACGGTGAATCTGCGGCGCGATCCGCGGATCACCGTGATGGTCGAGGCCGGCGAGACCTACGACCAGTTGCGCGGCATTTCCATCGAGGGCCGCGCGGAGGTCGTCGAGGACCCCGAAGCGCTGTTCAAGGTGGGAATCAGCGTCTGGGAGCGCTACACCGGGCCCTACAGCGAAGAGATGAAGCCGTTCGTGGAGCAGATGCTGCACAAGCGGGTCGCCGTGCGCGTGGTGCCGGAGCGGACCCGCACCTGGGATCACCGCAAACTGGGCCTGCCCGCGATGCCGCTGGGCGGCAGCACCCACGGCCAGGAGCCGTAGAGCCACGGAAACAGTGAAGGCCCCCAGCCGATCGGCTGGGGGCCTTCACTTTGTAGTCCCGACGGGATTTGAACCCGCGCTACCGCCTTGAGAGGGCGGCGTCCTAGGCCGCTAGACGACGGGACCAGGATGAGATTCCGGCAGATTTCACAACCAGCCGGAGCTTCTCGAATTCGAGAGCCGGAGCTCTCTCAGCTGGGGTACCAGGACTCGAACCTAGAATGGCTGAACCAGAATCAGCTGTGTTGCCAATTACACCATACCCCATTGACCTGGGCTTTCAGGCTCTCCCCGGGGGAAGTTCCTGACCGCTTTCCGGCCGAGAAGAAGATTAGCAGCATCCCCCGGTAGATGCACAAACCGGCTGGTCAGAGGCCGGTTTGTGCATCATTTCCGACTATCTCAGGCGATCTCGGCCAGCGCCGCGCGCAACCGGTCCATGGTGACCTCGCGACCCAGCAGTTCCATCGACTCGTAGAGCGGCGGGCTGATGTGGGATCCGGTCACCGCGACGCGCACGGGCGTGAACGCCTTGCGCGGCTTGAGCTCCAACTCGTCGATGAGCGCGGTATTCAGCGCCGTCTCCAGCGGGGCCGTGGCCCATTCGGAGACGCCTTCCAGCGCACGCACCGTCGCTTGCAGCACCGGAACGGCGTCGACGCCCAGGTTCTTTTCCTTCGCCGCCGGGTCGATGGCGAACTCTTCGGGCGCGATGAACAGGAACTTCAGCAGATCCCAGGCATCGCCGAGCACCTTGATCCGGGTCTGCACGAGATCGGCCGCGGTTTCGAACAGCTTCTCGTCGATCTCGGCGCCGATATGTCCGTGTCCGGTGAGGTACTCGCGCAGCCGGTGAGCAAAATCACCGGGGTTCAGCAACCGAATATGTTCGGCGTTCAAAGCGTCGGCCTTCTTCTGATCGAATCGGGCCGGATTCGAATTCACCTTCGAGATATCGAAGGCCGCCACCATCTCCGTCATGGAGAAGACGTCATGATCATCGGCGATGCTCCAGCCGAGCAGCGCCAGATAATTCAGCAAACCCTCGGGAATGAACCCGCGGTCGCGGTGATGGAAGAGATTCGACTCCGGATCGCGCTTGGACAACTTCTTGTTGCCCTGCCCCATCACGAAGGGCAGATGCCCGAACTCCGGGGTGAACTCCGCGACGCCGATTCGGCGCAGCGAGTCGTAGAGCGCGAGCTGGCGCGGGGTGGACGAGAGCAGGTCCTCGCCGCGCAGCACGTGGGTGATCTTCATCATCGCGTCGTCGACCGGGTTGACCAGCGTATAGAGCGGATCGCCATTGCCGCGGGTGAGCGCGAAGTCGGGGACCACGCCCGCGCGGAAGGTGGTCTCACCGCGCACCAGGTCGTTCCAGGTGAGGTCGCGGTCGGGCATGCGCAGGCGGATCACCGCGGGGCGGCCCTCGGCCTTGTAGGCGGCGATCTGCTCGGCGGTCAGGTCGCGGTCGAAGTTGTCGTAGCCCAGCTTGGGGTCGCGGCCGGCGGCCTTGTGGCGGGCCTCGACTTCCTCTGGAGTGGAGAAGGATTCGTAGGCCTCCCCCGCCGCCAGCAGGCGCCGCACCACGTCGAGGTGGAGGTCGCGGCGCTGCGACTGCCGGTAGGGCTCGTAGGGGCCGCCGACCTCGGGCCCTTCGTCCCAGGTCAGGCCGAGCCAGCGCAGGGCGTCGAGGATGGCCGCGTAGGACTCCTCGGAATCGCGTGCGGCGTCGGTGTCTTCGATGCGGAAGACGAAGGTGCCGCCGTGGTGGCGCGCGAAGGCCCAGTTGAACAGGGCGGTGCGGACCAGGCCCACGTGCGGTGTGCCGGTGGGTGACGGGCAGAAACGAACCCGGACGTCAGACATGGCTCTCTTTCGTTCAGCGCTTGGCGGCAACGGGATTGGACAGGGTGCCGATACCGGACACGGTCACCGACACGGTCTGACCGGCCTGCAGCGGGCCGACGCCCTCCGGGGTGCCGGTGAGGATGACATCGCCCGGGAGCAAGGTCATTACGGTGGTGACCCACTCGATGAGCTTCGGAATATCGTGCAGCAGAAGTGAAGTGCGACTGCGCTGTTTCACCTGGCCGTCGACCTCGGTGACGATCTCCAGATCCGAAGGGTCCAGGGCGGTCTCGATCCAGGGGCCGAGCGGGCAGAAGGTGTCGTAGCCCTTGGCGCGGGTCCACTGGCCGTCGTGCCGCTGCTGGTCGCGGGCGGTGACGTCGTTGGCGACGGTGTAACCCAGGATGACCTCGTTGGCGCGGGCGGCGGGCACGTCCTTACAGGGGCGGCCGATCACGATCGCCAGTTCGCCCTCGTAGTCCACCTGAGAAGAACTGGGCGGCAGGATGATCGGGGCGTTGGGGCTCTGGATCGAGGTGCTGGGCTTCATGAAGATGACCGGGTCGGCCGGGGCCGGGCCGCCCATCTCCTCGGCGTGCGCGGCGTAGTTCTTGCCGATGCAGATCACCTTGCTGGCCAGGATGGGGGCCAGCAGGCGCACATCGGCCAGCGGCCAGCTGCGACCGGTGAAGGTCGGGGTACCGAACGGGTGTTCGGCGATCTCGCGGGCGACGGCGTCGGAACCGTCGCCTTCGATGCTGACGAAAGCGACTCCATCTGGGCTGGCAACTCGACCTAGGCGCATGGTTGGCATCCTATCGACCGGCTTCGACCTGCCCGAACGCGCCCGACCGCGGGGCGGGGACGGGCCGCGGCCGAGTGGCCGAGCGGGGGCGCGCGAAGGCCCTGGCGGCGGGCGGCATACCGGCCCGCAGCGCCTCGTCCGAAATGTGGAAAGCCCTTATACGCAACCGAACTCGGGGTGCGCCCGAGGCATCTCGAGATCACCTCGGAGGTGTGAGCAAATCGACAGCTCGCCCCGGAAATCGGCTTGCGCACCAGGTGTACCGTAAGACCCAATGTTCAAAGAGTAAGACATCAGTTCCACATAGTGAGACGCGAGGTGAAGTCATGACCACCGTGACGGAGATGGGTACGGCTCGACGGTGGACCATGCTGGGCCTCGGCGTCTTCGCCCAGAGCGCCAGCGCCGTGATGGTGAACGGCGCGGCCTTCCTGCTGCCCGCGCTGACCCAGCGCGGACTGTCGCTGACCACCGCGGGCCTGCTGGTCGCGATGCCGCTGGTCGGACTGTGCTGCACGCTGATCGCGTGGGGCTGGGTCGTCGATCAGGTGGGCGAGCGCAAGGCGCTGGTCGCCGGCCCGGCGGTGATGTTCGTGGCCGGCGTCGCGGCCGCCGGCGTCTCGAACTACGTTGCGCTGGGGGCCTTGCTGTTCCTGGCCGGGGCGGGCGCGGGCAGCACCAACGGCGCCAGCGGACGGGTGATCGTGGGCTGGTTCCCGCCCGATCAGCGCGGGCTGGCCATGGGGATCCGGCAGACCGCGCAGCCGCTGGGGGTGGCCATCGGGGCGATGGCGATCCCCGCCGTCGCTGCGGCGCACGGGTTCTCGACGGCGGTGCTGGTGCCCGCGGTGATGGCGGGCGCGGCCGCGATCAGCTGCCTGATCGGGATCGTGGATCCGCCGCGGCCCGAATCCGCCGGGGGCTCAGGGCGTCCCGCCAATCCGTACCGCGGCGACTCCACGCTGCTGCGCATCCACGTGGTGTCGGTGCTGCTGGTGATCCCGCAGGCCACCATCTGGACGTTCGGCCTGTTGTGGCTGCACCGGGATGTCGGCCTGTCGCTGGCCGCGGCGGGCGCGCTGGTCACGGCCACCCAGATCCTGGGCGCGGGCGGGCGCATCGGCGCGGGCGTCTGGTCGGACCGGGCGGGCAGCCGGTTGCGGCCGCTGCGCACGGTGGCGGTCGCGGCCGCAATCTGCCTGTCCGCCTTCGCGGTAGCGGCCTGGACCCAGCAGTGGTGGGCGGCGGTGCCGATCCTGATCGCGGCCTCGGTGATCACCGTCGCCGACAACGGGCTGGCCTTCACCGCGGTGGCCGAGATCGCGGGCCCGTATTGGTCGGGTCGCGGACTGGGTATCCAGAACACGGGCCAGAATCTGGCGGCGGCCGCGGTCGCCCCGGTGTTCGGCGCCTTGATCACCGCGGCCGGTTTCCCGGTGACGTACCTGCTGACGGCGCTGATCGCGCTGGCCGCAGTCCCGTTGGTGCCCAGGGGTTCCCGGTAGCCGCTGATTCGCGGCAAATCCGGAAGAGCTGCACCCGTTACGTTTTCGCATCCGAATGCAATTGTGCGATGCGCCTCACTATCCGGGCGAAACGGGCAACTGCCCCAGCCGATTTCACGAAACCGTCTCCCAGGATGGCATGTCGGCCGGGCCGGAGGTACGACGAAGCCCCCGTCCCGCGGCGCGGGAACGGGGGCTCAGTCGTCTGTTTCGGGAGCGGCGCTCGTAATCCCTAGAGCGACGCGGCGATCCGGTCGCCGACCTCGACGGTCGACGCGGCGCCCGAGCGCGACGCCAGATCCTTGGCGACGGCGGCCTCGATGCGGACGGCCTCCTCGGTCTTGCCGAGGTGGTTCAGCAGCAGCGACACCGACAGGATGGCGGCGGTCGGGTCGGCCTTGGACTGGCCCGCGATGTCGGGGGCCGAACCGTGGACCGGCTCGAACATCGACGGGTTGGTGCCCGAGGCGTCGATATTGCCCGAGGCGGCCAGGCCGATGCCACCGGAGACGGCGGCGGCCAGGTCGGTGATGATGTCGCCGAACAGGTTGTCGGTGACGATCACGTCGAAGCGGCCCGGGTCGGTGACCATGTGGATGGTGGCGGCATCGATGTGCTGGTAGGCGGTTTCGATGTCCGGGTACTCGGCGCCGACCTCGGCCACGGTGCGCGACCACAGCGAGCCGGCGAAGGCCAGCACGTTGTTCTTGTGCACCAGGGTCAGGTGCTTGCGGCGCTTGCGGGCGGTCTCGAAGGCGTAGCGGACCACGCGCTCGACGCCGAAGCGGGTGTTGGTGGAGACCTCGGTGGCCACCTCGTGCGGGGTGTTGACGCGGATCGCGCCGCCGGTGCCGGTGTAGGGGCCCTCGGTGCCCTCACGCACGACCACGAAGTCGATGTCCGGGTTCGAGGCCAGCGGGCTGGTGACGCCCGGGTACAGCTTCGAGGGGCGCAGGTTCACGTGGTGGTCCAGCTCGAAGCGGGTGCGCAGCAGCAGGCCGCGCTCGAGCAGGCCGGACTGCACCGACGGGTCGCCGATGGCGCCCAGCAGGATGGCGTCGTGCTGCTTGAGCTCCGGGATCACGTTCTCCGGGAGGATCTCGCCGGTGGCATGGAACCGCTTGGCTCCCAGGTCGTATTCGGTCTTCTCGACACCGGGCACCACCACGTCGAGCACCTTGAGCGCCTCGGCGATGACCTCGGGGCCGATACCGTCGCCCGGAATGACAGCCAGTTTCATGAAATCCATGCTCCGTTTCGAATGATCCGCTCCGCTGGCAGGAGAGTCCACGCGTCACGATAGCGGGTAGGCCCACAACCCCTTTCACCAGGGCGAATCACTCCCAACCAGTGGGATCACCCGAGATTCGCGCCCGATGGCGTTGCTGGAGTTCACGGCTGCGGACGAGGAAGTCCAGAATGATGCGCAGTTCCGCTTCGCGGTATCCAGCCATCTCCGACGCACCCTCCTCGGCGATCGGACCGTAGATCTGCCACGCCTGCGCCATGGTCGCGGGCGTGATCCGGACCAGCACCTTGCGGCGGTCCCCCGGTTCCGGCTCCCGGGTGACGTGGCCGAGTTTGACCAGCCGATCCAGCATCGTGGTCACGCTGCCGCTGGTGAGGCCCAGTTCCGCCGCGAGCGCACCGGGGGTGGATTCGCCTCGGACCAGCACTTCCAGGCACCGCAGGTCGGTGCGATTGACGCCGAACGCGGTGGCGGCGGCCTGATCGACATCGTCGACGGCCGCCTGCAGGGCCTGGGATTCCCGCCCCACCTGCGCGATCAGCTCCTCCAGATTTTCTCTTGACATTCAAACCTCTTGACAGTCAAACTATCTATATCTTGATTACCAAGATACATCACGACCAAGAGACTTCAGAGGGAGACACGGCCATGAAGAAAGCGCTGATCATCGGCGGCGGGATCGCCGGACCCGTGACCGCCATGGCCTTGCAGAAGGCCGGCTGGGAACCGGTCATCTATGAGGCATACGAGGACGCGGCCGCCGAACAGATCGGCGCGTATCTGACGGTCGCCGTGAACGGACTCTCCGCGCTCGCCGAGATCGACGCCCACCACCTCGTCATGAATGTCGGCCACCCGACCGACACGCTGTCGTTCTACACCAGCGGCGGCAAGCACATCACCGACATGCCGATCGGCGGCACCCTGCCCGACGGCACCGTCACCCACAGCGTCAAGCGCCGCGACCTCTACCGGGCGCTCAATGCCGAAGCGGTGCGCCGCGGTATCCGCTACGAATTCGGCAAGCGCCTGGTCGACGCGCGGCCCACCGCCGGCCACGGTGTCGTCGCGACCTTCGCCGACGGCAGCCGGGCCGAGGGCGATCTGCTCGTCGGCGCGGACGGAATCCGTTCCCGCACTCGGGAGATCATCGATCCGACCGCACCGCAGGCCCACTACCTGGGCGTCTACGGGCTCGGCGGCTTCGTGACCGACCCGGAGCTGCACCGCGAACTCGGTTTGCGCCCCGGCGTTTACAACATGATCTTCGGCAAGAAGGCCTTCTTCGGCTATCTGGTCGCCCCCACCGGCGAGATCTGGTGGTTCGCCAATATGCCCGGCGAGCAGGAGCTTTCGAAGCAGGCCCTGACCGACACCTCGCCCGCACAGTGGCGCGAAGATCTGACGCGCCTGCTCGCCGCCGATCGCGGCCCGGCCGCCCGCATCGTCGCCGCCACCCCCGACGCGGGTTTCGTCACGGGCTTCAACCAGTACGACATGCCCTCGGTCGCCACCTGGCACTCCGACTCCATGGTCATCATCGGCGACGCCGCCCACGCCGTCGCCTCGTCCTCGGGCCAGGGCGTGTCCATGGCCGTCGAGGACGCGGTCACCCTGGCCCTGTGCCTGCGCGATCAGCCCGATACCGCAAGCGCGCTGGCCGAATTCGAGCACCGCCGCCGCGACCGCGTCGAAAAGGTGGTCGCGCACGGAGCGGAGACCAGTGGCGACAAGGCCCAGAACGGCCTGGCCCGCCTCCTCGTCCGACTGCTGACACCCTTCTTCCTGAAGCGAGCGGCCAAGCAGGGCGTCGGCTCACTGAACTGGATGTTCGACCACCGAATCAGCTGGTCCGACGCCGCCGAGCAGGTCCGCGCCGGAAACTAGGGCGCGGACGGCAGCACCCCGGCCCGACGGCACTCCTGTTGCACCTTCACCGACACCGCGTCCTGCTGCGCCGACACCGTCCGGCACCACTCCTGGGCTTGCGCGCCACACGCCCGCTGCTGCTGGCCGCCCATCGTCCCCGCGGAAAGCACTGTCACACAGCCGTTCTCGGAGCGCGAATAGTCGGGTCGATGGTCGAACACCGCCCACGCGGCCACCCCCGCCGCGATCAGCACGACCACGACAGCGCTCCCGATCAGCAGAGTGCGCCGTTCCCGCACGGACAGCGGTTCGGTCGGCGGCGTCTTTCCACGCATCGTTCCATCATCGCGACGCCGGTAGGGTCGCGTGGCCGAAACGCACCGGGCCCCCTCCACTTTCTGTGGAGGGGGCCCGTTTTCGCTATGCGAGGGGTGCTCAGTCGAGGCTGACCAGGGCGACCTTGGCCGCGCCGACGGCCTCGGCGATGGCGGACTGGATGTCGGCCGGGACCTCCTTGTTGACGCGGAGGATGACGGTGGCACCCTCGTCGCTCAGGTCCTGGGTGAGCTGGGCGGCCAGGATGTCGATGCCCGCGTCGCCGAGCTTGGTGGCCAGGCGGCCGAGCTGACCCGGCTTGTCCTCGTAGGCGAGCACGGCCAGGTTCAGACCTTCGGCGCGCATGTCGTAGTTGCGGCCGTTGATGTTGACGATCTTCTCGACCTGGGCGGGCTCGGTCAGGGTGCCGGCCACGTTCAGGGTGCGGCCGTCGCCGAACACGGCGCGCAGGTCGACCAGGCTGCGGTGGGTCGGGCTCTCGGTGTGGGTGGTGACCGAGGCCTCCAGGCCGCGCTCCTTGGCCAGCGACGGGGCGTTGACGAAGGTGACCGAGTCCTCGATCAGGGCCGAGAACACGCCGCGCAGCGCCGAGAGTTCCAGCACCGCAACGTCTTCCGAGGACAGCTCGCCGCGCACCTGGACCTCGATGGAGACCGGCAGCTCGTCGGCGAGGGCGCCCAGCAGCGCGCCCTGCTTGCGGACGATGTCCAGCCACGGGGCGACGATCTCGTTGACCGCGCCACCGGTGACGTTCACCGCGCCGGGCACGAACTCGCCCGCGAGGGCCAGCTGCACCGACTTGGCGACATCGGTGCCGGCGCGGTCCTGGGCCTCGGCGGTGGAGGCGCCCAGGTGCGGGGTGACGACGACCTGGGGCAGCTCGAACAGCGGGCTGTCGGTGGACGGCTCGGTCTCGAACACGTCGATACCGGCGCCGCGCACGTGGCCGGAGATGATGGCGTCGGCCAGGGCCTGCTCGTCGATCAGACCGCCACGGGCGGCGTTGACGATGATGACGCCCTTCTTGGTCTTGGCCAGGGTCTCCTTGTTCAGCATGCCCTTGGTCTCAGGAGTCTTGGGCAGGTGAATGGAGATGAAGTCGGCGCGCTCGAGCACCTCGTCCAGGGTCAGCAGCTCGATGCCCAGCTGGGCGGCGCGGGCCGGCGAGGTGTAGGGGTCGTACGCGACGATCTTGGTCTCGAAGGCGGCGAGACGCTGCGCGAACAGCTGGCCGATGCGGCCCAGGCCGATGACGCCGACGGTCTTGCCGAAGATCTCGACACCGTTGAACTTGCTGCGCTGCCAGGTGTGCTCGCGCAGGGTGGCGTCGGCGGCCGGGATCTGGCGCGCGGCCGAGAGCAGCAGCGAGACGGCGTGCTCGGCGGCGGTGTGGATGTTGGAGGTCGGCGCGTTGACGACCATGACGCCGCGCTCGGTGGCCGCGGGCACATCGACATTGTCGAGGCCGACGCCGGCGCGCGCGACGATCTTGAGGTTCTTGCCCGCCTCGAGCACCTCGGCGTCGACGGTGGTGGCCGAACGGACCAGCAGCGCATCGGCTTCCGGCACGGCGGCCAGCAGCTCCGGACGGTTCGGGCCGTCGACCCAGCGAACCTCGACGCCGGAGCCCAGCGCGTCGACGGTCGACTGGGCGAGCTTGTCGGCGATCAGAACAACAGGACGGCCTGCTTGGCTCACGGTGGGTTACTCCTGAGGAAGGGATCCGGGATTTACGGGCGTCAGCTTAGTGGGCTGAGAATCGCGGCGCTGTACCGCCTGGTAGGCAACCGCCATCACAGCCGTGAACTGCGGGTTTCGGCGTGGCCGCGGCCGGTGCCGACCGGAACGGGCCGCGCGGTACGGCTTCGGCGGGCCAATGTGATTCCGGCCGCTGTCTCGATGGACGGCACCGGACCGGCGACCGTGAATATGGGCAACTGTCCAGGTCGAGGCGTTGCCGGGCACGCCGCACACGCAAATTCGAGTGCGAATTTCCGCTGATCATCAGCTCATGGAAACCCGAAAGCCCGGCGTCGGAGCTACGGAGTCCGAGGCCGGGCTTTCGAAAGTCGATTGAACGACGTCAGCAGTCCTTAGCGACCGAAAGAACCGGTCCACAGCGTGTTCAGGATGCCGTGCAGCGCGGCCGAGCCGGTGTCGAGCAGGCCACTGAGAGCAGCGGAACCGGTGTCAATGATAACGGGGATCATGGGAATACCTCTTCTGAAATCCGTACGAACTTTCTGACGTGGAGCCTATCGGGCGTGTTTCGCGACTCGTTACGGGGTATTTACACGATGTGACCGGCGTCACGGGATCCGAATTCTGTGGCCTCGTTCATATTGTGTCGAATTACCGCCATATAACACGACAATCACGCCCCTAATTCTGGGGTCTCGGGCGCACGGAAAACCGATGGACCAGCACGATCCCGCGCACTACCGTCGCCTGCCATGACCCTGCGCTCGATCCCCGCTTCCATGGACCCGGCGGTGGTCGCCACGATCGACGGCGAACTCGACCGGATCGTGCGCGAACACCGCGTCGACGTGCTGCTCGCCGTCGAGAGCGGCAGCCGTGCCTGGGGGTTTCCGTCACCCGACTCGGACTACGACTGCCGTTTCGTCTACCTCCGGCCGGTCGACGACTACCTGACGCCGTGGCCCGGCCGCGACGTCATCGAGACGCCCTTGGTGGGCCTGCTGGATGTCAACGGATGGGATCTGGTGAAGGCGCTGCGCCTGCTGGCGAACGGCAACGCGGTGCTCATCGAATGGCTGATGTCGCCGACCACGTATCGCGGTGACAGCGGATTCCGGGACGAATTGCGCGCGCTGGCGGACGAGGTCGCGGACCGGGATCGGGTGGCTCGCCATTACCTGCATCTGGGCCGCCGGCAGTGGCGTCTCTTCGATTCCAACCGCTCGTTGAAAAGGTGTTCTATTCTTTGCGCCCCGCAATGGCATTGCGGTGGCTACACGAACATCCGGACAATTCGGTCGCCCCGATGCATTTACCGACCCTGCTCGGCGAATGTGAGCTGAACAGCGATTTCGTGGAGTCCGTCCGGGAATTGACGGAATTGAAGGCCCACACGCGCGAAATGGGTTCCGGGGAGGTGCCCGCACCGATTGCCGAGTTCATCTCGGCCGAGTTCGAGCGGGCCGCCCTGGAGTTCGTGAAGGTGGATCCGGCCCGGCGCGAGCAGGCACAGGCCCGCTCGGCCGACTTCTTCCGGCATCACGTGCGCGGCTGACGGAATCCGCCGCGGAGCACCCGCACCGGCTGGCCGGTTTTGTCCCGGCGGCCGGTGCGCGCGGGCGTCAGTGGTCGGCGCCGGCGATGACCCGCACGGCCACCGCCTCCGGCCCCGGCTTGCAGCCGCGCACCTCGAACTCGACGCGCTGGCCCTCGGCCAGCGACCGGAATCCGGCGCCGGGTAGCGCGGTGTACTCCACGAACACGTCGGGGCCGTCGACGTCCGGGGTCAGGAACCCGAACCCCTTCTCGCTGTCGAACCACTTCACCGTGCCGTGCACCATTACCGAACCTTCTCGAACCGACCGGACAAATCGCGTCCCCGCGCGCGTCGCGGTCCATGGTGTCACGGCCGCGGTTCTCGCGGGTGGTCGCGCGCTCTGCCAGCCCTGATGCGACTGTGCTTCGCCCCGCGCTCCCTTGCACAGTTATCGAGAACCGGAGCCGCCGCGTATCAGCGGCCACCCTCGATTACTGCTGTGTGCGCGTCCGGCCGCCGGACCCGCACGCGTGCACCAGGTTTCGCGGCACGCCGGGGCGGGTGTCCGGGCCGGCCCTTCCCTGCGACCCGGACACCCGCATTTCCCGCACCTCGCACCGCCGCCCTCTCCCGGGTCGCGCCCATCCGGCCCGGTGCGGCGGTGCGGCGCGGTGGCCGTTCAGCCCGCTCTCGTATTCGAGGCCGCGTCCCCCGGCGGCTCGGAAACGCGCATGGCGTAAACCCGTTCGAGGAAGTCGCGGTGTGCGCGCAGGGTGGCGTCGAGCAGCTCGCGCCAGGTGCGGCGGTCCACGCGCTGGTCGCTGACCAGGGAGGACAGCGACGCCGGGCCGAGCCGGTCGATGTGGTCCACGATGAAGGTGAGCCGCCGGCGCGGGAATTGCGCACCGATGCGCGGGTTCTCGTCGAGGAAGTGGTCGAGTTCGTACAGGTAGTTGACCGCGCGGTTGTACTCCTCGTCGGTGAGGTGGTAGTCCATGCGCTTGATCTCGACGATCCACAGCTCGCCGGAATCGTGCAGCAGCACGAAATCGGGTTCGCGTTTCTCGCTGCCGATCGTGGTGGTCAGCAGCGGGGCCCCGAATTTCTGTGCGTACCAGCGTTCGAAGCTGGCGCGCACGCGTTTGAGGGATTCGTTCATGCCCAGCGGGGTCCATTCCGGCGCCAGCAGCCAGGGCGCGGATTCGATCAGCTCCTGGAAGGGCCGTTCCAGGGAGCGGCGGTCGTCGATGAGCGAGCGCAGCCGATCCACCACCGCGACCCGCTCGCTGGCGATCTGGCCCAGCGAATAGATCTCGGCCACCCGGGCCCGCTCGAACAGCGCTACCACCACATCCAATTCGGGGTCGGCGTCCTCGGCGATCTCCTTGAGGGTGTCGAGCAGGCTGCGCTGCGGGCCCAGCGACAGCGCCAGCCGCAGCATGTTCTGCAGGTGCGCGGGATCGTCGAGCGAGGCTCGATCCTTGTGCGCCACCAGGATTCGCGCGGCATCGAGCACGGACTCGCGGAACAGGCGGTCGCCGGGGGCGATGGCGTCGAGGGTCTCGTGGATGCGGGAGCGTTCCACGAATTCCTCCCAGACGCGACGGCGAATGGATTTCTCGCCGAGCCGGCCGATCTCCTTGATCAGGGCCTGACCCCACTGGGCGAGGGCCTCGCCGCGCGGGGAGTTCCAGATGATGTCCTGGCGGTCGGAGCGGACCAGGTCGTCGTCATCGTCGAGCCAGTCCACCTCGATCGCGCCGACCAGGTAGGAGCGCAGTTTGAATTCGCCGGTGAATCCGGAGGAGATGCCGAAATCCCGGGTCTGCGCGACGATCTTGCCGCGCGCGTAGATGCGCACCCCGGCCATGGCCTCGTCGCGGTAGGGCTGTTTCGAGTAGGCGATCCAACCAGTGACGGGCAGGAATTGCCGTCCGAATCGCACCGGGACGCGGCTGACGTCGATGCGGGTCTCCTCGATCACGTCGATCGGTAACCGGCTGAGTACGAAGCTCTCCCGGCCGATCGCGTTGCGCACCTCCACCCGCCAGTCCGTGCGCTCGATGCCGAACCGCGCGGCCAGCTGACGATTCAGCTCGGTCCCCGAATTCACCCGTTTGCGAAAGAAGTCGCGCAGGATGATGGTGGTGCCGCGTTTGGCGGTGTACGTGCCGTCGAGGGCGCCGGGGCGCGGGAAGTAGTCGCTCTCGGTGTCGGAGAGCATGTCGTCGAGGTCCATGACGATATGGGAGACGGTCCAGCCCAGCGGGGTTCGGTCGGCGTCGCGGCTGCCGGCGGTGATCACCTCGATGGTGCGGCAGATGCCGAAAGCGGCGAGCTTCCCGATGCCCTTGCGCCCCATCACCGGACGCCGCCGCTCCCGCGACAGGTCCGAGCCGGTCCGGACCCGCCGATCCGATCCGACCAGCAGATAGTGCTCGTTGATCTCGGCGGCCGTCATGCCGTGCCCGTTGTCGGACACCACGATCTCGTAGGCGGGTTCGTCTGCGGCTCTGATGGTTCCGGCCAGCATCGCGCCCCACGGCAGCACCACCTCGACCTCGGTGGCGTCCGCGTCGTAGGAATTGGCGATCAGTTCGGCCAGCACCGCCGAGACCCGGTCGTAGAGCCGGATACCGAGTTTGTCGATCGCCAGCCGGCTGATGCGCATCGTGTATTTGCGGTCCTCGCGATCCTGCGCGGCCACATGCACGTCGTTGTACATGGTGGGCCCCCAATTGCCCTCGGGGCAGCCGCCGTTCAGCTACCTCTGAATACGATGCAACGCCGATTGATTAACAACGGGCTGAACATTCACCCACCACTTCGTCACGGTGTGATTCCAGGATTCACCTGGGGATAGCCCACGGCAACGGCAAGGTCTCGGCAACCTGTGTTGTGGCGCTATGGAAACCATTGAGTGACAGTCCGGTCGGTTCCGGGCAGAATGCGTGGCGGCGGACAGCGTGGTCCGCCACCCAGTCCGACGAGGGGAATCCAGGTGGCCGGTAGCGAAACGATCGCCGCACGCCGGCGCTTCTTCGGCGACGACGCGGTCGATCCGGTCAGCGGGGCGGTGCGGGCGGACCGGGTGCTCGTGTCCTGGTTCGGGTGCGCCAGTTTCGCGGTCGCCCTGGGCGGGGTGGTGTTCCTGCTCGACGCGTGGGTGCCGCGCGGCCTCACCGCCGGATATGTTCCGACGACGCCCGACGAGGTCGCGGCGCTGGATCCCGCGGCGATCTTCATCGGCCACGGGCATTTCGACCACGCCGCGGACGCCGGGGCCATCGCGCTGGCCAGCGGAGCGGTCGTGCACGGGACGGCCGAGCATTGCGCGACCGCCCGCAAGCAGGTCGGTGGGGCCGAATTGGCCTGCCACGAACTGGGTTCCGCCGCTTCCGCGCCCGGCGATCGCTACGACTTCGACCTCGCGCCCGGCCTGTCGGTGACGGCCGTGCGCCACCTGCACTCGTCGCGCACACCCCGCCACGAAGGCGCGGACGCCTCGACACCGGTGCGCCCCAAGCCGTGCCTGTGCGACATCCGGGCCTATCCCCCGGGACGATCCGAGGCGGGCCATCTGGCGCGCAACCTGCTCGCACCGGAGGGCGGGGTGCTGCTGTACCAGTTCCGGGTCGGTGATTTCACGCTGACCTGGCACGATTCCTCGGGGCCACTGCTGGACAAGGCTCCGCACGTCCTCGACGTGCTGCGCACCCTCCCCGCCTCCGACGTGCATATCGGCGCGGTCCAGGGCTACAACCAGTTCACCAACGGCCTGCGCGACCCGCGCAGCTATATCGAGGCCCTGCGTCCGAAGGTGTTCGTGCCCAACCACCACGACAATTGGCTGCCGTTGATCACCGCGCGGGGTGAGGCGTTCGTGTCACCGCTGCAGGCGGAGCTGGCGCGGATGCCGGAGGGCACGCGTCCGGAGGTCCGCATGCTGCTGGACCGCGACGATTACCTCGCGCCCGGACGGCTGGTCTTCGACCTTCCGGCTTCCTGATCGCCGGTTACCGCGGCCAGGCCGGGCCGGTGTTCAGACGTGACGTCGGGTGCGTCGAGTTACTTTCCGCACGAGTCGCATTCGAGCGGTACGTGGGCCGGCACAGGTCGTGACCCGGGTCAGCGAAAACGGAGAACCATTGTGACGCTGGTAGTTCCGGCCGGGTTGACCTTGCCGGAACCCTCCACCTCGACGAAGCCGAGTCGTTGATACAGCCGCACCGCCGGATTCTCCAGCCGCACACTCAAACTGACGGCGTCGAATTTCTCGCGGGCGGCATCGAGGAGCGCGGACATCAGGGCGGTTCCGAGCCCGGTGCCGCGGGTCTCGGGCGCGACACCGATGGCAAGCTCCGGAGTGTCGGCGTCGATCCAGCCGTAGGCCGGGTCCTCGGCGTCGAACAAGCGCAGCCACGCCGCACCGAGCGCGACGCCGTCGAATCCCCCGACCACACCGAGATCGTCTGCGGCTCCCCAGCCCTCGACGTAATGCGCCAGGGTGGGCACGTCACGGAGCTGGTCCGGCGAGTCCATTCCGCCGTCGCGGGCATAGGACGCCTCGTAGAGCATCGCCCAGAGCAGCTTCTCGTCGGCGATCTCGGCGGGTCTGATGAACATGACCTCAGCCGATCACGAATTCCGCTGATGTTCCAGTGAATTCATGGTTGACGCCCGTGCCGTCGCGGCTGTCACCGGTGTACTGGATGCGATAGGTGCCCGCGGGGGCGCCGTCCGGCACCGTCCACTGGATGGCGATGGTGGACGCGGCGTCCTGACCGGCGGGACGCGACCAGTGCAGCTCGGTGCACCAGTCGTTGTCGTCGTAGACGCGCCGCCAGTCGCCACCCGAGCTCTGCTGGATCTCGAAGTAGGTGCCGTCGAGCCGGAAGTTGTTGTTCGGGTGCGCGCCGACGAACTCCACCGAAACCGTCTGTCCCGCCGCGTAGTCCGCCTGCGGCTGGGTCAGCACGTCGCCATAGGCGCGACCGGCGTGCGGGGTGTCGGCCGGGACCGGGGCAAGCAGGTTGGGCTGCAATCCGAAGGACCAGTCCAGCGGCGCCGGCCCGCGCCCGAGGTCGATGCGCGCCGCCAAAGCCTTTGCGAGACGGTCGAATTCCTGCATGTGTGCCGACAGCGTCCACCGGCCGAACAGGGTTTCGCCGCCCTCGTACTGCTGGGAGGCGTATTCCTCAGGGGTGGTGACATATCCGCAGTAGCCGTTGGCGTACCCCTGCAGGAGCACGTTCTCCAGCGGCACATTCAGAGCCCGCGCCACCAGTCGCCGAATCCGCAGACCCGACACCACGGTGTACTCCGCCGGCCCCGAGGCCAGCACCAGGTCGCCGATCCGCATCAGCTGCAGCGGCACCACCTGCGGCACCCACGGCCGCGGCGGCAGGATGCCGAGCGGGGCCAGAACCAGCTTGGGCGCCTGCACATCCTGCATCCACTGCTCGACCGGCGAGTTCAGTCCGCCGAGGGCCGCCACCATCGGGTTGGCGTCACCTTCCTGCAGGAAAGACAGCTGCGAGTTCCAGTTGTCCTCGGTGCTGGTCGCCATCGCGGCCGCGCCCATCATGGCGGGCGCGGTGCGGGCGGGCTTGCCGTCGGGCGTGTAGTCGCCGTCGATGGCGGTGTCGGCCAGGTTCACGTAGTGCAGGACGGAGTCGACACCGGTGCTGCTCATCGGCGTCGCGGCATCGAAAGCCTTTCGCCCCGCCTGATATTGGCGTTCACCGATCATGGCGCAGTTGGTGCGATTGTCCTCGGTGGGCCCCGAGGGATGCATCTTCTTGATCCACAGGTTCGGCGTCATGTCGCCGGCATTGGTCTGCGGGAACGCCGCCACGAACGCGGGCGCACCGTCGAGGTGCCGCACCCCCATCTCGTCGTGCTCCCAGCGGTAGCTGGCGTACCCCTTGTTGTCGGCCGAGATCAGCGTGTTCCGGTCGGTCAGCGAGGTGCCGTGGGTGGCGAACCAGGTGATCGCCCCGACATCCTTGCCGCCCTGCCGGAATCGAAGCACCGTCAGCATGGGATCGATGGCATCCGGGAACGCCGCCTTGTCCTCGGCCGGGTTGTCCTCGAACGCGCCCCGCGACCGGTTGACGCTGGCGTCGTGCAGCTCGCCGCGCCCGAGCATGATCGACCCCGGCCCGAGATTGTCATGCGCGGCGACGATCGCCTTGACGATCCCGTTCACCTCGGCATCAGCCGAGTTCTGCTGAAAACCCATGGCCGCAAGCGAATACGCATACTCCCGCGCCGTACCACCACACGAGTTGTGGTTGTGCGTCGCATTGAGGTTGACGTTCCGCTCGGTGTACATCCCCCCGAACCGCTGCTGCAACTGCTGCATCACCACCAGATGCACCGACTGGAACAAACAGGCGTTGTCGGTGTTCACGAACACCACCCGATCCCCGGTAGCCTGATCCACCACCACATAGGCGCGCGCATAACACCGCGACAACAACCCCGAAGTGACCTGATCAGCCTCGGAATACCCCATCATCCCCTGCCCCGCCGGGGCACCGGTGATATCCGCGATCCCCACCCCGACGAGATACCCCTGCCCAGCTTCCCGATGCTTGATGGGCTGCGCCCCAACAATATTCGCACCGAATGCCACACTGGCCCCCACGCCGCCAACAGCAGCGCCGGCCAACACAGCCCGCCGGGACAGACTCATAAGACCCTCACTATCCTTCACCGCGCCGACACGACCCCAGCCGCTGGACGCCAAAGAGTGAACCTGTTCCATTTCAGGTTGCCCGAAGACTAGTCGGTCACTTGACCAATTTCTAGCCATCCGTCCAGAATCACCGCCGCCACCCTATCCGCGCCAACGCTGTCGACGCCCCCGCACACGCCGACCTCCCCAGGTCAAACCCACTTCCCTCCACCCCCAGCAACCCGATGCGTCAGCGAGCCCCACCAAAGAGTTTGCAGGCCCGAAACGTCACCGCGTGGCCCGATCCAGCTCCACCAGCCGCTCCCGAACCAACTCCGGCCGCTCATCGACAATGAAGTGCCCACACCCCTCCACCAACTCCAGCGTGTAGTCATCCGCCCGAGCAGTCTCCGCCGCGGCCAACGAGTAATGCACCGCCGCATCCCCCTTCCCGAACAACGCCCGCACCGGCACAATCGCCCGCCGCGTCTCCGGCGCACGCACCGAGGCCGGAATCTCCTTCAACAAGAACGTCCGATATGTATCCCGAGCCGTCCGAGCCACCAGAGGATCCCTGAACCGCTCCGCGAAAATCCCGGCAGTCTCCCGATCCATCCGATTCCGCCCCGCGGTCCCCGCCTCGAACAGCCTCTCCAAGAACCGAGTCCGCCGCTGCAACGGCACCCCCACACTCGCCATCAACGGCTGATAAGCCAACAACCGCCAACCCTGCCGAGCCACATCCCCCTTCGGCGCCCAAGGATGCGCCATGTTCAGAACGAGAAATCCCCGGAACCTCTCCGGCTCCCGAAGCACCATCCGATACCCCACAAACCCACCCCAGTCATGCCCGACCAGCAACACATCCTTGCCGAGCCCCATCACATCCATGAGCGCCAACAGATCCGAGGCCACATCATCTTTCGCCCACCGATGCGGCGCCGGCCCCGACCACCCATACCCCGGCAGATCCGGCGCGATGATCCGCAACCCCTCCGGCGGATCCGCCAGCAGGTCCCGATAGACGTAGTGATGCTGCGGCCACCCATGCAGCGCAACCACCGGCCGCCCTTCCCCCGCCTCGGTTACGTGAAATCGCACCCCACGCGCCTCAACGAAACTCCGACGGACGTTCGGAATGACAGGTGGTTGATCAGCAGCCATAGTCCACGCTAACCCAGCAGACAAGCCCAGAGCACGGCCTCTGCCAGCGTATTTGCAGCGATTATCCACAACCCGGCCTTATCCACACCCTCCGAGAATCCTGAGTTCGGCGCCCATCCGTTGACGTGCCCCGCTGCCACCCTCAGCACATGATCGTGACCAGGGCAGAACTGTCAGCCGCCGGCATTCCCACCTCCACCATCGACAACAGATGCCGAAGCGGCACCTACGTCCGCCTGCTCCCTGGCGTGTACAGCACAAATACGCCGGACTCCATCGCCCGATGCCGCGCCATCGCCACGTGGCTCCCCCAAGCCCTGCTCAGCCACCGCACCGCAGCGTGGCTGCAAGGCATGCACCCCACCGAACCCACCCTCTTCGAAGCAACCGTCCCGAAACCCCTGTACCGCAAAATCCCACCCTGGCTCCACCTCTATCGCCGCAACCTCCCCGCCGGCTGGGCCACCGAAACCCGCGACCTCCCCACCACCCACCCCGCCCTCACCCTGCTCGACTGCATCGCAGTCCTCCCCTGCCCCACCGCGGAAGCCATGATCGACGAGCACCTCGGCCGCACAGTGAGCCCCCACGACGCACTCCGCCTGTCCCACTGCAAAATCCCAGGCCGAACCGCCTTCAGCCGCCACCTCCGCGAAGCATCAACCCGCGCCGCCTCAGAACCCGAACGCCTCTTCACCCGAGCCCTGCACCACCGCGGCCTCACTCTGCTCGCGAACCACCCAGTGGGTCAATACATCTGCGACTTGGTAGACGAACGCTCCCACACCATCATCGAAATCGACGGCCGCGAATTCCACAGCGCTCCAGCAGTCTTCCGCCAAGACCGCCGCCGGCAGAACAGCCTGCTGCTCGCAGGTTGGCTGGTCCTCCGCTACGCGGCATCCGATGTCTACGGTTCTCTTGACAGGTGCGCAGATGAGGCGTCGGCGGTCATCAAACTTCGCCGCCGCCGATACCGCAGCAGCTGAATGGGCCTATTCATGCACAATCCGCGCTCAAATGGCAGCTCCTGCCATCTCGGCCCAAGCTGTGCACGAATAAGCCCATGTACGAGTGCAGAAGACCCGGAACCAAACCTAACCGCGATCGAACTGGCCGCGAGCTATGACGTCCGTGAGAAGATCCCATTCCTCCGGCGCAAATACGAGGACGGGACCGTCTACGTCCTTGGAATCACGGACCCCGACGCGACCGTCAGCAAGGAAAGCAACCTCGACGCAGTCCGCCTTGTCCCCGCTATAGCTGCTCTTGAACCACTCCGCCGCGGATAGGTCGTCAGTCACGCTGAAACTCCTTCGCTACCTGCCGCAGCAGGCCCCGACTGACCGTCTCGTCCAACGCCGCCCGCTGGAGGCTGTCGAGAACCCGATAGTACCGCCGCACGTCCCCGTCCTTCTCGAGGTACATGCACCCGATGAAGTTCTCCAGATACACCACCGGCGGCCACACGCGCTCGCCGCGGAAGTCTTCGTCGAACTCCAGAATCGCGAACTGCCCCACAGGATCTCCAAGCGGCGCGCCCGCGTCGAAAGGAAGCACGCGGACAGAAATGTTGGGCGCCTTCCCAACCTCCGCGAGCCGCCGCAACTGAGCCGCCATCACAGCTTCCCCACCGACCTTGCACCGCAGCGCAGCCTCGTGAAGCACAACATCAAGCACAAGCGGCTGATACTTCCGAAACACCTTGGCCTGTCGCCTCATCCGCAAGTCGACCCGCCGCTGGTGGTCCGCTGGCGACTCCTCAGGTTTGACGCCACGAATGAGCGCGCGGGCGTAATCGGAAGTCTGCAACAGCCCCGGCACCAGCGCCGGCTGATACGTGGTCAGCCTTCGTGCCGCGGTCTCGAGTCCCACATACACGTCGAAGTTCGCCGGTATCACGCTGTCGTACTCGTGCCACCAACTCTTCTCACCCGCTTGTTGCAACAACCCAACCATGGCATCGGCCGCGTCGCCCTGCATCTCCAGAACCTCGCAAATCGCCTGCAGATCCCGAACTTTCAGCCGTGTAGGTATCCCACCTTCCAACCGCTGCAACACCGACGTACTCACGTCCGCAGCCTTCGCCACCCGGTCCTGCGACATCCCCAGCGCGCTCCGAGCCTCCCGCAGATACCGCCCAAGCTGCCTCCTGGGCAGAGTCGAGCCAGTCTCCGACATGACTTCCCCTCATCGGCGAGCACCCGAACTGGGTGAAAGGAACCCCCAAACCGACCGCAGTCCAGGGCGTTCGATCACACCCAACTGACTTACCCAGAACAGGGTAACCACTTCACCCAGCAACTGATGCACTTTCAACATAACCACTACCGCCCCAAGGGAGGCCACCATGTTCGACCACCTGACCATCGGCGCCTGGGTCATCACCACCGCCGACTGCCCAGTCCGCTTCGTCCCCAACCCCCAAGAACACCAAGTCACGCTCATCCTGGGTGACCTGCATCGAGAGATCGAAATCTGCCTCGACGCAACAACCCTCGCCGCCATCCTCGAACACGGCCACGACGCCTTGGCCAGCATCTCCGAGAGCCTCACGAGTACAGCACCGAAACGCATCCGTTGAAGATCAACTCTTCACCCTGATCCCATGACAAACTTCCACCATGGAAAGGGATGCCGAGGCCATCCTCCGCGAGGAGATCTTCCTACATCTGGAGGAACTGGTCGGAGACACCGGAGTCGTTACCCGCGAACAACTGTGGGACTTCACGCTCAACGGCCAGACCCACCGTCTCATCGACCGGAACCGCGGCATCCGCAACCCCAAGGACATGCTCGCAACCCTGTCGATCCTGTCCGACCCCAAGGGCAAGTACGCGGACGAGGAACTGCACGACTCCCTGTTCGCCTACGCCTACCGCGAAGGCAGCGTCGAAGGCGACAACAAGAAGCTCCGCGCCGCCCTCACCCACAAACTGCCCCTCCTCCTACTGCGCAAGATCGCCGACGGCGTCTTCGTCCCGGTACCACGCGTCTACGTCGTCGCAGACGACCAACCGAACCGCCAGTTCCTCATCGCCTTGAACGAAGACCTCCGCATGGTCAGCGATCCCCTGAAACTCCAGCCTCTGGAACGCCAGTACGCCGAGCGGGTCACCAAACAGCGTCTACACCAACCAGAGTTCCGCGGCCGCGTCCTACGCGCCTACGAATGCCGCTGTGCCGTCTGCCATCTCAAGCACGCCAAGCTCCTCGACGCCGCCCACATCATCGCCGACGGCAAGCCGAACGGAACGCCAACAATCGACAACGGCCTGAGCCTATGCAAGATCCACCACGCCGCTTACGATGAGAATTTTCTAGGCATCACACCCGATGGTGAAATCCGGATCAATCGGGCACTGCTCCAAGAAGTCGACGGGCCAATGTTGCGCCACGGACTTCAGGAAATGCATGGCCTTCACATAAACACTCCGGCCAGGAAGAACGACAGACCGTCTCGCGAACGGTTGGCGTACAGATTCAAGGAGTTCAACCTGACAGGCTGCTAGCAGGGGAACCACTAAAGACCTCGAGTTGCGCCGATCATTCCGGCGACAATTCCTCAGGACGGTCGGGACGATCATATGTAGCCATCGGGGAGATTCGACTCGCTAGGTTGGTAGATAACCGGATGGCGGATCGCACACATCAATACAAGACCGAACGTCGGGGTATTGGCTCACCTGAGCATGGAGAGGAACCACGTGATGCCATTCGATGTAGTCCTCGACACGGATGCAGCAGACCGTTTCTAAACTGTCACTTCAGATCTGGCTCAAGGTGGCCTTATACAGCGACCTATGCAAGGTCAACCGTCCCCAGCTTCGAGACGTGGACTCTGACACGACGGGCGCCAACGACACCGCAAACATCGGACATCGACGGCGACCTCCTCCACAGTTTTAGCCCACGCTAACCCAGGCGGGTGGAAGCCACCAGCGGTTTCGCTCTGCAGTTAACGCGGCTTCGAGGCCGGCAGTAGATCCCCAGAGAATACCGAACCGTTGGTATATAAATTGCGAGTGACTCAAAACGAGCCACGCTATTTGCAACGGACACAGGACTCCGCAATGCGATCGTAAGCTTCTGAATCTACGAGTAGCATCGCCGCCACGAACTAGCTCCGACTGGGAGCTAGTGCCGGCCTCCTAGCTCAGCTAGGGGAAAGTGATTCAGCAATGGGTAAGATTGTCACGGTTCCTGACGAGAACGTGCATCACCTGATTCGGCAGGCGTACAACGCAGGTGGACCCTACCAGTGGGCGCGAGAAGCCCTTGTGAACTCCATTCAGGCAAAATCAACCTGGGTCAACTTTGGAGTTGATGAGGAGTCTTTTACAACACATGGCGTCGCCAGGCGCTACGTGGCCGATAACGGCGTTGGAATGAATGAGGAAAATCTCCAACTTTTCCTTTCATCTTTCGGCGGAGGCGGTAGGACCATCTCGCTTACCGAGAACTTCGGACAAGGATTCAAAGCATCCTGCTACGAGTGGAATCCGTACGGGATTGTTGTCATGTCCTGGACCGAAGAGACTCCAGACGGCCGAATGATCTGGATCCATTTCGACCACCGGCACGACAGATGGCAGCTGCGAGACTTCGATTTCTATCTACCTGGATCCGATCCCGACGAGGACCTCGGAGAAATAGGTGACTGCATACCGCCCTCCTACAATCCGACCCTTGGTATTGATCTCCGAAAGTTTCATTTCAATGAAATCAAGGAAGCTGGTCACGGAACGGTCTTCCTATTTCTCGGCGACGGCCCTCATCGTGACACAGTGAGCGGCGACTACAAACGGGGTGAAGACGATTCAAAACGCGGAATCGTGAACTACCTAAACAGCAGGTTTGTCGCGATACCTAACGACATCACAGTTCGAGTTGCAACACTCGAGCCGAAACCTACGGAGACCGACCGACGCGAAAGCAAGGACCGCGTGCTCGTCGCCCCTAATGGAGAGCGATATGCGGTCCACCCTCGACTGGTAAAAGGCATAAAGCCTGTGATCTCGCCCAACAATCACCACGGTACGGTCATGGTCAAACATGGGACGAAGATCGAGTGGTATCTAACCGACAAGCCCGAGGACGCCCTGAATCCCGAGAAGGGCCCAACCAAGCCGCTTATTGCAGTTCAGTACGAGAACGAAGCCTACGATCGTAAAGATCGACCGCAGCAATATCGCCAATTCGGCATACCGGACTCCATCCGTTCGCGTGTGTGGATGTTCATAATTCCACCACGCTATGACGAGTCCGAGCCCACACGTTGGGGAGTGATGCCCCAGGCATCTCGAGGAATGTTGATCGGAAAGGGGAGCACCAGCCTCCCCTGGGAGGACTGGCAGGACAATTTCTATCAGCAAATGCCGGGACCAATAAAGAAGGCGATCGAGGAGAGCAGATCCGGGGACACCGACAGTAACGACCAGGACCGGCGTGAGCGCCTGAAGAGGACGATGGAACGTTTATCAACACGGTTTCGCCCTCCACTCCTGATTCAGAAAGACACCGGTCGGGAATCCGGCAATCCAGCATCGTCTAAGACAGGCACCCCGAGAGTCGGCACAGGCAGCTCACATGAAAAGAAGCCGGCCTCCAATATGCCCAGAAATCGATCAGCTGATTCGGGCGGTGCGGGAGACAAGATTATATTGAATAATGACGAAGCGGGAGAGTTCGCGGGTTCAGTGCGCCGAAAGAGCGATGGACTTCCGGATGTAAGATGGGAGACATTCAGAGATGATGACGTCGAACATGCCGCACGGTTTGATCGACTCATATCCGAAGGAGGATCGTCATTCGGCACGATCAGCATAAACACTTCATTTCCATTGTTTAAGAACGAGTTCAAATTCTGGATGGAAGAGTATCCCCGCGCCGACCAGGATGAGGTGATATCTCTCGTCAAGCAGGTGTACGAGGATGAGTTGGTCTCCAAGTTGATGCATGCCTACAAGCTCAAAGGGCAGGAGTTGGGCATCGATGAAGATGGCAACAGCATTCGCGTCAAAGACGAGAATATCCAGAAGTGGATAAGTCCACAGGCTCTGACTACGGCGGTACTCGGGCTTGTGAATGTCGAACAGAGGATTCGCGTCACTGGTGGCTCCCGTTTCGGTAGCGGCAGAAGAGCGCAAAGACCACAGTCGAAGATACATAAGTAGCTAACGCGTACTAACCAAAGCCACCCAGCCTCGGCCCGCCGCCAGCCGGCGGGTCGCAGGAAATCGAACTGCGCCAATAGACCTCGCCCCCACACACGACAGTTAGTAAGCGAAACAACAGGATTCGAGCATGACGATGCCATCCATTCAGACGGGTTTACGCTTGCCTGGACCGTGTTCCCAGATCTTATGCGTGTTCGGCTACAGATCGATGCGAAGATGGCGGCCGAGGTCGTTCGCATAATTCGGGATACCTACGGAGACAAGGTGCTTCAGATCCAATCTCGATGATTTGAAACGAAGCCTCGAGCCGCAGATGGCCTGATAGGCGTCGAGCTTTCTGCCGCAGCCTACCCGAGCCCTAGGCGATCACCTCCGACAACTACTTGAGCGAGCCAAGTTGATCGTAACAGGCACTACTACAGTGCATCCGGAGGGCGCGGCGGTCAGCGGTTATGAGCCATGACCAGGTCTCGCAATTCGTTCGGCTGTATCCAACGCGGTGGCTGGTGGATCATGCGGTGGCAGTTCGCACACACGAGTACGAGGTCGGCGGTACGGGTGTTCGTTTCTCCCGACACATGAAGCGGAACCACGTGATGGCATTCGATATATCCTTTGCCGCGCACTCCGTAGGCCGCTTCGAAGTCGAAGTTACAGACCTCACAGAACACGCGGTCATTGTCACGGAGAAACTCATCGATCTTCTTGCGACGTAGTTTCGGATCGCGCTCGCGACGGGTTCGGAGCGCTGTGATCAGCCGGCCTTCTCGAGCCGAATCAACGTCGTCGATTGCATAGGCCTCGGCGGCCACGGCGTCGTCGAAGCTGCCCGCGGCAGCGGCTTTTCGGATGACATGGGCCACGGCGTGCATCTCAGCGGGCGCGTCGAGAAAGTCTTGCAATACGATCTTGTCGAGCTTGCCGCCTCGGGTCGGCTTGCCGACATAACCCGGACGGCCCGTGGCGATGTCAGTTGTCTTGCGGGACACGCTGTTGGCGGTGCGGAAGCTGTCCGGTCGGGTGACCGGCGGATGGATCGGCAACGAGCGCAGGAGGTCGGATAGTTCGACTACTCGCCGATCACCCGGACGCAGCTCACGCCAGTCGTTCTGGACGACCAAATCGCAGGCCAGGATTAATTCGTCCCGGGTCCACGCCGGACTGAGAACCATGTGACCCAACGTAGCTTCACACAAACCACCTGGCAAACAGTCCAGTCTGGTTTGTCGAGCGCTAGGCAGCGACGTGCAGTTGGCGCATGCACCGAACGACCAGGTCAGCTGGAGAGTTCAGACCTTCCGCGGGGCCGTTAGCGGCAGCCCAAAGTTCCAGTGCCACACGGATTGCGCCGGCTGCTGCGGCAGCGGTGACGCGAAGCCTGAACGGATCCGTTTGGGGGCCAGCCAAATTCGACAGGGTTCGATGGAGGTCACGCTCGGCCTCCATATTGATGCGGTGCCAGATGGCACGCAAAGCCGGGTCGGTGCCCATGGCTTGAAGGAGACCTCGAGTTATCTCCAGGTCGTCCGGACTGTCACCGAGGGCCAGGGAGCGGACGGCCGCAGATTCGAATTCATCGGGGGTGGGGAGGCGGTGGGGGCCCGCGGCGATCTCGGCCAGCCACCGTTGCGCTCCCGCAGCGAGCATTGGCTCGACCGACTCTTCCTTGGTGCGGGCGTAGCGGTAGAAGGTGCGCAACGCAACGCCCGATTCGGATGCGATTTGTTCTGCCGTCACTGCTGCAGTGCCGTGTTCCGCGAACAGGCGGGCTGCGGTTCGGGCTATGTCCATACGGGTTTCTTGTTTGCGGCGTTCCGCGAGGGTCGGGCGGACCATGGGGTGGGTGGCGGACATTTTCACCTCCTTTGGGCGGGCTGGATGGGTCAATCCTAGTCGACGGGATGCCACTGTGGCATGACATGCCATGTGGGCGTACCGTGTCAGGCAGAGGCTGGAACATAGCTAAGGAGAGTCGCAATGGAGCGTTTTGACGGGCGTCGAGTAGTGATCACCGGGGCTGGGTCGGGGATCGGTCGCGCTACCGTGCACCGGATCCTGGCCGAGGGTGGGCAGGTTGTGGGGGCTGACGTCAATGAGGCGGGGCTGGCCGAGACTGCCAAGCAGGCTGCTGAGAATGGGAATGGGGATCGGCTTACGACCCTCACTGTGGACATCTCCGATGAAGCATCGGTGAAGGCCGGGGTTGCTGCTGCTACCGAGGCGCTCGGCGGGATCGATGCGCTTATCAATGCGGCCGGCATTCTGCGGTCTGCGCATACGCATGAGCAGCCGGTCGAGGACTTCAACAAGATCATTGCCATCAATCTGACGGGCACCTTCTTGATGATCAAGGAGTCGCTGCCGCAGTTGCTGGCTTCGGACAAGGGTGTGATCGTCAACTTCACCTCTACGTCCGCGTTCTTCGCGCACCCGTACATGTCCGCGTATGCCGCGTCCAAGGGCGGGATCATGTCCATGACCCACGCGCTGGCGGCGGAGTACTCGAAGCAGGGTCTGCGTGTGGTTGCTGTTGCGCCGGGGTCGATTTCGAGTGACATGACCTCCGGCAAGGGCCCGGGTCTGCCGGCGGATGCCGACTTGAGCCTGTTCATGAAGCTGGCCCCCGGTATCGGGCAGGGCTTCGCGTCGCCGGACACCGTGGCCGGTGTCGTCGCCATGCTGGCGTCGGATGATGGTGCGTTCATCACCGGTACCGAGATTCGGATCGACGGCGGCACGCACTACTGATATACCTGACTGCCACAGTCGAATTGCGAACGGCCCTGCGGGAGGAATTCTGCGGGGTCGTTGCCGTGCAATGGGTTTCAGGGTTGCTCAGGGTGGGCGGTCATACATGAGGACCATTCGGCCCTGAATTCACAGGAAAAACGTTCCTCATTCAGAGGTTACTGGGGCAGTGTTGCTCACCATGAAGTCGACATTTCTACGCCGGACCGCGGCTCGCGTTGCCGTCGCCGGTGCCATTGCTCTGATTCCGCTTGCGGCGGTGACGATTCCGGCCAGCGCGGACGTTCCCGTCGACAACGCGCCGGCGGATGTTGCGTGGCCGCACCAGCCGAGCAACCCCTGGTGGGACCGCGGCCGCGATCGAGACCGGGACCGCGACGACTGGCGTCACGACCGCGACCGCGACCGCGACGACTGGAACCGCCACCGCCACGACGACAACTGGTGGTGGCGGCACCTGCTGCCGGACGCCCTCGGCAGCTGGTGACGAGACCCACTCGCGCGTAACCCCCTTCACGCGCGAACGGCGAAGGCCCGGCAGGACAACCTGCCGGGCCTTCGCCATGTCGCGACCTCAGATCAGGGCAGCGGTGATGGCGTGAGCTGTCCACTGCGCGTAGCGATCCAGCGACCAACCGCGGGCCAGCACGAGCAGTTCGTACAACTCGACGGCGATGTAGGGAAACCGCGCTACGTGATGGTGACCCGCGCCGGTCAGCCCCCGCTGATGACCCACTCGCTGCGGGTGACCTGCGGACGGTCGCGAATCGCGCCGCCGCCCGGTCTTGACGGTGTCCGGCCGGGGCGGGGACGGCCGGACGCACAAGGGCCCGGCATCAGCGAGGATGCCGGGCCCTTCAGCGTGACGAAACCTTACGCGGTTTCGGTGATCGGGCGGTCGACCCAGCTCATCAGGCTGCGCAGCTGCGCGCCGGTGACCTCGATCGGGTGCTCGGCGTTGGCCTTGCGCAGACCCTCGAGCTCCTTGTTGCCGCCCTCGACGTTGGCGACCAGGCGCTTGACGAAGGTACCGTCCTGGATGTCGGTCAGGATCGCCTTCATGCGCTCCTTGGTGCCGGCGTCGATGACGCGCGGGCCCGACAGGTAGCCACCGAACTCGGCGGTGTCGGACACCGAGTAGTTCATGCGGGCGATGCCACCCTCGTACATGAGGTCGACGATCAGCTTGAGCTCGTGCAGGACCTCGAAGTAGGCCATCTCCGGCGCGTAACCGGCCTCGACCATGACCTCGAAACCGGTCTTGACCAGTTCCTCGGTGCCACCGCAGAGCACGGCCTGCTCACCGAAGAGGTCGGTCTCGGTCTCTTCCTTGAAGGTGGTCTTGATGACGCCCGCGCGGGTGCCGCCGATGCCCTTGGCGTAGGACAGGGCCAGCGCCTGGCCGGTGCCGGTCGGGTCCTGGTCGATGGCGATCAGGGCCGGAACGCCCTTGCCGTCGGCGAACTGGCGACGCACCAGGTGGCCGGGGCCCTTGGGGGCGACCATGCCGACGGTGACGTTGGCCGGAGCCTTGATCAGACCGAAGTGGATGTTCAGGCCGTGGCCGAAGAACAGCGCGTCGCCGTCCTTCAGGTGGGGCTCGATGTCGTTGGTGAAGATGGACGCCTGCGCGGTGTCGGGCGCGAGGACCATGATCACGTCGGCCCACTCGGAGACCTCGGCGGGGGTGCCGACGGTCAGGCCGGCCTCTTCGGCCTTGGCACGGGACTTCGAGCCCTCCTTGAGGCCGATGCGCACGTCGACACCGGAGTCGCGCAGGCTCAGCGAGTGGGCGTGGCCCTGGCTGCCGTAGCCGATGACCGCGACCTTCTTGCCCTGGATGATCGACAGATCGGCATCGTCGTCGTAGAACATCTCGACTGCCACTTTGGGTGCTCCTTCTTGGATTCTGTGTTCAAAACGTTGGTCCCGGCCGAAATAATGCCGGGCGAGCGGACTGGCGGCCGCTGTGACTCCCGGTAACCGGCGAGTCGCGGCGGCCACGGTACTAACGAGTCGCGGTGATGGACTTGGGTCCACGACCCACGGCGACAACTCCGGACTGCACGATCTCACGGATGCCGTACGGCTCCATCATCCGCAGCAGCGCATCCAGCTTGGACCGGGTGCCGGTGGCCTCGATGGTCAGCGCGTCCGGGGAAACGTCGATCACCTTCGCGCGGAACAGGTTCACGGCCTCGATCACCTGGGTGCGGACGCTGGCATCGGCGCGCACCTTCACCAGGATCAGTTCGCGGGCGACGGAGGAGTCCGTGTCCTGCTCCACGATCTTGATGACGTTGACCAGCTTGTTCAGCTGCTTGGTGACCTGCTCGAGCGGCAGATCCTCCACCGTCACGACGATGGTCATGCGCGAGATCTCGGGGATCTCGGTGCCGCCGACCGCGAGGGACTGGATGTTGAAGCCGCGCCGGGAGAACAGGCTGGCCACGCGGGCCAGCACGCCCGGCTTGTCCTCCACCAGCACGGAGAGGGTGTGGGTGGTGGTCATTCCTCGGTCCCCTTCTGGGAGGCGCGCTCGTGGGCGGCCAGCGAAGCCTTCTCGTGCGACATGGCCTCGTGTATGACGGCCGGCTCGGAAGCCTGCTCGTCCTCGTCGAACAGCGGGCGGATGCCGCGCGCGGCCATGATCTCGTCATTGGAGGTGCCGGCGGCGACCATCGGCCACACCTGCGCGTCCTTGCCGACGATGAAATCGATCACCACGGGACGGTCGTTGATCGACTGCGCCTCGCGGATCGCGGCCTCCACGTCCTCTTCCTTCTCCACGCGGATGCCGTGGCAGCCCAGCGCTTCCGCCAGCTTCACGAAGTCGGGGATGCGCAGGGTGTGGGTGCCCAGGTCGGTGTTGGAGTAGCGCTTCTCGTAGAACAGGGTCTGCCACTGGCGGACCATGCCCAGGTTGCCGTTGTTGATCAGCGCGACCTTGATCGGCACGCCCTCGACGGCACAGGTGGCCAGCTCCTGGTTGGTCATCTGGAAGCAGCCGTCGCCGTCGATGGCCCACACCTCGGAGTCCGGCATGCCCATCTTGGCGCCCATGGCCGCGGGCACCGCGTAACCCATGGTGCCCAGGCCACCGGAGTTCAGCCAGGTGCGCGGGTTCTCGTACTTGATGAACTGCGCGGCCCACATC
The DNA here is from genome assembly GCF_054781395.1 of Nocardia tengchongensis. NCBI lineage: Bacteria > Bacillati > Actinomycetota > Actinomycetes > Mycobacteriales > Nocardiaceae > Nocardia > Nocardia tengchongensis. The sequence goes on from NZ_BAAGUM010000018.1 coordinate 167,923, forward strand.
TGGTGCTGGCCGACGCCGGCGCAGTAGATGGCGTCGGGACCGGCGAGCTGACCCAGCTTCTCGATCACGAACTCCGGCGACAGCGAACCGTCCGACGGGGTCTTCCAGCCCAGCGGGTAGGCGTCGCGGATGCCGCTCAGGTAGCCCCACCACTCGGTCAGATCCAGCAGCGGCGTCTTGCCGCCGGTGGCCGGATCGGCCTTGAGGGTCTCGATCAGCTCGGTGATGACCTCGCGGCAGTCACCGACGATCGGCACGTCGGCGTGCCGGTTCTTGCCGATCTCGGCGGGGTCGATGTCGGCGTGAATCACCTTGGCGTTCACCGCGAACGAGTCCAGCTGGCCGGTGACGCGGTCGTCGAAACGCGCGCCCAGGGTGATCAGCAGGTCCGAACGCTGCAGTGCCGCAACGGCTCCCACGGTGCCGTGCATACCCGGCATACCCATGTTGAGGGTGTGGGTGTCGGGGAACGCGCCGCGCGCCATCAGGGTGGTGACCACCGGGATGCCGGTCAGCTCGGCCAGTTCCAGCAGCTCGGCCGAGGCGTCGGCCTTGATCACGCCGCCGCCGACGTAGAGCACGGGAGCCTTGGACTCCATGATCATGCGGGCGGCTTCGCGGACCTGCTTGCCGTGCGGCTTGGTGACCGGACGGTAGCCGGGCAGCTTCATCTCCGGCGGCCAGGAGAACGTGGTCTGCGCCTGCAGCACGTCCTTCGGGATGTCGACCAGCACCGCGCCGGGACGGCCGGTGGAGGCGATGTGGAACGCCTCGGCGATCATCCGCGGGATGTCCAGCGGGTCGGTGACCAGGAAGTTGTGCTTGGTGCACGCCATGGTGATGCCGGAGATGTCGGCTTCCTGGAAGGCGTCGGTGCCGATCAGCGAACGACCGACCTGGCCGGTGATGGCCACCAGCGGCACCGAGTCCATCTGCGCGTCCGCGATCGGGGTGACCAGGTTGGTCGCGCCCGGACCGGACGTGGCCATGCACACACCGACCTTGCCGGTGGCCTGCGCGTAGCCGGTCGCGGCGTGACCCGCGCCCTGCTCGTGGCGGACCAGCACGTGGCGGACCTTGGTGGAATCGAACAGCGGGTCGTAGACGGGAAGAATCGCACCGCCCGGAATACCGAATACCGTGTCGACGTCCAGCTCCTCGAGCGATCGGACGACCGACTGCGCGCCGGTGACCCGCTCGGGCGGGACCTGGCGGCGGTTCGGGGTCGCGGCCGGAGCCGCGGTCGGCTGAGTGGCCGAAGGCGCGGGCCTGCGGGCCGAGGGCCCGGGCCGGGCGGTAGGTGCGCTCACCGTCTTGGTTCCTTACTGCTTGTCGTTCCAGTCATGGGACTTGCCTGAACACAAAAAAGCCCCCGACAGCCAAGGCTGTTCGAGGGTGGCGCGTCGCAGCTGCGAGCTGACGTAATAGACCTGAAGTCGTCGGCTCAGCGCTGGACGCGCCGGCCGATTACGAGCAACTCGATTCGATTCACGCGCTCGACGGTATGCGCGCGCTAGTCGTTCAGTCAAACAGCTGACCAATGGGGTCTCATTATGTGAGACAGTGCGGTTGTTCGGGTCCGTTCACCATGATGCGAGGATATGGGTGTGTCCTCACAGCATCAGTCCGTGCCACCTGCTCGATCGTCCCATACCCCCGGTGCCGAATCGGACGCGGGTCGCGTGATCCGCATCCCGCGGCTCGCTCACCTCGGGGTGTTCATCCTGCTGTTCTGCGTGGCCTTCCCGTTCTTCGGGGCGCCGAAGGTGCTGTGGATCCTGTTCGCGATCCCGGCCGCGATGGTGCTCTGGGTCGAACGGACCCGCACCACCGTCTCGGACAACGGCATCGACACCCGCACCCTGGTCGGCTCCCGGCACATCGACTGGGCCGACGTCCGGGGCCTGCGCATCCCCAAGCGCGGGTACCTGCGGCTGCACCTGGCCGACGACACCGATGTGACGTTGCCCGCAGTCGGCTACAACCGGCTCGCCGACCTGGTCGACGCCTCCGGCGGACGCATCCCGGATCCGTTCGCGCAGGAGCCCGAGGACGCCGACGCGGCGGCCGAAACCGACGAAACCGACAGCGAAGCCCCTGACACCGAGACCGGAACCGGCAAGTCGTAGGCGTTTCCGGGGTGCAGAGTTTCCACCGGCGGTATTCGAGGTCATAGGCCGGGAGTAACGTTGAGTCCCGCCGGAAGATCGACGCGAGCCCCTGATTCTCGTGTCGCACACCACCGGCCAGTCGCTCAACAGCCCCCCTGCGACACGAACCGAGGACCAATGCCACCGCTTCGCTCACGCACCACCACCGTCGGACGCAATGCCGCGGGCGCTCGCTCGCTCTGGCGCGCGACCGGCCTCACCGACTCCGACTTCGGGAAGCCGATCGTCGCCATCGCGAACTCCTACACCCAGTTCGTACCCGGCCACGTGCACCTGAAGGACGTCGGCGAGATCGTGGCCGAGGCGGTGCGAGCGGCCGGTGGCGTCCCGCGCGAGTTCCACACCATCGCCGTGGACGACGGCATCGCCATGGGCCACGGCGGCATGCTGTACTCGCTGCCCTCGCGCGAGATCATCGCCGACTCCGTGGAGTACATGGCCAACGCCCACACCGCGGACGCGCTGGTGTGCATCTCCAACTGCGACAAGATCACCCCCGGCATGCTGAACGCCGCCATGCGGCTCAACATCCCGGCCGTGTTCGTCTCCGGCGGCCCGATGGAGGCCGGCAAGGCCGTCGTCGTGGACGGCGTCGCGCACGCGCCGACCGACCTGATCACCGCCATCTCCGCGAGCGCCTCGCAGTCGGTGAGCGACGAGGGTCTGGGTGAGGTCGAGCGCAGCGCCTGCCCGACCTGCGGTTCCTGCTCCGGCATGTTCACCGCCAACTCGATGAACTGCCTCACCGAGGCGCTGGGCCTGGCGCTGCCGGGCAACGGCTCCACGCTGGCCACCCACGAGGCCCGCCGCGCGCTGTTCCAGCGGGCCGGCAAGGTCATCGTGGACATCGCCACCCGCTGGTACCAGGACGACGACGCCTCGGTGCTGCCGCGAAATGTGGCCAACGCCAAGGCTTTCCGCAATGCGATGGCCCTGGACGTGGCCATGGGCGGATCCACCAACACCGTGCTGCACACCCTGGCCGCCGCACAGGAGGGTGAGATCGACTTCGATCTGCAGACCATCGACGAGATCTCCCGTCGCGTGCCCTGCCTGTCGAAGGTCTCCCCCAACTCCGACTACCACATGGAGGACGTGCACCGCGCCGGCGGCATCCCGGCTATCCTCGGCGAGCTGCGCCGCGGCGGGCTGCTGGAGACCGACGTGACCACCGTGCACACCGCCTCCTTCGACGAGTGGCTCGACTCCTGGGATGTGCGCTCGGGCAAGGCTTCCGACGAGGCGATCGAGCTGTTCCACGCCGCGCCCGGCGGTGTCCGCACCACCGAGCCGTTCTCCACCGCCAACCGCTGGTCCTCGCTCGACACCGACGCCGAGGGCGGCTGCATCCGCGACGTGCCGCACGCCTACACCGTCGAGGGCGGCCTGTGCGTGCTGCGCGGCAACATCGCTCCCGACGGCGCGATCCTCAAGACCGCCGGCATCGACGAGGAACTGTTCACCTTCGAGGGCCCAGCCGTGGTGGTCGAGTCGCAGGAGGAGGCGGTCTCCAAGATCCTGGGCAAGGAGATTCAGCCCGGCGATGTGGTCGTGGTCCGCTACGAGGGCCCGAAGGGCGGGCCGGGCATGCAGGAGATGCTGCACCCCACCTCGTTCCTCAAGGGCGTCGGCCTGGGCAAGGTCTGCGCGCTGATCACCGACGGCCGCTTCTCCGGCGGCACCTCGGGCCTGTCCATCGGCCACATGTCCCCGGAGGCGGCCTCCGGCGGGTCCATCGGACTCATCGAGAACGGTGACCGCATCCGCATCGACGTGCACACCCGCGCGCTCGAATTGCTGGTTCCCGAAGACGTTCTCGCGGAGCGTCGCGTGAAGATGGAAGCCTCCGAGCGGCCCTGGCAGCCGGCGAACCGGGAGCGCCCGGTGACGACCGCGCTGCGCGCCTACGCCGCGCTCGCCACTTCCGCCGACAAGGGTGCCGTCCGGCGCGTGCCGTAATCGAAGAAAGCAAGGGAATGACAATCGAATACATCGGCCAGACCGACGCCGAATTCGTCGGCAAGGCCGATTCCATGCTGGCCGACTACACGGCGATGCTGCATCGATCCGATGTCCGCAATGCCGAAGCGCGGGCCCTGCTCGCCGAGGCCGAGGCGCTGGCCGCCGAGGTGCGCGAGCTCGATAACTCCGAGTTCATGGCGACCCCCGAGGAGCAGCTGCAGATCAGCGCGCATCGAGTGCTGCTGCAGCGGGAGATCGACGAGAAGTCGAGCCGGGTGCTCCAGCTGCACAACGAGACTTTCCAGGAATGGGAAGCCTGGACGGCACGTCAGTGACAGACGAAGCGGCCG
>NZ_BAAGUM010000018.1:172447-193212 GCF_054781395.1 Nocardia tengchongensis
ATCGAGCCCGGCCGCTTCGTTTTTCGAGTCTCGGCTACTTGAACGGGCCGATACCGGTCAGCGGATTGCCGCCGTGCAGATAGATATAGACCAGGATGGCCGCGGTCACCGCGGCCACGAAGGCGGCCAGTGAACCCAGGAACGGCCGCGTGGACCAGGCCCGGTTGCGGTCGAGCGAGTAGCGGCCGGGGCCGGTGAGAATCAATGCGGTGGTGAGACCGACCATCACCGAGTCCAGCTCGACCGAATTGGTCTTGGCGGAGTACTGGAATCCGGGCACCATGCCCTGTTTCCACATCCACGCGTCCAGGATGACCGCGAGCAGCGCACCCGCGGCGAGCGGCGTGGCCAGGCCGAGCACCACCAGCACGCCACCGCCGAGTTCGCCCGCGATGAGCATGGGCGCGGCCAGGTTGACGTGCTTCCAGCCGCCGCTCTCCATCGAGGTCCGGATGCCGTCGAGACCGGGGCCGTGGAACCAGCCGGTCAACTTCTGCAGGCCGTGGTAGATGAACGTGCCGCCGATGACCAGGCGCAGCAGCAGCAGACCCAGATCCAGCGTGCCCCGGCGATCGTCACGGCGGCGTCTGCCATTGCCCTCGCCGGGCGCGGCCGGGGCCGGCGGGATGCTGGCGAAGGAGTAGGTCGGGGACGGCTCGGTGGTGGTGCTGTTGGCCGCGCCCGGAATGGCGTTCTTGACCTGGGAGTAGAGCGGGACGTCGAGATCCAGGCCTAGCTCCTCGTCGGTGCGCGGCAGCGTCCGCTCGGTGGCGTGACTCAGCTTCTCGGGCGGCGAGGTGAGTTTCGCGGCGGGCTGACCGAGGACATCGGCGGGCTGACCGAGGACATCGCTCGGCTTCCCGAGCACCTCGGTGACCTGCGTGAGCTTCTCGGTCGTGAGCTTCTCCGTGGTCTGCACGCCGGACGAGGTGGTGAACTGTTCGGTCGGCGAGTCGAAGGGGCTGCGGACCGGTTCACCGGCCGGTCGCGGAGCAGAGGGCGTGGCCTCGCCCGCCGCGGCGGACGGCTCGTTCGGCTTGTTCGTCACCCGGGCCAGAGTATTAGCCGCGACCGCCCGGTAGGCGGCAGCGCACGGGCGTGTCCGCCGCCCGATTCACCGGGCGGCGAAGTGTTCGGCCACGACAGCACATTTGCGACACCCCGTCCGAGCGGTGACGGCAGGTTTTCCGTAACGTCTCCTCCATGAGTGTGGTTGCCGCTGGCCGTGTCGGGGTGGGTGCACGGATGGTTCGCGTGGGCGCGGGACGGGTCGTGCTGGGCGTGACGCTCGGCGCCGTGCTGCTGTCCGGCTGCGCCCGCTTCGACGATCGCGCCTCGAGCCCGTTCACGACCGAGCCGACCTGGCAGGACGCCGAACCCAAGACCACCACGCCGAAGGCGCCGCCGTCCAATGCCAAGCGCCCGGATCTGCCGTGTGTGGATCCCGATCTGGCGGTGGTGGTTTCGTGTCTGGACACCACCGGCGGGCTGGTCGCGCTGCCGGACGGCGGGAGCGCGCTGGTGGCCGAGCGCACCACCGGACGCATCCTGAAGGTGATCGCCACCGACGAGGGCGAGCCGCCCGCGCCGGTCGAGGTGGCGCGGCTCGACGTGGATCCGGCCGGGGACGGCGGGGTCACCGGCCTGGCGCTCTCCCCCACCTTCGGTGAGGACGGCCTGGTCTACGCGTACGTGACGACGCCGACCGACAACCGGGTGGTGCGCATCTCCACCGACGGTGGCGTGCCCAAGCCAATTCTGACCGGAATCCCGAAGGGCCCCAACGGTAATCGCGGGTCGATCGACTTCTCCTCGCACGATCGCATGCTGATCCTGACCGGCGACGCGGGCAACCCGTCGCTGGCCGGTGACACCGGTTCGCTGGCCGGGAAGCTGCTGAGCATCAACTCCCCCGCGCCCGGCGCGGCCGCGGACGTGGTGGTGTCGGGGATCGGTGTGGCGGGCGGTGTGTGCTCGGACGGCAAGGGTTCCATCTGGATCACCGACCGCACCGCCACCGAGGACCGGTTGCAGCGCGTCGGCGCGGACGGCGTCGCGGTGAAGGCGTGGACCTGGCCCGATCATCCGGGTGTCGCGGGGTGCGCGGCGGCCACGGACGCGGTCGCGATCTCGATGACCAATCAGAAGGCGCTGGCCATCGCGACGGCCGACAAGAACAGCCACGCGGTCACGGCCGCGCCGTCGCTGCTGGCCCAGGACAAGTACGGCCGGCTGGACGGCGCGGCGATCGGCGGCGACGGCAATATCTGGGTCGGCACCGTCAACAAGCCCGACGGCAATCCCAATCAGTACGACGACCGGGTGGTGCGCATTCCGCCGCCGACCTCGGGTCAGGGCAACGGACCGGACTAGTCACCACCGGCTCCGACTGCGGCGCACAGCAATCCGCTGTGCGCCGCAGTGCTTTCCGTAGCGGCCTACCTCGATGGCCGAGCTCACTTCCGGCAATGACCGGCAAACCTCTCACGGGATGAAGTTCCCGACCCTGACCAAATCTCCCGAAACCCCCAGAAAAGCCAGCGTTTCCAGCTGCTATAGCTGAACTACCACTGGCCGGTGTCGGCACCAAACAGAGTGAAATTGCAATGTTTCCATCTGATACCGTGGGCGTCGCAAACAGTTAGCAATCATGGAGGAATGATGAATTTTATCGCTGGTGGCGGCGGCAGTGTCGACTTGGGTTCGGCCGCTTTGAACTTCGCCGACATCTTGACTTCCACCATGGCGAACATCACCTACCTGCTGCAGTCCTGGGGCAGCATGTAGGTCCCCACTCGATGCCGGTTGCGACGGGTCTCACGAATGTGCGGCCTGCGCGACCGGCATTTGCAGTTCCACGACCCATTCGGCGGACGCGGGATCACCGGGGGCGTTGAGATAGACCTCGCGGATGGGAGCGTTGGGGGCGTAACCGTTTTCGTCGGCCCAGCGGCCCATCGCCTCGAACGACACGCACAGATCGGTGAGCTTGCCGCGGTGCGCGAGGGTGGCGGCCTGCGCGATCTCGGGCAGGTGCCGCAGGTCGAAGTCGGCGCCGGGAGCCGCCTCACCCGCGACCTGATGCGCGACGTGCACCCGCAGACCTTCCTCGAGCTCTTCGTAATACACCACGGGCGCGCCGGTGATGGTGAGTCCGGATTCCGGAATCGCCTTGCCGAGACGGGCATACAGCCGCTCGATGATCGGGCCGACCGCGGCCTCACCGGATTCGGCGGCCACATCGCTCATTTCGGCGACGAGCGTGGCGGCCAGTGCTTTCACGACGATTTCCTGCTCGGGCATGACACCCTCCCTTTCGATACGCAGGAGCCTCGCCTCGACGCTCGCGAGCCGGGCGGTATCCGCGGCCACCTGATTGGCCAGCTGCGCGCGACGCAGTTGCAGCATGCCGTGCAACCGATCCGCGGACAGCTGCCCGTCGAGCATCTCGGCCACCTGGTTCAAGGTGAAGCCGAGATCCTTCAACGCGACGATGCGGTTGAGCCGCGCGAGCTGATCGGCTGCATAGAACCGATAGCCCGAACACGGATCCACCTCGGACGGCGGCAGCAGTCCGATCTCGTCGTAGTGGCGCAGCATTCGTACCGACACCGATCCGAACCTGGCGAAGTCTCCGATACTGAACATGACTCCTCCAGGTTCTGGCCTCACACGGTGTGAGGGTCAAGCCCATGATCACTCAAAAGGCTCGGGGCGCGCGGCTGGTGCCGCGCGCCCCGAGGACGAGAGTTCGGTGGGTGATGGCCCGACCAGCAGCGCGCGGGGTCAGCCGCGCGCCACCGAGCGCCACATGTAGTGGGCGGTCGGGGTGTAGCGGACCACGCTCACCGACGCCGGTTCCACCACGATGTCTCCCGGCCGGCCTTCGCCGCAATGCTTGCGGGTCAGTCCTTGTCGCGGGTGATCAGCCCTCGACGCCGCAGGCGGCCAGGACCAGTTCGCGGACGCGGGCGGCGTCGGCCTGGCCGCGGGTGGCCTTCATGACGTCGCCGACGACCTTGCCGGCGGCCTGGACCTTGCCGGAGCGGATCTTCTCGGCGATGTCGGGGTTGGCGGCGAGGGCCTTCTCGACCTCGGACTGCAGGGCGGAGTCGTCGGAGACCATGCCGAGGCCCTTGGCTTCGACGATGGCGGCGGGTTCGCCCTCACCGGCGAGGACGAAGTCGACGACCTGCTTGGCGACCTTGTTGTTGATGGTCTTGGCCTCGACCAGCCCGGCCACCTCGGCGACCTGCTTCGGGGTGATGGCGAGGTCCTCCAGCGCTGAAACGTTGTGTTCCTTGGCCTTTTCCGTCAGGTAGGCGACCCACCAGGAGCGGGCGGCGTCGACCGAGGCGCCGGCGTCGACCGTCGCGATGATCAGGTCCAGCGCGCCGGCGTTGACCAGGTCGCGGAACACCTCGTCGGACAGGCCCCAGTCGGACTGGATGCGGGCGCGGCGCAGCCACGGGTACTCGGGGATGGTGCCGCGCAGCTCCTCGACCCAGGCGGCGTCGGGCGCGACGGGCTCCAGGTCGGGCTCCGGGAAGTAGCGGTAGTCCTCGGCGGTCTCCTTGATGCGGCCCGCGGAGGTGGTGCCGTCGGTCTCGTGGAAGTGGCGGGTCTCCATCAGGATCTCGCCACCGGCGGCCAGCACCGCGGCCTGACGCCGCATCTCGTAGCGCACCGCGACCTCGACGCTCTTGAGCGAGTTCACGTTCTTGGTCTCGGTGCGGGTGCCGAATTCCTTGGCGCCCTTGGGCATCAGCGACACGTTGGCGTCGCAGCGCAGCGAGCCCTGCTCCATCTTCACGTCGGAGACGTTGAGCGACTTGAGAACCTCGCGCAGCGCGGTCACGTAGGCGCGGGCCACCTCGGGGGCGCGTTCGCCGGCGCCCTCGACGGTCTTGGTGACGATCTCGATCAGCGGCACGCCCGCGCGGTTGTAGTCCAGCAGCGAGTGCGACGCGCCGTGGATGCGGCCGGTGGCGCCACCCACGTGCAGCGACTTGCCGGTGTCCTCCTCCATGTGGGCGCGCTCGATCTCGACCCGGAAGATCGAGCCGTCATCGAGGGTCACGTCCAGGTAGCCGTTGGTGGCGATGGGCTCGTCGTACTGGCTGATCTGGTAGTTCTTCGGCTGATCCGGGTAGAAGTAGTTCTTGCGCGCGAACCGGCCCCACGGGGTGATGGAGCAGTTCAGCGCGAGACCGATCCGGATCGCGGCCTCCACGGCCTTCTCGTTCACCACCGGCAGCGAGCCCGGCAGGCCCAGGCACACGGGGCACACCTGGGTGTTGGGCTCGGCGCCGAATTCGGTGGGGCAGCCGCAGAACATCTTGGTCGCGGTGCCCAGCTCGACGTGTACCTCCATGCCGAGCACCGGTTCGTACCGGTCGATGACATCGGAGTAGTCCATCAAGTCCACGGTCGCTGCGCTCATGCGCTCCATCCTATTTACCGCCGATCAGTCCACGGCGATGGCCTCCACGATGGGCAGCCGGGCCGCGCGCAGGGCGGGCGGAATCGCCCCGAGCAGGGCCAGTCCGAGCGCGATGACCGCGTACAACACCAGCAGCGGGCTGGGGCGATAGGCGATGTCCATGGCGATGGCGTGCCCGAGCGCGACGGTCGCCAGATAGTGCACGGCCGACCCGATCGCCAGTCCCAGTGCCGCGCCCGTCAATCCGATGCCGGCGGCCTCGGTGAGCACGGTGCGCAGCAGGAAGCGGCGGCTGGTGCCCATGGCCCGCAGCACACCGAGTTCGCGGCGGCGTTCGAGCACCGACAGCATCAGGGTGTTGAGCAGCGCGACGGTGGCGACCAGGACCACGATCCAGAGGATGGCGGCACTGATCGCGGTGCCCTGCTGCACGCTCGAGGAGATCGCGTCCACCGCTTGCCGTCCGGTGCTGACGTGGATGTCGCCGGGCACGGCGGCGCGGACGGCGGCCATGACCGCGGCGGGATCCGCGCCGGGCGCGAAGTCGATGCCGATGATGGTCTCGCCGGGCCGCTGGTACCACTGCCGCATGATGTCGAGGTCGAGCACGACGACCCCGGCGATGGCGGAGAAGTACGGCACTACGCGCAGCACTTTCACCCGGTGTTCCCCGGACGGGGTGGGCAGGGCCAGTTCGGAGCCTTCGTCCACGCCGAGCGAGCGCGCCACGTCGCGGGAGATGACGATGCCCTCGCCCGCGGCCATGCGCGCCTGGTCGGCCTTGCTCACGTCGTCGAGCGCCGAGGTGCGCGCGACGCCGTCCTCGTATCCCTGCAGCATGACGCGGCCGCGGCCCAGGGTCGCGAAAGCCATTTGCGCCGAACCGACTCCGCCGACGCCGGGGAGGGCGGCGAGCTTCGCCTTCAGGTCGGCGGGCAGCAGTGGCCCGGTCGGGAACTGCTCCATGGCGGTCGGGCTGACGAACACGTCGGTGCGGCCCAGGCCCTCGAAGCTGTCGGTGGCGGCGCTGACCATATTGCGGCTGGCGTTGCCCATGGCGACGATGGCGGTGATCCCGATCATGACCGTCATGACGGTGGCCCACACCCGGCGCGGCGCACGTTCGATGGTCGTCGCACCCAGAGCGCCGGGCGCGCCGAAGAGCCCGGCGACCGCGGCGACCGCGCGCACGATGGGACCGGTGGCGGCGAAGCACAGCACCACGGATCCGGCGATGGACAGCGAGATCGCGCCGATCGAGTAGCGGCCCAGGTCGACCTCGGCGACGGCGATGCCGCCGCCCACCATGACCAGGCCGAGAGCGGCCGCGGACCAGCGCAGCAGGGGACTCACCTGGTCGGCCGTGCCGACGCCGACCGGCGCCAGCGCCTCGATGGGCGCGACCTTGTACACCTGCCGGGCGGCCAGAGCCGCGGCGGCGACGCTGGCCAGCACGCAGGCCGCGATCGCCACCGGTACCGCGTAGCCAGGCACCTCGTATTCGGTGCGGGACTCCACGGAGTTCACGATCGCCGCGGGCAGTTGATGGATCGCGGTGCGGCCCATGAAGATTCCGATGATCGCGCCGACCAGACCGCCCAGCAGTCCGAGCAGCGCCGCCTCGGCGAGCAGGTCGCGCACCATCGGCCCGCGCTTGCCGCCCATGGCCCGCAGCAGCGACAGCGTCGGACGGCGTTGCGCCACGGCCATGCTCATGGCGTTGTAGATGAGGAAGGTCGACACGATCAGCGCCGCCGCCGAGGACGCCAGGGTGGAGAAGCGGACCAGCATGATCGCGCCGCCCGCCTGCGCGGTCCGCAGGTCCGGATCGGCGACCACGGCCCGGCCCGCCACCACCGTGGTCAGGTCCGAACGCAGCTGCCCCACATCGGTGTTCGGGGCGGCGACGATCTGCACCGAGTCCAGGTGCCCGGCCCGGCCGGTGATCTTCTGCGCCACCGGCAGCAGCGCGAACACGATGTGACCGCCGTTGAGCTTGGCGGCGGTGGCGTCGTCGATGACGCCGGCGACGGTGGCGGTCACCGTGCCGAGCTGGAATCGCTCGCCTTCGCGATGCCCCATGGCGGAGCCGACGAGCACGCCGTTGGGGACCGTGAGCAGCTTGCCCGCCTGGTCTTTCAGCGTCCCGCCCAGATCGCTGCCCAGTTGGGCGATGGTCTGGTCCACGCCGATCAGCAGCGCCCGGTCGGCATCGGCCCCGATGGACTGGCGCAGCATCGGCGCGGCCGTCTCGACCCCGGGCACGGTCCGGATCTGTTGCAGCAGCGACTGATCGAAGCCCGCGTCGGTGATACCGCTGACCTCGAGCGCGGCCTTGCCGCCGAGACTGTGGGTGAGCTTGTCCACCGATCCGGTGATGGACCCGGAGATGCTGAACACCGAAACCAGCAGTCCCGCCGAGACTCCCATCACCACCATGGCCATGATGGTGCGGGCGCGGTGTGCGAGCAGCTCACCGATATTGAACAGCCGCAGCCGATCCCAGGCGGCGCGGATCATGCGCGCACCGCCCCGGCCCCGTTGGCGGCGGCACCGTCCGCGTCGGCCCCGGCGGCAGCAGCACCGTTCCCGCTGCCCGCGGCTCGAGCTCCGTTGCCGGCAACGCCATCCCCATTGGCAGCAGCCGCACCAGAATTGGCGGAGACCACGGTGGCGTCGGCTGCGTGTGCGGTCCCCTCGTGCCCCGGCTCGGGAACCGTCTTGACCTCACCATTCGCTCCGCGCTCGACTCGGTCGATGGAGCCAATGCGCCCGTCGCGCAGGTTGATCACGCGGTCGCAGTAGCGCACCGCGCCCATGTCGTGGGTGACCATGACGACGGAGTTGCCCGCCTCGGTGATGTCGGCGAGCAGCTGCAGGATCGAGGCGCCGGTCTTGGAGTCGAGGTTGCCGGTGGGTTCGTCGGCCAGGATGAGCGGCGGATCCATGATCAGCGCCCGCGCCACCGCGACCCGCTGCATCTGGCCGCCGGACAGTTCGGCGGGCCGGTGGTCGGCGCGTTCGCCGAGTCCCACCAGGTCGAGCAGTTCGAGGGCGCGCGGCTTGGCCTTGCGTAATCCGGTGCCGTCCAGCAGTTTCGGGATGGCGATGTTCTCCCACGCGGTGAGGGTGGGCAGCAGGTTGAAGAACTGGAAGATGAAACCTACGCGGTGCCGCCGGAATTCGGACTGCGCGTCGTCATCGAGGTCGCCGATCTCCTTGTCCTGGAATCGAATCGACCCGGAGTCCGGGGAGTCCAGTGCGCCGAGCAGGTGCAGCAGCGTGCTCTTGCCCGAGCCCGAGGGTCCGACGATCGCGGTGAACTCCCCCGCCCCGATCCGCAGGCTGACGCCGTCCAGGGCGCGCACCGCCTGCTCACCCACCCGGTATTCCTTGGTGACGTCGGTCAATTCCAGCATGGTCTACCCCTCGAAGATCAGTGCCATCGGCGTGGTGCGGTCAGCCGGCCAGCGCGCGCAGGCGAGGTCGGCGGTGGTACAGGTGGTCGGTGTCGTAGGCGTCGAGGATCGCGCGCAGCGCCGGCTGTTCGGCGCAGAGCTCGGTGTACACCTCGTGCGCCAGAACGCCTTTCTCCATGGCGTTTTCGAGCTTCACGGTGAGGTGGTTCTCCCAGCGGTTCCGCAGCGCCAGCAGCACGCCGCCGGGTCCGCCGAAGAGCCGCTCCAGTTCCGGTAGGTCGTCGAACAGCTTGGGATCAGCGGGATTTCGAGTGAAGTCGATGCGGGCCGCCCGGTCCAGGACGGTGTGCAGGATGTCGGTGCGAGCGTGAAAATCTGCCCAGGACATGACGCCAACCTCTCGTTGAACGCCCAGCTGGTGGCGGGCGTGTCGGCTGTTGTCCTCAAACTACGAGCGCGCGGTCACCCCTGTCTTCGTGCCGCGGACGCGACTTGACCTCCTACCCCGGTAGGAGATGGCCCCCTGCCGCCGGACGATGTACGCCGTCTGATTCGACGGATAGCCTTGCAGAATGAACGTGACCAGCGCCACCCCCGCGGCCCTGGGGCAGGAGTTGCTGGAGGGACTGCGCCGCACCGGTGCGGGGTTCCGGCGGTTCGTGCGCAATCCGATCGCCGACTATCAGCGCTGGGTGGAGGCGACCGGGTTCGACTACCCAGCCTCGATGGCGGTGCTGGTGGATTTGATGCTGTACACCGTCGCCACGACGGCCTTCGCGCAACGGGTGGCCGCCGGGTATTTCCCCAGCGTCTTCGCGGTGGCAGCACTGCTGCTGGTCTACGTGACCGGCCCGCCGTGCATCATTCTCGACTTCAAGCCGCGCCCGGTGCTGCTGGCCGGGCTGACCATGACCGCGGTGGCCCTGTTCCTGATGCAGCCGGTGCCGCTGGATGCCGCGCCGCTGATCCTGATCGTCATCGCCGGGGAGATCGCGGCCATCGCCCGCACGGCTGTCAGTGTGGCGGTCGGCGTGGCCATGTTCGCCGAGCTCATGTTCTTCGGATCGGTCCGGCACATCGATGGATTGACCTGGTTCGCGCTGGGCATCCTGTTCGCCTGGTTCACCGGTCAGCTGCTCAACTATCAGCGCCGCTACCTGTATCAGGAGCGCGATTACCAGGAGGTCCGCGCGCAGGCGGCGGCGGTGGAGGAGCGCCGGCGCATCGCGCGTGAGGTGCACGATGTCATCGCGCATTCGCTGAGCATCACGCTGCTCCACGTGACGGCGGCGCGGCACGCTTTGCAGACCGACCGGGATGTGGACGAGGCGATCGACGCGCTCTCCGACGCCGAACGGCTGGGCCGTCAGGCCATGGCCGACATCCGCCGCACGGTCGGCCTGCTCGGCGAGCGGTCCGGCCCGCAGCGACCCGAACCCGGTATGGAGGACATCGGGGAGCTGGTCTCGGATTTCATCCGCGCGGGCATGGAGATCGACTTCCGATCCGAGGGCGACCGCACCGAGGTCTCGGCCGCGCTGGGGCTGGCGCTCTATCGCGTCTGCCAGGAGTCCCTCGCCAATGTCGCCAAGCATGCGCCGGGGGCGCGCGCCCAGGTTCGAATCCTGGTGCACGCCAGGAATATCGATCTCACCGTGGTCAACACACTGCCCGCCGGCGCGCTGGCGCGACCCGGCCGCGGGATGGGCATCTCGGGCATGCGCCAGCGCCTCGCAGCGCTCGGCGGCACCTTGACCTCGGAACCCACGGCCGAGGGCTGGCAGGTGCGCGCCCGAATCCCGACCAGCGGTCAGTGGCCCTGTGTGGCCGCCGCCGAACACGGCCTGCGCACCGCGGTGCAGGCCATCATCATGAAGCCCCAGGAGGGTGTGTGACCGACCGTCCGGACGAGGAAGTGATCGGCGTACTCGTCGTCGACGATCAAGAGCTGGTACGCGGCGGACTGCGCCGAATCCTGCGCCGCCGCGACGGTTTCGTGGTGAGCGAATGCTCCGACGGCGACGAGGTGCCGGCCGCGGTCGCGGCGCACCGCCCGGATCTGGTCCTGATGGACCTGCGGATGAAGCGGATCGGCGGCATCGAGGCCACCCGCACCCTGCGCGGCACCCCGGACGCTCCCCCGGTGCTGGTGCTCACCACCTTCGACGACGAGCAGCTGCTGTCGGGCGCGCTGCGGGCGGGCGCGGCCGGTTTTCTGCTCAAGGACTCCCCCGCCGAGGATCTGATCCGCGCGGTGCGCACGGTCGCGGGCGGTGGTTCGTGGCTGGATCCGACCGTCACCCCGCGTGTCCTGACCACCTACCGTTCGGCGCGTCCCACTCCCGCGGCCGGTGGCAATCGGCTCTCCGAGCTCACCGTTCGTGAGCTCGAGGTGCTGGAGTTGATCGGCAGAGGCCGGGTCAACGCGGAGATCGCGAGCACTCTCGGCATCTCGGAAGTAACGGTGAAGAGCCACGTGGGACATATCTTCGGGAAGCTTGGGTTACGCGACCGCTCCGCCGCCATCGTCTTTGCGTTTGACCACGGCGTAGTCGCACCGGGAGAATCCACCTCTTAGAGGGGTGGGTCGCGGGTCCTCGTCTGCTTCCCTCCCATGAGTGTGGAGGTTTGACGGGGTGGATGCGCCATCGCGGGCCGGGAGCAGGTTCGGGCCGTACGAGTTGCGCTCGCTGCTCGGCAGGGGCGGCATGGGCGAGGTCTACGAGGCCTACGACACGTCCAAGGATCGCGTCGTCGCCCTCAAGCTGCTGCCCGCCGAGCTCGCCAAGGATCCGTCCTATCAGGAGCGTTTCCGGCGCGAGTCGCAGGCGGCGGCGCGGCTGGCGGAACCGCACATCATCCCCATCCACGACTGGGGCGAGATCGACGGTGTGCTCTACATCGACATGCGGCTGGTGCGCGGGCGGGATCTGCGTTCGCTGCTGGACCAGTTCGGCGCGCTGCCGCCGCTGCGGGTCGTCGGGATCATCGAGCAGGTGGCGGCGGCGCTGGACGCGGCCCACTATTCGGGGCTGGTGCACCGCGACGTCAAACCCGCGAACATCCTCGTCACCGATGCGGATTTCGCATATCTCGCCGATTTCGGCATCGCGCGCGCCGAGGGCGACTCGACCATCACCATGACCGGCACGGCCGTGGGCTCCTACGCCTACATGGCCCCGGAGCGTTTCGACGCGGGCCCGGTGTCCGGCCGCGCCGACATCTATTCGCTGGGCTGTGTGCTGCACGAGTGCCTCACCGGCGACAAGCCGTTCCCGGCCGACAACATGAGCGTGCTGATCCGCTCGCACCTGTCCGAGGCGCCGCCATTGACCAGCATGCTGCGCGGCGGGATTCCGGCCGCCCTCGACGGGGTGGTCGCCAAGGCACTGGCCAAGGACCCGAACGATCGCTTCTACACCGCGGGTGAATTCGCCCGCGCCGCGCGGACGGCGCTGGCCGGGGGTCAGGGTGTCCCGGGTCTGCCGGGCGAACCGCCGCGGCCCGGCCGGACCGTGCCGCCGGGTCCGCCCGTGGGCCCGCCGACCACCGTGCTGCCGACGGGCGGGCCCGCCGGTCCGGCGACCACCCTGCTGCCGGGCGGCACTCCGCCGGCTCCGGCCCGCAACTCGGATCCCACTGTGCGGCAGACCAATCCCGGCCGGGCGCCGGGCACGACCTCGATCCCGGCCTACATCACCGGGTCCTTCCCGGCGGCCGAGGATCCCTCCCCCAGCAGTGATCTGCCGATCATCACGCCGTCGGATCCGACCCGGGTGCGGGTCAGCGACTTCCACTACACGCCGCTGCCGCCGGACGCGCAGCAGCAGGCGGTGTGGGGGCACGCCCAGGCGCAGCAGCGGGACTTCCCGTACGCGCCGGCGCCCGATCCGTCGCTGTACCCGACCTCCGAGCACGCCATCGTGCAGCCCGAGCCCTGGGCGCCGGGGCGGCGGCGCAAGAAGTCGGTGGCGGTGCCGATCTCGATCGCGGTGCTGGTGGTGGCGCTGGCCGCGATCGCGGGTGCGGTGGGCTGGCAAGTCCTCGACCGCTCCGGCAACGAAACACCCATAACGACGGCAACGCAGGGTGTTCCGGGTACGACCCCACCGCGCTCGCAGCAGACGGGTCCGGCGGTGACGACCACGGCGTCCGAGTCGGTGCAGCTGCCGCCGGGTTCGACGCCGTGTCCACCGACGTACGCGGCGCAGGGCGGCTTCGCCAATTCCGCGATCGGGAACACGGTCACGTCGTGTCCTTTCGCGGAGGCGGTTCGCCGGTCTTATGCCGATACGGCTACTGGTCGGCCGGGGTCGCCGGTTACTGTGGTGGCAGTGAGTCCGGTGACCGGCCGGTCTTACACGATGAACTGCACGGCCGCAGGCAAATTGGTGACCTGCGTCGGTGGTGAGAACGCGGTGGTGTATGTCTACTGATCCGATTCCGGCCTGTTGCAAGGGTTTTGTGCGCGGGCTGGCGATGGCGGCTGTGCTGGCCGTGTCGGGGTGCAGCCTGGATGTCGGTGCGGTGCACCATTCTTCGGCGCAGGCCGATGAGATCAAGCCGGTGGGTGACAGCTCCAAGTTGCAGACCCCGAACCTGATCGCGCCCGAATTGCCCGAACTTTTCGGTTTGCCGAAAACCGTCGCGTTCGCAGCGGATTTCGCGGATCTGAAGGCCGGACTCGACGGTCGCATCGGAGTCGCCGTGATGCCGGTCGGCGGCGGCGACATGACCCTGCTGGGCGACTGGACCACCGGCATCGCCTGGTCCACCATCAAGGTGCCGCTGGCCCTGGCCGCACTGCGCCACGACCCCACCGGCATGCGCTCCACCGCCGAGGCCGCCATCACCTTCTCCGACAACGATGCGGCGCAGACGCTCTGGACCTCACTGGGCACCGGCAGCGAAGCCGCCGACGCGGTCGAGGCGATCCTGCGCGAGGCCGGCGACGCCACCACCGACGTCGCCGCCCGCCACACCAAACTGGCCGCCCTGGAATCGGACGACCTGCTCGCCTTCGGCGCCACCGACTGGTCGCTCGCCGACCAGGTGCACTTCGCCTCCCGGCTGCCCTGCCTGCCGCGCGCCAATTCCGTTGTCTCGCTGATGAGCGAGATCACCCCCAGCCAGAGCTGGGGACTGGGCCGGCTGATCGGCGCGGAGTTCAAGGGCGGCTGGGGTCCCGACGACGACACCGGCAAGTACACCGTCCGCCAGTTCGGCCTGATCCCGACCTTCAACGGTCCGGTCGCCGTGGCCCTGGCCGCCGAACCCGCCTCGGGCAGTTTCGATGACGCCACCGACATGATGGACAAACTCGCCCTGCTGATCGGCGACCACCTGCCCGATCTGCGCGGCGGCCTCTGCTCGCACTGAAAAACGACCGTACCCACCGCATTTGACCCCCGCCGTCCGGACCCACAACAATCCCTGAGATTGACGGGTCCGGGCGTGTCCGCTAGGAACAGGGAACGCCCCGGACGCCGGAGCAGATGGAGGTCGATGGGTGCACGCACCGTATTCACGCGGACGGCGGCTGGTTCGTGCCGCCGGTCGCGGCGCCCTGGTGCTGGCGCTGGGCGCGCTCGCCGCGTGTACCAGCAAACCTGTTCTGGTACCGGACAAAACGAGCGCCCCGGCGACGGCCGCGGCCACCGTTCCGGCCACCGCGGTATCGCTACCCGGCACCCTGGCCTGGGATTTCGTCAATGAACTGAAGCCGTCGCTGTCCGGCAAGGTGGGTCTCGCACTCATTCCGGTGGGCAGCGATCAGCTGGTGACACTGGGCGATTGGGCCTCGGGTCCGGGCTGGTCGACCATGAAGGTGCCGCTGACGCTCGCGGCGCTGCGCAAGAATTCGGGCAATCAGGTGGCGGCCGTCAATGCCATCGAGTACTCCGACAACGCCGCCGCCGACACCCTCTGGCAGTCGCTGGGCTCCCCCGACGCGGCGGCCCAGATCGTCCAGGACGTGCTGCGCGAGGGCGGCGACGCCGCGACCACGGTGCCCGCCACCCGCACCCGCGCCGACTACTCGGCCTTCGGCCAGGCCGACTGGTCGCTGGCCGATCAGGTGAAGTTCGCGTCGAAACTGCCGTGCCTGCCCGAGTCCGACTCGGTCACCACGCTGATGGGCAAGATCAGTTCCGGCCAGCGCTGGGGCCTGGGCAATTTGGACGGAGCGCAGTTCAAGGGCGGCTGGGGGCCCGACACCAGCGGGAACTACCTGGTCCGGCAGGTGGGACTGATTCCGATCCGCGGCGGCCAGATCGCCATCGCGATTGCCACCCAGCCCAATTCCGGCTCCTTCGACGACGGCACCGTCATCCTCACCAAGCTCGCCACCCTGATCGGCAAGCACCTCGACGAACTCAAGGGCGGGGCCTGCCCGGCCGGTTAGCCGGCGCGGCCGGGAAACCGTAACCAGCGGTTCACGGGGGTAGAGACCACCTGCCACCCATCTCAGGGCAAGATGGGGTTCATGCGCATCGGAGTCTTGACCGGAGGCGGAGACTGCCCAGGTCTGAATGCCGTGATCCGTGCTGTCGTTCGCACCGCGAACGGTCGCTGGGGTGATGCCATCGTGGGATTCCAGGACGGCTGGCGCGGGCTACTCGAGGATCGCAAGATCCAGATCCTCAACAACGACCGCACCGATCGCCTGCTCACCAAGGGCGGCACCATCCTCGGCACCGCGCGCACCAACCCCGAAGTTCTGCGCGCCGGACTCCCCCGCATCAAGCAGACCCTCGACGACAACGGCATCGACGCCCTCATCCCGATCGGCGGCGAGGGCACCCTGACCGCGGCCTCCTGGCTGGCCGACGAGGGCGTGTCCGTGGTGGGCGTGCCCAAGACCATCGACAACGACATCGACTGCACCGACACCACCTTCGGCCACGACACCGCGGTCGCCATCGCCACCGAGGCCATCGACCGGCTGCACACCACCGCCGAATCCCACCAGCGCGTCATGCTGGTCGAGGTGATGGGGCGGCACGCCGGCTGGATCGCCGTCAACTGCGGTATCGCCTCCGGCGCGCACCTGACCCTGGTCCCCGAGGTGCCCTTCGACGTGGACGAGGTCTGCGCCATGGTGAAACGCCGCTTCCAGCGCGGGGATTCGCACTTCATCTGCGTGGTCGCCGAGGGCGCGCACCCCGACCCCGGTTCCATGACGCTGCGCGACGGCGGCATCGACGAGTTCGGGCACGTCCGATTCACCGGTGTCGCACAGCAGCTCGCAGGCGAGATCGAGCGGCGCATCGGCAAGGAGGTCCGGGTCACCGTGCTCGGCCACGTGCAGCGCGGCGGCACGCCGACGCCGTACGACCGGGTGCTGGCGACGCGTTTCGGCGTGCATGCCGCGGAAGCCGTGCACGCCGGGCAATTCGGGCAGATGGTGGCATTGCACGGCACCGAGATCGAACTGGTGCCGCTGTCGGAGGCCACCAAGCAGCTGAAGCTGGTGCCGCAGGAACGGTATCGGGAGGCGGCCGCCTTCTTCGGCTGAGCCGGAACAGCTCTGGGAGCGCACGCTCCCGATACGGCCCTCGCACTTGCCGGTGCGAGGGCCGTTTCATGTTCCGGGCAGGTTCAGGCGCGGCTCATTCGTCGCGATGCTGAGCGTAGTGGCGAGCCGCGCGGGCGCGATTGCCGCAGGCCACCGAGCACCACTCCTGGCGCGGATGCGATTTCACGAAGTACCGGACGCAGCGCGGGGCCGGGCAGACCCGGATCTGCGCGGCCTGCGGCCCGCCGAAGAATTCGATGGTGGCGTCGGCCAGTCCGGCCTTGACGGTGTCCACGTCGCTCGTGGTGACCAGCCGGTATTCGGGCCGGGGACCCTCGCGGTCCCATTCCAGCAGCCGGAGCGCGGGGGCGGCGGCGGTGTTGACGGCGGCCAGCGCCTCGGGGAACGGCGGCAGCACGGTCGCGTCGGCGGAGCTGGGCGGATGCGGCGCAACGTATTCCGCGAACAGCGCCCGCACGCTCTGCCGCAGGTCCACCAGGGCGGCGCGTTCGGCCTCGGTGGGCAGGTAGGCCTCGAGGTCCAGGTAGACACCGATATTCGCGGCATTGGCGACCAGCCACTCGCGGGTGGATTCGGGAGTGCCGAAGGCGTCGGTGAGGCCGCGGCTGGTGGCGCGGATGGTGTTCGCCAAGCGGAGTGCCAAAGGATCGACCATGCCCCCAATTCTAACGGGTATTGCGCTTTGATGCCATGATGTTCTAACGTGTGAAAGCACGATGTTCCGTTAGAAAGTTGAGGACGCCATGATCACTCCGATCGAGCACGCACCGCTGCTGGACGAGGTCCGCAAGCGCATGGGCCGGGTGCCGAACATGACCAAGGTGATGGCCAACGCGCCCGTGGTACTGGAGGGTTACCTCGGACTGGCCGGCGCGCTGAAGAAGGGCACCTTGCCGGCCCCGACCTCCGAGCGCATCGCACTCACCGTCGGCGCGGCCAACGACTGCGGCTACTGCGTCGCCGCGCACACCTTCACCGGCAAGCGGGTCGCCAAGCTGAGCGGCGAGGAG
Organism: Nocardia tengchongensis; assembly: GCF_054781395.1. Classification (NCBI taxonomy): domain Bacteria; kingdom Bacillati; phylum Actinomycetota; class Actinomycetes; order Mycobacteriales; family Nocardiaceae; genus Nocardia; species Nocardia tengchongensis. The sequence continues at coordinate 189,857 of NZ_BAAGUM010000018.1, forward strand.
ATCGAGGCCGCCAAGCAGGGCACCTCGGCCGACCCGAAAGAGGCTGCGGCCGTGGCCTTCGCCCGGGAACTCACCGAGAGCCGCGGCAAGGCCGATCCGGCCGCGGCGCTGGCCGCGGGCTGGACGCAGGAGCAGGTGCTCGAAATCGTCGCCCTGGTCGCCCTGCAGACCCTGACCAACTACGTCAACAAGGTCGGCGAGACCGAAAACGATTGGCCCGCCGCGTAATTTTTCCCATTCTTGGCGCTGATGGTCCCCTCGGGGACCACGCGCGGATCCCTAAGGTCGGAAATCATGAACGCCGTCAAGTCCCCCAGCCTGATCGACGCGCAGGTGCTGCGCTCCCTGTTGCACAACGGCATCGTGGTCCGCGCGGTCGCATTGGCCGTGGCCACCATCGTGCTGCTGGTCATCCACCACCCCACCTGGGTGCCCTACTCGGTCAGCGGGTACGCCATCTGGAATGCCGCCGCCGTCACCCTCAACTCCGCCCGCGCCGCCGCCCGCGCGGCCTGAACACCCCTGCCGCCGCCGGACCCCGGGCTCGAACCCTGTCGGCCCCACCAGCCTTCAGCGGTCGAATCGCCCGGCGGCCAGGGCGGCGGTGAAGCTGTCCCACTGCGCCGGTGGGAAGATCAGCGCCGGACCCGTGGGGTTCTTGCTGTCCCGGACCCCGACACCGCAGGCCAGGAACGCGATCTCCACACACTCCTTGGCCCCGGTGCTGCGGGCGCTCTTGAACCACCGGACGCCCGGTTCGACGCTCACGTCGCGTACTCCTTCGCTGCCCTTCGCAGGACGTCCCTGCTGGTCGTCTCGTCCAGCGCGGCGCACTGAATCGCCTGGTATGCCTCGCGATATCGGTCCACCGCGGCCTGTTTCTCGAGGTAGAGGTCGCCGAGGAAGTTCTCCAGGTAGACGACCGTGGGCTCGACGGGCCGATTGCCCGCGTCGCGGCCGAAATCCAGGATCACGAACGGGCCCACGGTATGGCCGATCGGCACGCCCGCCGAGAACGGCAGTACCCGAACAGCGATCGTCGGCAGTGTCGACATGTCGGCCATCCGCCGCAGTTGCGCGGCCATCACGCGCCGGCCGCCGACAACGCGATGCAGTGCGCCTTCATGCACCACCACATCGAAGAACGCGGGACTTCGCTTGCGCGTCAAGAGGCTTTGACGACGGGTCTTCAACTGCACCCGGCGGTCCAGTTGGTCGCTCGCGGCATCCGGCCAGTAATCATTGATCAGGACGCGCGCGTAATCGGCGGTCTGCAGCAGCCCCGGAATGATTTCCGGCTGGTACGAGATGAGGGTGCGGGCCGAGGCTTCCAGGCCCACATACACATTGAAACCCTCGGGAATCAGATCGTCGTATTCGTGCCACCAGGACTTGACGCTGGCCTGTTGCGCGAGGCCGGTGAGGGCGGAACCGAATTCGTCGTCGAAATCGTAGATTCGGCACAATTCGCGGATATCGAGCACCCGGATCTTCTCCGCATTACCGGTCTCCAGCCGCTGCAGCTTGGACTCGCTCCACTCCATCAACGCCGCGGCCTCGGCAATCGTCATATTGCACTGCATCCGGCCTTCGCGCAGGTACCTCCCCAGCTGCCGACGCGGCAACGTCGAACCGTGCTCGGACATCGAATCCTCCCCCACGAAGGCTGGTTTCGGTCACTGCGAATGATGCTCCCACGCGATATGAATGCCGACCTGGCGCTTTCGGAAAGTTTCCCACCGCGGCGCGACATCGATTGCCGGTTCACCGAAACGGTGCTGGACTGGAGTCGCGCCCGGTGAGAACCGGAGCCCTGATATCTCTGGACCCACTCGTCCCCGAGCCGGGCGCACCAAATCCACCCCGAACCGTCCCACCGATCGGGCGCGGCAAGGATCCGATTGCGGCGTGGCGCGCAATGAATCTCGATAGGCTGATGTGGGCCCGGCGTACCCGCGCCGCACACCGAGCGCAGCGCCGGACCGCGAACCGTCCCAGCCCCCTGCGCTGCCCCCGGTGGACACCATGATGTATCTGTTCGACTGCACGATGGACCCCGGCGACCTGGGCCTCCCCCAGGCCCATCAAGCCATGCAGATCCACAAGTTCTGCACCGTGGACAACTGCCTGGTCCGCCGCCGCGCCCGCCAAATCCTCGTCGAGAAGGGCCAGATGGTCCTCGACGACCGCGCCCGACATCCCTAGCCCGACACCACCACCACGGCCACCGCCACCAGCAACACCAGCGCCGCCACCGCCAGCCCCAACACCACCAGCGCGGTGGTCGACGACGCCTCCGCCCGCCGACCCGGCACCGGAACCAACCCCGGCCCGGCCGGCCCCACCCCGAACGGCGGCGGCCCATAACCCTGCCCCGGCATCCCCACGGGACCAGAAGCCGACAATTCGACACCCGCCGAAACCGGCTCGGACACAACGAACTCCGCAGGTGGCGGACCCTCGACAGCCCTCCCGATCGCGTCGATCGCACCCCCGGGCGCAACGCCACCCGCGATCGCATCGTTCGCGCCCAGCGGCACGAAGGCTCCCGAATCCGGATGCCGCGCCATACTGCCCGCCTCGGCCTCGCCGCCGACGGGGACAGCCGTCGAGGCGGCATTCTCCCCATCACCCGACCCCGGTGAATCCTGTTCCGTCGCGGCGAGATCCGCCGACGTCCGATGCTCCGGCGCGACCTGCGCCGCCACGGCATCCGACGTCTCGACCGCTACCGGCACCACCGAACCGGCTCCCGGCGACCCCGCCTCCTCGCCGGGCAGCGCGGCACTCTCCGCCGGAGCCTCGGCTGATTCCTCGGGCGGCCCCACCGAAACCACCGGCTGCGGAACGACATCGGTCGGCCGCTGCCACACCTCGTCCCCGACGCTCTGCGGGCGACGCGTCGGACCCGAACCAACCTGGTCGGCACCCGCCGGCGGCGGCGCTGCCACCACAGCCTCGTGCCCGGGCTGCGGTACCGGGTAGCCGGAAACCGCGGCGGGTGGGAATGCCGGCGGCACTGCGTAACCGGCGGGCGCAATTTCCGGAGCCTGCGGGTAGGGCCGGACGGTCGGTCCCGAGCCGATGTGGTCCGCATCCCTTTGCGGCTGTTGCGGCGCCGGTGGCGAGGCGGCCGGTCGATCAGCTCCGGGGTACGGGGCAGGCGGCTGCGGCTGCACCGGGTAGGCGGGGCTCCCCTCCGGCAGTGGCGGGGTCAGTGGTGCGGACTGCGGTTGTGGCGCAGCGTAATTGGGCACGGCGGCTTGCTGCGGGACAGCCGGTTGTGGGGATCCCGGCTGGAGGGCGGGCTGCGGGGGTGCAGCCGGTTGCGGGGAGCCCGGCTGGAGGGCGGACTG
>NZ_BAAGUM010000019.1:0-280523 GCF_054781395.1 Nocardia tengchongensis
CGTTCCTCGAGGTGAACACCCGCCTGCAGGTCGAGCACCCGGTCACCGAGGAGACCGCCGGCATCGACCTGGTGCGCCAGCAGTTCCGCATCGCCGAAGGGCACGCCCTGACCTTGACCGAGGACCCGACCCCGCGCGGCCACTCGTTCGAGTTCCGCATCAACGGCGAAGACGCGGGCCGCGGCTTCCTCCCCGCACCCGGCCCGGTCGACACCTACCGCGAACCGACCGGTCCCGGCGTCCGTGTCGACTCCGGTGTGGTCGAGGGCTCTGTCATCGGCGGCCAATTCGACTCCATGCTCGCCAAGCTGATCGTGACCGGTGAGAACCGTGACCAGGCCCTCCAACGAGCAGCCCGCGCCCTCGCCGAATTCCACATCGAGGGCTTGGCCACCGTCCTCCCCTTCCACCGCCACATCGTCACCAACCCCGCCTTCATCGGCGACGGCGAGAAGTTCGACGTCTACACCAAGTGGATCGAGAACGAGTGGGACAACCCGATCGAGCCGTACACCGGCGGCCAACCCATCGAGGACGAGGACGAGGCGCCCCGCCAGAAGGTGGTCGTCGAGGTCGGCGGTCGTCGTCTGGAAGTGTCGCTGCCGGGTCAGTTCTCGGTCGGCGCCGCCGCGTCGGCCAATGGTGCGGCTGCGGTGCGCAAGAAGCCCAAGCCGCGCAAGCGAACAGGCATGGCCGACGCAGCCTCCGGCGATTCAGTCACCGCGCCCATGCAGGGCACTGTGGTCAAAGTCGCCGTCACGGAGGGGCAGTCCGTCGAGGCCGGGGATCTGGTCGTGGTCCTCGAGGCCATGAAGATGGAGAACCCGGTCACCGCCCACAAGGCCGGTGTCATCACCGGTCTCGCGGTCGAAACCGGTGCCGCCATCACCCAGGGCACTTCGATTTGCAGTGTAAGCCAAGGAGATCAGACATGACCGTCATCAATCCCACACCGCTGTACCCACATTCGACGGTCGATGACCTGCAGGTCCGGTCCATCGACCTCGACGGCGGTGACGCGACGCTGTCGGCGCTGATCACCACGCCGGTCCAGCAGCCGCCGCGCGGCACCATCGTCGCCCTGCACGGGGCCGGGATGCGGGCCGGATACTTCGACGGTCGAGCCCTGCCCGGCATGTCGATGCTCGAACTGGGCGCGGCCCTCGGCTTCTCGGTCGTCGCCATCGACCGCCCCGGCTACGGCGCGTCCGCTGCCGCACTGCCCGAGGGCCGGCCCGTCATCGACCAGGCCGCCACCCTCGCCAACGCGCTTCGGGATCTGGCCGGGCGGTTCGACACCGGTGCGGGTGTGCTGCTGCACGCCCATTCGTTCGGCGGCAAGCTGGCTCTGGCCACTGCCGCCTATCAGCGTGTACCGGATCTGCTGGGCATCGATGTCTCCGGGTGCGGGCACCGTTACGCCCACCCGGCCGATGGGCTCGAGAACATCGGCGCGACGTGGACGAAGAGCTGGCTGCCGCTGCAGCTGTATCCGCCGGAGACATTCCACCAGGCTCGCTCGATCACCGCGCCGATCCCGGCCGCCGAGCGGTTCGACATCGTGAGCTGGGAATCGATGTTTCCCGCCATCGCCGAGCGCATTCGGGTTCCGGTCCGGTTCACCTTCGCCGAGCACGAGCGCTGGTGGCATCACGACGACCGCACCCTCGCGAATCTGTGCTCCCGGCTGCGGCATTCACCGCGCGTGGTCATCGACCGTCAGCTCGACGCCGGCCACAACACCAGCCTCGGCTACACGGCGCGCACCTTCCACCTGCGCTCGCTGGCCTTCGCCGAGGAATGCGTCGCGCTGAGGCAGCGCAGATGAGCCACCCTGCCGCCGCCCACACCCGCCTCGACGTCGAGCCCTATGCCCTCCTGGCGCCCGGGCAGGGCTCGCAGAAACCAGGCATGCTGACCGACTGGCTGTCGCTGCCGGGTGCCGAGCGAAGCCTCGCGCGCTGGTCGGAGATCTGTGACCTCGACCTGCTGCGCCTCGGAACCACCGCCGACGCAACCGAACTCGTCGACACCGCCACCACCCAGCCGCTGGTGGTCGCCGCCGCGCTGCTCGCGGTGCAGGCGTTGCACGCCGCGGGCGGCCTCGGGCCCGACACGATGGTCGCCGGTCACTCGGTCGGCGAGCTCGCGGCGGCAGCGGCCGCGGGCGTGATCTCCCCCGACGACGCGATCGCCCTGGCCGCCATCCGCGGCCGCGCCATGGCCGACGCCTGCGCCGCGGACCGCACCGGCATGGCGGCCGTCCTCGGCGGCCGCCCCGAGGAGGTGCTCACCCGCATCGCGGAACTCGATCTGGTGCCCGCCAACCACAATGCTCCCGGCCATCTCGTCGTCGCCGGACGCATCGAAGCCCTGGCCGCGCTGTCGGCCGACCGCCCGGCGGACGCCAAAGTGGTCGTCCTCCCGGTGGCGGGCGCCTTCCACACCGAATTCATGGCCGCCGCCCGCGACGCGGTGACCCGCGCGATCGGAAAACTCATCCCCCGCAACCCGATCCGTCCCCTGCTGTCCAACCTCGACGGTCGCCCCGTCACGTCGGGCGCCGACGCCCTGACCAAGATCGCCGCTCAGATCACCCGCCCCGTCCGCTGGGACCTGTGCACGACAACCCTGCGCCAGGAGGCCCGCCTCACCACACTCCTCGAACTCCCCCCGGCGGGCGTCCTCACCGCCATTGCGAAACGCGAGCTCCCCCACCTGAACCGCCACCCCCTGCGTACCCCCGCCACCCTCACCACAGCTCTCGACGCCCTCACCACCCCTACCAGACCCGGGAGCACGCCGTAGCTCGCTGTATGAAGCGGGCTTCCGGTCGCCGAACGAACACAAAACGGCAGGCACCGTGTGGTGCCTGCCGTTCGAAGTGGTTCTAGCTGGGATCGAACCAGCGACCCCTCGCGTGTGAAGCGAGTGCTCTCCCGCTGAGCTATAGAACCGGGTCTCGTCGCCGGGGCGACTGTCCGGGTTGGATTCCCTTGCCGGAGTGAGACAACACTAGCGTGTCACCCCGCCGGTTTGCCAAATCGGCGCGGCGGGGGGTGGGGTCAGTGGGGTTCGGGGAGGGGTGGGGCGGGGGTGAAGGCTACGGGGAGGGAGAGGAGGGCGCGGTGGAAGGGGCCTGGGCGCCAGGTCAATTCGGTGGCGGGGATGGTGAGGTGGAGTTCGGGGAGGGCGTCGAGGAGTTGGTCGACGGCTTCCTGGGCGATGAGGTAGGCCAGGGAGCTGGCGGGGCAGGTGTGGGGGCCGGCGCCCCAGGCGAGGTGGGAGCGGTTGCCGGCGAATTCGGCGCTGCGGATGGCGGGGTCGGTGTTGCAGGCGGCCATGCTGATGACGACGGGTTGGTGGGCGGGCAGCCAGCAGTCGTCGAGGAGGACCGCGCGGGGCGGGAAGCTGATGCAGAAGTTGGCCATCGGGGGGTCGTCGAAGAGGACTTCGTCGAGGGCTTCGCGGGTGGAGAGGCTGCCGCCCAGGGCGCTGCCGCGGAAGCGGTCGTCGACCAGGAGCAGCAGTATGGCGTTGACGATCAGGTTCTGTTGCGGCTCGATGCCCGCGCCGTAGAGGGTGGCGAGCTGATGCACCATTTCGGTGTCGGTCAGTCCAGCGGGGTGGTGGAGCATGCGGGTGGTGACGTCGTGGCCGGGGTGGGCCCGTTTGTGCTGGGTCAGCCGCAGCAGCGCGTCGATGAGCATTGTGTTGCCGCGTTCGGCGCCGACGCCTTCGAAGACGGCCCGGAATCCTTCCGCCGCTTGGGCGGCGATCTCGACGGGGCAGCCGAGCAGCTGGTTGAGGACCCGGAAGGCGAGGGGAAAAGCGTAGTCGCGCACCAGGTCCGCCGATCCGGCGGCGCAGAACGAATTGATCAGCGAGACCGCGACCCGTTCGACGGTGCCCTGCAGACCGTAGTGGTCGATGCCGGTCAATCCGGCGGTGTTGGTCTGCCGGTACCGCGCGTGCTCGGTTCCGGCGTTGCGCAAGGCATTCGGCCGCCATTGCATCATCGGCAGCACCGGGCAGTCGGCGGGCACGCCCGCCTGCCAGGCGCGCGGATCGGCGGGGAAGCGTTCGGGATCGTTGAGAATCCTTACCGCCGTGCGGTATCCGACGACCAGCGTGGCCGGGACGCCGGGCGCGAGTTCGACCGGAACCAAAGACCCGTAGCGCTCGCGGGTTTCGCGATAGACCCGATGCGGGTCGGCGGCGAATTCCGGGGTGTACATCGGCACCCGGGTGCCGACCAACTCTGACATCCAACCCACTTCACACGGTGCGCGACACTCCACCGCCGCCGAACAGCGCACATCCCGGACGCGGAAACAAAACCCTACCGAGGTGAGCGCCGCCGCACGCGTCGTTTCGGCATTCCCCCTGCACAACGACCGATTTCGGCGAAAAGATTGACAGCGGGGACGCGCAGGTGCAGGCTCTACGAGGCGTAATTGTTGCTCAACAATTGCTGCGAACACCCGGCTGTCGGCGATCTCTGCCCCTGGTGACGCCGCCCGACAGCGCTCGGAGATTCGATCGGACGCGGTGATCCCCGCGCCCACTTTCCTTGGTTCGGACGAAGACCACCGATTCGGAGGTTGGAATGTCTAGCAAGCACGGCCGCAAACCCAGCCAGATCGCCAACAAGGCCAAGCAGGGCATGAAGGACCAGGCCCAGCGCGTCGAACAGGACATGGACCGGCTGGCCGATGACGCCCGGCGTGACATGGACCGCATGGGCGACGGCATCAAACGGGACGCCCAGCAGGCACGGTCGGATGCGCAGGCAATGAACAAGGAGACGAAGCGCAAGCTCCAGCATCACTGACCCGGAGCGGCACAGCAACGACAATGGCCGGTCCATCACGATGGACCGGCCATTTCGCGCAAATCAGCGACCGAGCGGTGTCAGAGATAGGCCGGTGCCGAGGACTGCCATCCGGTGCCGACAGCGGTCGAATGGTAGGAAACCCGGCGGCTCAGCTGCCGTTCGGCAATGCGCTCCACCAGTAACGGGATGAATTCCCGCACCCGGTGGCCCTCGAACTCGCGATGGATTCCGCGGACCTCTTCGCCGACACAGCGCGGCGTGAGGTGGGGGAATTTGTCGGCCAGCCGGGCGACGAGCTCACTGATCTGTCGCTCCTCTTCGGATGCCGTCATCCTGGGTCTCGCCTCCATAAGCAATCAGCGTGATGCCGGCATCCGGACCCCTCCTGGATACACGACATAATGGACAACGGCCCAGGAGCCTCTCGACTCCCGGACCGCGCTCTTCGATTGTTGTGTCAACGGGCGAATTCCGCGCGCCCGCAGCCGCTTCTGGCACAGCATGTCGCAGTATCGGCACAGGAAGTCCTCGACAGCGACAAATGCAAGGACCAAATGAAATTGCACTTGCAATTCCGGCACCCATTGTGAGCCCGCGCCGATTCTGGCGCTGATTGTCAACCTCCTGTCCTCCCGCGAACTGCCTTCGCAGTGTCTGAGCCAGTTCAATGCGAAGGCAGGCCCCGATCACCGCCGATCCGGGCCGCCGGTGACCGAGCAGGAGGTCGGGGTGCGTAGAACCCGTCGTATTCGTGGTCTGGCGGCGCTGCCCGCAGCGGCGCTGCTGGCGCTGGGCGCGGTGACCGCCGCGCCCGCGCAGGCCGAGGGCTATCCCGAACCGCAGCCGCCGGACCCGTCGTATGTGTTCACCGAGATCGGACAGTTGTTCACCGGGACCTTCGTGGACACCCTGACTCCCGGGCAGCTCCAATATCTGGTCGGCGCAGGCATTCTCGACACCGCGGGACGCCTGGCCCAGCCGTTCGTGGATCTGACGAAGCCGGAGACCTGGCATACGCCGCAGGGCGCGTCGGGCGCCGCGGCGGCGGCGCAGCACGTGTGGGACGCGTTGACCCATGTCGCGCCGTTCGGACTCGGGTTGCCGACACATCCGGCCTACATTCCGGACTGGAACCACAACGGCCGGTTCGGTGTCGCCGATGTCGACGACGCGCTACACGACGACACGTACGACGATCCGGACTATGCGCAGGCCCGGTTCCGGTTGCCGTGCAACAACCCCGACGGCACGGTGTGGTTCGAGACCGTCGACGGTTCCTGCGCCCCGGGCGAATCCGGCGCGGTCTTCGCCCAGGGCGCCGTGCGAAAGTTCCGGATGGTGAACGCCCGCGGTATCTCGTTGGCGGGCAAGGTGTTCTTCCCCGCCGGCGTCGACCCCGACCACCCGGATGCGCGCAAGTATCCGGTGACCATCGGCTTCCCCGGCGCCTCCGAGCATCAGAGCGACGTCGGCATGTACGCCATGGGCACGGCCCGCGACGGCTTCATCTCCTTCACCTTCGCCCAGGCCGGGCAGCCGGCCAGTGACGGCAACGCGCTGGATCTGATCACGCCGCTGCTCCAGGTGGAGCACTGCTTCGCCCCCGGATCCTGCCTGGACGCCCAGGATGTCACCCGCTGGGTCGCGGGCCAGGACATCACGGCGATCAGCGATCTGGGCAATGAGCTCGGAAACCTGGTGCGCGCGCAGAATCCGCGGCTGGTGCGGATCAACCCCGCGTATGCCCCCGCCGGGGAGAACCAGCGCAATCCGTGGCTGGACCTGCTGGATCTTGATCACATCAATCTGTGGGGGCAGTCGGTCGGCTCGATCGGCATGTCGTCCTATTTGAACTGGCAGGACAAGGGTTTCGGCTATGACGGCCGCCCGCTGCCGAAGGTGTCGTCGTTCGTCGGAATGTCGGGCTTCACCCATCATGTGGCGTCGGCGGCGGTGCAGTGGCAGACGGCGGATTTCGATATTCCGGGGCTGAACGAGAACGGTGTGCTGCCGCCCAACCCGATCTTCGACCCCACCGACGGGCCGATCGGCACCAAGGACCTCTACGACATGGAACGACGTGACCCGCGCAGCACCAATCCGATGATGTTCGTCGACTACGAGGGCGGCAGCCACGGCGACTCCATCAACTGGCTCGGGGTGCCGCACAACGCGAAATCGCCCGCGCTGTCGGTGCATTACGCCATGGCCTGGTTCAACTGTTACGGCCGGGGCGATGCCGATCAGGCGTCGTGCGATGCGTTGCGCGAGCCGATCGACGGCCTGTCGCGGGCGGTCGCGACCGAGTACGCGCCGCAGGGGCACTACGGGCCGAGTCTGTGCGTGACGGTTCCGGACCGCGCCACCCTCATCCAGGTGTTCCGCCCGCAGATCTTCCTTCAGAACCTCACCAGCAGCCCGGGCCGGCACGACTGCACGCCGCAGTGACGCCGGACGCGAATTCGTCAGGAAAACAACATATGTCGGGATACCAGAAGCTGTTCACGACCGGCGCGCTGGTGGCCTCGCTCACGCTGGCCGCTCCGATCGCGCTGGTCAGCGCCGCGCCGGACACCGGGTCCGGCGGCACCGGACCGAATCCGGCATTCGAAGACTCGGTCGAGTATTACGCGGGCGGACTGGGTTCGGGGTACGGGTCGCAGACCCTGGCCACGGGTGACTTCTTCCGTGACGGGAATCAGTCGGTGGCCGCGACCGGGGTGGCGGGCGGGGTCGCCATCCTGCGCGGCGACGGTCACGGGCGGCTGCGCCGGACCCAGTTCATCCCCACCGAGGTCGGTGCGAACGCCGTGGTGGCGGGCGATCTGCGGGGCACCGGGGCGCTGGATCTGGTGGTGAGCAATCAGTTCAGCATCACGGTCTTGTTCAATGACGGGAGCGGGCATTTCACCGTCGATCGCGAGTATTCGCGCGACCCGAATCCGGCGGTCACCTATCGTACCGGCGGGCTGCCGCTGGGCGTGCAGCTCGGCGACTTCCACCACACCGGACGTCTCGACATCGCGTTCGACAATCTGGTTCCGCTGCCCGGCGCGATCGGCGTCATGCCCAACGACGGAACGGGTCATTTCGGTGAACCGCAGTGGCTGGCAGCGGGATTGATCCGCTCGACGGTGCTGGTCGCCGACGTGGACAACGACGGCTACGACGACATCGTCACCGGCGATCTGGGGACCACCGGGTTCTGGGTGCTGCGCAACGATCGGCAGGGCGGTTTCCTGCCGCCGCGCTGGAATCTGCTGCCACTGCCCGATGAGGATCTGAAGGTCGCCGACGTCGACGGCGACGGCAACGCCGATGTCGTCTCCGCGAATGTGGCGGCCTTCAGCTTCTCGGTCATGTACGGCGACGGGCACAGCAATTTCGGTCCGCCGCAGACCACAGTCGGTCCGATCGCCCCATGTGCCGTCGCGATCGGAGATTTCACCGGTAGCGGGCGGATGGATATCGCCGCGCTCCAATACGTTCCGTCGACCGCGATGATCTACCGCAACAACGGCGACCGCACGTTCGGCTACCTCGAGCAGCACACCGTGGGGCTGGGCTCGCAAGGGGCCGCGGCGGTACGCCTGGACAACGACCGGCACGACGACGTGATCTCCATGAGCATGCTCTCCGAGTCGGTGGCCGTGCTGCGCAATCGCATTCCCCTCAATCCCGATGAAGGACAACCGGATCGATGAAGCACAAGATCACAGCCGGACTCGCGGCGACCGGCGGCGCGCTCGCGGTGACCGCGGCGCTGGGCGCACCGCACGCGGGCGCGGTGGAGCCGACGCTGTCCTGGGGCGTCAGTGTCGGCGGCACCAGCCTCAACCATTTCACGGCCGTCCCGGCCGGTGCGCTGTTCGACGGCGATATCGGCACCCTCACTCCGGCCGTCGCGCCGGGCGTGGTCGGCGTGCTGTCCTCGACCGCCGGAGGACATTGCGTGTCAGGGCAATTCGCGTTCTACCCCAAGGATGACGGCGTACCGGAGGTCGTGCCGGTAGGCACCTCCTGCGGGCTGCCGGTGATCTACGCCGTGACGGCCCGCCGACCGGCCGGCGCCTACGCCGAGGTGTGTGCCGAGGTCACCACCGACCCGTACCGAACCCGCACCTGCCTGCGCTTCCCGAACGACTGACGAAAGCCCGCCCATGACTGTCTCTTTCCCCCTGCGCGTCTGCATCGGGGCGGCTCTGGTCGCTCTGGCCGCCGCCCCCATGGCCCATGCCGACACTCCCCCGCCACCCGCCGTGAACGTACCGGCCGCGCCACAGCCCGCGCCACAGCCGCCGGGTCTGAGCACCAGCGCCGGCTGGCTGCCACCGATCGACTTCACCATCAACCTGGCCGGGTTCGACTTCAAGCACACCGACCTCACGCCCGAGTGGACGACCTACGACGCGGGCAATTGGTATGTCAGCCCGGATCTTCCGATCTGGACGCTGGGCTGGCTGGCCGACCTGAAGCTGGGCGATCCGGCGGGCGCGGACGGCGAGATGACCCTCTACCTGCGGGACGGCACCCAGGAGGTGGTCCCGCTGCATGCCGGCCTGGCCGTCTGGAACTACCTGTCCCAGCGTCCGGGCCGCGATTACGCGATGGTGTGTCACCGCGCCGCCAGGCCCGGTGACGCGGGCCAGCGCACCTGCTTCCGATTCGTCAATTGACACCGCGAGAACCGAGGTATCCACCGATGCGTACCCCCGCCCGTCTCCGGGGCCTGACCGCCGTCACCGCCATCGCCCTGGCCGCCTCCGGCGCGACCGCGCTCGCGTCCGCCGAAACGCCCGGGCGCACCGAGCAAGTCGTGGAGAGCGGGGGTGGTATCGAGGTCCGCGAGGTCACCCTGGACAGCCCGATGCTGCCCACGGCCGGTCCCCATCCGCCGGAATGCGACAAGATCAGCTACCTGCGTTACCGGCTCACCGACGAACCCGAGGATCCGGAGCAGGCCGACACCGTACTGGTCATGCAGCCCGGCGCGACGGGCAGCGCGTACTCGCTGGACCGGGTGGCGCGAAACACGCTGCACCAGTTGGCCGCCAAGGGCAAGCACGCCGAGTGGTGGTCGCTGGCGCGGCGGGGCGTCTGCCAGCAGGACAACACCGGTATCGACGCGGCGCGTGCGGCGGGCGACTACCGGATCGCCATCGACTACTACTACAACGGCGCCGTGATCGACGGGAAGACGTTCCCGGGCTGGCGGGGGCTGTGGGGCGACCGGATGGGCGCGGACTTCGGTGTCGCGCAGACTTCACGGGACGAGTACGAGATTCTGACGCGGGAGTTGCCCGATCGGGGCTTCCGACAGTCGAAGACGCTGTGCGGCGGGCATTCACAGGGCGGTCTGCTCACCGGGCTGTTCGCCGCCACCGACTTCACCGGCGATCGGACTGACGCCGGATACAACCAGTGCGCCGGGTTCGTCGCCCTCGACACGCTGGTCACCGCAGACCCGGTCGGGTTGAAGGTGGATCCGCTGTTCGCCAAGCTCAGTGAACTGGGCCTGGCACTGCCGGAGGCGATCTCGACCGCCCTGTTGAAGTTCGGGTTGGCGCCCGCGGACAACGCGCTGATCCCGATCTTCAATCCGCAGACTTTCAACGCCCTGTCGATTCTGGGCCTGGACGCGCAGTTCGAGCCCGACGCCGAATCCGATGTGCTGAAGCGTCTTCCGGTGACCTGGGGTCTGGACAGCACCTTCCGGGTCGGCGGGGCGAACAACTGGGCCGACGTCCTCACCGGCGCGCCGAACCTGCGCGACTTCCGCTTCACCAATCAGGCGGCGTTCGGCCAGATCCTGAGCAAGAACGGCATGAACATCGGCTTGGACCAGGTCAGTCTGGGTGCGCTGGCGGGCGGGCCGGTGCAGGAGAAGACGTTCCCGCTGCCCGACGGCCCGCAGCGGATTCCGCTGATCGGCCTGGGTGTGGGCGGCGCGCTGGGCCACGAGAAGCGGGTGGGACCGGTCGATCCGAACGTCCTCTACACCTGGGACGACTACCGCCACACCCCTACGACCTTCTATACGAACCCGTGGGACCAGGTCGTCGACATCGCCGACTTCGCTCGAATGGTCAGCGGCCCACTGGGATTCACCGAGTGGTATTTCCCGACGCGGGTGCTGTACGACACGTTCCTCGCCCTCGCCGGCAGCCGCACCGGGTCGCTGTCGAACATCAGGTACGACGCCGAGGTGATGGGCAAACCGATGATCACCATCAACGGCACCGACAGCGTCGTCCACGACTTCCTCGACGCCCAGGACCTCGCCGCCTCGATCATCCCGACCGCGCCACACTTCCAGCGCGTCATCGTCCCGGGCTACACCCATATCGACACCCTCGCCGGCGCCGAAACCCAGAACGACGGCAGCCCGGACCCGGTCGGCGTGGCCATCGCCGACTTCACCGCCAAGACTGTGGGCTGAATCCGGCGACCCCGCTCGAGCGGGATCCACCGTGTGCCAGAAGCGCGTTCCCGATCAGGACAACGCTTTGTCCAAGCTCCACTCGAGGTGATCGGTGCGTTGGACGCGCATGTGGTTGGTGCCCGGCTCGGGGCCGAGATCGCACTGGTGGAATCGGAAGCGATAGGTGCGGGCGACCGGGTCGGCGAGGTAGTTCCAGAGCGTGCGTTCGGGGACGCCGCCGCTGACGCCGGCGGCCGCGTCGTCGGTGAAGGCGCACAGCACCACGTCGAGCAGCGCATCGATATCGGCGGGGCTCCACAGCCCGCGGTGGGCGCCGATGGCTTCCGACAGCATGCGGTAGCGGACGAAGGAATCGTGTTCGCGGCTCGGGTCGACCGCCGGGAAGGTGTCCATGGTGGGGTAGGTGTGCAGGGCGTGGTTGGTGATGATGAACGGCGCGTCGGCGGGAGCGTCGGTGAAGCGGTATTGCCGTGAGGCGCGGTCGATTTCGAAGACGGTGGCCGCACCCTGGGCGTCGGCGATGAGCCAGTGTTGGCTCTCGGCGACCGGGACGAAGATGTGCTGGGTCAGCAGGGAGCGTTTGGCCTCGGCGACGGTGGTGGCCTGATCGAGGACGTAGCCGATCAGCTGCATCGAGGACAGGCCGTGGTCGAGGAAACCGGCGCCGCTGGTGCCCGGGTTGCCGGGTGCGGTGTGGTCGACCAGCAGCGCCATCATCAGCCCGGCGTCGTTGACGCCGTCGTAGCCGGGGTTGACCAGGTCGTGGCAGCCCAATTGCGCTACCGCGCGCCCGGATTCGCCGACGGTGGTGACCAGGACCGTGCGGGAGCACGACGGGTGTTCGTCGGGTCCGGGCCGCATGCCGGTGGTGGCGCTCAGGGGCAGGGTGTACCAGTCCATGTTCCTGCCGAACAGTGGCCGCCCGGTGGTGGTCAGCGCGGGCGGGAACCACACCGCCGAACAGGCGGGACCGCCGGGCACGTCGTATCCGACCGCGGTCGTGTCGAATTCGTCGCCGTCGGCGGGCATGCCGAACGCCGCCGCCACGCCGCGCGCCCGCGCGGCGAGAGCGGGATGGTTGCGTTCCAGGTAGGTGCGGCGCGCCTGCGCGTAGATCGGATCGGAGTAGGGCGCGATCCGCGCGCCGAAGTCGGTACGGCCGAGGCGAGCCAGATCGGCCCCGATCTCCTCGTCACCGCCGCGCGCGGTGACCGTGCGGACCGACAGGTAGTCGCCCTCGGCGGGCGCGAGCAGATAGGAATCCTCCGTGAGCACCGACGCGCCTCCCGTTCACCCGACAGTATTCGGCAAACTTACCGCAAACAGCCGGTGTGAGGGCGCACCCACGCGGCCAGGGCCGCAACTCGTTTCGCGGTGTCGACGACCGAAACGCCTTTCGTCGGCGCGCCGACCGATTCGATGCGCGACCGCCCGGGACCGCAGCCCCGGCGCGGACGGACGATTGATATTTCGCGTCGGCTACACCGCTTGTGGCACCCGCGCCGGCGCGCGCCCTTGGCGGGAGCGGTATTCCTGTGGGGTGCAACCCTTCCAGCGGCGGAAGGCCCGGATGAACGAGGCGGCCTCCGCGTAGCCGAGCCGGGCGGCCAGCTGTTCGGTGGTCATGGAGGTGTGGTCGAGCAGTTCCTCCGACAGCGCTCGGCGCACCTCGTCGAGCAGGGCGCGGAACGAGGTCCCCTCCTCATGGAGGCGGCGGGAGAGGGTGCGTGGACTCATGAACAGTTCGGCGGCGACCTCCACCTGATCGGGCACCCGACCCGGATCCCGGACCAGCAGATCACGAACCGTGCCCGCCACGCCGGTGCGGGCGTGGCGGCGGACGAGCAGATCGCGGCACATCTGCTCGCAGGTGCTGCGCGCCCACTCGTTGGCCTGCGGCAGCGGCAGGTCCAGGTAGGCGGCGTCGAACACGAGCTCGTTGTCGGCCGCCCCGAATTCCGGTTCGAGTCCGAAGATCTCGCGGTGGCGGGTGGTGTCGGCAGGCTCGTGGTGCCGGAAGGTCAAGCGGCGCAGCGGGATGCCGGTGGAGAACAACTCGGTGCCGAGCAGCTGGGCGCCGGTCAGTACCCGTTCGGCGAGGAAGCCGCGAACGTCCTCGGGCACTTCGGAATCGTCGAGCAGCAGCCTCGCCTCGGTCTCGGTTTCCTCGAATCGCAGGTGCCCGAACGCGAAGGCCAGCTCCACGTAGCGCAGCGCGACGTCCACCGACTCGCGCAGGGTACGGCTGGCGAGCATCGCCAGACCCCACGGCCCGTAGAGCGAGAGGTGATAGTGGCGGCCCGCTTCCACGCCCAGCCCCGGCTCATCGCCGAAGCGCTCCAGCAGATTTCGGACCACCGTGAGTTCCTGCCGGGCGGTGACGGTGACGTTCGGGTCGATCACCGCGGCGGGCGGCATCCCGGTTCCGGCCAGGCACTCCTCGGCCGTCATCCCCCGTTCCTCCGCGATCCGCGTCATGACGTGGACGCTGGAGGTATTTCTCGATAGATCCCAGTCGAACATGTGCGCGCTGTCCTCATCGACTTCCGCCGGCCCCGAAGGGCCTGCGGTGCCCGTCAATTCCCGACTGGTCAGTGTGACACACGCGACAGCGCCGAGCGGTCCGTCTCAGAGACGCAGGCGCGCGATCACGGCGCGATGATCGGTGTTCGGGATCGTGACCGAGTGCAGGGCGGTGGCGTGCCCCTCGGCGATCAGGACGCGGTCGATGCCGATCACCGGACCCCAGGCGCGATCGGTCGGCCAGGTGGGCAGGGCGCCGACGCCGAGGAGTTCGGCGGAATCGGCGTAGCGGCCGCTGATCAGCGCGCGGAAGGCGGCGTGGTCGTAGGTGGAGTTGAAGTCACCGCCGACCACCGCGGGCCCGGTCGTCTCGTCCAGATGTGCACGGAGCCGGTCGAGTTCGCTGCTCCACACCCCGGTGTTCAACATCGGCGGAATCGGGTGGAACGCGAAGACCGACACCGGCCCGCGGGCGGGGTGAATCATGGTGGCGCGCAGGTTGTTCAGCCAGAATCCGTCGAGCTTGACGCCGTCGGTCAGCGGATAGCGGCTGAAGATCCCGGTGCCTTGCCCGCTGTTGCCGGAGGGTGCGGCGAAGCGATACGGGAACAGCTCGGCGAGTCCGGCGGCATCGAGCCTGTCCAGCAGGTCCGGCGTCAGCTCCTCGAGGGTCAGGACCTCGACGCCGTCCTCGCGCGCCGTGCGCACCACCGCCTCCGCGGATCCGCGGCCGAGCTCCAGATTCGACTGCATCACCACCAGATCCATGCCCGGCGGGGCGCTCCCGTCTGGCCACAGCATCGGCCCCTGCGACCAGAGGGCGGCGGCCGACACCAGCACCGCGACCGCGGTGCTCGCCCACTGGCGAGCCAGGCCCAGCAGCACGATCGCGGCGAGCGCACCGGCCATCGGATACGACGCGAACGACGCGGCCAGCACCGCCGGCTCCCACACCCACGGGCTGTAGTGCAGCCCGACTCCGGCGATGCCCGCGAGCAGCAAAAGCCATCCGAGCACCAGCAGCGCCCATCGCAGTGGACGACGGCGGGCGATCGGCTCGGCGGCCTGCTCCAGACCCAACGAGTTGATCATCGAGTTCCCCCCTTTCGCCGATCACCCTACGTGATACCACTAAAGTCACCAAAATTGTCGATATTCACGTTCGATCGATTTGCGTGGAACTCTCGGCGGAATTAACTTTCCAGAGTAAATATTCAATTGCAGTTAAGGATCTGCCGGAACCGGTCCCCGACCGGCCATCGATACCGAACCGTTATTACGAATTCCAGCCCCCGCACGATGAGAACAGGTTACATTTCAAATCCCTTACAGGTACGGCACACCATACGGATCGTGTCGTTACTTCACATTTTGGGAGATAGTTATGAGTAAGACCGCCTCCGTGCTGCTGCGCGCCGGAATTGTTACTCCGGTGGCGCTGGCCACCGTTTTCGCATTGGCCGCACCCGCGAATGCCACGCCAGTCACCGTGAACTGGAGTTGCCAGGGCACGATCTTCGGGATCGGCCAGACCTCGAGCATGACCACTACGGTCACCGGCACCGCGCCGGGCTCGGCGGCGTCCGGCTCGGCCGTGGCCATCACCCTCACCCCGGGTGCGTCCACGGTGCCCAGTTCGGCCTCCGGATTCACGGTGACCAACATCAGCAACCTGAAGATGACCTTCCCGACTCCGGCGAATTCGACGCTGGTCTCGGCCACCGCCTCCGGTGGTTCCGTGGCCGGCACCGTCTCCACCTCCGGCGGGAATGTCGTTCTCACCGTGCCGGGTCCGATCGCGGGTGGCACCAGCTTCACCCCGCCCGCGGTGACCATCAATGTCACGGCCGGTTCTCCCGGAACGTCGATCACCAGCCAGTACGCGGGAACCAGTTTCGCCAACCCGGGTATGACCATGACGACCAAGGTGGCGTTCATCGGCAACGTCGCGACCGCCTGTTACCCGAACCCGTCCCCGACCCTCACCACCACCACGGTCAGCTGAGTTCGAGGCACTGACGACATGAGGTGAATATGGCTGGACCGGGCTGTAATCGGCAGCCCGGTCCATGCTCGAAGTGTACGAGGGTGGGAGCGCGTGCGTCCGAAGTCAACCGAACCCGCCCAGGTAGAGCTGAGCAAGGCGCTGGAGTTCTATCACGGCACCGTCGAGGATCTGGCCCGGGAATTGATCCGATTGCTCGGTGTGAACGAGACCGATCGGCGCGCGCTGGAGATCGTCCTGCTCGGCGACGGGAAGTCCACGACTCCCGGCCTGCTGGCCGAACGCCTGGGCCTCACCGCCGCGGGCGCCACGGTGCTGCTCAACCGGTTGGAGAAGCAGGGCTACATCACTCGCTCACTGCACCCCACCGACCGTCGCCGGGTGATCGTGGTGGCGACCGACCTCACCGCGCGGCGGATCGAGGAACTCATCGCGCCCCTGGTCGACGAGAGCTTCGAGATGATGCTCAGCTGGTACGAGCCCGGCGAACTCGAATTGATCGCGGGCTTTCTCACCCGGGTGGGCGAACTGCAGCGCATCCACCGGCAACGCCTGCGCGACATGGATCCCTACCCCCGGCGCTGAACTGGATTCTCGCGACCGCGACGAATTTCGGCGGCCCGCGCGGTCATAACTGTCGAAGGTGTTCCGTGCGAGCGCGCCGGCACCCGGACCGCGAGGAGAATCGCATGAACCAGACGTCTGCCCTGGCCGCGCCCGCGGTCGAGGATGCGCTGGCCGAGCTGCGACCGGCACTGCTCGCCTACTGCTATCGCATGCTCGGCTCGGTGCTCGAGGCCGAGGACGCGGTGCAGGAGACGATGATGCGCGCGTGGCGGTCCGCGGCCCGGCTCGAGGATCCGGCGGGTCTGCGACCGTGGACCTACCGCATCGCCACCAATGTCTGCATCGACGCGAGCGCCGACCGGAAGCGACGGGCGCTGCCGATGGATCTGGTCGCCGCCGCCGACCCGCGCGGCGAGCTGGGCGCCCCACTCCCGGAGTCGACCTGGGTGCAGCCGTTTCCGAGCAGCCCGACCGTCGATCCCTCCGAGCAGGCCGTGTCGAACGAGTCGGTCCGGCTGGCCTTCGTCGCCGCCCTGCAGTATCTGCTGCCGCGCCAGCGGGCCGTGCTGATCCTGCGCGACGTACTGTGCTGGCGGGCCGCGGAGGTGGCCGAACTGCTGGATCTCAGCGTCGACGCCGTCAACAGCATGCTGCGCCGGGCGCGGGCGGCCCTGGCGCAGCGAGCCGACGGCGCGCGGCCACTCGATCCGATCGACACCGGTCTGCTCGACCGCTACGTCGCCGCGTTCGAGCGATTCGATATCGCCGGTATCGTGTCGCTGCTGCGCGACGACGCGATCATCGATATGCCGCCGGTCGCGTTCTGGTTGTTCGGCCGGGAGTCGTTCCGGGACTGGCTGATCGGGTCCGACATCGGGTGCCGTCGCAAGCGGCTGATTCCGATCCAGGCCAACGGGTGCCCCGCCGCCGCACTGTACCGGGAGACCGACGGGCGGATGACCGCCTTCGCCATTCAGGTGCTGGAATGCTCGGGCGGTGAGATCGCGCGGTTGCACACCTTCCTGCAACCGGAACTGTTCGGGGCCTTCGGGTTACCGGACCAGCTCGACTGAGGGTTCACCACTCGGGGGCGGCGGTGTCGAACAGCTCGTTCAGGCCCGTCAGCTCGAGCAGGATCAGCAGGCGATCGTCCGCGCCCACGAGCACGCAGCGGCATCCGGATCGCCTGGCAGTCAGGGTGATTCGCGCCAATGCCTGCACGACCGCCGACGCGCAGCCCGAAAGTCCGCGCACATCACACACAATCGCGCGGTGCCCGTCGGCGTGCAGGGCGCTGACGCGGGCACACCATGCGGCGGTACGGCCCGCGTCGGGCTCGCCGGTGAGCACCACGATTCCGCCGCCGGACGTCTGTTCCAGGTCCATACCGTGCACCACCGTCGCGGCCTCGGAAACTCGTCGCGGCCCGGGCACACCGCCGCGACGAGTTTCCGGCGTCCGGCCGGTTGTCAGAAGCATGGTCAACGAAACACATTCCCCAGTAGGGCAATCCACCCCATCGATCCGGCCGCGGCCGGCCCTGCGGCCGGGGGCGATCCTCGCACTGATGTGCGGCGCCCAATTCATCATCACCCTCGACATCGCGATCGTGAATGTCGCGCTGCCGTCGATCCAATCCGATCTCGGACTGGCCGCCGGCGATCTGCAGTGGGTGGTCATCACCTACGGGCTACTGCTCGGCGGCCTGCTGCTGCTCGGCGGTCGCGCAGGTGACCTGCTGGGCCGGCGCCGGATCCTGCAGACGGGTCTGGCACTGTTCGCGGGCGCCTCGCTCACCGCCGGGCTGTCCGGATCGTTCGCCCCGCTCGTCGCCTCGCGCGCGGTCCAGGGTGTGGGCGCGGCACTCGCCGCTCCGGCCGCGCTGGCGGTGGTCGCCGCGACCTTCCCCGAAGGGGCGTCCCGCAACAAGGCGCTCGGGGTGTTCGGCGCCGCCGGTGGCAGTGCCGCCTCGGTCGGGGTGGTGTTGAGCGGCGCCCTCACCGCGGGGCCGGGCTGGCAGTGGATCTTCTTCATCAATGTCCCGATCGTGGCCGGCATGGTCGCGCTGATCCCGAGATTCGTTCCCGCCGACCGGAAGATCCACCGGGGACCGTTCGACATCGCCGGGGCGGTCACGGTGACCGCCGGGCTCACCGCGATCGTGTACGCCATCAACAAGAGCGTGGATCACGGCTGGACCTCGGCCACCACGCTGGGCTTCCTGATCGCCGGATGCGCGCTGCTGGCCGCGTTCGCCGCCATCGAGTCTCGCTCCGCGTCGCCGCTGGTGCCGCTGTCGATGTTCCGGCGACCGACCTTGAATGCCGCGAATCTCGTTGCGGCACTGGTGTTCGCCTCCTTCTTCGCCACCATCTTCCAGGCATCGCTGCTGATGCAGCAGGCGCTCGGATATTCGGCGCTGCGCACCGGGCTCGCCTATCTCGCGATCGCGGTGACCGCCGTGGTGGCCGCGGCGGGTGTCGCACCGGTCGCACTCACCCGGCTCGGTGCGGGATGGTCGCTGGCGCTGGCGCAGGGCGTCGCGGCGGCCGGGCTGCTCTGGCTGGCCCGGGTACCGGTGCATGCCGCGTACTGGCCGGATCTGTTCCCCGGATTCGTCGCCGTCGGGATCGGGATCGGGCTGTCGCAGACCTCGCTCCAGGTGGCCGCGTTCATCGGAATCCCGGAGAAGGTCAGCGGTTTGGCGGGCGGGATGGTGGAGACGGCGCGCGAGATCGGCGGGTCGCTGGGCATCGCCATCGTGGCGGCGGTGGCGATCGCGGCGGGCCGCGGCGTGTCGACCGGCCCGGCAGCGGCAGCGACGGCCGGATTCCAGCGCGGGTCGCTGGTGGCGGCCGGGTTCAGCGTCGTCGCGGTCGTGACCGCGGTCGCCGTGGTGCGCCGCGCCGAACGCTCGGCGCGCAGGACCGTCCCCGAAGCGGTGGAGGCGCTGTGACACAAAGCATTTCATGTCTTGTGTAGGCCCGTCGCCGCGAGGAATCTCGCGATGCAGGGATGTGATCCGGTGGGGATCGAGCACCGTCGATCCCCACCGGACGCACGAGAGACGGGACTACTCAGCCCAGTTCGAGGTCGAGGTAGGACTCGGCGTACTCGGGAGAGGTGATGGTGGTGGTGCCGGGCGGGCTGTAGGAGTAGAGCTTGTCGTAGCCGTTGACCACCAGTGCGAGGCGGTGCCCGTCCGGGATGTCGTAGCAGGCGCCTTGCAGTCGCCAGCGGACGACGCGCTGCTCCGGCTGCACCAGCTCGAACAGCGTGCAGGGCTCGTGGGTGATGATGCGGGCCGTGCCGTCGGGGGCCACGTCGAACAGATAGGCCACCAGCGTGGCCGCCGGGGCTGTGCTGCCGACGGACAGGTGCAGCGACGGGATGCCGCGCACCCGGCGACCACCGGTCAGCGGCTCGGTCTGCCAGATCAGCAGGCGGTCCCGCTCGAAGTCCCCGACCCGGTAGAGCTGAGGATTGCCGTAGCACTCCCGCTGCCCGGTCTTCAGGAACTCGGCGACCGCGGTGGCGGAGGTGGCCGCTGCCTCCCCGTCGCCGACCGTGAAGCTGCGCGTCCACCCGGTTTCCGGCTTCGGCAGCAGGGTGCCGTCCCCGCCGCCGTTGCCGAGATACCAGCGTTCGGTTTCGGTGCTGACCTGACTCCAGTCGATTTTGGGTTCGCGCTGCGCGGGCTCGGTAATCCGTTGCGCGCCACCGGTGATCGGCTGGGTGCGGTAGGTGAACATGATCTGATTGCTGACCGGTTCGGATTGGCTCCGGTCGATTCCCCGCAGGTGAATGTCCAACCAGTCACGCGCTTCTCGCATCGGCGTGAGCAGGCCGGGGAACGGGAATCCCAGCGGGATTCCGACCAGTCCGGCGGCCTCGGGTGCGCCGTGATTGCCGATCCACACGTTGAGTCGCTTCGGCACGGTCAGCCGGTTGAACGTGTCGAGCATTTCGTTGACCGGAAAGAGGGTCTCGTGCCAGGTGTTCGACATGAACGTGGCGATGCCGTGCGAGTTGGTCAGCTCGACGAAGGTTTCCGGCGAGCGGTCCAGCCCCCAGGCCACGACCTCGTCCATGTTCTCGCCCCGCTCGAAGAGGTCGAGGATCCGGAGGGTGTCCGGGTCGAACTTCTCCTCGGGCTTGCCGGGCGTGCCACCGGTGAAATCGACCAGCAGTTTCATCGCGGCCAGGTGCCGGGTCCCGTTGTCGTACAGCGACGTGGCGAGATTGCCCCAGGTGCTCAGCGCGACGACCGCGGACACCCGGGCCACCGGGTCCGTGGCCGCGATCAACTGACTGAGTCCCGAACCATAGGACTCGCCGAGCATGCCGATGGCGCTGGGCCCGAACAGTTCCTGCGCGTAGTCCAGCACCCGGTGGCCGTCGGCGCGATCCTTCTCACCGGCGACGTCGATGAACCCCTGCGACGTGGTGATCTCACCCGGCGTGCCGAGACCGCGCGGCGTGTAGGCCAGCACGTGATACCCGTCGACGGCCAACGTCAGATAGGTCCACACGAACGGCAGCCAGCCCAGCGGACTCCACCCCGCGGGCACCACCACCACCGGACGCGGCTCGTCCCCGTTCAGCTTCACGGTCAACGCCGACAACATCACCCCGTCAGCCCCGGGGATCTGCGTGATCTCCACCGCGGCGCCACCCCGCACGGTATCCACCACCTCCTGCAACTCCGGCGGCAGCACCCCGGCCGGCGCGACCCCGCGCACCGCCGCCAGCAGCGCCCGCGCGACCTGCACCACCTCCGGCGTGAAGGTCAGCCCATCGGCCCACATGCCATTGGCAGCAATACTTTCCAGGGTTTCATTGGTTACGTTCTGGACAGGTTCGGTCACTATCGACACACCCCGATTCCACTCATGTCGTGCATGATGAAAAGGTGAAAACCCGTGCCAGGAAAGGCATCTGGCACTGATTCATCGTAGGAGCGGACCATGCCAGCGCGTGGCGAACCGGCGAAACATACCGCGACAGACACTCTCGCAGAACGTATTTCACCAAGTGGACGCGGTGAACCATGGATCGGAGTCAACCGACTGGTCGCGATGACCCGTCGGGATATCCAGACAAAGCAAAAAGGTCCGAGCTAGACCTTCGGGATCCCGAGCAACCCGCCGAGGCAACCGCTGGGCCCGACCAGCATGCCGATGGAGAGGCGGTAGTCGCCGCCGGTGAGCTTGCAGAGCACCATCGCCGTGGCCAGATCCAGTCCTGCGGAACCGGTGCCGAAACCTGTTTGCGCGATTGTCCCCGATCCTGATTCGGCGATCGGCGCGACGCTCGCGGGCTCAGCGGACGCGGCACCCAGCCCGGACAGCAGGATTCCACCGGAAAAACCGACCACCACAGCCGATTTCACCAGATTGCGCGTCATGCCGGCCCACCCCTTCGTAACGACAACTTGTGAGCCGGAACGATAGTCGCCGCAACCAAGGCTGAAACGACCATATTTCCTAGGGCTACAGCGGGATCCGGGCGAGCTGCGCTGTCAGGATTCCCGTGCCGCGATGGCGGCTTGGATTCGGCGGAGCGTGCGGAGGGCTTTCTTCGCGGCGACGCTCACCATGCCGTCGAAGACGGTCGAGCCGCGGTCGTTGGCCATGAGCCGTTCCAGTGTCGGCACGACACGGTCGTCGCCGGTGGAGCCGAGTGCGACGGCCGCCCAGTAACGCTGGTCCGGGTCTGCGCTGTCGGCGGCCGCCAGCAGCCTCGGGATCACCTCCGGGGCGAATCTGGCCAGCGCGCTGGCGATGTAGCCGATGCGGTAGTAGCGGCGGTGCTCGAATTCGTCCCACAGCGCGGCGAGGGCCGCGTCGCCGCCGATATCGCCGAGGGCCTCGGCGGCACGTTCGCGCATTCCCGCGATCGAGTCCCGCAGCAGGGGCGTGAGGGCGGGGACGACGGATTCGTCGCCGAGCTCGCCCAGGGCGATCACCGCTTCCTCGCGGGCCATCTGCTGTGGGTGGTCCAGCATCGCGAGCAAGCCGGGGACCGCCTCGCGGAACCCGAGGGCCGCGCAGCCCATCGCGGCCCAGGCCTGGCAGTTGTAGCGAGTGTCGGCGAGGGACGCGAGCAGCGGCGCCTTCAGGGAGTCGTCGCCGAAGACCTCCGCGTGGTTCAGCGCCAGGCTGTAGATCGTCCGGTGGTAGTCGGGATAGTCGCGGACCAGCGCGCGGAGTACCTGTTTGGCGGATGCGTCGCCGTCGCCAGCCCGCTCGAGCAGGACCCGCAGGTTTTCCTTGCGGGACTCGAGATCACTGTCTTTGAGGCTTCTCGCATCAGCTGGGTTCACCGCCCAACGGTACCCGGCGCCGATCTTGCCCCCGGACACCTCGACGGCTTCGAACCGAACCCCGTTGCGACGCAAGCAATGCGAAGCGTGAGGGCATTCTGAAGTATCGGCTTTTCGATTTGTGCGCGCGCAGCCTCGCTCCGCGGTTACCGTCGGAGCGGCACTCAGGTGCCGACAACGACAACTCCAACGGAAAAGAACAGGAAAAGAACAGATGAGGCAAATGAGTTGGGCCGCCGCCACGGTGGCCATGCTGGCGATTCCGGCCGTCGCGGCGGCCTCGGCGTCGGCCGCGGTCGACAACGTGAATCTGACACAGATCGACACCGGCATCGGCGGATGCGAGGGGGCGGGCAATACCTGCACGATCTACGTGAGCACCAGCGGCGCGGACGCCCTGGCACCGGTCACGGTCACCTTGAACGGGCAGAACGTCGGCACGTTCACCCCGCAAGCCGGATCCAAGGCCGGTACGGGGACCGTCCAGTACGTCTATCGCTCGAAGCTTCCCGAGGGCGTCTACAGCCTCACCGCGACACAGGGTTCATCGACCAAGTCCATGACGGTGCAGAACTGCGGCAGCCAGCCGACCGGCAGCTCGAGTGCCTCGGCCCAATGCACCGGAAACGATATTCTCGGCGTTCTGATGATGCCGCTGATCATCCTCACCGGCTCCGGGCACACGCAACTCTGACCGGACCCGCGCACAGCGGCGCTGCTCGTTGGCACGAAAAAAGGCCGGTCATCGCAAAACCTGCGATGACCGGCCTTTCTCTGTGGTTCTAGCTGGGATCGAACCAGCGACCCCTCGCGTGTGAAGCGAGTGCTCTCCCGCTGAGCTATAGAACCGGGGTCTTGTCGCCGAGGCGACTGTTCGGAGCGGCGCTTGCGTGCCTCTCGAACGAGAATGAAGATTACACACCCCGCTCGCATCACACCAAATCGCGTGCACAACGGCGTAAAACTGAGGTTTCAGGGGGCGGTGGGGCGGGTGAGGTTTCACCGGGGTGTTGCCGGAGCGTCACGAGGGTGTCGCCGGGGCGGGGTGGGATGGGTGGCGACTCGTACGCAGCGGTCGCCCACTTCCGGGGCCGACCGGCGGAACCACATGCCTGTAGTTCGAAATTACCCCGATCTACCAGGCGATTTGTTACCTGCGCAGATCGTCGGCTAATGTTCTACCTCGTCAGCGGGACAGCCGAAAGGCGCCCGGGACGGAATGCGGATGTAGCGCAGCTGGTAGCGCATCACCTTGCCAAGGTGAGGGTCGCGGGTTCGAATCCCGTCATCCGCTCGAGGGGCCAACACGGCCTGCTTGGCGGTGTGGCCGAGTGGTGAGGCAACGGCCTGCAAAGCCGTGCACACGGGTTCGATTCCCGTCGCCGCCTCTTCTTTTTGAAGAGCAAAAAAGACCCGCGCGATTAGCTCAGCGGGAGAGCGCTTCCCTGACACGGAAGAGGTCACTGGTTCAATCCCAGTATCGCGCACCATATTTCATACAGATCAGGCCCGGCTCACGCCGGGCCTTTCTGCATTTCCGGGCGAATTCCGATGGGCTCAGCGGGCGGAACGGATCAGCGCGCCCGGGCGGGCACCAGTGTCCTCGCCGTCGCGCAGGACCACCTCGCCGGAGACGATCGTGGCGCGGTAGCCTTCGGCGCGTTGGAGCAGACGGCGGGCCCCGCCCGGGAGGTCATAGGCGACGGCGGGCGGCAACAGCCGCAGTGCCTCGTAGTCGATCACGTTGAGATCGGCCTTCTTTCCGACCTCGACGGTCCCGCGGTCACCGAGGCCGTACATCTGCGCGGTGTCGTGGGTCATCTTGCGGATGGCCAGGGGCAGCGGGATGCGATCGCCGCGAGTGCGGTCGCGGGTCCAGTAGGTCAGCAGGTAGGTGGTGTTGGAGGCGTCGCAGATGGCGCCGACGTGCGCACCACCGTCCCCGAGGCCGACCGCGGTGGCCGGGTGCAACAGCATGTCGCGGATCGGGTCCTGGGTGAAGCGGGAGTAGTTGAGCAGGGGGCGGTAGAACAGGGCCCGGCCGTCGCGGGTCAGCAGCTGGTCGTAGAGGTAGCGGAAGGTTTCGATGCCCGCGCGGTCGGCGTCGCCGGCCAGGCTGGCGTCGGGGGCGGGCTCGTAGTCGGGCGGGTCGCCGAGGGTGAAGGTGCGGTCCAGGCCCATGCTGAGGAAGGCCATCGGATTGTCGGGGAGGTCGGCCTCGGTGAGGATGGCGTCACGCAGGGCCGGGTCGCGCAAGGCGGTGACGAGGGCGTCGAGGTCCTGGCCGCTGCGTTCGACGGCGGCCTGGTAGCTGGGCCGGAACGAGAACGGGTTGAAGGTCTGCAAGCCGATCAGCAGGCCCAGCGGGCGCGCGGAAACCTGTGGGCGGACCGGGATTCCGTTGTCGAAAGCGGCGGCCGAGGAGTCCAGCAGGCGTTTCCAGTCGTCGGGTGCGCCGTCGTGTTGGAGCAGGCCGAAACTCACGGTGCGGCCGGTCTTCTCGGCGAGGCGGATCATCCAGGCGAGTTCGCGGTCGGGGGCGGCCAGGTCCTCGCCCATGATCCCAGCGGGGGCCAGTTCGAACACGCCCGCGCCCGCGTCGGCGAGAGCCTGGCCGATGCCGAAGAGTTCCTCCTCGGCGGCGAAGGTGCCGGGGACGGGTTCGCCGTCGATGGCGCGGTGCACGATGGTGCGGGAGGTCGAGAAGCCCAGCGCCCCGGCCTCGATGCCCTCGCGCACGAGTTTGGCCATCAAGTCGATGTCCTCGGGTGCGGCGGCTTCGTTCCGGGCGCCGCGCTCCCCCATCACGTAGCCGCGGACCGCGCCGTGCGGGACCTGGGTGCCGACGTCGATGGCCAGCGGCAGCCGGTCCAGCGCGTCGAGGAACTGCGGGAACGACTCCCAGTCCCAGCGGATTCCGCTCGACAGCGCGGCGCCGGGGATGTCCTCGACGCCTTCCATGAGGCCGATCAGCCAGTCCCGCTTCTCGGGGGTGACCGGCGCGAAGCCGACGCCGCAGTTGCCCATCACAACCGTGGTGACGCCGTGCCAGCAGCTGGGGGTGAGCTGCGGGTCCCAGGTGATCTGCCCGTCGTAGTGGGTGTGGATGTCGACGAAGCCGGGGGTGACCAGCAGCCCCGTCGCGTCGATCCGGTTGTCCGCCACGGCTTGTGCGAGCCGGCCGGGCGGGGTGATGGCGGCGATGCGCCCGTTCTCGACGGCGACGTCGGCGGCATAGGGCTCCGCTCCGGTCCCGTCGACGATGGTGCCGTTCTCGATGATGAGGGAATAGCTCACGGGTGGTCCTAGCAGTCCGATTTCGCTGACAGAAAACAGACTAACTAGACATTGCGTCAGTGAATTGGGAATTGGGGAATCCGCTCTGACCAGCAGGTTCACCGGCGGGAAATTATGGTGGTGGCCATGAGGATTCGGCGGTGGCGGCGCGCGTATCTGGCGGCCGAGTACGCGGCGTTGTTCTTCGGCGGGACGACCCTGTACAACGCGGTATTGCGGGGCAAGCCACCGATTCCGGCACTGCTGATCCTGGGGACGGGGGTGACGGTGTATCTGCGGCGATCCAAGGGGTTCGATCGCCAATCCCTGTGGCGCGCCGAGGCATTCCCGGCGCAGGCACGGTCGATGGCGGTCGGCGCGGGGGCGAACGCGGTCGCGTTGACCGCGGCCACGGCGCTGCTGCGGCGGGAGGATCTGTTCGATCTGCCGCGGCGCAATCCGCTGATCTGGCTGGCGGTCATGGTGTTGTATCCCGCGCTGAGCGTGTATCCGCAGGAATTGATCTTCCGATCGTTCCTGTTCCACCGGTACGCGCCGGTGTTCGGCGAGGGCCGGGCGATGGTGGCGGCGAGTGCGGCGGCGTTCGGGTACGTGCACATCGTGTTCGGGAGCTGGTTCTCGGTGGCGGCCAGCAGCGTCGGCGGGTGGTTGTTCGCGGCGCGGTACATGCGGACGAAGTCGCTGTTCACGGCCTCGGTGGAGCATGCGGCCTACGGCATTCTGGTGTTCTCGGTGGGGCTGGGGCGGCATTTCTATCACGGGGCCGCCCCGGCCGCGCGAATTCAGTTGGGGGCCGCCGGAACCGCCTGATCCCTTGCCGCCGGGGCGGGCTGGGCGAACACGGCGATGGCGATGATGATCAGGAAGGCCAGCAGCGCCGTGCCGGTGCGGGCGATGTGGAACAGCTCCCAGCGGTGCAGGATCTGGGCGTAGTCGGCGGGGACATCTCCGACTGCCCACTGCTTGATCCTGCCGTTGATCGGGACGTTGCCGAATCGGGTGATGACGAACGAGGTGAGGACCAGGCCGAAAGCTGTTGCGGCCGAGCGGCGGACGACTCCCCCGCTGTAGATCGCCAGTAGCAGTGAGGTCAGTGCGGCCAGTCCCATCGCCGATTGCATGACCGGTCCATTGACCTTCATCAGGGCCGTGTGGAAGGTGAACCGCACGTCCAGCGGGACGGTCTTGAACGCTTGGGCGACATTGATCAATCCGTATCCGAAGGCGCCGCACAGGTATCCGGTGGTGAGCAGGGCGGCCGCGGTGAGTAGTCGGGTGCGCATGGGTGAGCCTTTCGCGGGATCCGAGTGTCTCCCTATAGTTCAGATTTTCGAATAGTTCAGATCTTCGAACCTGTATCCTGGATCTGTCAAGACGGCAGTTCGACATCGAACGGAGGGTTCGTGCCTCGGCCACAGCGAGCGACGGACACCGCGGGCGCACCGGTGAGTGCGGAGCATCAGCGGCAACTGGAGGCGCTCGCACCACTGATCGCCACGCATTTCCGCCGCGCACACGGCGACATGCCCGCCACCTTGCGCGAATCCTTCGACGCGGGCGGACTCGGCAACCGGCACGGCGCCGTCTTGGCCCAGGTGCTGGCCGCGGGCAGCCTCAGCGTCAGCGACCTGGCCCGCCGCCTCGACATCAGCCTCACCAACGCGAGCCAGCTGGCCGGGGAACTGAACCGGGCCGGCTGGCTGCAACGCCACAACGACCCCGCCGACAACCGGCGCACCCTGCTGTCCCTGCCCGACGATCGGCGCGACGACGTGGCCACCTTCATCAACCGCCGCTCCGACGCATTGCTGCGCGCGATGTCGCGGTTGACGCCCACCCAGCGCCGGGGATTCCTGGCCGGGTTGCAAGCCTGGGCCGACGAAATCCACTGACGCAGCCGCCCCGAAAAGGTGAGTTCAGACGGCCCCGCCGACCGACCAGGATGACCTTGTCGGGCAGACTTGACCGGGTGGGAAACCTACCTTTGGCGGCAGTGATCTGCGCATTCATCGGCGCGGTGCTGTTCGCGGTGTCGGCGGTGGCGCAGCAACGGGCAGCGGCGGACGTGCCCGAAGGGGATGCGTTGGTGGCCAAGCTGATTCGCAATCCGCGCTGGCTGGCCGGATTGATCGGCGACGCGGGCGGATTCGCGTTCCAGGTGGTGGCGCTCGCCTTGGGGTCGGTGCTGGTGGTGCAGCCGATCCTGGTGACCGCGCTGGTGTTCGCGCTGCCGCTGGCCGCGCATTACAGCGGGCGGCGGGTGACGGCGGTGATGTGGTTGCAGGCGGCGGCGCTGTCGATCGCGCTGGCCTGCTTCCTGGTGGTCGGGGAACCGACCGAGGGGGTCACCGCGGCGCCGTGGGACCGCTGGGTGCTGCCGCTCGGGTTGGTGGCCGGCGTGGTGGTGGCGAGCATCGTCGTGGCTACCACCGTGCGCGTGCCGACTCTGCAAGCGTTGCTGCTGGGTACGGCGGCCGGTCTGTTGTTCGGTATCTCCGCCGCTCTCACCGCGAACGTCACCAAACTGTTCTCCGCCAGCATCACCGCCGGACTCACCAGCTGGGAGCTGTACGTCCTGGCCGCCTGCGGCATACTCGGCCTCTACGTGCAACAGCGTGGCTACCAGGTAGGTCCGCTATCGGCCTCACTGCCCGCGTTCACCGTCGCCGAGCCGTTGGGCGCGGCCTTCCTCGGCATAACGGTCCTCGACGAGCGACTGCGCTCCGGTCCGCTCGGCACCGCCTTCGTCGCCGCGTCGGTCGTCGTCATGTGTGTTGCCGCGGTGCGCCTTTCCCGCGCCCAGGCCGCTCCCCTCACCAACCCGCAACCTGCCACCGACTGACCCGCCCCCGACACCCACAACATGCCCGAAATCGCCCGTTTTCCTGGCGATTTGCATAACCCACCCACCCATAGGCTAATGTTCTGTCCCGCAAGCCGATCGGCCCACAAGGCCTGGCGAGCAAGCGGATGTAGCGCAGCTGGTAGCGCATCACCTTGCCAAGGTGAGGGTCGCGAGTTCGAATCTCGTCATCCGCTCAAAGAAGGAATCCTGCGCGATTAGCTCAGCGGGAGAGCGCTTCCCTGACACGGAAGAGGTCACTGGTTCAATCCCAGTATCGCGCACCACAGTTCGACCAGATCAGGCCCGGCTCACGCCGGGCCTTTCTGTTGTGCGCCCCTGGGCTCGGCACCCGATAGTCGGTGGACGGCGGCTGCGATCTGGGCGGGGCGCTCGGCCGGGATGAGGTGCGTGGAGTCGGCGTCCTCGACGACAGCTCCGATCTCCTCGGCGTAGCGGCGCTGGTATTCGTGGATGGCGTCGAAGCTGCGGGTCTGGAAGCGGGTGGGGCGGGCGGCGGAGATGACGATGACGTCGGTGTCGGGGCGGCGCGGTGGTGTGGTTCGGAATTCGGTGATCGCGGCGGCGACGGCCTGTAGTTCGTTGCGGGTTTGCGCGAAGCCTGTTGGAGTGAAGTCCTCGGCCAGCATGGTCGCGTAGGTGGGGGCGGGGAACATTCGGCCGTAGGAGCGGGTGAGGGCGGACATGAGTGGGCGGATGCGGGACAGGGACTGTTCTACGGCGAGAATGCGATCGGTCTTCTTCGCCGTGGCGGTCCAGTCGTCGTAGATCGGGGCCTGTTCGGGGGTCGGGTCGACCAGGACTACGCCGACCGGCCGTGGCGACATCTTGTCGATGGCTCGCCTGACTACCAAGCCACCCATGCTGTGTGCCACCAGAATCAGCCGCTGGGGCGCAAGCTGCTCGACCAGTGCGGCCAAGGTGTCGGACATGTCGTCGATGCTCTGGGGTGGGCCGATTCGCTTGCTGCGGCCACGCCCGGCGCGGTCGTAGGCGACGGTTCGCACGCTGTCGCCGAGTAGCGCTACGACCGGATCCCAGAGCAGCCGTCCTGCGCCCGTGCCGGATTCGAACACCACGCAGGTGTCCCCCGACCCGGACTCCTCGACATAGATCTCATTGCCGCCCAAGAACAATCGGCGTCCTGGCACGTTCCGCATGATGCCCTCCCGTGAACGATCCCAACTTTGGAAACGGTACCAGAAATGGGATAGTAGGGCTATGGATGCCACCGATCTACTGCTGCACCCCGTTCGATTGCGCATCGTGCACGCGCTGTCCGGAGGCCGCACCCACAGCGCGTCCGAACTCTGCGACCACCTGGCCGACGTGCCGCGGACCAGCATCTATCGCCATCTGGGTCTGCTGGTCGAGGGTGAGATGCTCGAAGTCGCCGGCGAGCGCAAGGTGCGCGGCGCGATCGAGCGCTCCTACCGGCTCCGTGCCGACCGGCCCACCATCGCCCCCGAGGCCGGAGCGACGATGACGCCCGATGAACACCGCCGCGGGTTCGCCACCGCCATGGCCGTCCTCATCGCCGAATTCAACGCCTACCTCGACCAGAGCGGCGCCGACCCGTACGCCGACTCCGTGAGCTACCGGCAGGCCACCCTGTGGCTCACCCCCGACGAACTGGCCACCATGCTCTCCGGCCTCCGCGACGTCGTCACCCCGTTCGCCGCCAACACCCCGGGCGAAGACCGCAGGCCCTACCGCATCAGCCCGATCCTGTTCCCGGGGGAAAGCCCCTGATTTGCATTACCCACCCACCCATAGGCTAATGTTCTGTCCCGCAAGCCGATCGGCCCACAAGGCCTGGCGGGCACGCGGATGTAGCGCAGCTGGTAGCGCATCACCTTGCCAAGGTGAGGGTCGCGAGTTCGAATCTCGTCATCCGCTCAACACGTCGGTCGATTGATAACGATCCGTTCCGGGTCCATTCGATTTTGATCCTTCTCTCGGCCGCCGCCGAGAAATAACCTGCCGGTATGACGACAAACGTTGTGACCGAACAGGATCCGAAGATCGCCGCGATCGCCGCCTTCTTCGACGCCTACGCCCGCTACGACCTCGACGGCATGCGGGCGGTCCTCACCGAGGACATCGCCTGGACCATTCCCGGCCACCACCCGCTCTCCGGCACCAAGCACGGCATCGACGAGGTGGTCGAATTCTTCAATCAGCTCGCCACCGCGGGGATGAAGGCCGAGACCTTCTTCCTCCAGGCCAACGACGAGTACGTGGTCGACATCCACCGCGGCTACTCCACCGCCGGCGAGGGCAAGGTGGACACCATCTGGGCGCTGGTGTGGCACTTCAACACCGATGGCAAGGTCGACCGGGTCGTCAACCTCTCCGGCGACCAGCACCAGATGGACACCTACGTCTGGCAGAACTACACCCTCGCTCCCCTCCCCACCCGCCTGGCGTAGCTTCCAGGGCCTCAAGGAAATCGATAGCGATCGTTAAGCGCTGAGCCATACATTTTCGAGGAGTCCAGCTCCGAGGGGGTGAAAGGCTATGGCGCTACGTATTTCCGGGCGGGCGATCACCAGTGACATGACGCCTGAGACCGCGCATCTGATTCCCGGGTCCGACGGGGGACGGTGGGTGCTGAGTTGGCTGCCGGGACGGGATCTGACCCGGGAGCAGGCGATCGACGGCATGGCGCTCGACGAGATCTTGAGCGACTTGTCCGCCACCGACGAGGAGTTCGCGCTGGAGCTGGCCGCTTTGCGGGCCGAATCGCTGGGCATGCGGCTGGAGGAGGCCGTGGTGCGGTTGGCGGCTCGGATCCTCGAGCGGGATCGGCGGCAGCGGCGTGCGGAAGGTCAGGACCGTTCCCCGGGTGGACCGGCGGAACGGCCCTGCACCCGGCGCGCGAATCCGTCCGGCTCCCACTGTTCTTCCGGGATCCGGTGACCGCGGCCGCCGGCCTAGACTTGCGGCACAACACTTGCTGGGGAGGGTTCACGTGACCGCGACGATCACCATCTCGATCTGCGACGCCGACGACGACATCGCCGAACTGGGGTCGCTGTTCGAGGCGATCGTGGAAGACGACGACCTGCGCGCCGTGCGCAAGCTGCGGATCAGCGGTGTGCCGCGGCCGGATGTGCTGGGCGCGGAGGAGGTCATCAAGCTGGTGGTCGAGTCGGCGCCGCTGATGGGTGCGGTGACCGCGTGCGTGACGGCGTGGCTGGCCGGGCGCACCACGAAATTCACGCTGAAGATCGGGGATTCGGAGATCTCGGTCAAGGGCAAGGTGTCCGAGGATCTGGTGCGGCAGGCGCTCGAGCAGATTCGGCCGGATGCGAAAGAGCTGGAGAGCGTTCCGGATGCGGGGGGCGAGACTCCCCGCAGTGAATCGGTGCCGGGTCTACTTCAGGAACGCGGTCAAGGCCGTAGCGACCGCGTCCGGGTTCTCCACCTGCGGGTAGTGGCCAGTGGTCGGCGGTTCGTCCAGCACGGTGAACTGCGCGTGCGGCAGGCGTTCCCGGAGCCGGGGCAGGACGTGGCCGCCGCTGACCGGGTCGGCCGGGCCCCAGATGAACTGCACCGGGCCGGGATACTGTTCGAGCGCGCTGCGCCAGCGGTCGGCGTGCTGGCGACGCTCGTCGATGTAATACAGCAGCCGGTGCTGGACACGCAGGCCGCGCCCCATGGTCATGGCCCGCCACATGTCGTCCAGCTGCTCGTCGTCGACTGCGCGACCGAGTATCTCGCGCAGCGACTTTCGAAACATCGAGGCCGTGGCCAGGTGCTGGAACACCGCGCCGAGCGGACTGTGCAGCAGTCGCTGCGTGCGGGTAGGACGGTGCAGGTCCGGGTACAGGCCGCCGTTGAGGAACGCCGCCACGCTGATCCGGCTCGCGTTGCGGTGCAACAGTTCCTGGGCGACCGAGACGCCGTAGTCGTGCGCGACCAGCGCGGTCGGGCCGATGCCGAGATGACGCCACAGTTCTTCGACGATGGTCGCCTGCTCGGTGATGCGGTAGTCGTGGCCGGCCGGTTTCGCACTGGCGCCGAAGCCCAGCAGGTCCACGGTGGTGACCCGGCAGCCGGATGCGGTCAGCGCCGGCAGGATCGGGGCCCAGTCGTGGGAGGAGGTCGGGAATCCGTGCAGCAGGGTCACCGGGCGGCCGGTAGCGGGGCCGTCCTGCCGATGGAAGATCTCGTGGCCCGCGATGCGCGTACGCTCACCGCCGGCGATCCACTGTTCGAGGGAGAGCGGCATCGTGGTCACGCCGTTCCGCCCGCCAGGATTCGGTGTTCGATGACGCCGATCTCATCGATTTCCAGACGCAGGTCGTCCCCCGGGGCGAGCCAGTGGCCCAGCTCCATACCCGATCCGCCGGGCAGCGTGCCCGAGCACATCAGCTCACCGGGGTAGAGCTGTTCACCACGCGACACGTGGGCGATGGCCTCGGCCAACGAGTACCGCATGCCATGAGTCCCGGTGCGCGAGACGATGTTTCCGTTGATGGTGACCGTGGCAGTGAGACGGTCGAGGCGGTCGGCCACGGCGGGTCCGGCGACCGCGGTCGCCGACATCGAGGTGACGAAGTGCTTGGACCGCTGCGGACCGAATCCTGAACGCATCTCCGGCAATTGGATGTCGCGGGCGGAGAAATCGTTGATCACGACGACAGCCGCGATCGCGGCCGCGGCCTGTTCGACGGTGGCGTCACGCAACGGCGCGCCGAGTACGACCCCGAGTTCGAGCTCGAAATCCAACGCTCGGCTGTAGACCGGCGGGGCGACCGGAATCCCCGACGGGACGATCGTCAGCGCGTTCGACATGTAGTAGATCGGCTGGGAGTACCACAGCGCGTGCGGCCGGAACGGCGGGAAGGTGCGGCGGGTGAGCGCCTCGTAGATCTGTCCGACCCGGTAGCCCGCCGGGAGGAAGCGCTTGGTGAGTCCGCGGGCGGCGTCCACGGCGTGCTGTTCGAAGAGCATGAAGTCGCGGAACGACGCCGGGCACACGGGCAGGACCTCGGCTCCGTCGGCCAACCCGAGCGCGTCGTAGCGCGCGATCTCGAACTCACTGGAGAACACCGACGGCGCGACGAAACCGTCACCGGCACTGCCCGCTTCGTCACCGGATCGCCAGCCGTCGCCGGTGTCGATCTCGGTGTCGATGCGGTGTTCGCCACGGCGGAGGATCCGCCGGAGCCGCGGCGCGGAAGTGGTCGGAGCGTTCATCGTGTCGCAGCCTTCGTCTCGGCGGCGGTGGGGTCTGCCGCGGTGGCGTCAGGGCACAGTAGGTGCTCTCGCAGGGATCGTATGGTCAGATCAGACCATAGTGCGGCGTGGCCCGTGGCGCAGGGAGCGTCGCCGACACGCCCTGCGCGCCGTCCGGAATCCTCAGCTCGGCGGGCGTCAGTTGACCATGCGGGCCTTGCCACCCCAATACTGTTCCCGCAGATCGCGTTTGAGGATCTTGCCCGCGCCCGACACCGGCAGGGCGTCGACCAGGTCCACGCTGCGCGGGGCCTTGTAGGCGGCGATGCGTTCCTTGGTGTGATCGCGGATCTCGGCCGGGGTCACGGTGTGGCCAGGCTTGCAGACGATCACCGCGTGGACGCGCTCACCCCATTCGTCGTCGGGGATGCCGATGACGGCGACCGCGGCCACGGCGGGGTGGGCGGCGATGGCGTTCTCCACCTCGGCGGAATACACGTTCTCGCCGCC
This sequence comes from Nocardia tengchongensis, assembly GCF_054781395.1. Lineage (NCBI taxonomy): Bacteria > Bacillati > Actinomycetota > Actinomycetes > Mycobacteriales > Nocardiaceae > Nocardia > Nocardia tengchongensis. Next base: position 34,557 of record NZ_BAAGUM010000019.1, read on the forward strand.
GGAGACGATCATGTCCTTCAAACGGTCGACGATGTGGAGGTAGCCGTCGGCGTCGAGGTAGCCGCCGTCGCCGGTGTGCAGCCAGCCCGTGCGCAGGGCCGCGGCGGTCTCGTCGGGCTTGTGCCAGTAGCCGAGCATGATGTGGCCGCCGCGGGTCACCACCTCACCGACCGCACCGGCGGGAACGTCCAGGCCGTCGGCGTCGACGATGCGGATTTCGCTGTGCGGCACCGCCTTTCCCGCGGAACGCAACCGGCCGGACCGGTGCTCCTCGGGGCCGAGCAGGGTGATGATCGGGGCGGCCTCGGTCTGGCCGTAGGCCTGGGTGAATCCGGCGCGGGGGAACAACCGCATGGCTCGCTCCAGGACGGCCTCCGAGATCGGGGACGCGCCGTACATGAGGTATTCGACGCTGCCGAGGTCGAATTCGGCGGCGCGCGGGTGATCGGCGAGCAGCTGGATCATGACCGGCACCAGCACACTCGACGTGACCCGGTGCTGTTGAACGGCATTCAGCACGGCGACCGGGTCGAAGGCCGGGATCATCACGTGGGTGCCGCCGGCGATGAGCACGCCCAGCCAGCCGGCCAGGTCGGCCAGGTGGAACATGGGCGCGGCGTGCAGGAACACCGCGTCCGGGGCCATCAGGTAGCCGGTGGCGACGCCGCCGAGCGCGGAGGTCATCAGGTTCGTGTGGCTGAGCATGACGCCCTTGGGGAAGCCGGTGGTGCCTCCGGTGTAGAAGATCCCGGCGAGCGCGTCGCCGCCGCGGCGGGCGTCGGCGATGGGTTCGGCGGCGGCGATCAGCGCCTCGTAGGAGGTCATGCCGTCGGGGGTCGCGCCGTCGCCACAGTGGATTACCGTGGTCAGGCCGTCGAATCGTTCCCGCAGGGCGGCGACGAGGGGTGCGAACGCGTCGTCGACCAGCAGCACGCGGCTGTCGGAATCTGCCAGGCTGTAGGCGATTTCGGCGGCGCTCCAGCGGATGTTGACCGGGTTGAGCACGGCGTCCGCCCACGGCACGGCGAGCAGGTATTCGTGATAGCGGTCCGAGTTCAGCGACAGGATGGCGACCCGGTCACCGGGGGCGACGCCGAGCCCGCGCAAGGCCCCGGCCAGCCGGGCCACCCGATCCATGACCTCCCAATTAGTGCGGGTCCGCTCGCCGTAGACGGTCATGGCGGCATCGGGCTTCTGCTGGGTGGCGCGGTGCAGGCCCTGGGTCAGGTACATCGGGGAGCCCTTCGTCGAACAACTGTGGTCGGTGTCACGAGTATTCGTGGCGGATGTGACCTGCGCCATGGAAGCGGGGTTCAATTCGGGCGCCGCGGTTTGTTGATTTCTCCAAGCCGGCGGTCGTAGGGTCGGGGCACCATGAGTTCGACTCGCGCGGCCGCGAAGCAGCGGATGATCACGCTGGTCCTGGACCACAGTCCGGAGATGGCCCAGCGGGTGGTCGCGCGCGCTCGCGCCGAGATGCCGGTCTACGCCCGACTGTCGGCGACGACGATCGCGCGCAGTACCGAATCCATTCTCGAGCGGCTGGCGCGGGCGTTGCTCGACTCGCGTCCGCTGCATGCCGAGGACCTGTCGGCGCTCCGTGAATTCGGTGAAACCCGTGCCCGACAAGGGGTTTCACTGGCAGATGTGCAGAGCGGCTGGCGGATCGCGGTGCGCGAGATCCTGGCCGAGCTGACCAGCGCCGCCCACATCGGCAAGGTCGCCGACCGGGTGCTGCTGGAATCGATCACCGATCTGCTCGACCTGGTCGACCAGGCCAGTATCGCGTTCAGCGCCGCCCACCGGGAGGTGGAGATCGCCCAGGCCCGCCACGACGAGCAGTTCCGGGCCGAGTTCACCCGCGCGCTGCTGCTGGGCACCCTCGGACCGGCGGAACTCCAGATCCGGGCCCAGCAGCTGGGTCTCGACACCGAAAGCGAGTACCGCGCGTTCCGTTCCCGGCCCGAGGAGAACGCCACATCCGCTGCACTGCAAGGGGTTACACCCGCCTTCTCGACGGTTCGCGGATTCATCACCACCGTGGACGGCGACCTCGCCGGGTTTGTGGAAAATTCCACCCCGACAGGCTCACGCCTGATCGCGTACGGCCCGGCCACCCGACTGACTGATCTGGACCGCTCCTTCCGCCTGGCCACCCGAGTCCTGGCCACCGCCCAGCTGTTCGGCCTGTCCGGCCCCCTCGACCTCGACCGCGTCGGCCTGCTGCCCGCGATCGCCGCCGACACCGAACTGGGCGCCGAACTCGCCCACCGCTACCTCGACCCGCTCGGCGACGGCGAGGCCGCCCGCACCCTGATCGAGACCGCCGCACAGTTCCTCGACGCCGGCATGCGGGTCGACGTCACGGCCGAACGACTCACCGTGCACCCCAACACCGTTCGCTATCGCCTCGCCCGATTCGAGGAGCTCGCGGGCACCGATCTGCGCAGTGCGGGCACGGCGCTGCAGGTGTGGTGGGCGATCCAGCACCGCCGGGCGACTACCGGGTATCCAGCACCATCGTCATAGGGACACGGATCTCGCCGCCCGGCTCGAAGTGCAGAACCACCGTGTCCGGAGTCCAGTCGACGCGCGGCTCGGTGCCCCAGCCCAGCGGTATCGGCACCACATGACCGCGCGGCACCTCACCGCCGGAGAACCGGCCGAGCCACACCTCGTAGCTGTCGACATCCATCGGACTGTGCACTCGCACCACCGCGGCGGCATACGTCCCGTCCGGGGCCGGATCGGCACGCACCGTCTCGATGCGATGCATGAACAGCCCGATCGCCGCCACCGACGTAACCAGCACTCCCCCAAGCAAACCGGCGATCAACCCCAGCAGCAATCGGCTCGAGGTTCGCGTGTTCGATCCGGTCGCGGCAGGCGCATATTCCGTCATGGACTCATGATGCCCGCGAGCCGCACTCGAGCGACGACGCGGTTGATGCAGGTGGCGCGGATCCGCCCGGCGACGGGACACCTTGCCGGACCACCGGGCGGACCGAGCCGTCGCTCAACGGTACGGGGTCAGACCGGCTGGCGCAGGCCCACGGCGGGGAAGTCGACCGGGACCGCGAGGGCGATATTCACGTAGTTGGTGAACAGATTCAGCGCGACCTGGCCGATGGTTTCGACGATCTGCTCATCGGTCCAGCCTTGCTCCCGGACCACTCGCACATCCTCCGCGGTGACCTGGCCGCGCTCCTCCACCAATCGCAAGGCGAAGCCCAGCAGGGCTGCCACGCGCGGATCCTCCGAGCGGCCGGTCTGCGCTGCCGCCAGCGCGGCGCCGCTGACCCCCGCCTTGCGACCGAGGGCGGTGTGTGCGGCCAGGCAGTACTCGCAGGCATTGCGGTTGGCCACCGCCACCGCGAGTTGCTCGCTCAGCGCCGGACCCAGCGCACCGCCGCCGTACGCGCCGAACGCGGACCACATGGCGGTCAGGGTGGCGGGAGAGTTGGCGACCGCTCGAAACATCGCGGGCACGGTACCGAAGGCGGCTTGGATCTGATCGAGCTGGTCCCGCACGGTTCCGGTCGCGGAATCACGCTGCACGAGAGGGACTTCAGACATTGAGATTTCCTCACTTCCGATTCGGATGCGCCCCGGTCGCCCCGTGACGCCCTCTCAGATTGCCGAGGATTGCCGGACGAATTGTGACGGATCGTCTCGATTTCTTACCGAATCGTCTGACATAGTCGGAGTGTGACGTCCCTCGACCGAATCTCGCCCCTGCTCGACCGGTTCCGGGTGCGCACCCACCTGTTCCACACCGGGCCGCTGTGCGGCGTCACGACTTTCGACGCGCGCGCCGGACGCGGCTTCCTGCACGTGCTCCGGCGCGGCGAGATGGAGATGGAACACCCGCGGGTCGGCGGCCACGTCGAGAAGCGCCGGATCGACCGGCCCAGCCTGCTGTTCTACCCGCGGCCGCTGGATCACGCCTTCCACAACGCGCCCGACGAAGACTCCGACTTCGCCTGCGCGACACTCGACTTCGACGGCGGCCCCGGACATCCGCTGGTGCGGACACTGCCGCCGGTGATCGTGCTGCCGCTCGACGCCGTCGGTACCCTGGCGCCGGCGCTCGAGCTGCTGTTCGCCGAGATCGACAATGTGCGGTGCGGGCACCGGGTGCTGGCGGACCGGCTCTTCGAGGTTGTCCTCATCCAGCTCTTCCGCTGGATGCTCGACCACCCCGACGAGGTCGGCCTGCCCACCGGGCTGCTGACGGGGCTGACCGACGAACGCCTCGCCCGGACCCTGGTCGCGCTGCACGAATCGCCCGGGCAGCCCTGGACCCTCGCCACCATGGCCCGCGAGGCGCGTATGTCCCGCAGCGCCTTCGCGGCCCGGTTCAAAGCGCTGGTCGGGCAGTCGCCCGCCGAATACCTCACCGACTGGCGGGTCACCGTCGCCCAATCCCGGCTTCGCGCAGGCGATTCCGTCGGCCGCACGGCCGCTGCGCTCGGGTACGCCAACCCGCCGGCGTTCACGCGGGCGTTCACCCAACGGGTGGGGTGCTCGCCGCGGGCCTGGCTGGCCACCGGATCCGGCGAGGGCGGCAGTCACGCAGGCGGCGACATGATGACCGCCGGCAGGGCTTCGGCGATCCGATGAGACGGCCGGAATCGGTTGCTTCCCAATGCTCGTCGAACGGTGAGTCAGGGCTTGCGGTCGTGGGCGGCTTCGGCGAAGTGGAGCCAGCGGTCGGCCAGCGCCGCCGCCACCTGCTCGAAATCGTCCTGCGCGCTCATGTGGCGAGTCTGTCACGCGAAACCGGCGAAAACCCGTTGCGGCTTCGTGGCGGCCACTGCTAGCTTTCCTGAGGCCGTGTAGAAGACCGAGGAGGTGGTACCCGTGAACGCTGTATCGACGTGGGTGCTCTCCTCAGGGGTCACGGTCGGGCGATAGGTCGTCCGGGAGCGCCGTTCATGTGCACTCCCGAAAGGCACGACCATGCAATTCATTTCCGAACAACGCCTCGACGACGGCGTCCTCGAGCGTGAGTTCACCGTCGGCGAGATCCGCGGCATCCTGTGGACGCCCGAATCCGCCGCCGCACCGACCCCGCTGATCCTGCTCGGCCAGATTGCCGGGCCCAACGGCGGACTGCGGAGCCCGAGGCTGGTGGCCAGGGCCCGGCACACCGTAGCGGAAGGCTTCGCCGCGACCACCATCGAGTTCCCCGGCAGCGGTGACCGCCCCGGTCCCGCCGTCACCGATCAGGCCCGCACCGACCTGCGCAAGGCGCTGCAGGCCGGCGAGCCGGTCACCGACGACATTGTCGACCGGCTCATCCTCCCGCTGCTCGACCAGGCGGTCCCGGATTGGCAAGCCACCCTGGACGCCCTGCTCGAACTGCCCGACATCGGCGGCCCGGTCGGGTTCTCGGGCGGGGTGATCTCCATCCCCGTCCGGCTGGCGGCGATCGACCCGCGCATCACGGCAGCCGTGCTGTTCGCGGGCAGTTACGTGCCTCGCAGCATCATCGAGGAGGCGCGGCAGGTCGCCATCCCGCTGCACGTCCTGCTGCAGTGGGACGACGAAGGCAACGACCGGCAGATGGCCCTGGACCTGTTCGACGCCTTCGGCTCGAAGGAGAAGACGCTGCACGCCAACATGGGCGGGCACACCGGCGTCCCGCAGTTCGCGGGAGAGGAAGCGAACCGGTTCTTCGCCCGGCATCTGAAGTGATCCGATGAACGACTGCCCCGATCGGGGCGGCACCGGCCACCGGCTGGTACCGACCGGTCGGGGCAGGCCATTGTCCCGATTACCCACACCAGTGCGGTCGATCCTGATCTCGAATTCAGTTGAGAAATGGGAAGAATGGGTGGAACCCAGACCCATCGAAGCGATCGTCGAGGAGGATCAGCAGTGAGCGCACTGACGCAGGACTCCTTGCATCCGGTACAGCGACAGTTGACACCGGAGCAGCTCGAAGCCCGCCGCCGCAATGCCGAGATAGTTCTCGGACACAAGCTTCCGCCTCGCAAGACCAGAACAGAGACCAGCCAGGGCGATCAGTAGCAGGCGGCTGCGCTGACCCAGCGTTCGCTACTCCTGGTCGGCGGCCCCGGGCCGAGCATGAATGCATCGCTGGTAGCAGGTCGTTCCCAGCCCGCGCACCTCGACAATCGGTGGCATATCCCCCACCCGAGAATCCCCTTGTCTGCCTTCGCCCCAAAGCCACCGTCACGTGTGCACGAGGACGCGTTCGCTTCAGAATGCTGATCACGGGTGCGGATTTGAAAGGATCCAGGGCGTGGTTACCTTCGCTGCTGATGTTGCACCGTACGAGCCGACACGGTTCGCCGACTTCCGGGGTGGGCTGGGCTGGCGGATCGAGCGGGATCGATGTGCGGTTCTCGTGCACGATCTGCTGCCGTATTACGTGAGCGTGCTTGCGGAACAGACTCGGGCGGCAGTCGTCGAGCAGTGCCGAACGGTTGCGGGTTGGGCTTTCGGTCGGAGCGTGCCGGTTATCGCTTCGGCACCGCGGCCTGCCGCGGTGGCACGGCAGCGGGGTCTGGGCGGGGTGCTGTGGGGAAAGGGGCCGGACGCGGGCGAGGCGACGCGGTCATGCTTGGAGGGGATGGATGAGCCTGGGGTGCCGTGGGTTCGCAAGCGATCCCTCAGCGCGTTCTATGCGACCGATCTCGCCGTGGAACTGCGGCGGCAGGGCAAGGACCAGCTTGTCGTCTGCGGTGTTTTCGCATCCCAAGGGATCGTGGCGACAAGCTTCGACGCCCTGGCGCGGGATATCGAACTGTTCGTCGTGTCCGATGCTGTCGCCGACTACAACGCCACCTTGCATGAGCAGGCACTGATGCAGGTCGCCCGATCCACCGGACAAGTCATTCCTACAGCCGATTTCACTACCGACTAAGTCCGAGCGACACGCTCACGGCGCGCATGTCGCTCGGCATCGTGAAACCGCGCCATCCACCGCTGCGAACCGCATCAGGAGAATCTAGGGGATTTGGTGGCTAGGGCGGCTTGGCCTCGGGGGGTGATGCGGTAGCGGGAGCGGGGGTTGCTGGGGGTGATGAGGCCTCGGGATTCGAGGTGGGAGAGGGCGGTTCGGGTGCGGTGGGCGGTGAGGGTGGCGGATTGTTGGATTTGGGGGGCGGTGAGGGTGTGGTTGGGGTGGAGAGCGGTCAGGACTGCTATTTCGGCGGGGGTCATGGGGTCACCTGATCGGGTGGGGGCGGTGGCGGCCGGTGGGAAGGGTTCGGGGGCAAGGGATGTCGAGGTGGCCGCCGTCGGAGAGGGGGAGTCGGAGGGTGTGGGGGCGGGACTCTCGGGACAGGCGGTAGGAGTCCACGGCGGTGCGGGCGGTGATGGCGGTGCAGAGGGCGATGATGGCGAGTAGGGCCCATGCGTCCCAGGGCATTTCGGCCTCCCTTCAGCAATTCTCGGTTGACTCAACTGTGATTGCACAACGACCATTGCGGAAGAGCTTCAAGGGATTACGTTGGCGTTCCACGATGGGCCACTCCACGAAAGTCACTCCCCAGATAGAGAGGCTAACGAAATGGTCGGATCCACCATTCCCAAAAGGGCATTCGGGCGATTTCTGCGCGGACTTCGCGAGCGCGTTGGAGCTTCACTGCTAACAGCCAGCCTCCAGATAGATACTTCAAAGCAAACAATGGTTCGCTTGGAAGACGGCCTGCCAACGAAAGTCACTACGCCACAGCTGAAATCGCTACTCGACCTCTACGAGGTCGATTCGGACGTCAGACGAGAAGCACTGGAAATGTGGCAGGACGTCCGGCAGCAGGACAAAGCCGCCAAGCTGCAAGGCACCTACAAGGGCTGGTGGCAGGCATACGCCGACCAGTACGCGCCACACTTCGATCACTACCTGCGACTTGAAGCGACCAGCAATCACTGGATCAGCCACCAGCTCGTCCACGTGCCCGGCCTTCTGCAGACTTCCGAATACCGTCGAGCCATCATTCGGGCCGCCCACGCGGACCTCACCGAGATCGATGTGGACCGCCGATTGGAGCTCGCGGCACGGCGTCAGGAGCGCACGCTGGAACCCGACTTCCGCATGGACGCGGTCCTGTCCGAGGCAGTGCTACGGCACCGGCCAGGCGGACGTGCGGTCATGGCGGCACAGTTGCGCCACCTCGCCGAGGCCGGCACCCGGGACAACGTATCGATCCGGGTGGTCCCGTTCAGCGCGGACACCCATGCTGGCCTGGGCATCCTGTCGTTCACACTGCTCGAATTCCCGCTCCTCTCATGCCATTTGAAGGAGCCTCCCTGCGTCTACATCGACGGAGCTGAGGGGGCGCTCTACCTCGAGAGCGACCGTGTGATCGAGAGGTTCAAGACGGCGATCTCGTCGATGCAGCGAGTAGCGTTGAGCGAGAGAGACACCAGAGATCTGATGTCGGACATCGCGAAGGAGTACGCAGCGTGATAACCGATCAGTCGAATGCCAGATGGTTCAAGTCGTCCCGCTCGGCGGACGCCAACGAATGTGTCGAGATCGCGTTCCTCGGGAACCGGGCCAGCACAGTCGGGGTGCGGGATTCCAAAGATCCGGGTGGGCCGGTGCTGGTGTTCTCCGCGGAACAGTGGGATCGGTTCCTGGGCAGCGAGATCTGGCGTCGTTAGCCTTACCGCTGAACCTCGGCCCGGTTACTGTCGGGGAGATGAGCATCGAGTTCTTGTTGACGACGCTTGTCATCGTGGCTACGCCGGGCACCGGGGTGCTGTTCACGCTTGCGGCGGGGTTGGCGCGTGGGGTGCGGGCCAGTGTGATCGCGGCGTTCGGGTGCACGCTGGGGATCGTGCCGCACATGGTGGCGGCGGTCACCGGGCTGGCGGCGCTGCTCAATGCGAGTGCCGTGGCATTTCAGACGCTGAAGTATCTGGGCGTGGCGTATCTGCTGTACATGGCGTGGAATACGTTGCGGGACAAGGATGTTCTCTCGATCCCGGAGGAGAGTGAGCAGGCCGCGCCGACGGCGGGGCGGGTGATCGTGTCCGCCGTCCTGGTCAATGTGCTGAACCCGAAACTGACGATCTTCTTCTTCGCGTTCCTGCCGCAGTTCGTGCCGAGCGGCTCGACCGGCGCCACCGTGCGCATGCTCGAACTGAGCGGGATGTTCATGCTCGCGACCTTCGTGGTGTTCGCCGTCTACGGGAGCTTCGCGGCGGCGGTGCGCAGCCGGATCATTTCCCGGCCGGCGGTCATGACGTGGATGCGACGAGTGTTCGGGGTCTCGTTCGTCGCGCTCGCCGGGCGGCTGGCCGTGCAGAACCAGTAGGTGAGCGGCCCGGTCTCCAGGTGGAGGCGGAGATCACCACGAAGGAATTTGCCCGGTCGCTGGGTGTTTGCGATGGTGTAGGTAGTCCCCGAATCGGGGGCCCGGACGATGGAGCCGTACCCGGAGTGCGACAAGACGGCCTTCGGAGGTTGTCATGTCGTGGCTGGTGTTGGTCGTGTCCGGGGTGTTCGAAGCCGTGTGGGCTACCGCGCTCGGGAAGTCGGAGGGGTTCACCCGGCTCGGGCCGACCGTCGTGTTCGGTGTGGCGCTCGCGGTGAGTATGGCGGGGCTCGCCTACGCGATGCGCGGGCTGCCGGTGGGGACCGCGTACGCGGTGTGGGTGGGCATCGGCGCGGTGTTGACCGTCGCGTATTCGATGGCCACCGGTGAGGCTGCGGTGAGCGCGGTCAAACTGTTGTTCCTCGGCGGGATCGTGGCCTGCGTGATGGGGTTGAAGCTCATCGGATAACCCCGATCGCCCGCCCCACGATCCAGCCCGGTCGACTACTTCGCAGGCGCGAGCTTCACCGCTTCGGCAGGGATCGCGGGAACCGATTGCACGGTCTGAGTTTTCGCGGCGGGGTCCGGGAGCTCGAGTCGCCAATCCTCGGAGACCCAGCGCACGGTTTCCGTGGTCGCGGTGATGCTCGCGTCGGAGTAGGTGGCGTAGACCGTGAGATCGGCGCGGTCGGGGGTGTACGCGGTGAGCTGGTAGGCCGCGATATGGGGGGCGACAGTCGCGTTGGCGGGAGCCGTGATCGAGATCTGCGCGCGGGCCAGGACCCAGGAGTCCTTGCCTGCGCCGGGCATCAGGGAGATCGCCGCGACCTGCGGCCAGACGCCGTCGGGCGCCAAGGACAGGCGGGTGCTGTGGTTGATGGCGGCCAAGGCCGCGCCCTGCGGGGTACGGGTGTAGCCGGCAGCGGTCGTGCCGAGTTTGCTGGGACCGTCGTGGCCGCCGATGGGGAGTTGCACACCCTGGTAGTTCTCCCAGCGCACATCCGCCGGAGCGCGGGCCGGATCCACCGCGGTGGTGGTGGATTTCGTGGCCGATTGATCACTCATCCCGCAGGCCGAGACGGTGAAAGCGGCAGCCGAGACGAGCAGGGCCGCGGCTGCGGCGGTAAAAGTTTGCGCGTGGTGTGCTGACTTGGCGCGCATGAGGATTCCTCCGGGTGGACCTGAGTACGGTCGAGAAGCGTTGCGGTGACGCGGGTTCGGGGGCCTGACAGTCGAGCGCAGCTTACGACGCGACCGGTGCACCGGATGATCCTACGAGTGTTGATCGGATCGGTTTAACAATTCGTCACTCCTGTCACGGAACCGGTTGCGGCGACCCACGATCCGGGTAACATCAGGGCCGCAACATGATCATCGCAGGTGGTGGGGTTTCATGATGGATCATCGGGACCTGGTTCCGGTGGGCCGCCTGTGTCATGGGCCAGAGGTGCGTAAAGCCCTGGCACTCGGGGGATTCGGGTCGCGAGCCCGCTGCTGTCCGTTCGGGGAAGGGGAACTGGGGACATGAAAGCCAAAAGAACTTCGATCCTGTTATCGATGCTGCCCATCGCGCTCGTCGCGGGCCAAGGCGTGGCGATCGCCGCCCCGGGGCAGCCTGGGCTGGCGGTGCCCGGCGACGGGCAACCGGGGCTGAGCACCCAACCTCCGGCGCCCGCGGCACCAAGTCCGGCGGATTACATTCCGGACCCACCCATCCCGGCCCCGAACCGGCCGCGGCCCAAGCAGCAGACGACGCCGCAGCAGGACACGATCATCCAGCCCAAGGCCACGCAGCCACAGGCCGACCAACCGCAGTCGACACAGCCGGATGAATCAGTAGTCAGTCCACCCGAAGTCATTCCCGCCGACCCGCACAAACTGCGGGTAGGCACTGGTCGGGTCGAACTGCCGGATTGGATCGACACAAAGACACGAGACAAGGCCCAGGCCTATCTCGATATGGCGGAGTGGCAGATCGCCGCCGCCTATGACCGAATGGGCTTCTCCCGCGACGACTCCGACCGAATGGCGGCCTCGAGCTCGATGGGCGCGCTGGTCGGCGCCGGAACCATCGGCATTGCCGCACCCGCCGTGTTGGCCCCTGTTGGTTGCGGCGTCGGCGCAGTGGTCGGAGCGCTCGCCGGAGCAGCTATCGCCGGTATTCCGACCGCCGGGATCGGAGCACCCGCGGGCGCGATCGTCGGCGGCATCGCAGGATGTGTCGGCGGTGGTTCTCTGGGCGGACTCGCCAGCGTTCCACTGGTTGTCGGAGGTGGTGCTCTCGCCGCGCTTGGGGCAGGTGCGCTCAGTGGAGGAGACGCGACACAGCCAGCGCCTCCCGCTCCCCCAGCCCTGATCGATACTGCTGCGCAAGTGCCGGGTTCGGATCCGGCGGCGGGTTCGCCCGGGGTGCAGCCGGTTTCGGCGGTTGTCGCGCTGCCCGGGGTGCCCGCGCCGATCGCGCAGGTGATCGCGCCCGCGTTGCAGCAGGTTGCCGCGCTCGGGCAGCAGGTCGCGCCGATGGTGCAGGCTGCGGCCCCGGTTGTGCAGCAGGTGGCTACGACGATCGAGCAGCAGGTTGCGCCGGTGGCGCAGGGTGCGGTTCCCGTTGTGCAGCAGGTCGCCGCCACGATCGAACAGCAGATCGCGCCCGTCACGCAGGCGACGCCCGTGGTCGAGCAGCCGGTGGAGCAGGCTCCTGTGGTGGAGCCGGTCGCGCAGGCGGCTCCGGTGGTGCAGCAGGCGGTCACCGAGGTGGGGCAGCAGGTGGCGGCGGCGGTGCCGCAGGCCGCGCCCGTGGTGGAGCAGGTGGTGGAAGGCGTGAACACGCAGGTCGATTCGTTCCGCGCCGCGGTGGCGCAGATGCCCGCGATCACCCCGGAAGCCTTCATCGCCGCCCTGCAACCCGCCCCGTCGGGCGCGTGACCGAAACGACACGGATGACGCCGTGACCGCAGACAACGACGCCGGCAGCGAATCCACCCCCGGCCACCTACCGCCCACCCACCACGAACCCCACCCCGACGCCACCACCGCGTCCCCCGACCCCGCCTCGGCCCACCCCGACAGCGACTTCCTGCGGCTCGAACCCAGCCCGCCCCAACCCGACTCAGCCACCCCCGAGTCCGGCACCGCCGGGCCCGAGTCTGCTTCCCCCGCAGCGGGCCACGCGCTATCGCAGCCCGACCCGACGTCACCTGCAGCAGGCCACGCACTGTTAGAGCCCGACCCGACCTCCCCTGCAGCAGGCCACCCGCTGTCAGAGCCCGACCCGGCAGGCAGCCTCCCGCTGCCGAAACTCGGCGCGGCTCAGCACAGACGCGGCCCGGTTCCGACCGAGCCGGACGCGCCCCGACCCAAACCGCGTGCGTCACAGCGCAAGCGCGATTCGATGCCGTCCGGGGCCGAACCCGAACAGTCGGCGGAGGGCGCGACTCGTTCGGGGCAGCATGCGGTCGATGCATCACTGCTCGAAGTCACCACGGTTCGCGGGGCATCGGAGACCGTGCGGCACGAAGCGAGTAGCTCGCGCGTCGAAGCCACGACGCCCAATTCAGGCGCAGGCCCGCGCGAATCCGCTTCCGGCTGGAACGAATCCAGCGCAGACAGCCGCGGGCGTGATCGGCGGGAGACCGATCGTGGTCGGCGGGCGGGTGATGGGAATCGGCGGCCGGTGATGCCGGAGATCGCGCCTGTCGGCGTGCCGTCGGAGCCGGCACCCGTGGAGGTCGCGGGGTGGGCGTCGTGGCTCGAAGAAGGGGCCGTTGCCCAGGCGGTCGGCGAGAGGCGCGACACGGGCGAGGTCGACTTCTGGCGGGACGCGGAGGATTTGAGGGCCGAGGACCCGATGGCGGCGCTGGTCGACGAGGCGCGGCGACGGGCGGTGCAGACGCAGCGGCGGATGCGGATCCGGGCTCGCGCCTTGGCGATTGCCGGTGTTTCGCTGGCGTTGGTGGTGTTGGCGGGGATCGCGTGGCTGGTGTCCTCGCTCGGTGATTCGGACGGGTCGCAGGCCGGTCCGGCGAGCACCTCCGCAGGGCATGCCGCTGGCGCGGCAGGGACGAGTACCGCGAACGGGAATCAGCCCGGGATGACGACGTGGTGCCCGGCGATGGATACCCCGCAACGGGTGAGCGGGGCCGGGGCGGGCAACCTCACCAGCGGGCCCGGGATCATCATGCGGCTCGAATACGCATGGTATGTGCTGCGCGACACCGCGGCGGTGCGGTCGGTGCTCAGCGCCGACGCCAAAGTCGCGCCGGAACAGGCCACCCGCGACGCGATTTCGGCGACACCCGCCGGAACCCAGCACTGCGTCACCATCACCAGCGCGGACACCGACCGCTGGAACGTCACCGTCGACGAGAAACACCCTGACGGGACGCAGACCTCGTGGCAGCAGGTCATCACCACCGCCACCCGCGACGGGCGCACCGACATCACCTCGATCGTCGCCGGAAGCCGGTGAGCCATGGTCGATATCGACGATCGGCTGCGCGCCGCCGAACCCGCCGACGGGAATTCGCGGGAAAGCGAACTGAACCGGCCGGGGCCCGCCGGATCACCCACCGACGGGGTGCCGCTGCGGGGCGGGCGCGGGCAACTGGTGCGCGCGGCCGTGCCCGCGGCGCTCGTACTGGGCGGGTCCGGGGCGTCCGGGGCCAGCACCACCGCGCTCGGACTGGCCGCCGCGGCGGCGGTGGACAGTGAAGGCGACGTGTGGCCGGTCGTGGTCGATGCCACGCTCGGCGGCGGCGACGTGGCCTTGCGCGGATGCGACAACGCCGCACCGGTGAGCTCGCTGCAGAAGTGGCTCGGCACAGCCGATCCCGGGTCGGCGTCGAGCGTGGGGGCCTGCTCCGGACAGACCTCGACCGGAGTGCGGGTGCTGGCCCGGACACCGGACCCGTTGCCGCGCAGAGAATCACTGATCTCGGTGGCGCGGCATCTCGAAACAGCCGGGCTGCTGGGCGTTTTCGACGCGGGCGCACCGGTCACCAGCCGGCTGGCCGCTCCCCTGCTCTCCGATCCCCGGGTCGGGCTGGTGATCACCGTGGCGGCGCGACCCGACGCCATCAACCGCTTACAGCCCGCACTGGCCTGGCTCGACGAGAACTTCAGCGAATTCGTCGTGGGCGACGCCGTCATCGTGCTCACCGAGCAGGTGCCCGGCGCGGCCGCCACCGTCATCGACCACGTACGCACCCACCTCGGGTCCTGGGTCCGCGCCGTCGTCCAGATCCCCTTCGACCTCCACCTCGCCACCGGCGGCTCCATCTCCTGGCACCGGCTCACCGCCGAAACCCGCGACGCCTACCTCACCCTGCTGGGAGCGCTGCGATGACCAGCACCCGGACCCCGGCCACCCCATCGCCACCACCCGGCCCACGCCCGCAACCCAGCCCCACTCTGCAACCCACCACAGCGCAACAGAACACCACGACACCGCCGCCCACACCGCAACAGAACACCGCGACGCCACCGCCGACACCGCAACAGAACACCGCGACGCCACACCTGTCCGCCGCATGGCAACCGCGAGGCGCGGGCGAATGGCGCACCGGCAGTGCGCTTCAACCGCCCAGGCCCGACACGAGTCAGCCTCCCGCGCCCCGCACGAGTCACTCGCCCCAGCCCCACACAACACAGCCACTCCAGCCCCACACAAGTCAGCCACTCCAGCCCGACACAAGTCGGCCGCCGGAGCGTACGGGGCAGCAATCGGTGGGAACCGCGCAGCCGCAATCCCCCAGCCGCGGAGAGCTTTTCGAAGCCGTCGAGCCGACTCCGCCGACATCGGCCGCGACACCCGTCCCCATGTGGCATCGGTCCGTGCCCAATCGGCCGGCGCGGCCGCCACTGCTGTGGCTGGTCGGCGTGCACGGCGGGGCCGGGGTGAGCAGTCTGGCCGCGAGCCTGCGGTGGGCCGGGGACGCCGGACAGCGGTGGCCGGCGCGGATCGGGGCCGGGGCGGACATGGATTCGCCGCTGGTGGTGTTGATCGGGCGCAGTCACCTGCGCGGCGTGAACGCGCTGCACCGGGCGCTGCTCGCGCATCAGGCGCAGGCCACGCCCGTCGGCAGCGCAGTGGTGGGGGTGCTGACGGTGGCGGATTCGGCTCGGCCGCTGCCGGTTCCGGTCGCGCAGCGGCGCGAGGAGATGGAAGGACTGGCCGTCGAACTGGGGGCTCGCACCTGGCGGCTGGGATGGCTCGAACAATGGCGGGCGCTGGAACCCTACGAAATGGCGGCCTGGGATCCCGCCGCCGGCGTCTCACCGATGGACGAAGGGGATCCCACCCGCACTCCCCCGCAACCGGTTCGGCTCCTCGCCGAGCAGATCCTCACCGCGGCAAGGATAGCCGGGACGCGGATCACCGAACGCGCGCAACACGGCGCGGAACCAGCCAGTCCATGACCTGAACGAGGTGCGCCATGCATCGAAAACTGCTGCCCACCGGATGGTTCCGGAGCGCGGCGCTCGTGACCGCCGCCGTCTGCGTCGTGGCGACAGCGGTCGCCGGACCCGGCCTGCTCGGCCCGGCGACGGCCCGCGGCGGGCCGCCGGACACCACCGTGCCCATCGACAAATGCCCGGCCCTGTTCGCACTCGGCATCCAGGGCACCGGCGAATCCTCCCCCGACGCCGCCGTCACCACCGACACCGGCATGCTGTCGGAAGTGTTCCGGCCCATGATGGCCGAGGCCGCCGACGCCGGACTCGTCGACCGCGCCTACGTGCCATACGAGGCCTCCTTCGGCGGCGTGATCGCGGTCTCCACCACCACCTACACCCAATCGGTGAACGGCGGACTGGAGCGACTGCGGTCCATGGCCAAACAGGTCGTCGACCGATGCCCCAACGCGCGGCTCGCCATCGCCGGATACTCACAGGGCGCGCACGTGGCCTCGGTGTTCGCGCAGGAAGTCGGCACGGGCAAGGGCACGGTCCCGGCCGAGAAGATCGCGGCCGTCGCACTGTTCGGCGACCCCAACCGCAATGCCAACGCGCCACTGTTCCCGGGCAAACCTGATCAGAAACTGCCCACCGCGGCGCCCGGCACCGACGGGAAAACGGTGGCGGCACTGGGTGATCCGCCCGCCACCAAAACCGCATCCGGGGCGGGCATCGCACCCGACAGCAGCACGCTCGAGAACTTCGGATCATTGGTCGGGCGGGTCGCCGAATTCTGCACCGAAGGCGACCTGGCCTGCGACACCCCCGTCGGCGCACCCCTGGTGCGGACCGTCGCCAATATCGCGGGGCAGGTGGAGATCTCGGGCGGCGACCCGATCGGGTCACTGAAGTCGATCGCCGAGGCGCTGGCGTTCACCTCCATCAAGACCGCTACCTCCGTGGTGAACAAGGACATCTCGGGGACCTCGCTCACCGACCTGTCCTACCAGCCACAGAAATCGATCTCCCAGCGCATCGCCGACGCCTCCAACCCGTACAACCAGGTCGACATCCCGGGCGCGTTCCAAGCGCTGCTCAAGGTCGGCACCATCGCCATCAACTCGATCGTGGCCGTGGTGAAAGACATACTGACACCGGGCAATATCGCCGAGATCGCCACCGCCGGGCTGGCGAACCCGATCGCCGGACTGGCCGTGTTCGGGGCCAAACTGGTCGGGGCCGCCGCGAACCTGGTGCCGCCCACCACCATCAGCAGGCTCACCACCCAAGCCTTCTCCGCCGTCACCCAGAACGTCACCGACAACAAGGATCTGCTCGACATCACCACCTGGGTGCGGTACTGGAACACCGCGCAGAAACACGACTACAGCCACGCCCAAGGCGCGGGATTCGGGGCCAGCCCGACCGACTGGGTGGGCAAATGGTTCGCGGCGGTCGCCCACGACCTGTCCGCGACCGCCACACCCGGGGCCACACCCAGCGGGGGTAGCGACAAACCGAGTGTGGGAATGGATTTCGCGGGCACCACCGCGACTACCACGGTCGTGCCCGGCGGACAGTTCCCACTCGGCGGCGGCACCACACCCACCAGCGCGGCGGTGACCGTCACGCCCAGCGGTACGCCGAGTAGCGCGGCACCGCTGATCCCCAACCTCAGCCCACAGGCGACGCCATGAGCACCACCGAATCAGGATCGCGCACAACAGGATCGGGGTCCGAGCCGGTACGGCCACCGGACGACGAGACCTATACCGGCAGCTGGGCGGACTGGATCACCGGGCGGTCGGGGCCGGTCCCGGCGAATCAGGCCCCGGCCGAAGGGGACTACTACGACGACTACGACGCGGACGACTACGACGACGGGTACGAAGAAGACGAGTACCAGCCGCGTCACGCCGCCGAAGTCGACGAGGAACGGCCCGAGCCCGGGCGGTCCCGGTCCTGGGCCACCGACACGCCGTATCAAGCCCCGGTGGCCCAGCCCGCGGCGGTGTCGCGCACCCGGACCGCGCACGATTCGGTCCGCGCGCAAGCCGCGTACGACTCGTTGCGCGACCGCGCGACAAGCGACTTCGCACCGACCGAGGATCGACGATCGTCGTCGTTCGGATTCCCGGCCGAACGCAGGCCATTGAAGCGACCGCCCCGTCCGGCGCGATCGGTGCCCCGGTTCCGGCTACCCGCCTCGGGACCGCGCGGGTGGGCGGTTCCCGCGCTGGGAGTCCTGGCCGCGGTCGTGGTGACGGCGGCCATCGTCGTACAGATCGCCAAGGTCAGCGAGGGTGACGACCCGCGCGCCAAAGCCGCGGCCACCACCTCCGCGCCCGCTCCCGCCGCCAGCGCGCCCGCCACCACCCCTGCCACCGATCAACCCGCGGGCGGACTGCCCGCGGGCCTGTGCCCCAACGAGGCCAAGGGCGGCACCGTGCGCGGGAACGGGCCCGGTAGTACGAAGTCGGGGCCGGACGCCATCCTCGCGCTGCAGAATCGCTACTACGTCGACCGATCGGGCAAGGCCGTGCGGGAGATGTACGCGCCCGACGCGCCCGCGCCCACGGTCGAGCAGATCCAGGCGGGTATCGACTCCATCCCGGTCGGGACCACCTACTGCGTCCAGATCATGCCCGGGCCCTTCGACGGGCAGCACATCATGGTCGTGACCGAACAACATCCCGACGCCACCAAACGGACCTGGGCGCCGCAGCTGGTGATCACCACCAGGTTCGGCGGGGCGACGCTGATCTCCGCGCTGGTGCCGATGAACGAGGACACTCCGAAATAGCCGCGCCGGGCCAGGTCGCCGAGCCGGGACCGGCCGGCTCAGCGCGGGAGCCGGGTGTAACCCCCCGGACGTGCTCGTGCGCGCGGCTGGAGGCAGGCGCTCCCGCAGACGCGCAGGTGAAGGGCTGTTGACGCATCGGGAACTCGGGGTTTGCCAGGCGTTTTGGAAATGCGCGATGGATGGGCTAGTGTTCTCTCTCGCAGCCGGACGGGCGGAAACGCCGGAACGGAAGCGATGCGGATGTAGCGCAGCTGGTAGCGCATCACCTTGCCAAGGTGAGGGTCGCGAGTTCGAATCTCGTCATCCGCTCAACAACACAACGAAAGTTGTTCTTGCGCACTAGATCTGGCGCACATTCCCGGGCATGTCGGCTCGAATTCGCGGTACCTTTGCAGGGTGACCATGTTGCTCAGCGCCTTCCACGACACTGTGCTCTCCCAGTACGATTTCGCGTCTTCCCAGCTCGCCCAGCTCGGTAACCCGACACCGGAGACACCCCCGGTAGCGGACAAACTCATGAAACTGGTGCGCTACTTCACCTGGTTCGTCCTGCTCTCGGGCGTCATGGCCATCACCTACGCCGGCGGCCGGTTCGCCTGGGAGAAGTGGTCGGGCAGCGGGCTCGCCTCACCGAAGATGGTGGCGGGCGCCATGATCGGCGGCATCGTCGCCACCAGCGCGGGCACCATCATGAACGCCGTCCTCTGAGCCACAGCCACACCACCCGGACCGGGGCCGCCACGCGCGGCCCGGACCATTCCCGGGACACGCAGTCCGCCCCCGTTGCGCGCGTGCTGCACCGACTGTCGGTAGGCCCCGCTACGCTCGTCGAACAGACTGGCGAACACGGGTAGGGGCCGCCTTGACCACGAGCGACGCACGCACCGCGCGCACCCCGCTGCGCGACGACCCCGCAGACGGGGTCGACTTCGGACTCGAGCACGTCCACGAAGTGCTGGCCGACCTGGCCGCCGAGGTGGCCGCCGACCGGCCCCGCGACGCCGAACTCATCACCTGCCGCCTCGGACTGGACGGCGAGAACCCCGAAACCCTGATGCTGCTCGGCGCCCGCTTCGGCGTATCCCGGGACCGCGCGCGGCAGCTCTACACCCGCGCGGTCGGCACCATGCTGCGCCAGACCCTCGCGACCGGCCAGACCGACCTGTCGGTATTCGCCGACCGCTACCCCGTCGGCCGCAGCGACGAAGCCCTCGTCCGCACCCTGCTCGCCGAAACCTATGCCACCGACGGCGACATCGCCGCCCAGGACTGGTCCTACCTCAAACTCCGCCTCGCCGGACACGACCTGCAGGACGCGAAACGCCTGGCGGGCTTCGTCTTCCAGCGCATCGCCGGCTGGCAGCAGAAGGGCCGCTGGCACCTGATGCCGGTCCCGTCGCACGAGGACGGCACCCGCGCAACAGAATCCGGGGCCGCGCAGGCATCCGACGACGGCGCGCGACGGGTTGACCCCGCAGCGCGAACTGCCGATACCACGGCAGGCCGGACGACCCGCGCCGCAACGCAACGCCCGGCCGATGCCGCGGCCGGGCGAACGCCCCTCAGCGGGGCGGGGCAGGGCCCTGCGAGTGACGGGGCCGACGACGTCTGGGCCGCGTGGCTGCGCCGCGTCGAGTGGCCCGAGGGCGGCACCCCGGAGGAGCTGCCCGCGCTCCCCGCCGGTCGTCTCGACTACGACGACGACAGCCGGGGTCGCATGTACGCCGAAAAGCTGGGCCGTGAAGTCACTTTCGACACCGCGTTGCAGGCCCGGTTGCTGCGGCTCCTGGACACGAGTCCCCAGGTCCAGTCCTTCCGCGAGCTGCCCACCGCCGTCACCTACGACCTGGATGGCAGCGAACGCGTCCACTACCCCACCGCCGCAGCCACCTTCGCCGACGGTCGCACCGTCCTCATCGACGTCCTCCCCCTCGCCCACACCGCCCTGCACCCGCAGCGCACCCGGGCCGCCGCCTCCCGCGCCCACGCCCACTCCCTCGGCTGGGGCTGGCTCACCTGGACCGGCAGCCGCCACGGCATCCCGGAACTGTTGTCCCGCAAGGTGGATGCCCACCACGAGTCCACGCTGATCAGCCGTCTATCCCGCGGCCCGCTCACCTGGCCGGCCCTCGACACCTTCCGCACCGAGACCGACCTGACGCTGCTGGACCTCGCCGCCCTGGTCCACCGCCACGACTGGAAATGGCACCGAGGCCCATTCCGCCTCACCCGCTGACCTTTCGCAGCCCGGGCGCGGATCAGCGTGACGCCCAGCCGAATTGGGTGGCGGACGACGGCGGAGCAGCGCACCCGGGATCCGCGGAGCGTGGTCGCGGGCCAGGCATCGGGGGATGCGGGTGGGTTAGTTGGTTGCGGCGCCGAACCAGCGCGGCAACGCCGCGAGGAGGTCCTGCTGGTCCGTGCCTGCCCAAGCGATGTGGCCGTCCGGGCGGAGCAGGATGGCGGGGGCGGGGATCTGCTCGGTGACATCGACGACGTGGTCGACGCGGTTCGACCAGCCTGCCACCGAGAGGTCGCCGGTTCGGTCGAGGAGGAGGCCGCGGCCCTGGTGGAGGTGCTCGTAGAGGCGGCCGTCCTTCAGCGGGATGTCGCGTTGGCGGCGGCCGATGAGGTCGTTGTCGGAGGCGAAGTCGTAGCGGATGTCGAGGGCTGTCACCTTTTCGACGAGGAAGCGGTGGACGTCTTCGAAGTTCATCAGTTGGGTGAGGAGGCGGCGCATGGCTTGGGGGCCGGGGTCCAGTAGGGAGAGTTCGGTTTGGACCCGGGTGTTGTCGAGGACGTCGGCGGCGACCGGGCGGCGTTCGGATTCGTAGGTGTCGAGGAGGTCGGCAGGGGCCCAGCCGTTGACGGCGGCCGCCAGTTTCCAGCCCAGGTTGAAGGCGTCCTGGACGCCTAGGTTGAGGCCCTGGCCGCCGGTCGGGGGGTGGACGTGGGCGGCGTCGCCCGCCAGGAAGACGCGGCCCACGCGGTAGTGGTCGGCGAGGCGGGTGGCGTCGCCGAAGCGGGAGAGCCAGCGGGGTGAGTGCGCGCCGAAATCGGTGCCCGCCAAGGCCCGGAACTGGCGTTTGAGGTCTTCGAGGGCGGGTGGGATGTCGCTGTCCTCGGCTACGCCCTCGGCGGGGGCGCCGATGCGGAAGACGCCGTCGCCGAGGGGGACCGCGCCGAAACGCTTGTGGGTCTTGTGGACTTCCATCACCACGGCCATCACCTCCTCCTGCGGGGCGGTGAGTTCGACCTCACCGAGGAGGGTTTCGATGCGGGCGGGCTCGCCGGGGAAGGCGACGCCGAGCATCTTGCGAACCGGGGAACGGCCGCCGTCGCAGCCGACCAGGTAGCGGGCGCGCAGACGGGTGCCATCGGACAGGTCCGCGGTCACGCCGTCGGCGTCCTGGGTCAGACCGGTCACCGCGCAGCCGCGCCGGAACTCGACGCCCAGCTCGACCGCGTGCTCGGCCAGCAGACGATCGGTGATCGGCTGTTGCAGACCCAGCACGAACGGGAACGAGGTGTCCAGGCGCACCGGATTCGGCGGGGCGATCCCGGCGAAGAAGCGGCTCGCGTCGTGCTGCGCGCCGAGCGCGAGGAAACGATCGGCGATACCGCGCTGATCCAATATCTCGATGGTCCGCGCGTGCATACCCATCGCCCGCACCACCTTGGTCGGCTCGGGATCGCGCTCGATCACGACCGCCTCGACCCCCTGCAACCGCAACTCCGCCGCCAGCATCAACCCCGTCGGCCCGGCCCCGACAATGATCACATCGACCATGAACGCCCTCCTGATTTCCGCAGGTCATCGCCTTACGGTCGATGATTGTGCGGCACACCCGGGGCCTTGCCGCAAGCCCCCCACTGCGATATATGTTGAAGGGGGAGGGGAATTCAGGCACGCATTCCAGCGTCCGCACGTGCGGCGGCCACCACCCTTGCTCGGCGGCCACGACAGCCAGAGCCGGTTACTTCAGGACGAGTCCCGCGGCGATGAACGTCACGATCACCATGACAGCGAACCAGGTGATCAGCTGCCAGTGCATGATCGCGGACTTCTGGGCGGCGACGGTCAGGCGCAAGGTGGCATCCACGCGATTGTGGTCGGCGATCCGGCGGCGGGTCTCGGCAAGGTCGTCGGACTGTTGCTGGGCGGCGATCTCGGCGCGTTCCAGGCGGTGCGTCATGCGCAGCAACTGTTTGGTCTTGTCGCGGGTGGCCTTGCGGGCCAAGGCCAGCGCGGTGCGCTGATTTGTGATTTCCTGACGCTGGCGTGCGATCACCGCGGCCTGCGTCCGGGTGTGTCGCTCCCAGTCGGTCACCGTCGCCCATCCTCCCGTGTGTTCGTCGCGGCAGCCGAACGCTATCTCGGCAGCCACCCAGCCTGTGACGAATTCTCCCAGTTCGCAGGCGGATTGGCGGGCCGTCACCACACCACCCGGCCCGGAGACCAGCAATCCGCCGGTGACACGATATTCGCGGCCGCTCGCGGCGAAGTCGTCGAGGCCCAGTGCGGGCAGCTGCGCGGTCCAGAAACCGGGCGGGCAGATCCAGAGGACTTCACCGCAGCCGCCGGTCCGCAGCTCGGCCGTGATCAGCCGGGCACGCATCAATTCCGGTGGGGCGCTGGACACCTCGATGGCGCAGGTGCGATCGCCCTTGCGCCACAACACATCCACGGTGTGCCCGCCGACAACCGCACCCAGCCGCACGTCCTCGGCGCCGGCGGCGAGCAGCTGCCCGCGCAACCAGAACTCGAGTCGTCGCACATCCCGGCGGCAGTCCGCGCAGTCGGTTTCCCGGCACCGCTCCCCCGCCGCGTGGCCCTTGCCGTCGGATCCCGGCGAATCGGCAACAGCCGCCACAGGATTCGCGTGCGGAACCGGATCGGCGAGAGCCACCGACCGGTCCTGACGACCATCCACTCGCCTCATGCTCACAAGATCACCCCAGCCACCACACTCACCGCAAGGACCGCTTCCGCCTCATCGGAAACCACCAGCCCGTGCCGTCACTTCCAGAGTGCCGCAGCACAGGCACCCACCGGCAGGAAAGCGACCAGATTCGTTACGCAACCGCGAGCCGCGTGTGATCAAGTGCGACGCGGATCGTAATCGTCGACTGCGATGCCGAGACCGATCTTCGCACCCCGAACATGATCGTGACCAGCCACGCCCCGACCGGTCCGTCCGCGATGCCCCCCGGTGATGTCCGGGATGCCCGCTCGCGCCGCCGCCGCTACTCTTTCGAAATGCTTCCGCCGCAGTCCCCGAACCCGCAGCTCAGCGCACTACACCCGACCCTGAGGGCGGCGCGCGCCGCCAACTCGGTGGCGTTCGCGCTGCAGGGGTTCTTCCTGGCCGTCATCCTCACCGAACTTCCGCAGCAGAAGGACAAATTCGGGCTCACCGACGGCCTGATCGTGGCCTCGGTCGCGATGATCTCGCTGCTCGCCGGGGCCGGCAGCATCACCGCCGAGCGGATCGCGCTGCGCTGGTCGAGCCGGACCGCGCTGCGGATCGGGCTGGCATTGATCGCGGTGGCGGGCGTGGCGATCGCGGTATCGCCGAACAAGATCGCGCTCTTCGCGGCGCTCGCGGTGTACGGCATCGCGCTGGGCATCGTCGATGCCGGAACGAACATGCAGGCGGTGTTCATTCAGCACGGCTATGGCCGCTTCGTGCTCGTCTCGTTCTATGCGGCCTGGAGCGCGGGATCGATCGCGGGCGCGCTGCTGGTATCGGCGTTCGAGACGCTGGACGTGCCGCTGACGATCTCCATCCTGATCGCCGCCGCGGTGGTGCTGGCCGGGTGCCTGGCCGCCGGGCCGCGCCTGCTGGGCACCGACGAGGCCGAAGCCGGTCCGGCCGAACAGGAAACGACCAGTTCGGTGCCAGTGCGCATCTTCTGGATCTTCGGCACGGTGATCGCGCTCGCTTTCGCCATCGACCTCGCGGTCGGCAACTGGTCGGCGCTGTACCTGAAGGACGAACTGCTGTCGTCCTCCCGGACCGCCGCGCTCGCACTGGCCGCCTATCAGGGCGCTTCGATGCTCGGCCGCCTGACCGGCGACCTGTGGGTGCGCCGCTTCGGCCCGCGCACCGTGGTGCGGACCGCCGCCGCGGTCGGCTCGATCGGCCTGGTGATCGTGGTGTCCGCACCGGGACCGGCGGTGGCGATCCTCGGATTCCTGGTCGCCGGAATCGGCTTGCCGGTGATTGCGCCGTTGTGCTTCAGCGAAGCCGGGCAACTCACCAGTGGCCGCGACCTCGACGCGCTCATCGCGCGGCTCAACCTGTTCAACTACGCGGGCACCCTGGTCGGCGGCGCGGTGGTGGGCGTGCTCGCCGACGCCGTGAACATGCGGGCCGGATTCGCGATTCCGCTCGCCTTCGCGGTGCTGCTGATCGGGTTCGCGCGTGTCTTCCACCCGCGCGCCACCACCGCCCCCTCGCCCACCGAACCCGCGGCGGAGCCTGCTTGACTGGACGCATGAGCGACGCCGTAGCAATCGAACCGGCGGTCACCGACGATGCCGGCGAACTCGCCGCCGTCGCCGCCGTGACCTTCCCCCTGGCCTGCCCGCCCGGATCCACGCCGCAGGACCAGGCCGAGTTCATCACAGAGGTGCTGTCCGCGGACCGGTTCCGCGAATACCTCGCCGATGCCGACCGGATCGTTCTCAAGGCGGTGCTCGACGGCGCGATCGTCGGCTACGCGCTGCTCAACGCCATGCCGCCCGCCGACCCGACCGTCGCCGCCCTCATCACCCAGCGCCCGGTCGCCGAGCTCAGCAAGATGTACGTGCTGCCCGGCCAGCACGGCAACGGAGTGTCCGCCGCCCTGATGCGCGCCGCCCTGGACGCGGCGCGCACCGGGGGCGACAGCGCGGTGTGGCTGGGCGTGAACCAGGAGAACGTGCGCGCCCAGCGCTTCTACGGCAAGCACGGGTTCACCGTCGCGGGCACCAAAACGTTCACCGTCGGCAGCCAGCTGCACCACGATTACGTCATGCTGCACCAGTTCTGACCGACGGCCCGGCCCCGATCACGAAGCACCCGAGGGCAATTCGATACGGCGGCCCTGGAACCGCTGCCGCATCCGGCGATCGTGAGTGACCAGCACCACCGCGCCGGTGTAGCCGTCCAAGGCCTGCTCCAGATCCTCGACCAGGCCCGGGGACAAATGGTTGGTCGGCTCGTCGAGCAGGAGCAGATCCACCGGATCGGTAACCAGACGGGCCAATTCGACCCGGCGGCGCTGCCCGTAGGACAACTCCCCCAGCCGCAGAACCAAATCCGCTGGACGGAACAGCCCGAGCGCCAGCAGCGCATCGGCATGCTCGTCCGGATAGCCCACCCGCCCGGCCGCGAACGCGTCCAGCACCGTCTGATCGGCCGAACCCACCGATTCCTCCTGCCGCAGATGCCCGACCCGGCCGCGCACCGTGACCGCACCGGAGTCGGCGGCCAGCTCACCGGCCAGCAACCGCAGCAACGTGGTCTTGCCCGCACCGTTGGGGCCGGTCATCAGCACCCGATCGGCCGCACCGATCCGCAGGCCGTCCATCCGCAGACGCCCGTGCACGACAACCGAACTCACCTCCGCGACCGGCGGCATGGCCGTCACGTTCGCCGCGTCCGGCTGGGCTTCGAGCGAACACGGCACGCCCGGCACGATGTCCGCCACTGCGGCCTGCGCGTCCGACAATGCCGCTTCGGCCGCGCCGCGAGTCCGCCCTTCGCCCGGTACGACGCGGGACAGGCCATCGACCACACCGCTATCCGCCGCGAAGGGCAGCGGGGCGGCCGGGACGAGACCGGCGAGGTCGGCGGTGAAACGGAGCGGATCCGGGGGCGGGGCAATGGGATTGGTGGTCAGGCGGGACACCCTTTCCTTGGCGTTGCGGATACGGGACTGTGCGCCGTGGCCGCGGCTGCGGGTCCGGAAGGGACCCGCGGCGAAGACCGCGAGCGGCAGCTTGCGCGGAATCGAATCCAGGCGAGCGACATTCGCCTCCGCGAGGCGGCGACTGCGGGACAGTTCGGTGCGCCAGCGGTCGTACTCCAGCCGCTGCCGGTGGCGCTGGGCCGCCTTGGCGGTGAGGTAACCGGCGTAGCCGTTACCGTGGCGGGTCACCGCGCCCGCGTCCACCTCGAGAACCGTGTCGGTGATGCGCTCGAGGAAGACACGGTCGTGCGTCACCGCGACCACGGTGCCGCGGTGTTCACGCAGGTGACCCTCCAGCCATTCGACCGCGTTGTCGTCGAGATCGTTGGCGGGCTCGTCGAGCAGCAGCAGTTCCGGCGCGGCGGCCAAGGTGGCCGCCAGTGCCAGACGCCGCCGCTGACCACCGGACAGCGTGCCCAGCAGGCGATTCCGGTCCAGGCCCGGCAGGCCCAGACCGTGCAGGCCCGCCTCCACCCGGGCGTCGACGGTGTAGCCGCCACGCGCCTCGAAGCGGGACACCAGGTTGGTGTACACGTCCAGACGACGCCCGAGCGGCCCGGGCGCCACCAGATCGGCTTCGGCCGTGCGCATCCGGGACTCCAGGTCCCGAATATCACTGAGCGCCAGGTCGATTGCCGCGCCGACGGTGGCGGTGGGCGGCAGCTCCAAGGTTTGCGCCAGGTAGCCGATGCCGCCCGCCGCCTGCACGACGATGTCACCGTTGTCCGGCTCGTCGCGACCGGCGATGAGCCGCAACAGAGTCGACTTCCCGGCGCCGTTGTCGCCGACGATGCCGACCTTCTCACCGGGCCGGACGGACAGACTCACCGCGTCGAGGACCACACGATCGGCGTAGCGCTTGGTGACGGCGGACAGGGTCAGCTGGGATACAGCGGAGGATTGGAGGGTAAGCACAGGGGTCTCCTGTTCTGGCTCGGCAAACGAGCCGGTTCGTTGGGGAGCCCACGCGAAATACGGTCGCCGACAGGCGACTACACGCCGATGAACAGCGGAGAAGCGTGGGGAGGAATCGCGGCGGAGCAGCTGCTCAACGCGGCGAAACGATCACAAGAAAAGGAAACCGAAACCCATGAGGATTGGAACGGTATCGGGGAGGCGGCGCGGCCGTCAACCGCTTTGATCGGGATCACATCAGCGCGCAGATACAGAAGAGCGCCGGGCGACTGTGTCGCCCGGCGCTCTCCGTCGAACCGAATGAGCCATGAAACGCCTTGTCAGGCGAGCATTTTCGCCTTCAGCGCGGTGATGTCGGCGTCGGTCAGCCTCAGCCCGTCACGCACGTAGGCGTCGAAGCTGCCGTAGCTCTTGGTCGCCTGGTCGAAGGCCGAGTCCAGCGCCGAGGCGGTGACGCCGTTGAGCATGTCGCCGTCCTTGGCGCCCCGGTAGTAGTTGGACAGCAGGTAGTCGTAGTAGACCGTGTCCTTGTCCACGCCCAGGATGGTCAGCAGCACCGCCGAGGTCCAGCCGGTGCGGTCCTTGCCCGCGGTGCAGTGGAACAGCACGCCGCCCGGGTTGTAGGCGATGTCGCGCAGCACGTTCGCGAAACCCTCGTTCGCGCCGGGCGCGGTGATGAAGGCGCTGTAGAGGGCGGTGCCCGCGGACAGGGTGGAGGCCAGCACTTGCGGCGGGGCCTGGCCGATGATGTCGTCGTGGTGCTCGGTGGCGCCGGCGGGCACCTTGTCCCGACCCATCAGCTGCTCATAGCTGGTGCGCAGGTCGTGGACGGAGACCACATTGTCGGCGGTCAGCTTGGCCAGATCGGCGTCGGTGGCCTTGCTCAGTTCGCCGGTGCGGAAGACCAGGCCGGTGCGCACGGTGCGGCCGTCGACGGTCCGGTAGCCGCCGGCGTCGCGGGCGTTGAGCACCCCGGTCAGGCCGAGGGCGCGGTTGTCGGTGTTGACCAGCACGCTGCTGGTGGCGGCCGGCGGGTCGGCGGCGAAGGCGGTCGCCACCGAACCGAGACTCGCGGACAGGGCGATGGTGACCGCCGCGGCGGCCTGAACAGCACGGTTACGCAAGGTGGGGCTCCCTTCCGGGGCCGAAAACCGAATTCGACCCGGTTTTGGCTGACCACCGAAATCTATTACCCCGGCAAACTATGAAAGCCACCGGGGTGGGCAACGCCCGGGATCTCGCAGGAGACCCCGAGCCCACCGGAACCGGATCAGGCGTGAACCGGAGCCTCGAAACGCGACAGCGCCAGCAGACGCGAGATCGCGCGCAGGTACTTCTTGCGGTAGCCGCCGTCGAGCATCTCCTGGGTGAAGATCTCGTCCAGCTTCGCGCCCGACACCGTCACCGGGGTCCCGGCGTCGTAGAGCCGGTCGGCCAGCACCACGATGCGCAGTGCGACAGCCTGATCGGTGACCGGGTGCACGCCCGAGACGTACACCGCCGACACGCCGCTGATCAGCGCGCCGTAGCGGGACGGGTGCAGGGTGCTCAGGTGCTTCAACAACTCGTCGAAGTCGTCGAGCGTGGAATCCGGTGTGGCCGCGGCCCGTTCGACCAGCAGCTCCTGCGAGGTCGGCTCCGGGGCGGGCGGCAGATCGCGGTGCCGGTAGTCGGGGCCGTCCACGCGGATCGGCTCGAACAGCGAACCCAGCTTCTTGATCTCACGCAGGAAGTCCTGCGCCGCGAAACGACCCTCACCCAGCTGACCCGGCAGCGTGTTCGAGGTCGCCACCACCGACACGCCGCGCGCGGTCAGCTCGGTGAGCAGCCGCGAAACCAGCATGGTGTCGCCCGGATCGTCGAGCTCGAACTCGTCGATGCACAGCACGCTGTTGGCCGAGAGCCGCTCCACCGCGTTGTTGAAGCCCAGCGCGCCAACCAGATTGGTGAGCTCACCGAAGGTGCCGAACGACTTCGGGTTCGGCACGCTGTGGAAGATCGAGGCCAGCAGGTGGGTCTTGCCCACGCCGAAACCGCCGTCGAGGTACAGGCCGATACCCTGCACCGGCTTCTTCTTGCCGAACAGGCCCTTCTTGTCCGCGGCCTTGCGCAGCTTGGTGACCTGATCGGCGAACAGCTCGGCCTTCAGCACGGCCGCGGCCTGCGAAGGCTCCTTCGGATCCGGGATGTAGGAACCGAAGCTCACCTCGTCGAAGGTGGGCGGCGGAACCATCTGGGCCACGAGCTGGTCGGCCGGAACCTCCGGGTGGCTGTCGACGAGGCGTTTCTGCACTGCGTCAGCCTAGATCCGCCCCCGCGTGGGGCTTTACGCAGCGTATGCCGAATGCGATTCAGCTCACAGATCCCAGCCGATGAGAACGCGCCCGCACCCGAGGCTGAAACCGCGTGCCCGACCTGGCAGGCTGTAACGCATGCGCTGGACTCGGGCCGCTCTGCTGGCGTCGACACTGTCGATATTGGTGACCACCGCCTGCGGGGCCGGGCCGTCCGACCGGCCCGCCGTCGCCGTGGAACACCCGCACCAGGGCGGCGTCGGTCCCAGCACCGCGCCCGCCGACACGCCCCCGCCCGCACCCGAGGTGCCGAAGGTCGAATTGCAGTGGAAAGACTGCACCGCACCGACGTTCAACCTGCTCTCCCTCGGTGCGCCGCCGCAGGGGCTGGTGCTCGAATGCGCCGAATACCCCGCACAGATCGACACCGGCGGCAACGTGGCCGGCATGTTCAAGAACGCGGTGGTGCGCGCCCGCTACGACCGGACGCCCAAAGACGCCGCGCCCCTGATCCTCACCTCCGGATCCGACCGGTCCTCCACCGCCACCCTCGCCGGACTCGCGGCCGGGCCCGCCAGCGCACTGCTGGCCGCGCGACCCATCATCGCGGTGGACCGGCGCGGCATCGGCAGTTCGGTGCCGGTCAGCTGCATGACCGACCCGCAACGCCGGACCCTGGCCGACCAGGCCCAGTTCACGCGCGGCACGACCGATCCCGTGGACGCCATGGCCAACGCCGGCCGCGAAGCCACCGTGGCCTGCCTGGACTTCCTGGCCCCGGGGCAAGGCATGTACGACGCGCCGCACGCCGCCGCCGACATCGAACAACTGCGCAAGCAGTTGCAGGTGGAGCACCTCGCGCTGCTGGGCTCGGGCACCGGCGCGAACGTGGCACTCAACTACGCGCGCATGTACGGACCGCACCTGGCCCGGCTGATCCTCGACTCGCCGCAGGCGATCGGGCTCGACGCCAACGGGCGCGCCGAACAGCGCGTCAGGGGCCAGGAGGCCGCGCTCACCGCCTGGGCGCAGCGCTGCGCCTCGCTGAACTGCTCACTCGGACCCGATCCGCGCGCGACCGTCATCGACCTCACCAACCGGGCAGCGGCCGGCCAGCTCCCCGACCTGTCCGCCGCCGCCTTCGTGACCACCCTCAACGGCTATCTGGGCGACTCCCGCACCCAGGGCAACCAGCAGATCACCGAATTCGCCGATGCCCTCACCGCACTCGGCAAGGGCGACCGCGGCCCGATCACCCCGTTCGTGCTGCGCGCCGCCGCCGCGATCGCCACCGACGGCCAATTCGTCAACCGCTGCACCGACAACCACGAGCCCTCCACCCCCGACCGGGCCAGGGAACGCGAAACCACCTGGGCCACCCAATATCCGATCTTCGGCAAGGTCGCCGCCATCGACCTGATGGCCTGCTCGGCCTGGCCCGCCGCCTCCCCCATGGCCCTGCCCGACAAACTGAACCTCCCCGTCCTGGTGATGGGCGGCAGCGCCGACCCGGTCACCGGTCAGGACGGCCGCCCCACCGTCACCGGCGCCCTCGGCACCGCCGGCGCCCGCACCGCCACCGTCGTCTGGCAAGGCTGGGGCCACCCCACCGTCGCCCACTCCGGCTGCGCCCAGCAGGCCCTCGCCGACTACCTGAAGGACGCCAAGCTCCCCGCCGACGGCACCGCCTGCCCGGCCTGACACAAGGGCCGAGCGTGGCCACCGGTCCAGCCTCCCGCCACAGGAACCGCCTGCGAAAGCGGCCATTCCGCGTATGCCAACGCGACAACTGATCTCGCAACGTTCGGGGTAACTCCTCGGGTACGCCCGAAATCGGTTCGGCTCCCACCGCCGGCACGGATGCGAAACGGTCGGCGGCACCCGAGCCGCCCGCTGAATATTCGGGGAGGCGGGGGAGTCGGCGCATGTGTGAAAGGGGCTTTCGGTGTACCGTGCCCGAGTGTTCCTTCGCCAGCTCGAGCCCCGCACCGCTCGCACCACATCCGAAGTATTGAGCTTCGCCCTGTGGCCGTTCGCGATACTGACCGTGCTGAACCGGGTGTTCATCAAGGCTGTCAACGGGTTCATCACCGACGACTTCCGTCCGGTGTACAACGCCTCGCTGGCGTTCCTCAACCATCACGCCATCTACGGCGAGAACTACGACACCACCGACCCCCACTACCTGTACCCGCCGAGCGGGACGCTGCTGATCTCGCCGCTGGCCATCCTGGACCCGGAGAAGTCGCGGTGGGGGTTCATCCTGGTCAACGCGATCGCCATCCTGCTGGCCTGGTATCTGCTGCTCAAGCTGTTCGACTTCACGCTGAAGTCGGTCGCGGCGCCCGCGCTGCTGCTGGGCATGTTCGCCTCGGAGACGGTGACCAACACGCTGGTGTTCACCAACATCAACGGCTGCCTGTTCCTGTCGATGATGGTGTTCATCCACCTCATCCTGAAACGCAAGGACCTGTGGGCCGGTGTGGCGCTGGGGCTGGCGATCGCGGTCAAGGGGCCCCTGCTGGCGCCGCTGTTGCTGATCCCCCTGGTGCGCGGGCAGTGGAAGGTGTTCATCACCGCGCTCGGGATCCCGGTGGCGCTCAACCTGATCGCCTGGCCGCTGATCGTGGACTTCAAGCAGTTCTGGTCGCACACGCTGCCCTACCTGACCGAGTCGCGCGACTACTTCAACAGCGCGATCGTCGGCAACGGCGCCTACTACGGCGTCGCCGACTGGCTGGTCTGGACCATCCGGATCACCATGGCCGTCATCGTGGCGCTGACGCTGTGGATGCTGTACCGCTACTACCGCGACGACGAGGTGTTCTTCGTGTGCACTTCCGCGGGCATCATGATCACCGCGACGCTGCTGCTGGGCTCGCTGGGCCAGATGTACTACTCGATGTACCTGTTCCCGCTGCTGATGACCGTGGTGCTGCCGAACTCGGTGATGCGCAACTGGCCAGCCTGGGTCGCGGTGTTCGGCTTCATGTCCTACGACAAGTGGCTCTCGGACCGCTGGCAGCACCCCGGCCGCGTGGTCGAGTACCTGCGCACCACCTTCGGCTGGGGCCTGCTGCTCATCGTCGCGTTCTGCGTGCTCGGCGACCGCTACCTGGCCGCCAAGCGGGAGGGCCGGCTCCAGGTCGGCAAGTCCCTGGACCCGGCCTGGATGCACCCCGAACGGGACATCACCGAACCCGAGCCGGTGCTCGCCCCCCGGACGAAGGCGACCGCCTCGTACTAGCGTGGAGCCCATGAGTTCCGACGCCGAACCCACCACGGACGCGACCGGCATGCCGGTTCCGCGGATCCAGCTCACGCCGCAGGAGTGGCGGACCAAGCTGACCCCCGACGAATACCGGGTGCTGCGCGAAGCGGGCACCGAGCGCGCGTTCACCGGCGAATACACCGACACCGAGACCGAGGGCGTCTACTCCTGCCGGGCCTGCGGCTCCGAATTGTTCCGCAGCAGCGAGAAATTCCATTCGCATTGCGGCTGGCCGTCGTTCTTCGATCCGGCGCAGTCGGACGCGGTGGTGCTGGTGGAGGACAACTCCCTGGGCATGCGACGCGTCGAGGTGGTGTGCGCCAACTGCCACAGCCACCTCGGGCACGTGTTCGAGGGCGAGGGTTACCCCACGCCCACGGACAAGCGCTACTGCATCAACTCGATCTCCCTGCGTCTGCAGCCTTCGGAGGATGCCGCCGGCTGAGGCCGGTGCCGTTCAGACGACGCTGGGCTGCGGTGCGACCTGCTCGTCGCTGTCGGCCGGCTCCGGTTCGGTCGCCGAGAGACCGGACCGGAAGAGCTTGCTGGGCCACCACAGGTAGCGATCGAAATCGAGGGCGAGTGCGGTCACCACGACCGAGCGCACGATGAAGGTGTCGATCAGCACGCCCAGCGCGACGGTGAATCCGATCTCCGCCGCGAAGGTCATCGGGATCGATGCCAGCGCCGCGAAGGTGCCCGCGAGCACGAGCCCGGCCGAGGTGATCACCCCACCGGTCGCCGACAGTCCGATCAGGGCGCCGCGCCGGGCACCGTGCCGCTCGGTCTCCTCCCGGATCCGGGTGACGAGGAAGATGTTGTAGTCGACCCCGAGCGCCACCAAGAACGTGAAAGTCATGAGCGGGAAAGCGGCGTCCGCACCGGCGAAGTGGAAGACGTGGTTGAAGACCAGCGCGCTGATGCCCATGGTCGCCGCGAACGACACCACGACCGTGGCGATCAACAGCAGCGGCGCCACGATCGCCCGCAGCAGCAGGGCGAGGATGAGGAACACCACGAGCAGGATCACCGGCACCAGCACCCGGGAATCCCGCGCGGCGGCATCCTCCATGTCCTTCTTCACCGCCGTACTGCCACCGACTTCGGCCTCCGCTCCCGGAATTCGATGGACGGCATCGCGAATCTCGCCGACGGTCGCGATCGCGGCGGCACTGTCGGGGCTGTCGGTGAGGGTGACGGCGATCATCGCGGTGCCGTCCTTCACCAAAGGCGGTGTCGCAGGCGCGATCACACCGGTGACAGTCGCCACTGCGGCCCGCACCTGGTCGGCCGCGTCGGCCCGGGTCAGGATGTAGACCGGATCGCCCGCGCCGGCGACGAAATGCTGGTCCAGCACGTCGGCGCCGACCATCGCCTGGGTGGTCTTGGTGAGGCTGTGCCGGTCGGGGACACCGTTCGCGCGCAGCCCGGTAATGCCCAGGGCGAGAGCCACCAGCACCAGCGTCGCCGCGATCCACACGCGCCGCGGTCGCACGGCGACCCAGTCGCCGACCTTGGCCCACATCCCGCTCTCGGTGGGATCGACGCTGCCGTATTCGGGCATGGCGGGCCAGAACACCCAGCGGCCGTTGGTCTTTCGCCACAGCGTCCACATCCACGGACCGCGCACCAGCCGGGCCGGCAGCAAGGTGGTCATCACCAGCACCGAACTGAGGATGCCGACCGCGCATACGGGCCCGAGGCCCTGCGTGGAACCCAGGTGCGCGAACAACAGCACCAGCATGCTCACCGTCACGGTCGCCGCGCTGGCCAGGATGGCCTCGGCCGAGCGGTACCAGGCTTCCGCCATCGCCGCGTTCGGATTCTCCCGTCGACGCAGCTCCTGCCGGTAGCGAGCGATCAACAGCAGGGCGTAGTCGGTGGCCGCACCGAACACGAGGACCGTGAGAATGAAACTGCTCTGGGCGTTGACGGTGAGACCCGCGTGCTTCGCCAGCAGATAGACGACGCCCTGGGCGACCGCGAGAGCGACACCGGCCGCGAACAGCGGCCGCAGGACCAGGACCGGACTGCGGTATGCCGCCAGCAGAATCACGATCACGATCAGCAGGGTGATCAGCATGAGGCTGCCGCCCTGCGTGAACACCTTGCCCGAGTCCGCCGCATAGCCACCCGCACCGGTGACGTGCACCGACAATCCCTGATCGTCGTGCTTCGCCAGCTCGATCATGCGATCGACGCTCTTCCCGAGACCTGCCCAGCCGTCCTGCGGCACATGAAGATTCACCACGAGCTGGATCGCCTGGCCGTCGCTCGAGCGCACCGGCGGCGAGATCTCGCCGGTCACGTTCTCCACGCCACGGAACGCCGCCGCGTCGGCAGTCACCTTGGCGAGGTCGGCATCGGTGAGAGTCTGTCCGCCACGGTCGTACACCACGACGCCGGGCACCGTATCGTTCGGCAGCAGCGCCGCGGCCCGATGCAGCACACTCACCGATTCGGCGTTCTTGGGCAGCCACGCCGACGCGTCGTTCGACTCGACATCGGTCAGTTTTTGAAACGGCAAGAGCGCCGCGACGACGATGAGCCAGAAGCCCACCACCACCCACCTCGTCCGCCGGCCGCTCAGGAAGGCCGCCACCTTGGACATCACGAGAATCCCCCCGTATCAACGCAATTGACGTGTTCGCAGGGGGTCTTCGCGCTTCGCAGCGTCTCCTCGAGCGGTCCCGGGCCCCCGGGTCCACGATGCATCGGGAGGTGGCGTCGACGGAAGATGTTGTGATCAAGGCGACGGCCTCGATCTCCGCGGGCGGCCGCCCGCACGGATCGGGCTGTTCGAGGGCGCGGGTTACCCCACGCCCACGGACAACCTCATCAACTCGATCTCACGCGTTCACAGTGCCGGTGCGAGACCGTCCTCGGCCTTGGCCGCCTCACGCGCGAGTAACCGGGCGCGCTGCTCCTCGAATCGGAGGACATCCTTTTCGAGCTTCCCGAGGTAGTTGCCGATTTCCTCGCGGATCTCTTCGCCCTTGGCGGTGAAATCGTCGCGCTCGAACACCTTCCAGACCTTCAGCACCGGCCGCAGGACCTCGTCGAGGTGCTGGCGCAGATCGTAGATGCCGTGCTTGACCATCAGCACGCCGTTGCGACGCCAGTTCGGCATGCCGTGGCCGGGCATCGCGAAGTTCAGCACCACATTCCGGACGGCTTCGATGGCCTGGTCGGGAGCCAGATCCATCGCCGCACCGGTGATATTCCGGTAGAAGATCATGTGCAGGTTCTCGTCGGTGGCGATCCGCGCCAGCATGCGGTCGGCGATCGGATCGTTGCAGACCCGGCCGGTGCTGCGGTGGCTGACGCGAGTGGCGAGCTCCTGGAACGTGACATAGGCGACCTGGTCGAGCACGCCGCCGAAGCCCTCGGGTGCGTGCACACCCCGGGTCATGTGGACCATCCGGTCGGCTTCCAGGGCAACGGGATCGACGCTCCGGGTGACGATCAGATAATCGCGCATGGCGATGGCGTGACGGTTCTCCTCGGCGGTCCACCGGCCCACCCAGGTACCCCACGCACCCTCCATCGAGAAATTCTCGGCGATGGTGCGGTGGTAGGACGGCAGATTGTCTTCGGTGAGCAGGTTCGTCACCATCGCGACTTTCGCCACTTCCGACAATCCGGATTGTTCGGGATCCCAGTCGATTCCGCCCATCGCGGCGAAGTTACGACCCTCGTCCCACGGCACGTAGTCGTGCGGATTCCATTCCTTCGCGATGGACAGATGCCGGTCGATGTTTTGACCGACGACCGGTTCCAGCTCGGTCAGCAGCTCGAGTTGAGTCAAATCTTTCGCCATGCAAAGCCCTCCGATGTCGGTGAGACAAACTTGCAGAACAATCGATCGCGCTCACACTAGTCCGTTGTCTCCGATGCCGATTCACGCGTCCGCGATTCCTGCCAGCATTCGATTCCGGAAGCGTCCGCTATATCCGGGTTGTGCACATATACCGGATCATTCCCGGCCCGCCGCTGCCGCTGATAATCGTCGAGCAGCCGGAACGCGACAGCACCCAGCGGAATGATCGCGGCGAGGTTGACCAGCGCCATCACCCCCATGAACACATCCGCGAGATTCCACACCAGCGTCAGCGAGCCCAGCGCCCCGCCGAAAACCGCCACCAGCACCAGAACTCGATAGGCGCGCAGCACCGGGCGGCTGCCGGTGAGGAATTCGACGTTGGCCTCGCCGTAGTAGTAGTTGCCGATCAGCGAGCTGAACGCCAGCATCGCCACGATCACCGTGAGCGCATGCCCGGACCAGGCGCCCAGCGTCTCCTCGAGCGCGCTCTGGGTCAGATCGGCGCCCCGGCGCTCCGACAACTC
The DNA here is from genome assembly GCF_054781395.1 of Nocardia tengchongensis. Taxonomy (NCBI): domain Bacteria; kingdom Bacillati; phylum Actinomycetota; class Actinomycetes; order Mycobacteriales; family Nocardiaceae; genus Nocardia; species Nocardia tengchongensis. The sequence goes on from NZ_BAAGUM010000019.1 coordinate 71,838, forward strand.
CGGATTCGTGGTGAGAATGATGAACGCGGTGATCGAGCAGATCAGCAGCGTGTCGAAGAAGACGCCCAGCGACTGCACCAGACCCTGTTTGACAGGGTGACTGACCTGCGCCGACGCTCCGGCATTCGGCGCCGAACCCAGACCGGCCTCGTTGGAGAACATGCCGCGCCGGATCCCGTGCACGATCGCCGCGCCGACGGCCCCGCCGGCCGCCTCCCGAAAACCGAACGCGCCGCCCACGATATCGGCCAGCACCCGGGGCAGGTCACCGATGTTCAACACCACCACCGCGATTCCGAGCAGGATGTAGGCGACCGCCATGACCGGCACCAGCACCTCGGTGACCTTCGCGATCCGGCGGACGCCGCCGAAGATGACCAGGCCCAACAGCGCGACCAGCAGCAGGCCCACCGCGGCCGCGAACCACTCGCCGTCCGCCGACAGCGACCGCTTGCCGGTGGCCACGATGGTGTTGGACTGCACCGCGTTGAAGACGAACCCGAAGGTCAAGGTGATGACCACCGCGAACAGCGCACCCATCCAGCGGCGGCCCAGCCCGCGCTCCATGTAGTAGGCGGGCCCGCCGCGGAAGGTGCCCGGCTCGCGGTCACGGACCTTGTAGAGCTGCGCGAGCGTCGATTCCACGAAGGCCGAGGCCGAACCCACGATGGCCATCAGCCACATCCAGAACACCGCGCCGGGACCGCCGAGGGTGATGGCCGCGGCCACGCCCGCGATATTGCCGGTCCCGACCCGGGCCGCGGCGGAGATGGTGAACGCCCCGAACGCCGACACCGGGCGCTTGCCGTCCGCGCCCGGTTCCGTGCGCTCGGTGATGGATCGGAACATCTCCGGCAGCAGGCGCAGCTGCACGATCCGGCTGCGCCAGGTGAAGTACAACCCGGCCGCGATCACGATGGGGATCAGCAACCACGTCCAGAAGACGTCATTGATATGCACGATGGCGGAATCGAGTGCGTCCACGCACTCAGGCTATCCACTGGCAATCGTCAGATACGGATACTTAATACCGGCCAGTCGCATTAATTGGCAGCGTATCCTGCACGTTGTCGAGGGCGCGGGACATCCCGCGCCCACGGACAAGCGCTACTGCAGCAACTCGAACGCACTCCGGCTGCACCCCTCGGGCAGCGCAACTGATCGAATCGCAGAAACATTAAGGGGCAGGCCCGCTTCCGCGCATGCCCCGAATTCTGCGGGCAAGCGATCAGCCACCGCCCGGCGAACCCGTCCCGAGATCAGGGCAGCGCGTTGATCAGCTGCTCGAGCTCCACCCGCGGACCGGTGAAGAACGGAATCTCCTCGCGCACATGCCGGCGCGCCTCGGTGGCGCGCAGATCACGCATGAGATCCACGATGCGGTGCAGTTCGGGGGCCTCGAAGGCGAGGATCCACTCGTAGTCGCCCAGGGCGAAGGAGGCCACGGTGTTGGCGCGCACGTCCGGGTAGTCGCGGGCGGCCTTGCCGTGATCGGCGAGCATCTTGCGACGGTCCTCGTCGGGCAGCAGGTACCAGTCGTAGGAGCGCACGAACGGGTACACGCAGATGTAGTTGCCCGCCTCCTCGCCCGCCAGGAACGCGGGGATGTGGGACTTGTTGAACTCTGCCGGGCGGTGCAGCGCGGCCTGGCTCCACACCGGGTTCGAGATCTGACCCAGCTCGGTGACGCGACGGAAGTCGGCGTAGGCGGCCTGCAGATCCTCGATCTTCTCCGCGTGCCACCAGATCATGAAGTCGGCGTCGGCACGCAGACCGGCGACATCGTAGATGCCACGGACCACCACGCCGCGCTCCTCCAGCGACTCGAAGAAGGCGGTCGCCTCCTTGACCGCGGCCTTGCGGTCCTCGCCGAGCACGCCGGGCTCCACCTGGAACACCGAGAACATGAGGTAGCGGATGGTGTCGTTGAGGGCCTTGAAGTCGAGTCGCGCCATGAACCCCATCGTGCCACTGCGCCCGAACCCGCCCTGAATCGGGCAGGCCGGACACCGGTGTCAGGGTGCGGCCGCGGCCCAGGACTCGATCAGGCGGCGCAGGCCGTCGTGGAACACCTCATCGCTGGTGAGCAATCCGCTGATGGTGTCCAGATGGGTTGCCATGACCGGAAATTCATCCGGGTCCAGCGCCGCAAGCGCGGCGCGGGTGCGCAATTGCGTCGGTTTCCGATCACGGAATTCGACCAAACCGGCACAGCCGAGGGTGTAGAGATAGAGCTCGCGGTAGGCGACGAAGGCTTGCTCGGGGCTCAAGCCGAGCGAAATGTTGTCGGCCAGTTGCGGTTCGGAGAGACGGGTCAGCAGACGGCGGCCCAGCCAGGGGCGGGGGCCACGCAGCATCACCAGGCCCGGATAGGCGGTGAGCAAGGTGTACCAGGCCACGAAACGCCGCTGGGTGGAGTGCGCCCACTCTCCGGAACCGGGCGCGATCTCGGGCAGCTCCAGGGCCAGCACGTCGGCCACCAATTCGACCAGGCCGTTGAAATCGCCGCCACCCCTGCGCACCACGGTGGTGTGGGAGACCCGCAGATGGGCGGCGACGCTGCGAAAACTCAGCTCGCTCGCGCCACGAGACTGGATGATCTCCAACCCGGCCCGGGCGATCGCCTCGGGTGTCGCCTCGGCCAGCGACTGGGAGTTCCTGGGCATGCGTCCAGCGTAAGTTACAGTGTAACTAGGGGGTCGATCGGGCCGGGGTTTCCCGCAGGCCGTGCCGCGCGCAGCCGCGGACCGATCGAGACAAGCGACCGAACGAAAAGAGCGCACGTGCATCCGAACCATGCCGACGTGACAGCGGCAGCCGAACGAATCTCCGGCTACATCCGGCCGGTGGTCCTCGCGCGGGCGGACTCCGACACCGTTCCGGTCGCCGGGGACGTCTGGTTCGCGCTCGAGCACATGCAGCACACGGGCAGCTTCAAAGCGCGCGGGGCCGCGAATTTCGTCCTCGCGCAACAGGAGCAGGGGCGCCTGCCGAAGGTCGGGATCACCCTCGCCTCCGGCGGCAACGCGGGCGTGGCGGGTGCGTGGGCGGCGCGCCTGGCCGGGTCCACGGCCACCGTGTTCCTGCCCGACTCCACGCCCGCCGTCAAACTGGCTCGGCTGCAGGCGCTCGGCGCGCAGGTGCTGTGCGGCGGGGCACGGTACGCCGATGCCGCCGCCGAATGCGAACGCTATGCCGCGGCCTCCGGCGCACTCCGCTCACACGCTTACGACGACCCCTACATCGCCGCCGGCGCGGGCACCCTGCTCGACGAGATCGCCTCCCAGCTGCCCGAACTCGACACCGTGCTGGTCGCGGTCGGCGGCGGCGGGCTGCTCACCGGAATCACCGTGTCCGCCAACCACCACGGCATCCGGGTGGTGGCCGTCGAACCCGAGAACTGCCGCGCCTTCAACGCCGCCCTCGCCGCCGGCGCGCCCGTCGACGTCGACGTTGATTCCATCGCGGCCGATTCCCTCGGCGCGCGCCGCATCACCCCGATGGCCCTGACCGCCGCTGCCGAGGGCGATGTCCACTCGGTCCTGGTCACCGACAAACAGATCAGCGCCGCCCGCCAAACCCTGTGGGACTGCCGCCGTCTCGCCGTCGAACACGGCGCCGCGACCGCCTTCGCGGCCCTGCTGTCCGGCGCGTACGTCCCCGCCCCCGGCGAACGGGTGGCGGTCATCGTCTGCGGCGCGAACACCGACCCGGCAGACCTCGTCGCCCGCTGAACCCGGCCTTACCGACCTCGATGCCCGGCCCCGGCCGATTGCGGTCCGGCCGACCACCGCGAGGCGGCAGCCAGTCGGTGCGCGGCTCAATATCACCGGTGGCGTACACGTTTCGGCTGCCGAGCCTGGGCTCCGGTCAGCCGAGGTGGGCGGCGATGAGGGCGGCGGCCTTGGCGCCGGTGGCGGCGCAGGCGGGGACGCCGACGCCGTCGAGGTAGGAGCCGGCCAGGGCCAGTCCGGGGAGATCGGTTGTGGCGGAGCGCAGCTCGAGGATTCGGGAGACGTGGCCGGGGGCGTATTGGGGCAGGCCGCCGGGCCAGCGTTGGACGACCGCGTGCACGGGGCGGATCTCGGCGCCGGTCACCGTGGTGAGGTCTTGGACGGCGGCGGTGACCAGGTCGTCGTCGGACCAGGATTGGGTGGAGTCGTCGCCGTAGCGGCCGAAGGAGGCGCGGACCAGGGCCACGTCACGGCCGGCGAGGTGCGGCCACTTGCGGCTGGAAAGAGTGAAGGCCTTGGCGCGCAACGGTTCACCGGTGGCGACGAGGATGCCGGAGTTGTCGGGGAGGGCGGTGTCGACGGGGAGGGCCAGGGCCACCACGGCCGAGGAGGCCAACTCGATACCGCCGGCGAGCGCGGCGGCAAAAGGAGCGACGTCGTGGAGCAGTCGCGCGGTCTCCGGGGCGGGAGTCGCGAGGATCACCGCGTCGACGTCACCGATCGGGTCGATGTGCCAGCCGGACGCGGTCCGCGTGAGGCGGGTTGCGGCGGTGCCGGTTTCGGCCTTCACGTCGGCGGCGGCGCGCAGGGCTTCCAACAGCACCCGGTAGCCGTCGCGAATGCCGCCGAAGACCGGGGTCGTGCTCGGCGGGGGCAGCGCCTCCGACACCGCCTGGGTCAGGCTGGCCACTCCCCGATCCAGGGCTGCCGCCAGCGTCGGCAAGGCAGCTCGCACTCCGATCGAATCCGCCAGTCCCGCATAGACTCCGCCGAGCAGTGGATCGACGCTGCGGCGAACGACCTGCTCGCCGAACCGATCCCGCACCAGCTCCCCCACCGAGACATCGGCGCCCGGAGTCCAGTTCAGCGGCCGCGACGGCTCCGTCGCCACCAAATCCAGGGTCTGCGCATCCACCAGTCCCGCAACCGATTCCGGTGCGGCGGGAATCCCCATCAACGTCCGCTCGGGCAGCCGATGCCCGGTCCTCTCCGACCACACCAGCGGCCGCTTCCCCGCGGGGAACACGAGCTGATCCTCGATCCCCAATTCCCGCATCAATTCCGGGATCTCGGGGCGGCGGCCCACGAACGCCTCGGCCCCCAGATCGACCGGATCGCCCTCGATGTCGACGGTCCGCAGAATGCCGCCGACCCGATCACGCCGCTCGACGAGAATCAGCTCCGCCGACTCCCCCAGCGCCTGCCGCAACCGGTAGGCGGCCACGAGCCCGCTGATCCCACCACCGACCACCGCGACCCGCATCGACCACTCCTCGTCAGCTCGTAGACGCCGCGACCGAGCCCACTGCGCGGCCGCGACCACGGCCCGATTCGTCGAAGCCGGGCCGCTGTCCCCGCCAACCTACTCCCGCCGTCCGCGCCCGCTCGCGGGCCCCCGGCAGCCGGGAATCGAACCCGGCAGCTCCCCTCCTACCTGGAGGTTCGTCCGTCAGAGCGGGGTGGGCAGGCTGTGGATCAGGGCGACGGTGTCGGTGATCACCGACGGGTCGGTGTTGGGGAGCACGCCGTGGCCCAGGTTGAAGATGTGTCCCTTCGCACCCAAGGTGATGGCCTCGTCGGCTTCACGGGCGATGCGGCGGACCTCGGCGTCGATGGCCGCCGGACCCGCGAACAGCACGGCCGGATCGAGGTTGCCCTGCAACGCTTTTCCGGGGCCGACCCGACGCGCCGCCTCGTTCAACGGGATTCGCCAGTCGACGCCCACCACATCGGCGCCCGCCTCACCCATGGCGCCCAGCAGCTCGCCGGTGCCGACACCGAAGTGGATGCGCGGCACGCCCGCGTCGGCGACCTCGGCGAACACCCGCTCCGAGTGCGGCAGAACATATTCGCGGTACTGGGCCAGCGACAACGCGCCCGCCCAGGAGTCGAACAGCTGCACCGCGTCGACGCCGGCGGCGAGCTGCGCGCGCAGGAATTCGATGGTGATGTCGGTGAGCGCGCCCAGCAGGTGGTGCCAGGTCTCGGGGTCGGCGAGCATCATCGCCTTGGTGCGCTCGTGGTTCTTGCTGGGCCCGCCCTCCACCAGGTAGGACGCCAAAGTGAACGGGGCACCGGCGAATCCGATGAGCGGGGTCTCGCCCAGGGCGTCGAGCAGCAGCTTCACACCCGCGGTGACCGCGCCCACGTCCTCGGCGCGCAGGCGGGGCAGGGCGCGCACGTCGGCGACGGTGCGCACCGGGTTCGCGACGACCGGGCCGACACCGGGCACGATGTCCAGGTCGATGCCCGCGGCCTTGAGCGGAACCACGATGTCGGAGAACAGGATTGCCGCGTCGACCTGATGGCGGCGGACCGGCTGCATGGTGATCTCGCACACCAGCTCCGGATCGAAACACGATTCCAGCATGCCGATTCCGGCACGCACCTCCCGGTACTCCGGAAGAGACCGGCCGGCCTGTCGCATGAACCACACCGGACGCCGATGCGGCACGCCACCGGTGGCGGCGGCGAGGAACGGGGCATCGGTCAGCTGGCGGCGGGCGTGAGTACTCATCACCGCCCATCGTAAAGGGGCGCGGCGGCGCGCCTCGCACTGCTGGGTGCCCGAGGGGTCTACGGTTGCGTTTCGTGACACCGCTCGACTTCCGCGACGGCGCTGCCCCGACCCCGGAGCCCGAAGAACCAGCTCGGTTCCGCGCCGCGGTCGAGGCCATGGGAACCGCATCAGTGCATCCCCGCATCGAACTCGCACCGATCCGCCCGCCCCAGCGTCTCGCTCCGTACTCCTACGCCCTCGGCGCGGAAGTCACGCGACCCGACAGCAACGTGGTACCCGTCGACTCCGACGGGGACGCGTTCGGCCGCCTGATCCTGCTGCACGATCCGGCCGGGCAGGAGGCCTGGCACGGAGTGTTCCGGCTGGTCGCCTATTGCCAGGCCGACATCGACTCCGCGCTGGCCGCCGACCCGCTGCTGCCCGAGGTGGCGTGGAGCTGGCTGGTCGACGCCCTCGACTCGCGCACCCCGTTCACCGCGCTCGGCGGCACGGTCACCGCGACCAGCTCGGTGCGCTACGGCGACATCGCCGGGCCGCCGCGCGCCCACCAGCTCGAGGTGCGGGCCTCCTGGACCGTGACCGACACCAACCTGCGCCCGCACGTGGAGGCGTTCTGCGAGGTGCTCGCCTACGCGGCCGGACTGCCGCCCGCGGGGGTAACCCGGCTGGACGTGCGCCGGGGCGAGGGCGCCGAATAATTGCGGCCCGGATCGGATCCGCTGATCGTCGAATTCCCGCCCGCCCGGGCGGGAAACCCCCTCCCGCCTGCCAGAACATCTGTACTGCAACGAAATCGGCACCCGGTGAGTACGATTCCCCATGGCCCGACGCAGTGTCACGGCCGGTCGTTTCACCGACGTGACGCGGCTCGCCCTTGCCCAACCCGTAGAGTTCAAGACCATGTCCGTACCAGATGAACCCGAAGCCACTGCCGCGGTACCGTTGCTCGCGCCAGTGGACGGTGTACCGCCGGTACTGGACTCTGCCTCCGATGTGGCTGCGGCCGCCCGCAGCCTCGCCGCCGGCACCGGCCCTCTCGCGGTCGACGCCGAGCGCGCCTCCGGCTTCCGCTACTCCAATCGCGCCTACCTGATCCAGCTGCGCCGGGAGGGCGCGGGCAGCTTCCTCATCGACCCGATTCCGGTCGACGGCGACCTGGCCCCGCTCGCGGACGCCATCAACGGCCTGGAGTGGGTGCTGCACTCCGCCGACCAGGACCTGCCCGGGCTGGCCGAGCTGGGGCTGTACCCGGCCGAGCTGTTCGACACCGAGCTGGGCGGGCGCCTGGCCGGATACGAGCGGGTCGGGCTGGCCGCCATGGTGGAGAAGCTGCTGGGCCGCGAACTGAAGAAGGGCCACGGCGCGGCCGACTGGTCCACCCGCCCGCTGCCCGACGACTGGCTGAACTACGCCGCCCTGGATGTCGAGTTACTCCTCGAACTGCGGGCCGCCGTCGCCGCCGACCTGTCCGACCAGGGCAAATCCGAGTGGGCCGCACAGGAATTCGAGCACGTCCGCACCGCCGAGCCGTCCGGCCCCAAGGCCGACCGCTGGCGACGCACCTCCGGCATCCACACCCTGCGCCGCACCCGCCAGCTCGCCACCGTCCGCGAACTATGGACCACCCGCGACCGCCTCGCCCGGCTGCGCGACGTGGCCCCGGCCCGCATCCTCCCGGATTCGGCCATCGTGGCCGCCGCGACCAGCGAGCCCAAGTCCATCGCCGCCCTGCGCGCCCTGCCGATCTTCGGCGGGCCCCGCCAGCGCCGCTACTCGCGCGAATGGCTCGGCGCGGTCGAACGCGCCCGCGCCCTGCCCGACAACGAGCTGCCCCCGCTCACCCAGCCCTTCGACGGCCCGCCCCCGGTCAACCGTTGGGAACGCCGCGACCCGGCCGCCGCCGCCCGCCTGCAACGCGCCCGCGCGGCCATGAGCGAGCTGTCGACCGAGGTGTCGGTCCCGGTCGAGAACCTCCTCACCCCCGACCTGCTGCGCCGCATGTGCTGGGACGGGCTGCCCAAGTCGGTCACCAACGGCGAGGCCCCGGCCCTCATCGAGGACTACCTGGCCGCCGGCGGTGCCCGGCCCTGGCAGCGGGCACTCGTCGTCCCGCGCTTGACCGCCGCGCTGTACTCCACGGAGGACTGACCCCCGTTTCGGTGCCCCCGCAAGTCGGGGGTCACGCCTTTTTGTGAAGCGAGAACATTTCACCGTTGGTGAAGGCAGGATTCGCTCGACCAGAAATCTGGACGAAGCGAGGAATCACCCATGCCCGCCACCCACCGTCGCGCACGCCACATCGCCTGGGCCGCAACACTTCTCAGCGTCGCCGGCACACTCACCACACTGTCATCGGCCGTCGCCACCGCAGGCATCCACGGCATCGAGGTGCAGGAGTGTTCGGACCGAGCCTGCACGACACCCGCGTCCTACGTTGTCGGACAAAGCTATTCGGTCATCGCACCCTACGACGGCACCAGCGTCCAAAGCCCCGTCAGCAGCTTCTACGACAACGGCGCCTGCCTCGGCAGCGCCACGAATTCCGTCACCTGGGTTCCGCTCACCGCGGGAACCCACACCCTGTCCACCCGTGGCGGCAGTTTCACGGACTCGGTGACGGTGACCGTGGTCGCCGCACCCCCCGGAACACCCACGCCACAGCAGCCCCAGCAGGGCGGCTGCGGTGGCGGCGGCAGCTTCGGATCCGGCAGTTCGAATCTGCTGCCCGGCAGCTAGTACTCGGAACAAGGAAGGAGCTCACGAATGCCGAACACGACCCGGACGCTGCGACATATCGGCTGGGGTGCAACGACTTTGGCCGTCGGCGCGGCGGTCACCGTATTGACCGCGCCCACCGCCCTCGCGGACGTCGGTCCGGTCCAGATCCTGGCTTGTCCGTCGGACCCGGCAGCGTCGACACCGTGCGTGACGCCGGGGTCGTATGTCGTGGGACAGGCCTACACCATTTCTGCGTCGTACGGGACGGACTACGGACTCGACGGAGCGCAGATCAACCGCTTCGTGGATGGCTTCGACAACGGAACCTGCGTCGCGGGCACCATGGCGACCAGCACCGACGGGATCCACAATTACACGCACATCACCTGGGTTCCGACCACATCGGGAACGCACAAGATCCGCGTGATGCAGGGCTCCGACTTCGCGGACACCACCGTCACCGTCGTCGCCGCGCCGGCAGGGTCGACCAGCGTCACGCCGCCCGCGCAGACTCCCTGCCACGGGGACGGCACGGTCTCCGGCAGCGCCGCGCTCCCCAAGATCGCCTTCCCCAGCGCGGGCAGCTCGCAGCTGTTCCCGACCGGCAGCGGCAGCCGCCGGTGATCCTGTCCCTCGGCTCGGCAGGGAGCCGAGGGACCCGGGCCGCCGCTCACCGATTCCCGGGGCGATCTCAGTCCAGGAAGTTGGGTGGGCGGCGGTCGCGGCGGGCGCGGACGGCCTCGTCGAAGTTCTCGGTGGTGAGGCGGACGTAGAGCTGGGCCATGCCCTCGGTCTGCATGTGGGATTCGAAGCTGCCCGCCTCGAGGCCGCTCCACAACAGGCGCTTGGTGAGTTCACCGCCGCTGCGGCTCCAGCGCAGGATCTGGTCGGCGGTGTCGTAGGCGGCTTCCAGAAGCTTGTCGCCGGGGACCACGCGGGAGACGATGCCGATGCGCTCGGCCTCGGCGGCATCCACGTCACGGCCGGTGAGCATGATCTCGAAGGCGCGGGTGGAACCGATGGCGCGCGGCAGGGTGTAACTGATGCCGAGCTCGGCGGCGGTGAGGCCGTTGTTGATGCCCGCGGCGCGGAAATACGCGTCCTCCGAGGCGATTCGAATGTCGGTGCCCATGGCCAGGCAGAAACCGCCACCGATGGCCGCGCCGTTGATGGCGCTGATCACCGGCTGATGCATGCGCTTGATCGTGAGCATCACATTGTCGAGCAGTTCCATCGAGCGGCGGCCGATGGTGGTGCGCGTCAAGCCCTCTACACCGGGCACCCGGCCCGCGTGCTGCAGATCCGCGCCCGAGCAGAAGCCGTGCCCGGCGCCGGTGAGCACCACCACACGCACCTCGTTGTCGGCGGACACCTCCTCGAGGGTCTCGCGCAGCGGCACCATGACGTCGAACGCCATGGCGTTCATCCGGTCGGGCCGGTTCAACGTGACCAGCGCGATCTGGGGACGCGGCTTCTCGACCAGCACAAAGGACATCCGAACTCCTGACCAGAAAACTGTAACCTGTTACAGAATCTACGCGAGGAGTCCGGCCCCGAAAAGCAGAACGGACCCGCGACCGGATGATCGCGGGTCCGTGAGCTCGAACCGATTACTCGGCGGCGGGCAGCAGCGCCTCGGCGAGATCCTCACCCGAGGCCGACAGCTCATCGCTCGACACCCCACCGAGCCAGCCGTGCACGCGCTGCGCGACCTCGCCGGGAACGAGGCCGAGATCCTGGTGGATCTTGCCGCGCGCGGAATGATCCAGGAAATGCTGCGGCACACCGAGATCGCGAGTGGGGACATCCACACCCGCACCACGCAGCCGCGCCGAGACCGTCGAACCGATACCGCCGTGCAGGCCACTGTCCTCGAGAGTGACCACCAGGCGGTGATTCCCGGCCAGCTTGACCAGCGTGTCCGAGACCGGCAGCACCCAGCGCGGATCCACCACGGTCACCGAAACACCCTCGGCCTCCAGCAGATCCGCCACCTCGAGCGCGAGCCCGGCGAACGCGCCGACCGCGACCAGCAGGACATCGGCGCGCACCGAGTACGCGGAGTCATCCGCATCGGGCAGACGCAGCACGTCCACGCCCTCGAAACGCTCCACCGCCGGAATCTCCTCGACGGCAGCGCCCTTCGGGAAGCGAATCGCGGTGGGACCGTCACTGATGTGCAGGGCCTCCCCCAGCTCCTCGCGCAGCCGGACCGCGTCACGCGGGGCGGCGACCCGGATGCCGGGGACGATGCCCAGCACCGACAGATCCCACATGCCGTTGTGCGACGCACCGTCGTCACCGGTGATGCCGGCGCGGTCGAGCACCAGCGTCACCGGGAGTTTCAGCAGCGCCACATCCATCAGCAGCTGATCGAAGGCCCGGTTGAGGAAGGTGGAGTAGATGGCGACCACCGGGTGCAGACCACCCAGGGCCATACCGGCCGCGGAGGTCATGGCGTGCTGCTCGGCGATGCCGACATCGAACATGCGGTCCGGGAAGCGATCACCGAACGGCGTCAGACCGGTCGGCCCGGGCATGGCGGCGGTGATCGCCACGATGTCGTCGCGCTGCTCGGCCTGCGCGATCAGTTCCGAGGAGAACACCGAGGTCCAGCTCGGACCGGACGGACCGCCCACCGGCACACCGGTCTCCGGGTCGATCCGGTTGATGGCGTGCATCTGATCGGCCTCGTGATCCTCGGCCGGCTTGTAGCCGCGACCCTTCTGCGTCACCGCGTGCACGATGACCGGACCACCGAAGTCCTTGGCCCGCCGCAACGCGGCCTCCAACACGACCTGATCGTGCCCGTCCACCGGGCCCACATACTTGACCCCGAGATCGCTGAACAGCTCCTGCGGCGCGACCGCGTCCTTGATGCCGGTCTTGATCGCGTGCAGCATCGAGTACGCCGAATCACCCACGCCCGGAATGCTCTGCACGATCCGCTTGGTGGCGTCGAGCGCGTGCTCGTAGGCCGGCTGGGTGCGCAGACCCGCGAGCCGCTCGGCGAGACCGCCGATGGTCGGGGCATACGAACGGCCGTTGTCGTTGACCACCACGATCACCGAGCGGTCCTGCCCGGCGGCGATATTGTTCAACGCCTCCCAGCACATGCCGCCGGTCAGCGCCCCGTCCCCGACGACCGCGACCACGTGCCGCTTCTGCCGGGTCAGCGCGAACGCCTTGGCCAGTCCGTCCGCGTAGGACAGCGAGGCCGAGGCGTGCGAGGACTCCACCCAGTCGTGGGCGCTCTCGGCTCGGCACGGATAGCCCGACAGCCCGCCCTCTTTGCGCAGCGTGTCGAACCCGTCCTTGCGGCCGGTGAGGATCTTGTGCACGTAGGCCTGATGCCCGGTGTCGAAGATGATCGGGTCGGCAGGCGAGTCGAAGACCCGATGCAACGCGATGGTCAGCTCCACGACGCCGAGATTCGGTCCGAGGTGCCCGCCGGTGACGGCGACCTTCCGCACCAGGAACTCGCGGATCTCCTCGGCCAGCTCATGCAGCTCCGGTACCGACAGCCGGCGCAGGTCCTCGGGCATGTCGACCCGGGAAAGCACTCCCACGGCTATTGCTCCCTCCGGATGTCTCCTGTGTTTGCAACAGTCTACGGAGCCCTTTCCGGCCCCCGATGCCAGGAACGAAACGCCACCTGCGACATCCGTAACAGATGTGAGGCTCAACACAGATTACGCCCGTTACGCTGGGCCTGTGGTCCCCTCCGGCGGCGTCGTGGCCCGCATCATCGACGAAGTGTACGAGCTCTGCCGGGCCGACACATCGGGAACGCTCGCCGACTACATTCCCGAACTCTCCGCCGTGCAACCCGATTCGTTCGGCATCTGCCTGGCAACCGCGGACGGGCGGATCTACGGCAGCGGAGATCTGGACGCCGCGTTCACGATTCAATCGATCTCCAAGCCCTTCACCTACGCGCTCGCGCTGGCCGATCGCGGGGTCGCCGAAGTCGCCCGGCACATCGACGTGGAACCGACCGGCGAGCCGTTCAACGAGATCAGCCTCGACCCGCAGACCCAGCGGCCGCGCAATCCGATGATCAACGCCGGCGCCATCGCGGCGGCCGGACTGATCAACGGCACCGACGCCGCCGACCGCTTCGCCCGAATCCGGCGCAGCTACAGCCGATTCGCCGGACGCGAACTCACCATGAACGACGCCGTCTACGCCTCCGAGGCGCGCACCGGATTCCGCAATCGCGCCATCGGGTACCTGCTGCGCGGCGCGAACATCATCGACGTCGACCCCGACGAGGCGGTGGACCGCTACTTCCGGCAGTGCTCGATCGACGTCACCTGCCGCGATCTCGCCGTCATGGCCGCCACCCTGGCCAACAACGGGGTGAACCCGCTCACCCGGGAACGAGCGCTGACCGGACCGCTGGTCGAACAGGTGCTGTCGGTCATGACCACCTGCGGCATGTACGACGCCGCCGGGGACTGGGTGACCACGGTCGGGCTGCCCGCCAAAAGCGGTGTGGGCGGCGGCATCCTGGCGGTGCTGCCGGGGCAGATCGGGATCGCCGTGTACTCGCCGCGACTGGACGCGCACGGCAGCAGCGTGCGCGGGGTCAAGGCGTGCCGGGAGCTGTCGAGTCGGTTGGGACTGCACTTCCTGCACGTGACCCGGGCCGCGCACACCGCGATCCGGACCGCCTACACCGTCGCCGACGCGCCCTCCCGGCTGCGCCGCGACGCCGAGGAGCTGGCGGTGCTGCGCGAATTCGGCGACCACGCGCGCATCTTCGAACTACACGGCGACCTGCTGTTCGCCGGAGCCGAATCCACCGTGCGCGCCGTGGAGGACACCCCCGGAGAACTCGAGGCCCTGGTGCTGGATCTGCGCGAGGTCGGCGATGTCAGCCCGATCGCCGTCCGCATGCTCGAGGACCTGCGCACCGAACTGGCCGCCGCCGGTTGCCCTGTGGGACTGGTCGATCCGGACGGCAAGCTCGGACAGCTGGCCTCCAGCCTGGACCCGGCCGACATACACGGACGCGTGTTCATCGACCGCGACGCCGCCACCGAATGGTGCGAACAACTCGTGCTCGACCAGCACCGGCCCGCCGGGCAGGAAGGCCCGGCCGCCCTCACCGTCGACGAGCATCCCGCGCTCGCCGCGATACCCGACGACGAGCGGGAGCGGCTGGCAAAGGAATTCGAGACCCGCACCATCGCGCGCGGCGAGCTCATCGTGCCGCGCGACAGTCCACGCTGCGGACTGTTCCTCATCCTCGACGGACGCGTCCGCTTCACCTTCACCGATCGCGACAATCGGCGGCACCGGCTGATCACCCTCACCCCGGGCATGTCGTTCGGCGAGACCTCGATGCTGGCGGACATGCGATACGCCAACGACGTGTACGCCGAGACCACGGTCCGGGTGGCCGTGCTGCCGCCCGCGCGGTTCGACGAACTCACCAACGCCGCCCCGCAGCTCAAACTCGCGCTGCTGGAACGGCTGGCGGCCGCCGCCTACGCGCAGGCCGACGCCGCCGTGCGCGCGGTCGCCGCCCACGGCGGAGTCTGACCTCGACACCCGGCATACGCCCGCAGGCGTAGCCCGGTTTACGCCTTCGCGTGCAGGCGCGCCGCCGCGAACGCGCCTACGCTGGCGGACAACGAGATTGCTTCCCTCCCACCAGGCGGATTGTCATGACCGATTTCGATCCCGCGGTCTACGGGCCGCCCACCGTGCGCGTCGGCACCACCGAACGCGAACAGGCCGCCGCGGCGCTCGGCGAGCACTTCGCGGCCGGCCGCCTCGACCTCACCGAATACGACGACCGGGTGAGCCGGGCCTACGCCGCCAAGACCGCGGGTGAACTGGCGGTCCTGTTCAGCGACCTGCCCCGCCCGCAACCACCGGCCCAGCAGGCTCCCACTCCGCCCGCGCCACGTCGCGCGCTGCCGCTGGTTCCGGTGGGCGCGGGCGCGCTGGTGGTGCTCGCGTTCGTGTTCGCCATCGTCACCCACATCTTCCCGTTCTTCCTGTTCCCGGTGCTGTTCTTCGCGTTCGCGCGGGGTCGGCGCGGCTACGGGTTCCAGGGTCCGCGCTACCACCGCGGCTGACGGTTATGGTGGATTCGTGGGTGTCATAGGTGAACTGTTCCCCGGCAAGAAGCTCGAGGACGACGGCAGCGAAGACAGCGGCGGCCAGATGCATCGGCCGCGCGTCAGCCTCGACCTCGACGCCGGGGTGATCCGCGTGTCCCCCGCCGCGACACCGCCCGCCGCCGGGGCCGAACCGGAAGCGCCCGACGAGCACGCCTGAAACGCACCCGATAGGGTGGGCCCCGAGCGGCGGAAGCACGCCGGGGACAGGGGCGAAACAGCGTGACCGACAACCATGATCAGTGGCGGAACCCCCAGGACCCCGCGAGTTCCGGTGCGCCCGGCGCACATTCGCCGCAGGACCCGAACCAGCAGGCGTGGGGACAGCAGCCGACGACGAATTACGCTGGGCAGCAGCCGATGACGCCGGAAGCGACGATGGTCCACCCCGGCTACCACCCGACCCCGGGGCAACCGGGACAAGCTCCCGTCCCGAATCAGCCCGGCTACGAGCCGACCGCTGTCTACCCGGGACAGACGCCCATCCCGAACCACCCCGGCTATGAGCCGACCGCGGTCTACCCCGGTCAAACGCCCGTCCCGAACCACCCCGGGTACGAGCCGACTGCGGTCTACCCGGGGCAGACGCCGGTCCCGAATTACCCCGGATACGAACCGACCGCCGTTTACCCCGGTCAAACGCCCGTCCCGAACCACCCCGGCTATGAGCCGACCGCGGTCTACCCCGGCCAAGCACCCGCCTCGAACTACCCGGGATACGAGCCGACCGCGACCTACACCGGGCAAACGCCCGTGCAGGGATTCCCCGGGCAGGACCCCTCGGCGATGTACCCCGGCCAGTATCCGGGCCAGCAGGTTCCCCCGAATTACCCTGGGCAGCCGGCGATTCCGGGTTACGGGCAGCCGATGCCGGCGCCCGGTGGCGGACCCAATCGCACCTGGCTGATCGTGGCGGCGATCGTCGGCGTGATCGTGCTGGTCGGCGGCGGAATCGCGGCGTACGCGCTGACCCGCGACTCGTCCGGCGGCACCACCGCCGCACCCACCAGCACCGTGGGCTCGGCCCCGACCAGCCGCCCGGGCAGTCCGTCGGCGACCGGTCCGTCCAAGTCCGGGGCGCCGAAGCCCGGCGGCAACACCGTGACCGTCCCGGATTACGGGATCAGCTACGACGTGCCCGACGGCTGGACCATCGCCGACCGCTCCGACACTGAACTGCAGAACGGCGCCGACGGCTCCTTCGTCGGGCACGGCAAGGCCACCGAGGGCAACGGTTACTGTCCCGGCTCGGCCTACCGGACCCTCGCGTTCGTCACCCGCGCCGAGGGCGGCGATGCGGGCGCGGCCGCCACCAAGGTGGCGCGAATCTCGGCGCAGGGCGGCTATTCGGATCCCTCGGGCGGCAAGCCGGGCGCGCCGGCCGCGGTCACCACCAAGAGCGGCATCGCCGGTCAGCAGGTCGAGTCCGCGGGCACGTGGAAGCCGTCGCTGTCGGGCTGCGCCACCACCTCCTATTCGATCTACACCTTCGCCTTCACCGGCCCCAAGAACGCCCTGCTGGTGCTGGCCGTCCTCGTCGACCGCGGTACGCCGGGCGAGCTGCCCGCCGACCAGGCCAAGCAGATCATCGCGAGCGTCCGCACCTCCTGATCGCGCGGACACCCTCGGCGGAACCCATGGCCACCATGGACGACCACGCCATCGGCCGACACCTTCGTCGTCCAGGTGACGCCTACGCGAACGCCAAGAGCGAGGTGATCGAGGAGGTTCTCGCCCGCGCGCTCGAAACCCGGAAATCAAGGCCCATAGACTGAGGCGATGCCCCTCGTCGAGGTGACCTACAAGCCGGAACTCCCCGAGACCGTGCTGCGCGAACTGGGTGAATGGCTGCCGCACCTGGTGTCGACCGCGGTCGAATGCCCCGAGGAACCCTACGACGGCGATCTGCAGCCCGGCGATGTGGAGATCCGATTCCGCCCGCTCGGGAAGTTCGACCGATCCGGCCTGGACCTGCTCATCGAGATCCGCTCGAAGTACTTCGAGAGCCGCGCCGAGAACCGGCAGGAGCGCTGTGACCGGCTGCTCGCCGATGTCGAGAAGTTCGTCGAGGGCAGCATCGGCGTCTACCTGACCCTGCCGGTCGCGGCCTGGGCTCAGTCCGACTGACCGTTCACCGGGACCCTTCCCATCAGTATTTCAATCACTGATTGAATTACTGATTGAGACGTGTTTCACTGCTTGGCATGGTCGAGAAAGCACCCGTCGCGGGAACCCGCGAACGGCTGATCGCCGCCGCGGAGCAGTTGCTGCTCACCGAGCCGTACGACGAGGTGTCCGTGCGCGCGGTCTGCGCGGCCGCCGGGGCCAATCCGGCGGCGGTCCACTACCACTTCGGCTCGAAAGAGGCGCTGGTCGGCGCGCTCATCGAGGATCGGCTCGGACCGTTATGGGCCGAAGGGCTGGCCGGGGCCAGCGGCGGCCGGGATTCGGTGCCGGCGGTGGTGGACACCATCCTCGCGCCGTTCGTGGAATTGGCCGCCGATCCCCTGGGGCGCTTGCACTTACGGCTGCTGGCCCGCTTCGTACTGGGCCGGCACCTGACCACCTGGCAGGGGCCGTGGTTCCAGATGGATTCCTGGGCGCCACTACTGCCCGAACTGAAACGGAGCCAGGCCGCCCAGCGCTGGATGCTGGCTTTCGACCTGATCATCATGCGTTTCGGCGCACCCGAGATCGAAGATCACGGGATGCCCGCATCAGCGCTCACGGCCCTGCGCACTTTCGTGGTGGCCGGCCTCACCGCACCGGGAGAACAACCATGAACGACATCTTCGCACCCGCGAAACTCGGCCCGATCACCTTGCGCAACAGGGTGATCAAGGCCGCCACCTTCGAGGGCCGCACACCCAAGGCGCTGGTCACCCCCGAACTGATCGAGTTCCATCGCGAGGTCGCCGCGGGCGGGGTCGGCATGACCACCGTCGCCTACTGCGCGGTCGCGCCGGGCGGGCGGACCGACCGCCACCAGATCTGGATGCGACCCGAAGCGGTTGCGGGACTGCGCGAACTGACCGACGCGGTGCACGCCGAGGGCGCGGCCGCCAGCGCCCAGATCGGGCACGCCGGGCCGGTCGCCAACGCCGCCTCCAATCGGGTGCCCGCGCTCGCGCCCAGCCGCATGTTCAGCCCGCTCAGCATGCAGGCCATGAAGGTGCCCACCGACGCCGAGATCCGGGAACTCATCAGCGCGCACGCGAACGCCGCGCTGCTCGCCGAGCAGGCCGGATTCGACGCCGTCGAAATCCATTTCGGCCACAACTATCTGGTCAGCTCGTTCCTGAGCCCGCTGCTCAACCGACGCCGCGACCGCTGGGGCGGCGCCCTCGTCAACCGGGCGCGGCTGGCCCGCGAAATCGCCTGCGCGGTGCGCGAAGCCGTCGGCGACCGGCTCGCGGTGACCGCCAAGCTGAACATGGAGGACGGCCGCCGCGGCGGACTGACCATCCCCGAGAGCGTGCAGGTGGCCGCCTGGCTGGAGGCCGACGGCGCACTCGACGCCCTCGAATTGACCGCGGGCAGTTCACTGCTCAACCCGATGCTGCTGTTCCACGGCGACGCGCCCCGCTCCGACTTCGCGAAAGTCCTGCCCGGCCCGGCGCGGCTGGGCTTCAAGGTGGTCGGGCGCGCCTTCCTCAAGGAGTACCCGTATCAGGAGGCGTACCTGCTGGAGCGGGCCCGCCAGTTCCGCCGCGAACTGTCCATGCCGCTGATCCTGCTGGGCGGCATCACCAATCTCGACACCATGAACCTGGCCCGCACCGAGGGCTTCGAATTCGTCGCCATGGGTCGGGCGCTGCTGCGCGAACCGAACCTGTTGCGGCGCATCCAATCCGACGCGGCCACGCAGTCGGCGTGCGTGCACTGCAACAAGTGCATGCCCACCATCTACACCTCCACCCGCTGCGTGTTCCGGCCGGAGCGGACCATCATCGATCTCGACGGAAGGCAGCGGGCATGAGCGGACGGCTCGACGGGCGGGTAGCCCTGATCAGTGGCGGCGCATCGGGAATGGGCGCGTCGCACGCGCGCGCGTTCGTGGCCGAGGGGGCCTCGGTGCTCATCGGCGACATCTCCGACGAGGCGGGCCAGAAGCTGGCCGCCGAACTCGGGAAGGCCGCGGCGTTCGTCCACCTCGACGTGACCAGCGCCGAGGACTGGCGGGTCGCGGTGGACGCGGCGGTGGAGCGGTTCGGGAAACTCGATGTGCTGGTGAACAATGCGGGCATCCTGGACTTCGGACCGTTGGGCGCCTACACCGAGGAGCAGTGGCAGCGGACGCTGTCGATCAACCTCACCGGCCCGTTCCTGGGTTTGACCGCCGCCCGCGACGCCCTGGTGGCGGCCCGGCCGGCGTCGGTGGTGAACATCTCCTCGGCCGCCGGGATCCAGGGCGTGCCCGGCGCGCACGCCTACACCGCCTCCAAGTTCGGGGTGCGCGGACTCACCAAGTCCGCGGCGCTGGAACTGGCCCCGCACGGGGTGCGCGTGAATTCCGTTCACCCGGGCGGGATCCTGACCCCGATGATCGGCGTGCCCGAGGGTTCGACCGCAGATCGCGCCGCCAACACCCTGGGCCGACTCGGTATGGCGGAGGAGGTCACGGCGGTCGTCGTGTTCCTCGCCGGCCACGAATCCAGTTATTGCAATGCCGCCGAGTTCGTCGTCGACGGCGGCATGACCGCGGGCCGCCCGGTCTGACCTACTGCTTGTAGGTCGCCAGGAAACGTCCGATGCGCTCGATGATCGCTTCGAGCTCATCGGCGTGCGGCAGCGTCACGATCCGGAAGTGGTCGGGGCGCGGCCAGTTGAAGCCGGTGCCCTGCACGATGTGGATCTTCTCGCGTAGCAGCAGGTCCAGGACGAACTGTTCGTCGTCGTGGATCGGGTACATGTCCAGGTCGATGCGCGGGAAGGCGTACAGCGCGCCCTTGGGTTTCACGCACGAGATGCCCGGGATCGCGTTGAGCGCCTCCCACGCGCGGTCGCGCTGTTCGCGCAGGCGGCCGCCGGGCAGGGTCAGGTCGTAGATGCTCTGGTGCCCGCCGAGGGCGGCCTGGATCGCCTGCTGGGCGGGGACATTCGCGCACAGGCGCAGCCCGGCCAGCATGGTCAGGCCCTCCAGGTAGTTCTCGGCGTGCTCGATCGGGCCGGAGACCACCAGCCAGCCACCACGGAAACCGGCCGCACGGTAGGACTTCGAGAGCCCGGAGAAGGTCAGGCACAGCACATCCGGGGCCAGGGCGGCGGTGGCGGTGTGGACCATGTCGTCGTAGAGGATCTTGTCGTAGATCTCGTCGGAGAACACCACCAGGTTGTGGCGGCGCGCGATCTCCAGCATCTGGCGTACCACCTCGGGCGAGTACACCGCGCCGGTCGGGTTGTTCGGGTTGATGATGACCAGCGCGCGGGTGCGGTCGGTGATCTTGGACTCGATATCGGCCAGATCCGGCATCCAGTCCGCTTGCTCGTCACAGATGTAGTGCACCGGGCGGCCGCCGTTGAGCGCGGTGGCGGCGGTCCAGAGCGGGAAATCCGGTGCGGGGACCAGGACTTCGTCACCGGTCTCGAGCAGCGCGGTCATCGCCATCATGATCAGCTCGGAGACGCCGTTGCCGAGGAAGACCTGCTCGACGTCGAGCTCGGACAGACCCAGGGTCTGGTAGTACTGCACGACCGCGCGGCGCGCGGACAACAGGCCCTTGGACGAGGAGTAGCCGCTGGACTGCGGCAGATTGCGCACCATGTCCTGCAGGAGCTCGGCGGGCGCCTCGAAGCCGAAGGTCAGCGGGTTGCCGGTATTGAGCTTCACGACGTGATGCCCCTCGGACTCGAGCCGTGCGGCATGCTCGGCGACCGGCCCGCGGATCTCGTAGGACACGCCCGCCAGCTTGCTCGACTGCTTCACCTGCATGAACGACCCCTTCTCGGTGTGGTTGCCGCACACTCTACTTGGAAATTCCAAGTTTGCACTTTGTTTTTCCAAGTTGTTGGTTACAGTGGGATCGTGCCACGCCGAAGCTACGACCACTACTGCACCGTGAGCCGCGCCCTCGACATCGTCGGCGACCGGTGGAGCCTGCTGGTGGTCCGCGAATTGTGTTCGGGCCCGCGCCGCTACAGCGACCTGTTCGCCGACCTGCCCGGCATCAGCACCGACGTGCTCGCCGCGCGACTCAAGGACCTCGAGCGTGACGGGATTCTCATCAAACGCCGCCCACCCGCCGCAGCGCCGGGCCGCAGCGGACCCCGCGCCGGCACCGCCCTCTACGAACTCACCGACGCCGGCGCGGCCCTGCGCCCGGTCCTCGACACCCTCTCCGCCTGGGGCACCACCCAGCTCGGCGAGCAACGCGCCACCGACGCCGTCCGCGCCCACTGGTTCGCACTGCCCCTGGGCCGCGCCGTCGCCGAAATCGTCCACACCGGCACCGTGACCGTCCGCATCGGCGACACCGCCTTCCACTACGTCATCACCGACACCGGCCTCACCCACCACGACGGCCCCGCCGACGCACCCGACCTCGACCTGCGCCTCGACCTCGCCGCCGCGAGCGAGATCGCCACGGGGGCACGCACACTCGCCGAAACACTCTCCGAAACCGCCGACTCCACACACCCGGCGGGCTGAACCCGGACCCGGTGCACCGCGCGGCCGAACGGTCCGCGCGGCACGGACGGGGAGTCGACGGGCGTCGGTAGCATCGGCTGGGTTGCGCCCGCACCGACCGAGGAGGACCCCGTGACCAGTGATAACGCCGGCACCATCACGATGATCGGATCCGGCAGCGCCGGGGCCACACCGGACATCATGCGGGTATCCATCTCCGTGGAAACCCGCGCCGACACCGTGGCCGTCGCCTACGCGCGCGCCGGGGAACGCGCGGACGCGGTCATCGCGGCCCTGCACGGGGATGGCGTGCAGGGGCGCGACATCAGCACCAGCGGGCTCAGCGTGCGCGCGGAAACCGTTTGGACGGATGGGAATCGGGAGAAGCTGGTCGGATACACGGCCGGGACTTCGCTGACCGTGACGCTGCGCGACGTCGCCGGGCCCGAAGGAGAAGCCAAGGCGGGCAACGACGGCGGGCCCGCGGCGACCATCGCGCACGCGGTCGCCGCCGGGGGCGACGACGTGCGGCTGGGCGGGCTCACCCTGACAGTGGCCGACGAGGAATCGCTGATGATCCGCGCCCGCGACGCAGCCTGGGACCACGCGGTCAGCAAAGCCGAACAGTACGTCTCACGGGCGGGCCGCAAGCTCGGGCCGGTGCTGGAGATCACCGAGAACATCTCCGGACCGACGCCCCCGCCGCGCATCGCTTTCGCCGCCGACATGAAGGCCGCCGCACCCCGCGCGGTACCCGTGGAACTCGGCGAGAGCGAGATGACCGCCAGCATCCGCGTCACCTGGCAACTGGGCTAGCACCGCAACGACACTCAGTGCTGGACCTGGGCCAGCAGCGCGGTCGCGTGGATCACAGTGAGCTGGACACGGAATCGGCTGGCGTCGGCGCGGGTTCGGTGCGGGTAGGGGTCCGCGGCGGTCAGGGCGCGCAGGTCGTGCAGCAGGCGGGTGCCCTCGGCGATGGTGAGGCGGCCGGTGTCGACCAGGTGACGGACATTGCGGGTGCCGTCGAGATCGCCGGTGCCAGTGGCGTAGGCGGTCACCTGCAGCAGAGCCGCGCGCAGACGCTTCTCGCAGGCCGGAAAGCGGCCCCGGCCATAGTGTTTGACGGCGGCGCGGAGATGGTCGAGGGCGGTCTGCTGGCCGCGCACCTCCAGTTCGGTCTCGAGCAGGGCGACCCGGTCGGCGAAACGGACCGGCAGGGTCGCGGTGGGTTTGAGGCGACAGCGCACCGTGCCGTCCAGCCCCTCCCCCGGCACCCGATCGACTTTCACGCGATAGCCGTCGGCCAGCAGCGCCTCCCGCAGCCGCGGCATCCACGCCGGAAGCAGCTTGCGCTGCAACGACTCCCCCTGCAGGAACCGCGCCACCGTCACCTCGACCAGATCCAGCAGCGCCCGATCCGCCTCCGCGTTGCCGCCCGACGCCGCCATCCGCGCCCCGTACACCGGACCCACCAACCGGCCCCAATAGCTGTCCGCGTTCACCCACAGATCGACCTGATACTCGGGCCGCTTGAGATCCACCCCCAGCAGCAGCGCCTCGAGCGAGTGGAACTTCGACTGATCGGCGTAGATCAGCTCCAGGACCGACGCCAACGTCGGGTCCGACAACGTACTCATGGGCCACATCTTGGCGCACGCACCGAATCCCGTACCCGCCAGCCCATCCGGCTGCCGGGGCACGCCGATTCCGCGCCGCGGTTGTGCCACAACAAGATCAGGGAGCCGTCGGCGCGGGAATACGACGACATCCCGTGCACACAGCTCCCTGATCTCGAAACCCGTCAGCGCTCGAACGCAGCCACACATTCGACGTGGTGGGTGCCCGGGAACGCATCGAAAACACGCAGCGCGACGGGGTGATATCCGGCCGCCTTGTACAGGCCGACATCGCGCGCGAAAGAGGCCGGGTCACAACCGATGTGGACGATGCGGCGCGGAGACCGCTCGCTGAGCGCGTTGATCACGTCCTTGCCCGCGCCCGCCCGCGGCGGGTCCAGCACCACGACGTCCGGCGCGGCCTCGGGCTGTTCGACGATCCACCGCTCGACCCGCTCGGCGGTCAGGTCCAGCCACGGCAGGTCCCGCAAGGCCGCGCGCCCCTCGGTGACCGCGGTGCGCGCGAACTCCACACCGTGCACCGCACCGGTTTGGCCGACTTGATCCGCGAGCCGAGCCGCGAATACACCCACACCGCAATACAAGTCCCACACCAGCGATCCGGGAGCGGCGTCGGCCCACTCGGCCACGACATCCGAATAGCACTGCGCCGCACCGTAATGCGGCTGCCAGAACCCCGTCGCCGACAACTCCCAACGCCGCCCGGACACATACTGCACCGCACGACCGGTCCCATCGACCACCCGCTCGGTCCGCGCACTGTGCGCCGCGGCCCGCCGCGCCGCCGTACTACGCCGATCACCCTTGCCCCGGCCGGAACCGCCTGCGCCGCCGCCCCTCTCACGCCGCGCAGGCTCTCCGCCGTGACGGTCCTCGGCAGGCGCGAGCTCCACGAGATGCCGCATCCCGTCCCCGTCGACAGCCACCACGAGATCGGCTCCCGGAGTCCATCGCCGCTCGGCGATCCCCTCCAAGGCCCCCGCCATCGGCTGCGGACACCGCAGATCCGCCATCACTTCGGTACTCCGATACCGGTGCACCCCGGCCCGCCCTTCGGCGTCGACCACGAGTCGCACCCGGCTCCGCCATCCACCGGCATACGCATCGGCCGACCACTCGGCGCCCGGCAGTTCCGCCGACACCGGGTCGGGCTTTCCGACGACACCCGGCCGCGCGAGCAGGTCGCTCGCCACATGCGTGGCCACACCGCCGATTCGGCCCGGTGCGACACCGCCCGCCGGATGCACCGCAGCAGCGCGCGAACCGGATTCGGCCGGATTGGCGAGCAAGGCCGCACTGAGATTGGTCGTCACGCGGCCGGCGCGGCCGGGACTGCCGGGCGGTGCGATCAGGCCGGTGCGGGAATCCTGTTGTGCTGCCGCACCGGTCGGCAGGCCGAACGGGACCGGGATCGGTTCGACGGTGAAGTCCGGTTCCCAGTCCGCGAGGCGGCGGAGCTGGTCGGCGACGACCTGGTGTTTGAGGGCGCGCTGGGCTTCGGGAGTGGCGAAGGTGAAGTCGCAGCAGCCGGCGCCGCCCGGGCCGGAGACCGGGCAGGTGGCGTCGATGCGGTCGGGTGAGGGGTCGAGGATATCGATGGCGTCGGCGCGGCAGAAGGAGCCGCCGCGATCCTCGGTGACCAGGGCGCGGACCAGTTCGCCGGGCAGGCCGTGGCGAACGAACAGGACGCGGCCCTCGTGGCGGGCCACGCAGAAACCGCCGTGGCCGGGCGGGCCCAGCCGGACCTCGAAAACCTCGCCGTACCAGTCGGGTCCGCTCATGCCTCATCTCCGAAACCGCGACGCACCGAGCCGGGGGCGTTGACCACGCGGGCGGGCTGGCCGCGGCCCGCGGAGGAGGACAGCTGCCAGGGGACGCTGGTCACCATCACGCCGGGCTCGAACAGCAGGCGGCCCTTCAGGCGCAACGCACTCTGGTTGTGCAACAGTTGCTCCCACCAGTGGCCGACCACATATTCGGGGATGAACACGGTGACCACGTCGCGCGGCGACGCCTTGCGGACGCGCTTCACGTAATCCATCACCGGCTTGGTGATCTCGCGGTACGGCGATTCGATCACCTTGAGCGGCACCGCGATATCGCTGGCCTCCCACTCCCGCACCAGCGCGCGGGTATCGGGCTCGTCGACGTTGACCGTGATGGCCTCGATGGTGTCGGGGCGGGTGGCGCGCGCGTAGGCGATGGCGCGCCGGGTCGGCATGTGCAGCTTGGACACCAGCACGATGGAATGGGTGCGGCTGGGCAGCACCCCGTCCCACTCGGCCTCGTGGAGTTCCCGTGACACCGAGTCGTAGTGGCGGCGAATCAGTTTCATCAGGCCGAAGATCGCCGCCATGGTGATGATCGCGATCCACGCGCCGGCCAGGAACTTCGTGACCAGCACGATGATCAGCACGGTCGCGGTCATGGTCAGGCCGATGGCGTTGATCACCCGCGAACGCTTCATGCGGTTGCGCTGCGCGGGATCGGTCTCGGTGCGCAGCAGCCGGGTCCAGTGCCGCAGCATGCCGGTCTGGCTCAGCACGAACGACACGAACACGCCGACGATGTAGAGCTGGATCAGGCGCGTCACCTCCGCGCCGAACAACACCACGAACGCGATCGCCGCACCCGCCAGGAACAGGATGCCGTTGCTGAACGCCAGCCGGTCACCGCGGGTGTGCAGCTGACGCGGCAGGAAGCGGTCCTGCGCCAGAATCGAACCCAGCACCGGGAAGCCGTTGAAGGCGGTGTTGGCCGCCAGCACCAGGATCAGCGCGGTGACGATGGTGATGAAGTAGAACCCGGCCGGGAAGCCGGAGAACACCGCGCCCGCCAGCTGCGCGACCAGGGTCTTCTGCTCGTATCCGGCCGGAGCGCCGATCAGGTCGGCGGTGTCGTGGGCGTAGACGATGCCGACCTTCTGGGTGAGCACGATCATGCCCATGAACAGCGTCACCGCGATACAACCGAGCAGCAGCAGGGTGGTCGCGGCATTGCGGGACTTGGGTTTGCGGAAGGCGGGCACGCCGTTGCTGATCGCCTCGACACCGGTCAGCGCCGCACAGCCGGAGGAGAAGGCGCGGGCGATGAGGAACACGAACGCCAGCCCGAACAGATGCTCGTCCTCGGCCTTCAGCCCGAACCCGTAGGACTCGGCGTGCACGGTCTGCCCCAGGAAGATCCGGACGAAACCCCAGATCAGCATGACGAACATGCCGATCATGAACGCATAGGTGGGAATCGCGAACGCCGTGCCGGACTCGCGCACACCACGCAGATTGATGGCGGTGAGGATCACAATCGCGCACACCGCGAACAGCACCTTGTGCGTCGAGACGAACGGCACCGCCGACCCGATATTGGACGCCGCCGAGGAGATCGACACCGCCACCGTGAGCACGTAGTCGACCAGCAGCGCACTGCCGACCGTCAAGCCCGCGGTCGGTCCCAGGTTCTTGGTGGCGACCTCGTAGTCGCCGCCACCCGAGGGATAGGCGTGCACGTTCTGCCGGTAGCTGGCCACCACGACCGCCATCACCAGGGCGACCGCCAGGCCGATCCAGGGGGCGTAGACGTAGGCGGACAGCCCGGCCACCGACAGCACCAGGAAGATCTCCTCGGGGGCGTATGCCACCGAGGACAGGGCGTCCGAGGCGAAGACCGGGAGGGCGATCCGCTTGGGTAGCAGCGTATGACCGAGCGAATCACTGCGGAATGGGCGGCCGACCAGCATGCGCTTGGCGGCCGTCGTCAACTTCGACACTCCTGGCAGCATAAGGCAGTCCGGGAGCGGCCGTGTTCGCGGCGCGACGCGGGTGCCCCGCGACCGTAGGGTGACGTCGGAGGGTGTGAGGTTTTCCCGGTTCCGGTTTGAACATGTTCCGGAGGGGGAAAGTGCCCGCAGTGAAACTCGAGCGGTACGGTTGCCACCCGGCCGAAGTTTTCCAGCAGGTGGCAACCAGACCGCACCACGGTTTTCGGGAATGGGGTTCGTACGGTGTACGTCGTGATCATGGGATGTGGGCGGGTCGGTTCCTCGCTCGCCCGCGCCCTCGTGCGCATCGGCCATGAGGTCGCGGTGATCGATCAGAACTCGAGCGCCTTCCTGCGCCTGGGCCGCGATTTCCCGGGCCTGTGCATCACCGGCGTCGGGTTCGATCGAGATGTGCTGACCCGGGCCGGAATCGAACGCGCCGGAGCCTTCGCCGCGGTGTCCTCCGGCGACAACTCCAACATCATCTCCGCCCGCGTGGCCCGCGAGACCTTCGGCGTCGAGCGCGTGGTCGCCCGCATCTACGACGCCAAGCGCGCCGCGGTGTACGAACGCCTGGGCATCCCCACCATCGCCACCGTGCCGTGGACCACCGACCGGTTCCTGCGCACCCTGGTCGCCGACCAGTCCACCACCACCTGGCGCGACCCCACCGGCACCGTCGCCGTCACCGAACTCGACGTGCACGAGAACTGGTACGGGCGTTCGGTGCACGACCTCGAGGAGGCCATCGGAGCACGCGTGGCCTTCGTGATCCGCTTCGGGCAGGGCGTGTTGCCCACCGGCAAGTCCATGCTGCAGGCCGACGACCTGGTCTACATCGCCGCCACCTCCGGCACCGTGGGCGAAGCCGTCGCCCTGGCCGCCAATCCCCCTGCCCCCGAGCACTGATCGTGAAGGAAGCCCGATGAAGGTAGCCATCGCCGGGGCCGGAGCCGTCGGACGCTCCATCGCCCAGGAACTGCTGCGCGGCGGCCATCAGGTCATGCTGCTCGAACGCCGCCTCGACCACATCGACCCCACCAGCGCGCCCGCCGCCGTCTGGACCCACGCCGACGCCTGCGAGCTGGAAACGCTCGAAGAGGCCGGGCTGGAAACCTACGACGTGGTCATCGCCGCCACCGGCGACGACAAGGTGAACCTGGTGTTCTCGCTGCTCGCCAAGACCGAATTCGGGGCCGATCGGGTGGTCGCCCGCGTCAACGATCCCCGCAACGAGTGGCTCTTCGACTCCTCGTGGGGCGTCGACGTCGCGGTGTCCACGCCGCGGCTGCTCGCCTCGCTCGTCGAGGAAGCGGTGTCGGTCGGCGATCTGGTGCGGCTGATGACGCTGCGGCAGGGTCAGGCCAACCTGGTCGAGATCACCCTGCCCACCGATACCCCCTTGGCCGGCAAGGCCGTTCGCACCCTCACCCTGCCCCGGGACGCCGCCCTGGTCACCATCCTGCGCGGCGGGCGCGTCATCGTCCCGCAGGGCGACGACCCGCTCGAAGGCGAGGACGAACTGCTGTTCGTCACCTCCGTGGAGGCCGAGGACGACCTACGCAAGGCGCTCGGCGCCAACGGCTTCGGCTCGACCGCCGCCCCCGCCTGATCGCACGCGAACCGAAACAGCTCCGGATACGGCAATGGGCCGGGCGCACCCCCTGCGCCCGGCCCATTCGCCGTATTTCATTCCCCGAACTCTCAGGACGCCTCCCGCAGCTCGGCGCGCAGCCGGTTGAGCGCGCGGTGCTGCATCACCCGCACCACGCCCGGGCTGGTGCCGATGGCCTCGGCGGTCTCGGCCGCCGTCCAGCCGAGCACGATCCGCATGACCAGCACCTCACGGTGGGTCGAGGACAGCACCTGCATGAGGTCGCGGGTCGCGCGGCGGGTCTCCATCGCCAGCGCCCGCTCCTCCGGGCCTGCCTCGGTGTTCGGGGCGTCCGGGAACTCCGCGACCGGGTAGGCCGGGTGCAGCTGCGCCCGCCGGAACGCGTCGGCCACCTTGTTCGCCGAGATGCCGTAGACGAAGGCCAGGAAGGACTTGCCCTGGTCGCGGTAGCGCGGGATGGCCTGCACCGTCGCCAGGCAGATCTCCTGCGCCACATCGTCCGCGGTCACGTGCAGGTGACCCGCCCCGCCCAGGCGAGCCGCGCAGTAGCGGCGCACCAGCGGGTACACGATCTTGAGAATCTCGGAGACGGCCGCGCGGTCACCGGCGGCGGCCGGGCCGATCAGCATCTCCAATTCCGCTGCGGCACGCCGGGATTCCGATGTCGCCACACTGCCGGACTTGCTGCCTCCCCGCCCCACCGGGTGCCGGCGCGAGGCTGCCGTCTGCACCGCGATCGCGAGCCCCTCGCCCCGATCCTGCGCTGCCACTGCCTTGCCGTCGGTAACCACTCCGCGTTCCTTTCTCCGTAGCCTGTTAGAGCTTCTGAGAAAGATCGTGCTCGCCGGGAGGCCGCCGAAATAGGCACCCCAGGGGTGGGTTGGTCACCCCCTCCCGTCCCCCGATGGCCCCGAAGGTGTTGCGCGGCGAAGGTTTAGCGCGATAAGTGCCCGAATCGGACGACTGTCTAGACGGTGGAATCGGGGGCGGCGCCCCGGCCCTGACCGGCCTCGGCCTGGCCTTCAGCGGCCTTCGCGGCGGAAGAGGGCAGGTGACCGGCCTTGCGCACCGCCCAGAACGTCACCAGCGCCGCCACGGCGGTCAACGGCCAGCCCATGCCGATCCGCGCCACGGCCAGCAGACCGGTGCTGTTGGCCGCGTACAGGTGGTTCTGGACCAGGTAGCGGGCCACGAACACCAGCGCCCACACCGCCGTCGCGATGTCGTAGAGACGCATCGCGCGCTTGTCGGAGCGCCACCCGGTGCCGTGCCCGTTCAGCGCACCCCAGATCACGCCCGCCAACGGCCAGCGCACCACCAGGGACAGCAGGAACGCGCCGCCGTACACCAGGCTCGCGTAGATGCCGAACAGGAAGAAACCCTTCGCCTCACCCATCCGGTAGGCGATGAACGCGCACAGGCCCACCCCCAGGAAACCCGAGATGGCGGGCTGGATCGGACCGCGACGCACCAAGCGCCACACCAGGATCGCCGCGGCCACGCCCAGCGACGCCCAGATGGCGGCGGTCAGGCCGCGCAGCGAATTCACCGGCACGAACACCAGCACCGGCAGGGAGGAGTAGATCAGGCCGGACAGGCCGCCCATCTGCTCGAGCAGGGTGGGTTCGGGCTCGTCGGCGCCGTCACCGTGCTCGGTGTCGGCGGCGCGCTCGGCGTCGACCAGCGCCTGCATATCGTCGTCCAGCAGGGCGTTCTCCAGGCGAAACGGCGGCTCGTCGGCCGCTGCGGCCGGATCGATGCGAACCGTCGGTGGATCGAAGGCCGCCGCACCGTAGGGCTCGGCGGGATCGCGGCCCTCGCCGCTGCTGGTGGGGTTCGGCATGAGTGTCAGGAATTCCCGCGCAGTTCGTAGTAGGGGTTGTAGATGACCTTGCCGCCGTCACGTTCACCGACACGGCCGCGGACCAGAATACGACGGCCCGGTTCGATTCCGGGGATACGACGCCTGCCGATGAAAACCAGCTCGACGCTGTCGGTGCCGTCGAAGAACTCGGCGGCCACCTCGGCGCCGCCGGCCTTGGGACAGGCCTCCACGCTCCGGAGCCGGCCGACCATGGTGACTTCCTCACCACGCCGACATTCCGATGCCCGGCACGCACCCGACGCCTCCGACGTCTCGGCGAGCTCCTCGGCATCCAAACGATCCAGGTCCTCCGTCAGTCGGCGGCCGAGCCGCCGGAAATAGCCTGACGGGGTGTCCTTCCCACCCGAGGATGGCATCTCGCACGCTCTCCTGTAGAGCTCGACGGCGTGGGTCTCACGTCGTTCGTTCCTTCCACGGCAACCGGACGGTTTGCCACCCGGGCGCTCGTGGCCGTACAAGGGCCACTGTAGATGGGACGGGCTGCACCCGCCACGCGCGCCCGCCCCCGCTACAGTCGGCCGGTGCCCGATCTTCCACGTCCGGCGGTCGCCGTCGCCCTGCCCGGGACCGGTTCCGACGCCCATTTCGCCCGCCGCGCCTTCGGATCCGCCTGCGCCGCACTGGATCTGCCGTTCCTGGCGGTCGAACCGGACCCGCGCCGGGTGATCGACAGCTACCGGGCCGCCCTCGACGCCGCGGCCCGCTCCGGGCCCGTCCTGGTCACCGGGATCTCCCTCGGCGCGGCCGTCGCCGTCGACTGGGCCGCCCAGCACCCCGAGTCGGTGTACGGCGTGGTCGCCGCGTTGCCCGCCTGGACCGGCGCCGACACCACCGGCTGCCCCGCGGCCCTGTCCGCCGCCGCCACCGCCACCCAGCTGCGCGCCGACGGCCTAGACGCCGTCATCACCCGCATGCGCGAATCCAGCCCAGCCTGGCTCGCCGACGCCTTGACCCGCTCGTGGACCTCCCAGTGGCCCGACCTGCCCGCCGCCCTCGAAGAGGCCGCGAACTACGCCTGGCCCGAACCCGAACTCCTGGCCCAGGTCACCGCCCCGGTCGAAATCATCGCCGCCGCCGACGACCCCGTGCACCCCTTCGCCGTGGCCGAACGCTGGACCGCGCTGCTCCCGCACGCCACCCTGCACACCATCACCCTCGACGAACTCGGCGCGGACCCTTCGATCCTCGGCGCCCGCGGCATCAACGCCCTACTCCCCCGCCGCATCCCCGCACCCTGACCCGAATCCTGGCCCGGCACAGTGCAACTCCCGCAGTCCCGAGCCGAACGGCATCGGATCCAGGGTCCGGGCCCGACTTCTGGAATCGCAGCGCTGAGACACCATCCCGAGTACAGACCGCCACCCGATTCAGCCGATAGCGAAATGGGGCGCCGCCACAGTGGCGGCGCCCCATTTTCGTTGCGCGTTACAGCCGAATCCGGGCCGGGAATCCCGGCCCGGAGAGTTCGGTCAGTTCAAGCCCAGCTGCTGCATGGCCGAGCCCTCCGCGCCGCGGCGCGGTTCGGTGGGGGCGGCCTCGGGCTGGTAGGCCGGGCCGCCCTGCATGGCGTCCATCTGGGCCTGCATGGCCTGCTGCTGGGCGGCCAGCTGCTGCTGGTGGGCGGCGGCGAGCTGGTCGGCCAGCTCCTGGGGTAGGACCACCGGGAGGGGTTCGCGCACCGGTAGCGGCTCGTCACCGCGCCGGACCACGGTCTCGCCCATGACCGCGCGGGCGGCGGCGACCAGCGGGGTGTTCTCGTCGGCCGCGCCGGTCGGGCCGGCCGCGACCAGGCGGACCATCCAGCGGTGCCCGTCCACGCCGATGAAACGCAGATCCGCGCCCTGGGTGACGGCGTGCAGCTCACGACCCCACGGGCCCTGCACCACCGACACCTGCGCGCCGTCCTTGCGCAGCGTCTCGGCCAGATCGGCTGCCACCGAACGCCATTGGCCCGCCGACTTCGGCGCGGCGTAGGCCGCCACCGTGATCCGGCCGTGCTGGGTGGCCAGGTGCACCGCCTGCGGGGTGCCGTCGGGGGTCATCTCGACCTGCAGCTGCCCGCCCGGCGGCACCGGCACGATGACCGACCCCAGGTCCAGGCGCTGCTCGGCGATCGCCTCGAGGCGGTCGGCCACGTCCTCGTAGTCGTAGGGGCCGATCTCCGGGCCGCGCGCGGGGGCCGGCTCGTCACCGAATTCGTCTGCCTCGTCGACTGTTTCGTCGTACTCCTCGTACTCGTCGTACTCGGTGTACTCGTCGTCGTACTGCGGCGCGTCGTCTCTGTCGCCGCCCTTGCTCTTCTTGCGTCCGAACACCATCGTCATGCCTCCTTGCCGGTCGCCTGACCCACCCCGCCGGACTGCGCGAGGCTGGCATGCCCACCGCTGGATCCGTATCCTCCCGCGCCGCGCGCGGTGTCGTCGAGTGCCTGGACCTCGACGAAGTCCACCAATTCGACCTTCTGCACGAGCAGCTGGGCGATGCGATCGCCCCGCCGGAGCTCGATGGCGGTGCGCGGATCGTGATTGATCAGGCACACCTTGATCTCACCGCGGTAGCCCGCGTCGACCGTGCCGGGGGTGTTGACAACCGACAGGCCCGCCTTGGCGGCCAGACCCGACCGCGGATGGATCAACCCGACCGTGCCGATCGGCAGCGCCACCGCGATGCCGGTGCCGACCAGCACCCGCTCGCCCGGTTCGATGATGATGTCCTCGGTAGTGCACAGGTCCACGCCCGCGTCGCCCTCGTGAGCACGCGTCGGTACGGGGATGCCGGGATCGAGCCGCAGCAGGGGAATAGGTGGAATACCGGTCACGTGGGCCGAGCCTACGCGT
The DNA here is from genome assembly GCF_054781395.1 of Nocardia tengchongensis. Taxonomy (NCBI): domain Bacteria; kingdom Bacillati; phylum Actinomycetota; class Actinomycetes; order Mycobacteriales; family Nocardiaceae; genus Nocardia; species Nocardia tengchongensis. The sequence goes on from NZ_BAAGUM010000019.1 coordinate 105,526, forward strand.
TCGACCGCTCAGTCATTGACCTAGTCTGATGTCGTGTCCGACCAGCCCCCTCAGGTGACCATGGAACCTCAGCCGCAGACCAAGCCCCTCTACACCGAGCGCCTCTGGGTGCCGCTGTGGTGGTGGCCGGCCGCGCTCGTCGTGACCGGGCTGCTGGCCGCCGAGATCCACATGGGCGCACCGGGTGTGCGGGCCTGGCTGCCGTACGTGCTGCTGTTCCCGGTCGCGGTGTGGGTGCTGCTGTGGTTCTCGCGCCATCGCCTGTACGTGACTCCCGACGCCGAGGGCGTGCCGGAACTGCGCACCGATCGCGCGCATCTGCCCGCGACCTTCGTCAAGCGGGCGGCGCCGGTTCCCACCAGCGCGAAGAGTGCGGCGTTGGGTCGACAACTCGACCCCGCCGCCTTCGTCCAGCATCGGGCCTGGATCGGGCCCATGGTGTTGCTCGTCCTCGACGATCCCGAGGATCCGACGCCGTACTGGCTGGCCAGTACTCGCCATCCGGAACGCGTGATTGCCGCGCTCGGACTACAGAACGCGGCCGAAACATCCTGATCCTGCCGGGCACTGGCTGGTCAGGCAGTGCCCGATGATCCGGAACGCGTGATCGCCGCACTCGGCCTGGAGAACGCGGCCGAATCGGCCTGATCTCCCGAAACCATCTACTGAGAAGTACTGCGCGGTCCGGTCCGGACCGCGCTCGGCGAACCGAGCGCGGGCTGGCCGGACACGCTCTGCGAACCTTGCCTAGGCGGCGCAGTCCATGCAGATCAGCTGACCGCCGGCCTCACTGGCCAGACGGCTGCGGTGGTGCACCAGGAAGCAGCTGGAACAAGTGAACTCGTCCGCCTGCTTCGGGATGACCCGGACCGAGAGCACTTCCTCGGAAAGGTCCGCGCCGGGAAGCTCGAACGACTCCGCGGTATCGGATTCGTCGATATCCACGACGGCGGACGCGGCCTCGTTGCGGCGAGCCTTCAGCTCCTCCAGCGAGTCCTCCGAAACATCGTCGGATTCATTGCGCCGCGGTGCGTCATAGTCGGTTGCCATGTCGTCTTCCCCTCGTCCTCACTCCGTGTATCCCGGACCGGCACCCGTCCGCCCGACTCCTCGCGGAGCCGGATCGGCTGGAATGCCGCCCGCCCGTGGTGTACGTCACGCGTACACCGGTCACAGATCCAGGCCGGATAGTCCTCATCCACACTGGATCGCGCTCGGTCAACGCAGGACATGCCCTTGTTGTTCCCGAAATCGAACCCCAGATTCCCCTGGGTTGTACGATCTGGGCCGCCAGACAATAGCGGACCCCGGGACCAAAGTCGCAATCAAAACCCGCGCGAGTTGAAAAAGAGGGTTAATCGTCACCGGCGGGGGTACTGATCGAGACCTTCCGCACCGTCTCGAGACCTGTCCGCCACCTCGGCGGGGCCCCGGCGCGACCCGCCCGCCACACCGATGCCCGACTTGCCGAGACCGTTCACGCGGTAGTCCCGGCGTTTTCGTAGAGTGTGGGCGTGGTTTCACTGATCACCCAAGGCAAAACGACCGATCCCACGGGACGGAACTTCATTCGCCGACGCTGGGAACCCTGGGCGGCAATGGTCGGGGTCATCGCCCTGATCTGCGTCGTCGTGTGGTTCAAGGCGCTGACGACCAGCGAGGGTGACCAGGGCGCGATGGCCTGCAACTCCCCCAGTCCGGCCTCGAGCACGTCGGCGCCCGCGCCCGCCCCGCTCGGCGAACGGGTGTCGGCGTCGCGGCTGCGCGATGTGCAGCCGGCCGCCCTGGCCGCGTCGAAGGTGCGGGTGTTCAACGCCAACAACCAGCGCGGTCAGGCCGCGCATGTGGCCTCCGAGCTGGGCGATCTCGGTTTCGCGAGCGCGCCGGACGTGCAGATCGGCAATGACCCGGTCTATGTGAACGGTGATCTGGAGTGCACCGGGCAGATCCGGTTCGGCGTCAAGGGACGGCCCGCCGCGGCCGCGGTCCAGCTGGTCGCGCCGTGCGCCGAGCTGATCGAGGATCAGCGACAGGACGAGACCGTGGACATGGTCCTGGGCTCGCTGTTCCGCGACATCCGGCCCGGTACCGACGCCGAAGAGGTGCTGCGGGCGCTGAAGAATCCGACGCCGGGCACCGCGCCCGCCGTCGACCCGAGGCTGCTGGAAGCCGCCCGGCACGCGAAGTGTTGAGAATCTCTTTTCCGGGGGCGCGGCTCTGACCGCTCGGGCGCCGTCGCGAAACTCGTGCCGTCGCATTCGAATAGATGTCTCCGGATGAACGAACCGCCGCGACCTTCTCGGTCGCGGCGGTTCTTTGTGTGTGGCTCGCGGCCGGTCACCCGGGCCGCGCGGCCGTCCAGCCCGCTGTCAGGAAATCGGGATAGGGGTGGTGACATCGAACCGTTCGAACAGGCCGAAAAGCTCGTCCGCGATGGCGGGCGCCGCCGCCGACACCAAATCGCCTGCCGCGCCCGGCGAGTCGAGCCGGGGCGGCAGGATCAGCCGCGCGCCGGCCTCGGTGGCGATGAGCGCGCCCGCGGCCCAATCCCACAGGTTCAGGCCGTGCTCGTAGTAGGCGTCGGTGCGGCCCTCGGCGACCGCGCACAGGTCCAGGGCCGCCGAACCGAAGCGGCGGATGTCGCGGATGTGCGGCAGCACCCGGCCCACCAGCTCACCCTGCCGGGTGCGGCGCTCGGTCGCGTACGCGAAACCGGTGGCGACCAGCGCCATCGACGCCGCGTCAACCCGGTTGGCATGCAAGGCAACCGGAGCGCCGCCCGGTGCGGCGCCGTCGGGGCTGGAGTCCGCGCGATGCGCGCCCAACCCGAGGCCGGCGCTGTAGGTGACGGCGTGCGCGACGTCGGCGACCGCGCCCGCGACCGGGCGGCCGTCGCGCACCGCGGCCACCGACACCGAGTAGGACGGGATGCCGTAGACGAAGTTGACGGTGCCGTCGATGGGGTCGACCACCCAGTGCACGAGTTCCGGGGCGTCGGCGATGGCGCCGCCGTCCTCCTCGCCGACCACCAGGTCGCCGGGGCGCAGTTCGGCGACCAGCTTGCGGACCAGCTGCTCGGTCTCGGTGTCGACGATGGTGACGGGGTCGGTGGGGGTGCTCTTGGACTGCACGGCGTCCGTCGCGTGCGCGCCGGGTCCGAAGACCTGCGGGCGGCGCTCGCGCACGTGCGCGGCGGCGGTCTCGGCGAGAAGCACCGCGACGCGGCGCAGTTCGGCTATGTCTGAAGTGTCGGTGTTCGTGGAGTCGGCGGGGGCGATGGAAGTGAAATTCGATTCCGGCACGAGCTCCATCGCAGCACAGATCCGGCATCGCGCGCATTAGGCTTGTCGTGCACGACACAGGGCGCAGGTCGAAGGGGAAGAACGAGGTGTGGTCCATGTCCGATCCCGGGCACGCGTTCGGCATCGATATCGGTGGCAGCGGCGTGAAGGGTGCCGAGGTCGATCTCGCGACCGGTGAGCTGGTGTACGAGCGGATCAAGATCGCCACCCCGCATCCGGCCACCCCGAACGCGGTCGCCGAGGCGGTGGCCAAGCTGGTCGCGCAGGCCGGCTGGGAGGGCCCGGTCGGGATCACCATGCCGAGCGTGGTGCTGCACGGCCAGGTGCGCACGGCCGCCAATATCGACAAGACCTGGGTCGGCATCGACGCCCGGCATCTGTTCTCGGTGGCGCTGGGCGGCCGTGAGGTGACGGTACTCAACGACGCGGACGCCGCGGGCATGGCCGAGGACCGGTACGGCGCGGCAAAGGATCTCACCGGTTTGGTCGTGTTGCTCACCTTCGGCACCGGTATCGGCTCGGCGGTCATGTACAACGGCGTGCTGATGCCCAACAGCGAGCTCGGGCACATCGAGGTGGACGGCCGTGAGGCCGAGCATCGGGCCGCGGCGTCGGTGAAGGATCGGGTCGGCATGAGCTACCCGGAGTGGGCGTTGGAGGTGTCCAAGGTGCTGGTCACCTTGGAGAACCTGTTCTGGCCGAACGTGTTCGTCGCCGGTGGCGGCATCAGCCGCGATTATCAGGAGTGGATTCCGTTGCTCACCAACAGAACCCCCGTGGTGCCTGCCGCGTTGCGCAATACCGCGGGCATCGTCGGAGCGGCCATGGCGGTGTCAGCCGGTATCGCACCGTAAGTAAGCTGGTTCGATCGTTACAATGGAACGCATGCCCGGCGGTGAGCCGGAAACCGACACCGGCACGAGAGCCGGCTTATCCCCCCGACAGAACCGCTCCGCCGGATGATCACTCTGGCGTGACGCCGCACGAGACCGTCACGAAAGGGCGTACGTGGTAGCCACGAATACCCAGGACACCGCCGAATCGGCCGCAGCCGCCGACCCGGCAGACAGCACCGCAGCACCGGCGGTCAAGAAGGCAGCCGCCAAGAAGGCTCCGGCCAAGAAGGCCGCGGCGAAGAAGGTCGCGGCCAAGAAGACCCCGGCCAAGAAGGCGACCAAGGCCGCCGCCAAGAAGGCGGGGGCGAAGAAGGCTGCGCCGAAGAAGGCCGGCGAGCCCGGTGCCGAGGGTGCCGAGGGCGAAGAGATCCTCGACGACGAGTCGATCGAGCTCGACGACCTGGGTGACATCGAGATCGACGAGGAAGACCTCGAGGACGAGGAGATCGTCGACGAGGCCGACGACGAGGACGAGGTCGCCGCGCCCGCCGCCGCTGCCGAGACCGAGGAAGCCGAAGAGGCCGACGAGCCGTCGGCGAAGGACAAGGCGTCCGGTGACTTCGTCTGGGACGAAGAGGAATCCGAGGCGCTGCGTCAGGCCCGCAAGGACGCCGAGCTCACCGCTTCGGCCGACTCGGTCCGCGCCTACCTGAAGCAGATCGGTAAGGTCGCGCTGCTCAACGCCGAGGAGGAGGTCGAGCTCGCCAAGCGCATCGAGGCCGGTCTCTACGCCACGGAGAAGCTGCGCGAGTTCGCCGACAAGGGCGAGAAGCTGCCCGTGCAGTCCCGCCGCGACCTGCAGTGGATCATGCGCGACGGCAACCGCGCCAAGAACCACCTGCTGGAGGCCAACCTCCGCCTCGTGGTCTCGCTGGCCAAGCGCTACACCGGCCGCGGCATGGCGTTCCTGGACCTGATCCAGGAAGGCAACCTCGGTCTGATCCGCGCGGTCGAGAAGTTCGACTACACCAAGGGCTACAAGTTCTCGACCTACGCGACCTGGTGGATCCGTCAGGCCATCACCCGCGCCATGGCCGACCAGGCCCGCACCATCCGCATCCCCGTGCACATGGTCGAGGTCATCAACAAGCTCGGCCGCATCCAGCGCGAACTCCTCCAGGACCTGGGCCGCGAGCCCACCCCCGAAGAGCTCGCCAAGGAAATGGACATCACGCCGGAGAAGGTGCTGGAAATCCAGCAGTACGCGCGTGAGCCCATCTCCCTGGACCAGACCATCGGTGACGAAGGCGACTCCCAGCTCGGTGACTTCATCGAAGACTCCGAAGCTGTCGTCGCCGTCGACGCGGTGTCCTTCACCCTGTTGCAGGACCAGCTCCAGTCCGTCCTCGAAACGCTCTCCGAGCGTGAGGCCGGCGTGGTTCGTCTCCGCTTCGGCCTGACCGACGGTCAGCCCCGCACCCTGGACGAAATCGGCCAGGTCTACGGCGTCACCCGCGAACGCATCCGCCAGATCGAGTCCAAGACCATGTCGAAGCTGCGCCACCCCAGCCGCTCGCAGGTCTTGCGCGACTACCTGGACTAGCGATCACCCGAGATTGGGCCGCTGAGCTGCAGCTCAGCGGCCCAATCTCGTATCACGACCCAGTACAGCGCTACCAGTCCTGAAGAGCAGCAATAGAATTCAGCGTCCCGCACCTCGACGAAACCAGTGCGCTACCTACTCGCCAATCCCAATCCGTGTGACGCGGGGTTCGGTCGCAAGGCGCGTTCCGCGCGTAGTGTCGGGGCGGGTCGGGACCGAGCTTCGAGGGGAGAACGAATGAAAATGCGTGCCTTCGCTGGTATCGCCATGTCCGCAGCGGCGATTTCGCTGGTCGGGACGGGTACCGCGAGCGCGGATGCGGTGAATCCTGGCGACTACTCGATCGGGGACACCGTTTATTTCAACGCGGGGCCTGCACAGTGTTCGATCAAGGCGGATGGGAGTGCGGGGTGTGATATCGCGACCGGGATCGCGAAGTGGCTGAACATCATTCCGGTGACCGATCTCGCCATCGATGTGGCCTTCCTGCCCGCGCACCCGACCTTCGGGGTGTTCGGGCACTACGGGCGCGCCGACGCCAAAGCCCTTCCGCAAGGCGACGGGTACGGCTCGACCATCACCTACGCGGGCGCCACGTGCAGTGGCGGTGGGCGCGGCGCGATCCAATGCACTTCCAAGGGGCACAGTTTCAGCTTCGGATGGTCGGGCACCACAACCACCTAGAGGAATCGTCGCAGCGGACCTACTGCGCGACTACCTGGATTGGTTCGAACCCGAGATTGGGCCGTTGAGCTGATGCTCAGCGGCCCAATCTCGTATCCGGGGATGGGCGGCGATCAGGGGTGCGGGTTCAGGCGATCGCGATCATGTCGGATGCACCGCCGTACGCTGGGGTGCTGTGCTCCTGAGCTGTTCGACAACCGTGTCGATGACAGTGCCGATGTGGGAGTCGGCTCCTGTAGCGAGTTGCAGCAAGGTCGCGCCGTGAATACCGGCTACCAGTGAATGGGCGATCGCGTCGGCGTCGACATGTGCACCGACGAGCCCCTCCGCCTGCATCTGGTGGATCCCGGTCCGGATGCGGCTTTGGAGTCGTGCGGCAGTCTCCGCGATCAATGCGCGGGCCCCCGGCCCGGCACGATGCAGGTCGACGACCAAAGTGGTCATGGGACAGTCGTTTCCATGTATGTCGTACTCGCCGACCAACTGGTCACGCCATTGAGTCCACGCCGACCAGGACGACAGCTCCGGCATCCGCTCGTCCATGCGCGCGTGAACACGGTCGGCCTCGTATTGCGCTACAGCAAGCAACAATTCGTCCTTGCCGCCGGGAAAGTAGTGGAACACTTGCCCTTTGCTGGTTCCCGACGCAGCGACGACATCATCGAGAGTGGTCGCGGACAGGCCGTGGCGGCTGATGAGTTCTGCGGTGGCCTCGACTATCCGGTTCATCGCGGACTCGCCCTTGGCTGTGCGCGGTCTGACCATCTGGGCGGCTGCCTTCCCACAGAGATTGAACTTGCCAGTCTATTTCAGAAGTCCGAATCTGGAGTGCATGGCCTCAGCAGACCAAATCACCGCGGTGATGCACGAGTACCTCGACGCGATCAACAGCGGCGACAACCTCGCCGTCCTGCGGCTGTTCGCGGCGGACGCAACCGTCGAGGATCCAGTCGGAAGTGAAACCAAATCGGCTCACGAGTTCTTCGCCGCACCGTTCCCCAGCCGTCCTCGGCTCGAACTCGTTTCGCCGGTATCGGCCACTGACGACGGCAGCGCGGCGGCGATGGCGTTCACATTGCGGATGATGTTGCACGGTAGGCCGGCGACCATCGATGTCGTCGATGTCATGAGGTTCGACCGCGCCGGCAACATCATCCAGATGCGGGCACATTGGGGTTCGACCAACATCACCCTCTCCGACGCCGACAGCATCACAGAGACCGGGTCGACCGAACCGCACGAGGCCGCAAGAACAACGGTGTGACTCCGAATCAACGAGTGGCACTTGATGTCTGATACGACGGAGGGAAACGATAGTGGGACAGATTGAGGCAGCGGTGAGCTTCGAGCTCGGGATCGATACCCGGGTTACCTTGGTGGCGGCGGGATTGCTGTTCATTTTGGCGTTGCTGCTCGGAGTGTGGAAATATCAGCAGGTCAGCACATCTCCGGACGCCAGTGCACATGTGTATGTCGACATCGCGCATCGGGCCACCCTGCTGTACTCGTTCGCGACCTTGCTGCTCGCCGTGTTCACCGAGCTGAGTGCCTGGTCGACGGCAGTGAACCTGACTGCCGATGTGGTGGTCCTCTTCTTCTTCGTCGCCGCGATCGCGGCATACATCTATCACGGGTGGCGGCGCGATACCACGAATCAGTTTCATGGGCAGACGGACAAGCTCGGCACTCGAGTATCGATGGGGCTGCTGATCGTGGGTGAGGTCGGCGGTTTCCTGGTGCTGTTCAGCGGGTTTCTCGCCGGGCAGTTCTGACAGCGAGCCGAACGCCTGCCGAGCTTCCGTTTCACAAAGATATCGGCACTAGTTCCAACCCAAGAATGGGCCGCTGAGCTGTAACTCGGCGGCCCATTCTGGTGTCTGATCCCGGGCAACCTGCGAATGCCCGTTCTCACCGGGTCTGTCAGCAGAACGGAACGCCCACGGATCCATCCAGGCTGGTGTGGAACAGCACGCAGACCAGATGGTTCAACGTCTGATAGGCAGACCCGCTGCGCGGCCCGAGAACCCCCGACGCCGAATCAGCCGACCCCATAGGAATCCCCGAGTCAAAGGGCTGCACCCCACCGACCGGCGTCGCCTGCGCAGGCCCAGCCAGCACCGCCACCGGCGAACACAACACTGCCGCCACAGCAAAAGCCCCGACAATCTTCTTCGAATTCATCATGACCCCACACTTTCTCGAATCTGGCGCGAGCCAGTATTCAACCCCCGATCCACCAACAACAGCCCCAACACTCAATGCCCCGATCTCCGGGGGCTAGTCGAGGTAGCAGATGGCACCGTCCGCGGTCATCTGCGTGAGTGTGCGTTCAACAGCGATTGTGGTCGCAGCCGACCGGAAGTCATTGGCGCAGTATCGGACGCCCGTCGAGCGCGGCTGCCCAGAGCTTCTCCGCGACATCCTCATTGTCGCCCAGGAATTCGGGGAACAGGATGTCAGCCGCATCATCCGCGTCGGCGTCTTCGAGGTAGCGGCCCTCGGATACGCGCAGCCGGCGGGCCTTCAGATCCCCGGCAAACATGACCTCGCCCCTGTCCCAGGTCTCGAGCCACGCGCTCGCAGATGCGGCACCGTGTACGACGAGCATTCCCATGTCGGAAAGTTCTGTCATGAGGAGGCCCCCGATGGTGAGTGAGCCGCCGATGAACAGATTGCTGTCCATGAGGGACATCAGGTGCTCAGCGGTGACCGAACCGGTGACATAGAGCGGCGTGTAGACGTCTGCGTTCACGAAGCGCATCGGCCCGTTGACCGTCAGGTCGCCATCGATGACGTAAACGGTGTCCGGCGCCAGACCAGGGTCGTTCCCGATCACCAAAGGCCCGTCGATGGTGACATCACCCTCATGAACGAAGAAGCACTCCGGTTCGTCCCCGAAGAGTTCTTCCAGATCCTCTACGCGGGTGTCGCTGGCTTCGCCGATGTCGTAGCGGTCTGCCGCCTCGGCCAGCGGGACTGATTCCCAACCCGTGCTCCACTCTTCGAAGGACACCTGACTCCTCGCGTTCTATCTGATCCCGGTTGCTGTGCAGCACAGCAAAACTCACCCAACGAGTCTTGCATACGCCGACGCTCGATCGCCCGGCTTCGACATGCCAGCCGAACCCGCATCCGGCACCGAGGCGTACGCGAGCACTGGACAGCAGCAACAGAATTCAGCATCGCCGTGGTTCGACCGCGTTGGTACGTTCGATCTGGTCGACGAGTATCGGCTCACGATCCCCAGAAGATTCTCCAGGTGCCGTCCTCCTGCTGGTCGATCCCTTCGAAGAAGACATGATGCACGTCGATGCCGCCGAACCACTGCGACTGGGGGCGAGTACGCCGTTCTGTTTCGGCGACAGCGGCCACAAGGTCACGGACGGTGAACCATTTGTCATTCGGAGCTCGGTGGGCGACGGGTTCACCCTCCCCCTGCAGGTTCAGCACGGTCGATTCCAGAACCACACGGTCGAGTTCGTCGGTGGCCAGGTCACGAAAACTGTTGTCCTGGAATACCTGCGGTGTGAACGAGAGGGCTTTGATCTCCGCAGTCGCTTTGGCCCGCTTATTCGAGAGGTTCGCCGCGATGTCTACTGTCGGCTCGGACAGCTCGATCGACAGTGCTCCGGACAACCCGTTGAAGAACTCCAATGACATGCGGGCATAGTCGCATGGCACACCGACATATCGGTTCGGGTTAATGCCTCATCGCCGTAAGGGTCTGGGGTCGGTGGTGTCGGCAGTGGACAATGCTTCGGCGATCGGGATCCCCCGACGTTCGGACAGCAGTAGCCGCTCGCGAACCTCGCGCGGAGTACGCGGGCGGTAGCCGGGACCGGTGCCACAGCAACTGCCGTAGAAGGTCAGGCCGGAGTCGAGGACAGCGGCGAGTGCTCGCCACCCGGCCGTGTCGGTCCTTCTGGGAACCTCGAGGTGCGGCCCGGCGTCAATGAGCTCCCCGGCACATCGCACGCACCAGCCCGAACCGACACCGATCAAGCCCTTATAGGAAACTCGACAGTGCAGGCAGACGCGATGTGTCCGGCTCGGGTAGATGCACATGTCGGCAGCGTACGCAGCCGGGTCCGGCCTGGTCGAGCCATTTCCTCTCGCGCGCAACCGAGTCCGTCGCAGCCCGGTTGTATCCGAATGCGGAGATACGACTCGGCCACGGACCCAACGCTGCCCATCATTCGCGAGTTGCGACTTCGCGCCGAGCGGAACGAATCTCCGGCCCAAATCGCAACCAGGTAAACCCTGGCGAACCGCTCATCCCTTTGGCGGAGCGTCCTTGTCATCGATGATGGGGAAGAGATGGTCGAAGCCGATGGCGAAGGAGTTGTCGGTGGGGTCGACCATGAGGTTGAAGGTGTGGCCGGCTTTCATGCCGGAGTGGTTCTCCAGGCTGCATTCCGCGGTGAAGGTGTCGAACATCGGGCCTGTGATGCGGATCGTGAGGTCGGCCATGTCCGGGTTCTCACCGCCGGGGCGAATCTGATTGACGGAGAGAACTTCTCCGGTGCCGGGGACGCCGACAGCCTGGAATCGTCGTTCTGCCCTACGCCATTCGTACGCGCTGGCGACCAGGACGAGTCCGATGGGGAATGTGAAGACGCCGACGCACAGACCGTCGAACCAACTGTCGCCGGTCAGACCGAGGAGTGGACCGATCAACGTCAGGCACGCTCCGGTGGCGTAGGCGAATACACCGGCATATGGACCGATGAGTCCGACCTGCCTCGGTCCTTCATTCTCGCTGCGAACCATTTCAGTAGCAGCGTAGCCCGCGGGGCGTATGTGTCGTAGGGGCACGCTTGGATGGTGTGGTGGACGAAATGATGCGTGGGCTGCCCGAGATTCAGGTGCTTCGTGACCGCTGCCGGGCGATGGCGATGCTGGACGCGATCCTCAGCCCGGACTGGGAGTCGAGGTACTACTCCTTCGACTCCAAATGGGGTGAGGGCGAAGAGGTTGCGTCGATGCGGACCGGCTCTGGTGATGACTGGTTCATTGTCTTCAGCGGTGCAGGCGTCTATGGGCGCGGGTTCGATCACGAAGTCCCGAATGCGCCGCAGGTGCTGCACGCCGTTCCGGCAGTCTTCGAAACGCATGTCGGGGAGCCTGCTTTCGCCGACCACGACGGGTCACCACGCGCGACCTTGTGCTTCTGGCGTGAAGCCACCGATACCGAGTGGGGTGTGGCGGTAGCCGATCACGGCGGGCATGGCCTATTCGAGCTACTGATCGAAGGGACTCCACAGGCATATCAGCGATGGGCTGAGGACTACTACGAAACCGCCGTCGGCCTGGCTGAGGTGGAGCATGTGTATGCACTGCGACCTTTGACCCCGGCCGTCCTAGCCCGGCTCAATCCCGAGCTCGAGCCGGCCGATCTCGAAGGCGATATCGACGAAATCGGCTACCCGCGCTGAGCGGGATAGCCACCGCTGTCGGGAGACACGGTTAGGGTGCCGGACATGGGATACGAGTTTCAGGTCGTCGTGGACTGTTCCGACCCGCATACCCAAGCCGACTGGTGGGCGGAAGCGCTCGGGTGGGAGGTCGAGCCGCAGGATGAAGGGTTCATTCGGAGCATGGTCGAGCAGGGGCATGCGACTGAGGGTGACACCACCACTCATCGGGGGAAGCTCGTGTGGAAGGTCGGGGGTGCGATCCGGCACTCTGATCGGCCACGCGTCTTGTTTCAACTTGTGCCCGAGGCGAAGACGGTGAAGAACCGGCTGCACCTTGATATTCGGGTCGGCGACGAGAATCGGGCGGCGGAGGTCGAGCGGCTGATCGGGATGGGCGCGAAGGTGCTGCACGAGGGGCGGCAAGGGCCGTTCACTTGGGTGACAATGGCCGATCCCGAGGGCAACGAATTCTGCGTGGCCTGAGGCGCCGCCGCATTACCATCGGGGTCGATTCTTCCCGTGGCAGTGCATGTTTCAGGAGGTTGAGCCATGTTCGGAACGAGGTGTGCGGTGTTCGCAGCAGCGGCGGCCGCGACGATGACGCTGGGAACAGGCCCGGCGAATGCCGCCCCCGAGGATGAGTTCATCACCCTGAATTCCGCGGTGACGTCATCGCCGGACGGCTTGCAGGCCACCGGAACCTATCTGTGCGACGGGGGAATCGGATACCTCGACGTGTCCGCGCAGATGGCGACCAGCGGCAGCGGCACGATCCAGTTGACCAGCTCCCCGCCGGGACTGACCCTGCAGTGCACGGGCCGCGTGGAGACCTGGTCCGTCACATTGAAGCCATCCAACGGTCTGCCGGTGCTCGTGCCGTACACCGAAGGCACCGGCACTGCGCAGCTGAACAGGAAGTATTGGAAGACCAATTCAGGCCAGGTGCTCCTTCATCTCGGATGACCGCGCCGGCGGCCGTGTCCGCGCGGTGACTACGTCATCGTTTTGACGGGTTCGGTGTGGCCGCCGAAGGCTTTTCGCATGGCGGACAACGACTTGTTGGCGTAGGCGGCGCCGTCGCGCGATGCGAAGCGGGAGTAGAGGGCGGTGGTGAGGACGGGGGCGGGGACGGCCAAGTCGATCGCGGCTCGAGCGGTCCAGCGGCCTTCGCCGGAATCGGGGACGTGGCCGGAGAATTCGGTGAGGTCGGGGTCGGTGTGGACGGCGGTGGCGGTGAGGTCGAGGAGCCAGGAGGTGACGACGCTGCCTCGGCGCCAGAGTTCGAGGATGGCGGGGACGTCGAAGTCGTAGGTGTAGTGGGCGGCTTCGGAGGGTGCGGGCAGTTCGGGATTGGTTGGGGTGACGCCGATTCCGGCGGCGCGGAGGATGGACATGCCTTCGGCGAGGGCTGCCATTTGGCCGTATTCGATGCCGTTGTGGATCATCTTCGCGAAGTGGCCTGCGCCGGCGGGGCCGCAGTGGAGGTAGCCGTGTTCGGCGGGAGCCGGGGTGCCGTCGCGGCCGGGGGTGCGGGGAGCCGCGTCGATGCCGGGGGCCAGCGCCCGGAAAATGGGGTCGAGGCGTTCGACCGGTTCGGTGGGGCCACCGATCATGAGGCAGAAGCCGCGGTCGAGGCCGGAGGTGCCGCCGCTGGTACCCACGTCGAGGTAGTGGATGCCGTGCTCGGACAAGGCGTGGGAGCGGGTGACGGCGTCGCGGTAGAAGGAGTTGCCGCCGTCGATGACCACATCACCGGCGGTGAGCAGCGGGGTCAGTTCGTCGACTACCGTGCCGGTCAGGTCGGCGGGGACCATGATCCAGACCGTGCACGGTTTCGGCAGGGCCGCAACCAGTTCCGGGAGAGAGGCGGCGGCGAGGATGCCGTCGGCGGTCAGGGTGGCGACCGCAGCGGGGTTAGGGTCGTAGACCGTGCAGGTATGGCCTGCGCGGACCAGTCGGCGGGCCAAGCCGGAGCCCATTCGGCCCGCGCCGACCATTCCGATGTGCATGGGAGATCCTTCGAATTGGAGTCTGGGATCGGTTGTGGCTCAGCCGAGTTCGCGCAGGCGCGGGAGGAGGTCGGTGGCGAACTGGGTGAGGAAGCGTTCCTGATCGTGGCCGGGGCCGTGGAAGACCAGATGGGTGAGGCCCGCGTCGAGGTAGGGCTTGATGCCGGCGATGGCCTCGTCGGGGTCGGAAGCGACGATCCATCGTTTGGCCACCTGCTCGATGGGGAGCTGGTCGGCGAGGGCTTCCATTTCGACCGCGGAGTCGACGCTGTGCTTCTGCTCGGGGGTCAGCGACAGTGGCGCCCAGAAACGCGTATTGGCCAGGGCCAGTTCGGGATCGCGGTCGTAGGAGAGTTTGATCTCGATCATCTTGTCGATGGACGACGGGTCGCGCTGGGCGGCGGCCGCGCCTTCGGCGACGGCGGGCATGAGTTTGTCGATGTAGAGGTCCATGCCCTTGCCGGAGGTGCAGATGAAGCCGTCACCGGCGCGGCCCGCGTACTTGGCGACGACCGGGCCGCCCGCGGCGATGTAGACGGGGACGGGCTGCTCGGGGCGGTCGTAGATGTTGGCTTTGACGGTCGTGAAGTACTCCCCCTCGAACGACACGTCGGATTCGGTCCACAGCTTGCGCATGAGCGTCACGGCTTCACGCAGGCGAGCGAATCGCTCCTTGAATTCCGGCCATTCGCGCCCGGAGACGGCGATCTCGTTGAGGGCCTCGCCGGTACCGACGCCCAGCATCACCCGACCTTCGGACAGCAAGGACATGGTGGCGAAAGCCTGGGCGATGACGGCGGGGTTGTAGCGGAAGGTCGGGGTGAGGACGCTGGTACCGATCTGGACGCGACTGGTGCGTTCGGTGACCGCCGACATCCAGGACAGGGCGAAGGGCGCGTGGCCGCCGTTGTGCCGCCAAGGCAGGAAGTGGTCGGAGACGACGACGCTGTCCAGACCCACTTCTTCTGCGCGGACCGCGTATTCGACAAGGTCACGGGGGCCGAACTGTTCGGCGGAGGCCTTGTAGCCGATCTTCAGGGTCATCGCTGTGCTGCTTTCGGGGTGTGACCGGACGGCTTGCGGAGCCGCCGGTAGCGATCGATGAGGGAATTGGTCGAACTGTCGTGCGCGAGTTCACGATCCAGGTCGATGTCGTCGAATATGCGGGTGGCGAGGATCTTTCCGAGCTCGACACCCCACTGGTCGAACGAGTTGATGTTCCAGATCCAGCCCTGCGTGAACACCTTGTGCTCGTACAGGGCGACGAGCGCGCCCAGGCTGTACGGGGTCAACTCGTCGAGCAGCAGGGTGTTGCTCGGCCGGTTACCCGGGAACGCACGGTGCTCGCCCCCGGCGTCTGGTTCGCCTCCCCTGCCGAACGCCAGCGCCTGAGATTGCGCGAACAGGTTCGCCATCAGCAGATCGTGGTGCCCGGGCAGATCGTGGGCGGGCACCAGGACACCGATGAAATCACAAGGGACCATGACGGTTCCCTGGTGCAGGAGTTGGAAGAACGCGTGCTGACCGTTGGTGCCGGGCTCGCCCCACACGATCGGCGCGGTGGCGACGGTGACCGGATTGCCTTCGCGGTCGGCAGATTTGCCGTTCGACTCCATGTCGAGCTGTTGCAGGTAGGCGGGCAGCCGGGCGAGCCGCTGATCGTAGGGCAGGACGGCGTGAGTCTGGGCGTCCCAGAAGTTGCGGTACCAGATACCGAGCAGCCCGAGCAGGATCGGCAGATTGCGATGCGGTGGCGCGGTGCGGAAGTGGACGTCCATCGAGTGGGCGCCGGCGAGGAACGCGCGGAACTGTTCGGGGCCGATCGCGGTCATCAGGGACAGGCCGATCGCCGAGCTCAGCGAGTAGCGGCCGCCGACCCAATCCCAGAACTCGAACATGTTGGCCGGGTCGATGCCGAAGGCTTCGACCTCGGCCGCGTTGACCGACACCGCGACGAAATGCCGTGCGACAGCGGCCGGGTCGTCGATCGACGACAGCAGCCAGTCGCGGGCGGCGCGGGCGTTGGCGAGGGTTTCGACGGTGGTGAACGTCTTCGACGAAATCACGAACAGCGTGGTCGCGGGGTCGAGATCCTGCAACGCCCGCCGGAGGTCGTGGCCGTCCACGTTGGAAACGAAACGCACTTCCATTGTGCCCGTGCCGTATTCGCGCAACGCCTGGCAGGCCATCGCCGGGCCGAGATCCGATCCGCCGATCCCGATATTGACCACCGCCCAGATCGGCTCCCCCGTCGCGCCGAGCCAACGACCCGATCGAACCTCCCGCGCGAAGGCCTCCATCCGCCCGAGCGTGCGCTGCACGGCAGGCACGACATCGACCCCGTCCACCTCGATCACCGCATCGGCGGGCGCACGCAACGCCGTGTGCAGCACGGCGCGGTTCTCGGTGACATTGATCGGCGCACCGGCGAACATCGCCTCGATCCCGGCGGCCAGGCCGCGTTCGCGAGCGAGTTCGACCAGCAGATCGATGGTTTCGCCGGTGACCAGATTCTTCGAATAGTCGAGGACCAGTCCCTCGTGTTCGACGGTCATCTCGGTGCCGCGGTCCGGCGCGCGGTCGAACAGATCCGAGATCCGCTCCCCCGCAAGACTTTCCCGATGGGCTTGCAGCCGCGTCCAGGCGAGTGAGGACTCGTCGGTCATGACCGCGCCACGAAACCGCGTGCGGTCAGAGCCGATTCGACGCCCGCGATCAGCTCCCGCCAGGCCTGCTGGAATTTGGCGATGCCCTCACGCTCGAGCTTGCCGGAGATGTCGTTCATGTCGATGCCGAGCGCGTCGAGCTCACCGAAAACCCGGTGCGCGTCATCGTATTGACCGGTGACCCGGTCGCCGACGACCTTGCCGTGATCGATGACCGCCCGCAACGTCCCCTCCGGAACGGTGTTCACGGTGCCGGGCGCGACCAGGTCCACCACATATCGGGTGTCGTCGTAGGCGGGATCCTTCACCCCGGTCGACGCCCACAACGGCCGCTGCGGCCGGGCGCCCGCCTCGGCCAATGCCGCCCACCGCTCGGCGCGCAGCGTCTGCTCGTAGGCCTCATGGGCCAGTACGGCGTTCGCGATGGCGGCCCCGCCGCGCACCGCCCGCGCCGCGTCACTGCCCAGGGCGTCGAGCCGGACATCCACTTCGCTGTCCACCCGCGAGATGAAAAACGATGCCACAGAGGCGATTCGAGCGATGTCGTGCCCGTTTCGCCGGGCCAGTTCCAGCCCGGCCTGGAACGCGTCGAGCACGTCGCGGTAGCGCCCCAGCGAGAAGATGAGCGTCACGTTCACGCTGATGCCGCGTCCGAGGATGGCGGTGATCGCGGGCAGTCCGGCCGGTGTGGCCGGGACCTTGATCATCAGGTTGGGCCGGTCGACCAGCCACGACAGCAGTATCGCTTCGCTGACCGTGCGCTCGGTGTCGTGCGCCCAGGCCGGGTCGACCTCGAGGGATACGTATCCGTCGACGCCGCCGGTGGCGGTGTGCACCGGTCGCAGCACGTCGCAGGCGGCCCGGACGTCCCAGCTGGTGAGGATGCGCGCCGCGTCGGCGGTCCCCATCCCGAGCTGCGCGAATTCACGCAGCTGCGCGCCGTACTGCTCGGACTCGCGCAGCGCGGCTTCGAAGATCGCGGGATTTGTGGTCACGCCGACGATGCCGCGATCGATCCAGCCGGCCAGTTCGCCGGACTCGATTCGGTCCCGGCTCAGGTCGTCCAGCCAGATGGAGACGCCCTCGTCGGCGAGGAGCTGCAACGGATCACTCATAACGAATACCTCTGCGATGCACAGTGCGGTTGCTCGTTTCCGAGCACATGTTGCACGAAATCATGCAACCGGCGTGGATTACTGTCAATGTTTCGCGCACCGTGCCGTACCATCCGAGACGGCGACGATGGCTCGACAACCCACACAGGAGGTCCGTTGCTCTCCAGCACCCGCCGGCGTCAGATCCTCGACAGGCTGACCACCGACGGCTACGTCGAGGCGAAGGAATTCGCCCGCGAGCTCGGAGTGGACACCTCGACCATCCGCCGCGACCTGGAGGCGCTCGAACGCGACGGCCAGATCCAGCGCACCCACGGCGGCGCGCGGCCGATCCCCGGGGTCACCTCGGATCTGCCGTATTCGGCGAAGAGAAACACACGGCTGCAAGAGAAGTCGGCCATCGCCCGGGTGGCCGCGACCCTGGTCGCCGACGGCGACACCGTGATCCTCGACAGCGGCTCGACCACCTACGAGGTCGCGGTCGCGTTGAGCCGCCGCGAGCATCTGACCGTCATCACCAACGACCTGCGCATCGCCGAGTACATCGCCGGGCTGCAGCGCTTCCGGCTGCTCGTCGCGGGCGGCGAACTACTCGGGTCCGTATACACCCTCGCCGGAGACCGCACCGTGGAGTTCCTCCGCGATTACGCGGCGGACTGGGCGTTCCTGGGCGCGGACGCGGTGGACCTCGCCGCCGGGATCACCAACACAAACACCCTCGAGGTCCCGGTCAAACGGGCGATGATCGCGACGGCCCGCGCCACCGCCGTCGTCGTCGACAGCTCGAAATTCGGCCACCGCGCCCTCGCCCGGGTCGCCGGACTCGACGAGATCCACACCGTCATCACCGATCACGGACTCGACGAGGACGCCGCGAAACCCTTCGGCGACCACCTGATTCGCGCCGATGCCGCCAAGCCGCCGCAGAGCAAGCCGCGGCCGACGATCGCGGCGGCCTCCTCCTTGGCGGCCTCACGCGGCAAGCCCGCGCAGGATTCGGCCGAGCCAAAGCAGTAGTCCCGCACGCGATGATCAGGGCCGCGGTGTCGGACGTCAACGCGCTCACGCGGTAGGCGGAGCGGCTGCGCGGCCGGGCGCGGGGTGAACAGCCGCGCTGGGTGGGAGCAATCGTGCGGTATCCGCGTTCGCGGGAGGTGCAGGGTCAGTCGCGACCGTTCGGCGGCGGTCTGAGGGAAACCGTGCAGCAACACGATGGGGGTGACCATCGAGTGGACCCTCGTCGACGACGTCAAATGTGGGCCGCCGTCGGTGAAGGTCGCCAGTCGAGCACTCAGATGTCCACCGCGGCTCGTGAATGAAGGGCTAACGAAACCTCACGCTAGGCGAACCGGTCTGTCTCGCAACCGAAAGCTGTTCGCCCACAAGACTGCCGAGTGATAACTGCGCCACAGATTTCAGCCAGTCGTCATGCGTATGACACATGAATTGCTTATATTTCACATGCCGAACCCCCACGGGGACATGACATTTCGACAACCAGCGGGTTGCTAATCACTCGGAAACTTCCCAGCCGGAATTAATTAAGATGAAACATTCCCTTTCAATTTCCCAATCCGAATCTTGCCCGGTAGTGTGCCCCCGTCGCGTCTGCGATTGCGAAACCCCTGTTCTGGCAATGGAGTTCGAGTGCTGGAAATTCACCACTTCAGCTACGGATGGATCACCCCCGTCCTGGCTTACGTCATGTCCGTGACCGGATCCCTGCTCGGTCTGCGGTGTACGGCGCGCGCCCGGTCTGGGGATGGTCGCAGCGGCTGGCTCATCTCGGCGGCGATCGCCATCGGCGGCACGGGCATCTGGGTCATGCACTTCATCGCGATGCTCGGATTCACCATCCGCGGCGCCGTGATCCGCTACGACGTACCGCTCACCCTGTTCAGCGCCGTGATCTCGATCCTGGTGGTGTGGGCCGGGCTGTTCGTGGTGGCCCGCGAGCCGTTCGGCCGCATGTCGCTGTTCGCGGGCGGCGCGGTCACCGGTCTCGGCGTGGGCGCCATGCACTATTCGGGCATGTACGCCATGAGGTCGGACGCCATGATCGGCTACGACGTCGGCATCGTGACGCTGTCGATGGTGATCGCGGTGGTCGCGGCCACCGTCGCACTGTGGTTCACGCTGGTCATCAAAGGCATCTGGGCGACCATCGGCGCGGCCCTGATCATGGGTGTGGCGGTGTGCGGCATGCACTACACCGGCATGGCGTCGATGAGCGCGCATCACATGGACCACGCGGAGACCCCGCACGGCGCGGGCGCGATGGAGTTGCTCGCCCCGCTCATGATCAGCGTCTCGATGGTGACCCTGGTGCTGCTGATCCACGTCGGCCTCACCGAGGTGGACGAGCGGTCCATGGTGCCCGCGCCCAGCCGGCCCGCACCGGAGACCCGGCCCGGCTGGTCGCTGCAGGCGATGCCGGGTGCGACCGAACGCGGCTCGGGCCAGGACGAACTCGGACCGAAGGACTATCGGACCGCGGGGCTGTACGCGCCGGCCGCCGACTATCAGGCGCCGGGCCGCCACGAGCTGGCGAACTCGGCCGACTGGCACTCCGACCGCTACCGCGCAGGCTGAGAATCACCCGCCCGGTTCGCTGAGAATCGGTGTCCGGTGTTCGACTTTCCGGCACATCCACAGCAAACTGAGGGCCGTGGAGCACCACCAGCTGGAATTGATCTTCGCGGTCCTGTTCGCGACCATCCTGGCGCAGCCGCTCGGACGACGGCTGGGTCAGGCCCCGGCGGTCCTGATGACCGCCTTCGGCGTGGTGCTCGCGCTCATCCCGCAGGTCCCCAGCATCCAGATCGACCCGAAACTGATTCTGCCGCTGGTCCTTCCGCCGCTGCTGTACGCGGCCGCGCGACGCACCTCCTGGCGGCAGTTCGCGGAGAACTGGGCCGCGATCAGCCTGCGCGCGGTGGTGCTGGTCGTCGTCACCACCGTGGCCGTCGCCTGGGCCTTCCATCTCTGGTATCCGGGGATCCCGCTCGGGGCGGCGGTCGCTCTGGGTGCACTGGTGGCGCCGCCGGATCCGGTGGCGGTGTCGGCGCTGGCGGGCAAACTGGGCCTGCCGCGACGACTGGTGGCGGTGCTCGAGGGCGAGGGCCTGTTCAACGACGTGACCGCCATCGTGCTGTACACGGTCGCGGTGCAGGCGGTGGTGTCGGGAACCTTCTCCGCCTGGGGCGCGGTCGTCGACTTCGGGGTGTCGGCGCTGGTCGGGAGTGCGGTCGGGCTACTGTTCGGCTGGGCCGGAAGCAAACTCATGCACCGCCTCGACGAAGCCCCGTGGCGGGTGGCGCTGGGCCTGCTGCTGCCGTTCGCGGCCTACGGGTTCTCCGAGTCGCGGGGCGGGTCCGCGGTGCTGGCGGTGCTGGTGTGCTCGCTGTATCTGACCGACGCCGCAACCGATTTCGGTGACAGCGACTACCGGCTGGTCGGCGACTCCTTCTGGCAGATCACCGAAATGCTGGTCACCGGTTTCGCCTTCGGGCTGATCGGGCTGGAACTGAGCACGGTACTGCGCGACGCCGGACCCGACTGGCCGCGCTTCCTGGGCAGCGCCGCGGTCGTCATCGCCGTCGTGGTCGGGCTGCGGCTGATCTGGCTGCTGACCACCACCGCGATCTTCCAGTCCTGGTGGCGCACCCGCGACCGCGACGAACCCTATACCTGGCGCGAGACCGTGGTGACCTGGTGGGCGGGCATGCGCGGAGTGGCCACCGTCGCGCTTGCCCTGGCCATCCCGTTGAGCACCGACGCCGGCCGGCCCTTCCCGGGTCGCACCGAGATCCTGTTCACCGCGTTCGCGGTGGTGCTGTTCACCCTGCTGCTGCAAGGCCCGACACTGCCCGCGGTGGTGCGCGCCACGGGCGTGCGCGCCGACCTCGGCGCCGAACGCGTCATCGAACGCGAACTG
This sequence comes from Nocardia tengchongensis, assembly GCF_054781395.1. NCBI lineage: Bacteria > Bacillati > Actinomycetota > Actinomycetes > Mycobacteriales > Nocardiaceae > Nocardia > Nocardia tengchongensis. Next base: position 127,095 of record NZ_BAAGUM010000019.1, read on the forward strand.
TGGACCCGGGTACTGCAGGCCGAACTCGCACGGCTCGAGGAGATCTCGCGCACCGAGCACCTGCCCGAGGAGGTCTACGACCGGCTGCGCTCCACCTTCGAACGCCGCCTCGCGCACGCCGACCCCGAAGCCGCCGACGAGAACGCCCGCATGGCCACCGACCGCGCCCTGGCCTTCACCGCGAAGATGCGCGCCATCTCCAACGACGTGCTGGAGGCGGGCCGCGCCGAAGCCCTCGCCGCCCGCCGCGAACCCGGCGTGCCGCCGGATGTCGTGGACCGGGTGATGCGCCGCCTGGATCTGCGCGGCGCAGCCAATTGAGCTACGGCCGAACAGATTCGAGCATCCACGACACCTTCGACACGCGGCCACGAACTAGGCCACGGAACTGATCTGCCCGGTTCGAGAACCAGCAGCGGAGTTACCCACGCCTGCCGGGGGTAGCGAGCACGGCCACGAACTCTCGCAGGAACGACTTTCGGGTCAGCAGACGGGTAGTCCGTGCCCCGGCGACCTCCGCCCGTAACCCCAGTCCCCGGGCGAGCCGCCGGGTGCGCAGTACGTGAAAGTCACTGGTGACCACCGTGATTCGCACCGACCGCGGATCGACACCACGGCGGAGCAATTCCTCGACCGTGTACCGCAGGTTCTCCTCGGTATTGCGTGAGCGACTCTCGGCGACGATGCCCTCGGCCGGAATCCCTTGCGCCACCAGGTAATCAGCCATGGCGGCGGCCTCGGGCACCGGGTCGTGACCGCCCTGCCCGCCGGATACCACCAGCAGCGGCGAGCGGCCCGGCTCCGCACGCACCACGTCGAGCGCCCGGTTCAACCGCCGGGCCAGCATCGGCGAGACCCGGTCCCCGCGCAGCCGGCAGCCGAGCACGACCACCACGTCTGCGCCCGATCGCGGTGACCGCCGCGCTCGGCCGAGCGTGTACGCGGTGAAACCGGCGAACGGCACCAGCACCGCCGCCCCGGCCAGCATCATGACGACCCGCCAGAGTCTCACCGCCACCTCCCAGACACAGTTCGGGCAACCATCGCTACCGCCTCGACGGTAGTCATCGCGTCTCCGCGTGATGTACGGGCGCGCCCGTGACCTCGGGTTAGCATGGCGCAATGGCATTGGGCACCTATCAGCCGCCCTGGCTGCGCACCGTCGATCTCGGTGAACAGCTCCGGCTGCTCGGCGACTGGGTGCGGCAGCCGCATCGGTTGCGGCGCGGCTTCCAGGCCTATCGGGATCTGCTGGCCGTCACCCCGGCCTGTATCGCCTACGCGTTCACCCTGTTCATCACCTGGTGGACGTTGCGCGGGGCCAGCGACATCGTGGGCCGGCGGCTGATCTTCTCGGCGTCGACGAATCTGCGCAATATGCAGAAGGATCCGATCCAGGTGCTGGTGGCCTCGGCGTTCTGGACCGACGGCGGGTTCCCGTGGGGCGAGATCCTGATCCTGGTCACGCTGATGGCGCTGGCCGAACGCTGGCTGGGGTCGCTGCGCTGGATCGTGGTGGTGGCCTTCGGCCATGTGGGGGCCACGCTGATCACGGTGCTGGGTATCGCGCACAAGCTGGACAAGCAGCTGATCCCGACGCGGGTGGCGTTCGCCTCCGATGTCGGCCCCAGCTACGGCATCTCGGCCATGCTGGCGGTGCTGACGTTCCGGCTGCGGGGACCGGCCCGCTGGGTGTGGGCGGTGGCGGTGCTGATCTGGTACGGCTACGGGGTCTGGCACGGGCGCACGTTCACCGACTACGGCCATTTCTTCGCGCTGCTCATCGGTTTCACGGTGGGCGCGATCGCGGTGGCGCTCTCGCACCGCCTGATCGCGGCGCGCGAGCGCAGGGCGGCCGCGAATCCGAAACCGGCGGTGGCCGATTCGAGCGCGACCGACGCCGACGCGCCCGGCACCAGCGCCGATTCAGGTGGGGACGGCGTCGGTGCGGCCCCGCTGGACGAGCCGGATGGCGGGCTCGACGACACGGGCCGCGATCGGACCCAGCACGGCCATCATTAGCACGTAGGCCGAGGCCAGCGCCGCCAGCTTCGGATTCACCCCGCCCACCGAAACCGCCAGCCCGGCAATGACGATGGAGAACTCGCCGCGCGCCACCAATGCCGCGCCCGCGCGGGCGCGACCCATCCTCCGGATGCCCTGGCGCGAGGCCGCCCACCAGCCGGTGCCGATCTTCGTCAGCGCGGTCACCACCGCCAGCAGCACCGCCCAGCCCAGCACCGGCGGGATCGCGGTGGGATCGGTATTGAGCCCGAAGGCGACGAAGAAGATGGCCGCGAACAGGTCGCGCAAGGGTTCGAGGAGTTTGGCCGCCTCCTGCGCGGTGGAACCGGAGATGGCGATGCCGAGCAGGAACGCGCCGACCGCCGCCGACACCTTCAGCGCCGAGGCCGCGCCCGCCACCAGCAGCGCCGCGCCGAGCAGCTTGAGCAGGAACACTTCCCGATCGTTGCTGTCCACGATGGCCGACACGTAGCGGCCGTAGCGCAACGCCACGATGAGCACCACGGTGATCGCCACCAGGGCGATGGCCAGCGATCGCAGCCCGCTGGCGAAGCTGAGCCCGGCCAGCATCATGGTGAGGATCGGCAGGTACACCGCCATCGCGAGATCTTCGAACACCAGGATGGACAGCACCACCGGCGTCTCGCGGTTACCGAGCCGTCCCAGGTCGTTGAGCACCTTGGCGACGATGCCGGACGAGGAGATATAGGTGACGCCGCCCATGGTGACCGCGCCGACCGCACCCCATCCCAGCACCAGCGCCACCACCACGCCCGGCGTGGCATTGGCGACGATGTCGAGCAGACCGGCCAGCCAGGATCGGCGCAGCCCGGTCACCAGTTCGGCGGCGGTGTACTCCAGGCCGAGCAGCAGGAGCAGCAGCACCACGCCGATCTCCCCGGCCATGTGCCCGAATTCGGTGGCGGCCTTCATCGTCACGATGCCGCCCTCACCGAAGGCCAGGCCGCCCAGCAGATAGAGGGGAATCGGCGACATGCCGAAGCGGGCGGCCAGCCGCCCGAGCATGCCGAGCGCGAACAAGATCGCGCCGAGTTCGAACAGGGCTAGGCCGGTCGAATCCACCGGTTCAGCCGTCGACCAGGATGCGGGCGGCCGCGTCGAGCCCGTGCGGTGTCCCGACCACGACGAGGATGTCCCCGGAGTCGAGCACCTGATCCGGTCCCGGTGAGGGTTGTACCTGTCCGGCCCGCATGATCGCGACGATGGACGCCTTGGTGCGGGTCCGCATGCCGGTCTCGCCCAACATCCGTCCCCGATACGGCGAGCTCCCACTGATGCTGAGCTGTCGGGTGGTGATCCCGGGTAAGTCGGAGTGTTCTTCCCTGAGCTGCTGCACCAGCTGCGGCGCACCGAGCAGATTGGCCAGCACCGCGGCCTCGTCCGGGTTCAGCGGCACCTGCGCGATGCAGGTGTCCGGGTCGTCGCGCTGGGAGACGATCAGGTCGATGCCGCCGTCCCGGTGCGCGACGACTCCGATCCGCCGCCCCGATCTCACCGCGAAGTCCTTGCGGACACCGATACCGGGCAGGGCTGTCACATCGACGTTCACGCCGTCCAGCCTAGGACAATCCGCGCGTATCGCGGGGAGCTACGTCCGGGAGCACGACCGGTTCGCCTCCCGCGCGGCGATCAACTCGCGTCGAGCGGGGCGAAGCTGCCGTCGGGACCGGGCACGAAATCGGTCACCGCGGTGACGGCCGCGAGCGGGAGCGGGCCGTAGAGATGCGGGAAGCGCATCGACTCCGGATCGGTGGGGACACCCGGCTCCCATTTCACCGGCGCGCCGAGCGCGGCGGGATCCAGGTGCAGCAGCACCAGATCGGTGCGGCCCGCGAAGAGCCGGTTGGCGGGCAGATGCGCCTGATACGGGGCGGACAGGTGGATGAATCCGGCCTCGGCCAGCGACGGGGCGCGGTATTCGCCTGCGGCGCGGGCGCTCTCCCATTCGTCGCGGGAGCAGATGTGCAGCAGCGTCGACGGCGTCGTGTCCGGTTCGATTCCCACCCGATCCAATCTAGGTGACAACGGCCGCGATCCGGGCGCGCGCCTCAGCAGGGCTGCGGCCGGGCCACGTGAATGGAGATGTCGTTGATGCTCACCCGGGCCGGCCCCAAGCACGCGATGGCACGGTTCGCGGTGACGGTGTCGCGAGTCCAGACGCTCACGCACGGTCCGGTGAAGCGCACCCCCTCTACGAGATGTTCGGTGCGGTCTTCGGCGTCGAGGAGGTCGGCTTCTCAAAACCGCAGTCCCGCATGGCCTTCCAGGCAAGCACCCTGGAAACTCTGCTCCCCCAGGCGAATCTGTCCACCGCCCGCTTCTACGAGCAGCAGTGCGCCGACCTGATGGAATCGCGGCGCAGCCGCAGCGGCCTCAGCGGCCGGGTCCGGCAGCTGCTCATCCGCCACGGCGGCTCCGCCGACCAGACCCGTATCGCCGCCGACCTCGACGTCAGCGTCCGCACCCTGCGCCGCCGCCTCGCCGAGGAAGGCACCACCTTCCGCGAACTGAGCCTGGAGACGGTCGGCATGCCGGCCGAGGAACTGCTCATCGCCAGCCTCACCGTCGAGCAGGCCGCCGACCGGCTGGGCTACGCCAGCGTCTCCGCCTTCGCCTCGGCCTTCCGCACCTGGAAGGGCCAGTCCCCCGGCCACTTCGGCCGCTCCCACCGAGGCCGCCACACGGTGCGTTCGTGACGGTCGCCGCCCGCGGTGAACGTTACCGCGGCGGGTTACCGAACCCGATCACTCCCCGGTAGGTTTGCGCACGTCCATGCTGGTCAGCGGGGCGGGTAGGTCATCTGGTAGACCGGCAGGTACGACTCCACGTACCCGACCGTCCGAGGAACCATGAACCCCTCCACCATCATGTCCGCGCGTGACCTCGAGTTCCTGCTCTACGACTGGCTCGACGTGGAGTCGCTGACGGGGCGCGAACGCTTCGCCGACCACTCCCGCGACACCTTCGACCAGGTGCTGCGGCTGTGCCAGGACCTGGCCACCACCTACTTCGCGCCGCACAATCGCGACAGCGATCTGCACGAGCCCACCTTCGACGGCGAGCGGGTGCACATCATCCCCGCGGTCGGCAAGGCGCTGCGGGCCTTCGCCGACGCCGGAATGATCGGCGCGGCAATGGATTACGAGGTCGGCGGCATGCAGCTGCCGCACTCGGTCTACACCGCGTGCATGTCGTGGTTCCACGCCGCCAACGTCGGCACCGCCGCCTACGCGCTGCTCACCACCGGCAATGCGAATCTGCTTGCCGCGCACGGCAGCCCGGAACAGATCGACGCCTACGTGCGCCCCATGCTGGAGGGCCGCAGCTTCGGGACCATGGCGCTGTCGGAGCCGCAGGCCGGGTCCAGCCTGGCCGACATCACCACCCGGGCGGTGCCCGCCGCCGACGGCTCGTACCGCGTTTTCGGGCACAAGATGTGGATCTCCGGCGGCGACCACGAGCTGTCGGAGAACATCGTCCATCTGGTGCTGGCCCGCATCCCGGGCGCGCCGGAGGGCACCCGCGGCATCTCGCTGTTCGTGGTCCCCAAGTTCCTGCCCGACGCCGACGGCCAGGCGACCGTCCACAACGATGTCGCGCTCTCGGGCATCAACCACAAGATGGGCTGGCGCGGCACGGTCAACACCGCGCCCGTGTTCGGCGACGGCAACTTCACGCCCGGCGGGGAGCCGGGCGCGGTCGGGTATCTGGTGGGCGCGGCGAATCAGGGTCTGGCCCAGATGTTCACGATGATGAACGAGGCCCGCATCGGCGTCGGGCTGGCGTCCACGGCGCTCGGGTACACCGGCTACCTCAAGTCCCTCGACTACGCCCGCAGCCGACCGCAGGGCCGCCCGCTCAGCGCCCGCGGCGGCGCGCAGGTCCCGATCATCGCCCATCCCGACGTGCGCCGCATGCTGCTGGCCCAGAAGGCCTATGCCGAAGGCGCGCTGGCGCTGCAGCTGTACTGCGGGAAGCTGGTCGACGAGCACCGCACCGCGGCAACCGAATCCGGGCGGGACCGGGCGGGCACCCTGCTGCGCATCCTCACCCCGATCGCGAAGTCCTGGCCCAGCCAGTGGTGCCTGACCGCCAACGACCTGGCCATCCAGATTCACGGTGGCGCGGGATACACCCGCGACTACGACGTCGAGCAGCACTACCGCGACAATCGCCTCAACCCCATTCACGAAGGCACCCACGGCATTCAGAGCATGGATCTGCTCGGCCGGCAGGTCACCCTGGATCAGGGCGCGGCACTGGCGGCCCTGCTGGAGACGATGGCTGCCACCGTCGCCACCGCCCGCGGCACCGGCGACGACGAGCTGGCCGGGTTCGCGGCCGCCCTGGAAGCCGCTTCCGGCCGCCTGGCCGCCACCACGGCGGGTCTGTGGGCCACCGGCAACCCCGAAGCGGCGCTGACCAATTCGGCGGTCTATCTGGAGGCGTTCGGCCACGTGGCGCTGGCCTGGATCTGGCTCGAGCAGGCGGTGGCCGCGCACGCCCTGCCGGAGACGACCTTCCGGGAGGGCAAGAAACTGGCCGCCCGATACTTCTTCCGGTGGGAACTCCCCCGCACCGCACCGCAATTCGACCTGCTCGACTCCGACGATCGCACCACGGTGGAACTCGACGAATCCTGGTTCTGAACACGCGCGGCGACACGGCGTTTCGCGCTGGGCGAACGATGCAGGAAGGGCATACCCCCTGATGGTATCGACGTCGCAGGTGAACCCGAGGTCGCGCCGGTCGCGGCCAGGTCTCCGATCCACCCGCCTTGATTACGGTTTGCTGGCGCCGAGGGCACGGAGGCCAATCGGAGTGTGAGTGTCGGTGCGCCCGGGTAGTCTCCGGATAGACAACTCGATCAGCGTGTTCGAACGGGAGGTATCCGCGTCTCCGCGGGCAGTCACCAGGACCTGTTCGCTTTCAGCGAAATCCCAGGTCGTGTTACTGAAAACACACGGGAAACTGCACGGGAACAAAGTCCTCTCGCCGAACGTCTGACAGAGTAGTCAACAAGCCACTGCTGGGAAGTAGCGGTAGCGAGGTTCGCGGAATGGACCGCGAACCCCCACACCAGGCGAACGGTGCGTGAACACCCAGAGCCAGGACGGAGGAGTCATGCCAGGAACCCTGACAAGCACCCCACTGACCGCGGTCGATCGTTGCGACCGCTGCGGGGCGGCTGCGCGCGTGCGCGCGACCCTGCCCGCAGGTGGAGAGTTGCTCTTCTGCCAGCATCACGCCAATGAGCACATGGACCGTCTCCGTGAGCTCGAAGCCGTGATCGACTCGGAGTCGGCACCGGCGCTGTAACAGCTCCTCCAACTCTCGACAATTCCATCTTCCCAACAGAAAACCGCGCAGCGGGCGACCTACGGGTCGCCCGCTGCTTTCATGTATGACGGCTATCACTCGTGGTAGTGGTCACAAATGTGGCCCAAGACACGCGAATCCCGGTGCGCGCAACGCGAGAAGCGTCATGTGCGCACAGCCGGGCCGGGCAGGTAGAACGGATTGGTGCCGCAGACCTCGCAAGCCACCTACCTGCAGGATCGTCATATGGTCGCGCTCTGGACCTGGAACGGCCACACCGCCGGACGCGCACCGCGAGACCTCGGCGAAGTACAGACCCTCGCCCTGGCCATCCCCGACCGGGACGGCATCGCCGTCACCGACGTGGAATGCGCTCTGGTGGAACCGGAACGGTTATTCGCTCTTGCTATCGCCGATCCCGGAGAATCGATACACCGGTTACGTGAGGCCCTCGACGGCGACATCGAGACGCGACTGCTGCCCACGGCCGCGCACGCCGTCCCGAACGCCACCGGCACGGCCGTCATGTCCGCCGGCCGGACCCTGCGCGCGTTGCGGGACACCCTGACGCTGGAGGCCGAACTGCGGTCAGGCCTGAAGGCCGAGCTGCGGCCCTATCAGGCGCGCGGCATCACCTGGCTGCGCGAGACCACCGCCGCGCACGGCGGCGCGGTTCTGGCCGACGAGATGGGTCTGGGCAAGACCGTGCAGGCCATCGGATACCTGCTCAGGAAGGCCGGGGACGGGCCGCAACTCGTAGTGTGTCCCACATCACTCGTCGGCAACTGGGTGCATGAAATCGAGCGATTCGCGCCCGGACTGCACGCCGTGGCGTGGCGCGGCGGCGACGCACCGGAGGCCGCAGCGGGCACCGTCGTGGTGACCGGATATCCGACCGTGCGCGGACACGGGCCCGCGTTGACCGGGCAGCAGTGGGCGAGCGTCGTTTTCGACGAGGCGCAGGTGCTCAAGAATCCACGCACCCAGGTGGCCAAGGCGGCGCGGGCGATTCCCGCCGACGCGCGCATCGCGCTGACCGGTACGCCGGTGGAGAACCACCTCGACGAACTGTGGGCGCTGCTGAACCTGGTCACGCCGGCGGAGTTCACGCACAAGGCGCAGTTCCGGCGGCGCTTCGTACGGCCGATCAGCGAAGGCTCGGCGAGCGCGGTGCTGCGACTACGCGACGCGCTCGAACCGATCGTGCTGGGCCGCCGCAAGATCCAGGTCGCCGCGTCACTGCCGCCCAAGATCCACACCGATCTGGTGTGCGACCTGACCGCGGAACAGGAACAGCTCTACGACCAACTGCTCGACCGAGCCGAGGCCACGGGCTTCGGCAGCGGGTCGCAACGGCACACCCGGGTGCTGGCCGTGCTGACCGAACTCAAGCAGGTCTGCAACCACCCGGGGCTGATCACCGGGGAGCTGAACGAATTGGCCGGGCGCTCCGGCAAGTTCGACGTCTGCTCCGACATCCTGGCCGGCAACCTCGACAACGACTCCCCCACACTGGTGTTCACCCAGTACCGCAAGACCGGCGACCTGCTGGTGCGGCACTGCGCCGAGGAGTTCGGGGTGCGGGCGCCGTTCTTCCACGGCGGACTGAACGCCGAGCAGCGCGCCGAGATCGTCACCGGCTTCCAATCACCGGACGGCCCACCGATCTTGGTGCTGAGCCTGCGGGCGGCGGGCACCGGCCTCACCCTGACCCGGGCCGCCGACGTGATCCATTTCGACCGCTGGTGGAATCCGGCCGTGGAGGCGCAGGCCTCCGACCGCGCCCACCGTATCGGCCAGACCCGCACCGTCACCGTCACCACCCTGACCTCAGGCACCACCATCGAGGAACACATCGCGGGCATGCACGACCGCAAATCCGCGCTCACCGACCTCACCGACGCGGCGGGGGTCGCCGAACTGGCCCGCCTCGACGACGAACGACTGCTGGAACTGCTGCGCCGGAAGCGGGGGAACTGACATGCCCGACAACGAATTCGGCTACACGGCCTGGGGCAGGGATTGGGTCCGGCTCGCGGAACCGTTGCGCCTCACCAAACCCGAGCCGCTGCTCCCCCGCGCCCGCAGCATCGCCCGCAACAACGGCGTCCGCGTCGAGATCGAGGGCACCGTGGTGCGGGCCCACATCCACCGCGGCAACGAAGCGTCGATCACCCACCTGGAGCTGACGTCCTTCCCCCGCGCCACCATCGACGCCATCGCCGCGGTGGTGCCCGCCGACGCCCTCACCCTCAGCGACGACCTGCACGCCGCCGTCATCGCCGCGGGCATCTCGGTCACCCCCATCCTCGCCGCCACCGACTGCTCCTGCCGCGCCCGCAACGCCCGCTGCCTGCACATGCTCGCCGCCTGCTACGCCGTCGTCCGGCTGATCGACGAAACCCCGTGGCTCGCCCTGGATCTCCAGGGCTACCGCAGCACCCCACCCGCCGAGGCACCGGACACGGCGGTGTCGATATCCCGATGGACCCCCATCGACGCACTCGACCCGGCGACGTTCTTCGGCTGACGGCGACCAGACCCCCGGCCGATCGCGTGAAGCACTGCCGCCGAGTGCGATCGGGCTCCTCCGACGAACGCGTCGAACCCGTTCGGCCGGACGCGGCGAAGTTCCCGGCAGCAGCCCTGACCTCAGCCTTGCCCGCGATGTGGCCCGGGTGACGACCGGCGCTACGCGGGGCGGCGGGCGCGGAAGCGGAAGTAGGTTGCGGCGGAGTGGACTTCGACGTCGGTGAGACCGGCGCGGGTGAGGCGGGCGGTCATGGTGGCCGGTGGCACCGGGACGCAGGTGTCGCCGAGATGGATGAGGCGGAAGGTGGGGCGGTCCAGACCGTCGCTGCCGGCGAACACGCCGCCGGGGCGGAGGACTCGGAACGCCTCGGCGAAGAGGTCGTTCTGGAGGGCGGGCGTCGGGACGTGGTGCAGCATGGTGAAGCTGACCACGGAGCTGAATTCGGTGTCGGGCAAGGGCATCGCGGTGGCGTCACCCTCGATGACGCGCAGCTGATCGGATTTGCGGGTGCGCAGGCGCGCGGCCAGCGCGGGGTCGATCTCCAGGCCGGTGAGCGCCGGGACGCGGGCGCGCAGCGTGGCCACGTTCGCGCCGTAGCCCGGGCCGACCTCGAGGGCGTTGTCACCGAGGTCGAGACCCTTCAGCGCCCACGGCACGATCTGGGTGGCGCTGGCGCGTTCCCACTGGCTCGAGCGGCAGAGATGCTGATGAAAGTAGTTCATGCCCATGGGTTCAACGCTAGGGCGGGCACAGTGTGACCGCGAGAGACTATGGTGACAGATCATGTCGCCAAACGGCCAAACCCAGGTTCTCGCGCCGCCCTCGGGGCCGACGGCCATGGTGTTCGGGCTCGGAACCCTGCCCTCCGGTTACTGGTTCGACGAGCACCAGCACCCGCAGCATCAAATCGCCTGGGCCGCACAGGGAGTGCTGACCGTTCAGACGCCGGGCGGGCACTGGGTGCTGCCGCCGACCCGCGCACTGTGGATTCCCGGCGGGACCGTCCATCGCACCGGCACCCTCGAAGGCGCGATCATGCACGGGATCTTCCTGACCCCGGAGCGATCACGGGTGGACTACCCGGCGCCCGTGATGCTCCGGGTCGACCGCCTCATGCACGAATTGTTCCTGCACCTCACCGCGACCACCACCACCGACGCCCAGCGCGAGCGCGCCGAGGCGGTGGTGTTCGACCTGCTCGATCCGGTGCAGGTGATCCCGATCGGCGCACGCACACCCGAGGAGCCGCGCACCCGCCGCGTCGCCGAGCTGCTCCGCGCCGACCCCGCAGACCAGCGCACCCTGGCCGAGCTGGCGGACGCGGTCGCCACCAGTCCGCGCACGCTGGCCCGGGGCTTCCTGGCCGAGACCGGAATCACCTTCGGCCGGTGGCGAACCCAGCTCCGCCTGGCCGCTTCTCTGCCGCTGCTGGCGGCGGGCCTGCCGGTGGCCCGGATCGCGGCTCGTGTCGGCTACGCCACCCCGAGCGCCTACGTCGCCGCCTTCCACCGCGAGGTCGGCGTCTCCCCCGCCCGCTACTTCACCGGCTGATCTGTCGGACCCCGCGGTTATCGTCGGGTCATGGCGAAGTCCACGTATACCTTCACCGCTGAGCTCTGGGAGTGGGAGGCTCAGGCCGCGTGGCATTTCGTGAGCCTGCCCGAAGCGGTCACCGACGAGATCGACGAGCTGTACGGCCACACCTCGAGCGGATTCGGTTCGGTCAAGGTGAAGGTCACCGTGGGCGCCAGTCGTTGGTCGACATCGATCTTCCCGGCCCGCAAGGAAGGCACATACATCCTGCCGGTGAAGAAGGCCGTGCGGACAGCCGAAGGGCTGTCCGCGGGCGATCCCGTCGAGGTGGAGCTACAGATCGTGTGAGCCTGGCCGCTCAGACGCGGCGCAGGCTGGCGATCCGCTGAGCGAGCTGGTCGGCGGTGGCCAGAGCCGTTGGCGGGCCCCCACATTCGCGGCGCAGGTCGCCGTGGATGACGCCGTGGGGTTTGCCGGTGCGGTGGTGGTGCATGGCAACCAGGCTGTTGAGTTCGCGGCGCAGCTCGGAGAGCCGGTCTGCGGTGGCGGCGCGTTCGGCGGCCGCCTCCACGCCGGCCCCGGACGGGCGAGCCTCGGCGGCGGCGGTGCGGTCCTGGAGCTGACGCGACTGGCGTTCGCGCAGCAGGGCGCGCATCTGGTCGGCGTCGAGCAAGCCCGGGATGCCGAGGTAGTCGGCCTCCTCGTCGCTGCCGGAGAAGGTGGCGGTGCCGAACGAGTCGCCGTCGTAGATGACCTGGTCGAGCTCGGCGTCGGCGGCCAGGGCGATGAACTTCTTCTCCTCCTCGCCCGGCTCGTCCTTCTGCTTGTTGGCGTCGATCAGCAGCTCGTCCTCGAGCCCGTTCGCCTCCCGGTGCGGCTTGCCGATGACGTGGTCACGCTGCAACTCCAGCTGGGCGGCCAGATCCAGCAGCACCGGCACCGAGGGCAGGAACACACTCGCGGTCTCACCGGTCTTGCGGGCACGCACGAAACGGCCGATGGCCTGCGCGAAATACAGCGGGGTCGAGGCGCTGGTGGCGTACACGCCGACCGCCAGGCGCGGCACGTCGACGCCCTCGGACACCATGCGCACCGCGACCATCCAGGGATCGGTGTTCTCGCTGAACTCGCCGATGCGGCTGGAGGAGTCGGGATCGTCGGAGAGCACGATGGTCGGCTTGGTGCCGGAGATGTGTTCCAGCAGTTCGGCGTAGTCGCGCGCCTTCTCCTGGTCGGTGGCGATGACCAGGCCGCCGGCGTCGGGCATGCCGGTCGCGCGCAACTGCCGCAGCCGGGTGTCGGCCGCGGTGAGGACCTTCGACATCCAGTCGCCGGCCGGGTCCAGGGCGGTGCGCCAGGCGCGCGCGGTCTGCTCGGCGTTGAGGGGCTCACCCAGGCGGGCCGAATACTCCTCGCCCGCGCTGTCGCGCCAGTGCGCCTCACCGGAATAGGCGAGGAAGACCACGGGTCTGACGACGCCGTCCGCGAGCGCCTCGGAGTAGCCGTAGGTGTGGTCGGCGCGCGACTTCTCGAACCCGGACTCGTCGGCCTCGTAGGTGATGAACGGAATCTTGGAGTCGTCGCTGCGGAACGGGGTTCCGGTCAGGTGCAGGCGGCGGGTGGCGTCGCTGAACGCTTCTTCGACCGCCTCACCCCAGCTCTTGGCGTCACCGGCGTGATGGATCTCATCCATGATCACCAGCGTTTTGCGGTTCTCGGTGCGCACCCGGTGCTTGAACGGATGCGACGCGATCTGCGCGTAGGTCACCACCACGCCGTGATAGTCCGACGAAGTGGAACCGGTCGAGTTGGAGAAATTCGAATCCAGCTGGATGCCGGTACGCGCGGCCGAGGCCGCCCACTGATGCTTGAGGTGCTCGGTCGGCGCGACCACCGTCACCTGGTCGACCGTGCGATCGTTGAGCAGCTCGGCCGCCACCCGCAACGCGAAGGTCGTCTTACCCGCGCCCGGCGTGGCGACGGCGAGGAAGTCCCGTGGCTTGGCCGTCAGATACTTCGTCAGTGCCCTGCGTTGCCATGCACGTAGCGAACCGCCACCACCCGAAGTCACTCGGAAGAGATTAGCGAGTACGACCGACTGCTTTCCAATCCGACACAGCCCCGTCGAGTGCCGCACGACACATTGCGGGTCCCATCCCATTCGAAGCCCTGGTAGGCGATGCTTGGACCACGATGAACGCGCACGACGAATCTCCGCAACACGCCGACGCGTCCGCACCGGGCACACCCGTCGTGCTCGCCGCTACCCGATGGGGCCGCATCCGGCAGCTCGTCACGCATGTCGCGGTCAAGGCGTGGGCCGACTCGATCTTCGCCAAATCCGCCGCGGCCGCCTTCTGGCAGACGCTGTCGCTGGCCCCGCTGCTGCTGGGTCTGCTCGGCAGCCTGGGCTACGTCGGGCACTGGTTCGGGCCGAACACCGTGAACATCGTGCAGTCCAAGATCGTGAGTTTCGCGCGTAAGGCGTTCAGCCCGAGCGTGGTCGACACGCTGGTCCAGCCGACCGTGAACGATGTGCTGCAGCGTGGGCACGGCGGGGTGGTGTCGGTGGGGTTCGTGTTGTCGCTGTGGGCCGGGTCCTCGGCGATGGCCACCTTCGTCGACGCCATCACCGCCGCGCACGGGCAGGCGACCGCGCGACACCCGGTCTGGCAGCGGATCTTCGCGCTGCTGCTCTATGTCGGCTTCCTCGTCGTCGCGGTGCTGATCCTGCCGTTGATCGCGCTGGGCCCGACGCTGATGGGCCGGGTGCTCCCGCATGGGTGGCGGGAGCCGGGGCTGCGGCTGATCGACGCCTTCTACTATCCGGGCACCGGTCTGCTGCTCATCGTCGGGCTGACCTTCCTCTACAAGACGGCCCTGCACCGCACCCTGCCGTGGCATCGGCTGTTCGGCGGCGCGCTGGTCGCGGGCGTCTTCTTCATGGCCGCCAGCGAGGGGCTGCGCCGCTACCTGGCCTGGGTCACCCGCACCGGCATCTCCTACGGCGCGCTGGCCACCCCGATCGCGTTCCTGCTCTTCACCTTCTTCCTAGGTTTCGCGATCATCCTCGGCGCGGAGTTCAACGCCAGCGTCGAGGAGTTCTGGCCCGCCCGCGCCACCCGCATGGACCAGCTGCGCCACTGGTGGCAGTCCCGTAAGCCGGCCGAGCCCGCATCGAGTGGTCCGGTAGGCGAGTGATCGAAGCGGGCGGACTGTCCTACGCGGGCCGCAGCGCCGCGAACCAGTCCAGCAGTTCCGGTCGGTCGACGGCCCCGCGCGCAACGACCTCGGCGGGATCTCCGCCCTGGAACAGCTTCTTCAGCGGGACCTCGAGCTTCTTGCCGGTCCGGGTGTGCGGGATGCCCGGGGCGGCGATGATCTCGTCGGGTACGTGCCGCGCCGAGAGTTCGCTGCGGATAGCCGTATTCACGCGATGACGTACCTCGTCGGTCAACTCGACGCCCTCGGCGAGCACGACGAACAACGGCATCCAGTAGCCGCCTCCCGGCTGCTCGATGCCGAGCACCAGCGCCTCTGCGATCTCGGGCAGGCCGCTCACGGCCTGGTAGATGTCGGCGCTGCCCATGCGAATCCCATTGCGGTTCAGGGTGGAATCCGAACGCCCGTGCACGATCACACTGCCGCGCTCGGTGCGGGTGATCCAGTCGCCGTGCCGCCACACGCCGGGGTAGACGTCGAAGTAGGCCTCGCGGTATCGGACGCCGTCAGGGTCGTTCCAGAATCGCAGGGGCATCGAGGGCATGGGTTGGGTGATCACCAACTCCCCCACCGCACGCCGCGCCGGACGGCCGTTTTCGTCCCAGGCGTCCAGCGCCACACCGAGATAGGGCGCCGACAGCTCACCGGGCCAGACCGGCACCGTCCGCACGCCGCCGAAGAAAGCCGACACCACATCGGTGCCGCCGCTGATCGAGGACACCGACACGTGCTCACCCACGGTGTCGCGCACCCAGAGTGAGGACGACGGCGGCAGCGCCGCACCCGTGACGCCCACCGACCGCAGGGCCGACAGGTCGTGGTCACGACCGGGCACCGAACCGGCCTTCTCGCAGGCAAGCAGATATCCGGGGCTGGTGCCCACCACGGTCGCGCGGGTACGGGCCGCCAACTGCCACAGCCCGTCCGGCGCGGGGTGGGCGGGGCTGCCGTCGTAGCAGACGATGGTTGCCCCGACCAGCAACCCGGCGACCTGATAGTTCCACATCATCCACGACGGGCTGGCGTACCAGAAGAAGGTGTCCTCGGGCCCGATATCCGATTGCAGGGACAGCGATTTCAGGTGTTCGAGCAGCACCCCGCCGTGCCCGTGCACGATCCCCTTCGGCTTTCCGGTGGTGCCGGAGGAGTACAGGACCCACAGCGGATGGTCGAAATCCACTGCCACCGTATCGATTCCGCATCCGGCATCCTCCATCGAGGCGGCGCTGTCCCAGGTCAACGCGCCGGGCACGCCGTGCCCGAGCCGGGAGACGGCCACGGTCGCCCGCAGGGACGACAGTCCGGCGCGCAACGCGGCGACCTCGTCCCGTTTGTCGTGCGCTCTGCCCGCGTACCGGTAGCCGTCCGCGGTGATCAGCACGGCCGGCTCCAATTGCCCGAGCCGATCCAGCGCGGCCTGCGCGGAGTAGTCCTGCCCACAGACGCTCCAGATCGCGCCGATGCTCGCGGTGGCGAGGAAGGCGATCACCGTCTCGGCGATATCGGGCAGGTACCCGGCCACCCGATCCCCGGGCCCGACACCGAGCGTGCGCAACGACCGGGCGAGAGCTGCTGTGCGCGTGAGCAATTCCGACCAGGACAGCTCGCGCGGCGCGGACTCCTCATGCAGCGCCACGATGGCCGGGCGGTCGGCGCATGCCTGCCGCACCACCTGGTCGACGTAATTGACCGTCGCGCCCGGGAACCAGCGGGCGCCCGGCATCGAGTCGTCGGCCAGCGCCACACCGGGCGCCTCGCCGAGCTCGAACCAGTCCCACACCGCCCGCCAGAAACCGGGCAGATCGTCGACCGACCACTGCCACAGCGCCCGATAGTCGGGCAACTGCACGCCGGTGCGCGCCGTCACGAACCGCGCGAACCGGGTGATCTGCGCGCCCTCGATGACGTCGGGGCTCGGTGTCCACTGCGGCTCGTGGCCCGCCGCCGGTGTGAAGATCCCCGTCATCGCGCGCTCCATCCACCGTCCATGGTGTACGAAGCGCCGGTCACCATGCCCGCCATAGCGGAGGTGAGCCAGCCGACCAGCGAGGCGACCTCCTCCGGTTCGACGAGCCGTTTGATCGCGCTCTCGGTGAGCATGATGGTCTGCACCACCTCCTGCTCGGCGATCCCGTGGGCCTTGGCCTGATCGGCGATCTGCTTGTCTACCAGGGGAGTCCGCACATATCCCGGATCGACGCAGTTGCTGGTGATCCCGAACGGGCCGCCTTCCAGCGCCGTCACCTTGGACAGGCCCTCGAGGGCGTGCTTGGCCGTCACGTACGCGGACTTGAAGGCCGAGGCGCGCAGACCGTGCACGGAGGAGACATTGACGATCCGCCCGAACCGCTGCCGCTGCATGTGCGGCAGGGCGGCGCGGGTGAGCAGGAACGGCGCCTCCACCATGAGCGCGAGCATGGTCCGGAAGCGCTCGGGCGGGAATTCGGTGATGGGAGCTACGGTTTGGACGCCGGCATTGTTGACCAGGATGTCCACCTCCAGTTCCAGGTGCTCCAGGGCGGCGACCTCGGACAGGTCGACTTCCCAGGCGGTACCGCCGATCTCGGCGGCCACCGTCTCGGCGGCCACCCCGTCGATGTCGGCGACCCGCACCGCGGCGCCGCGACCGGCCAGTTCACGCGCGCACGCCGCGCCGATTCCGCTCCCGCCGCCGGTGACCAGCGCGGTGCGCCCGCGTAGGTCGCCGTCGCCGCCCGGGTTCATGCGTTCACCGGCTTCGCATCAGCCTGCGGCGCGGTCTCTTCCGCGTCGGCGCGGTCGACGGCTTCGAGGTCGAGGCCCTTGGTCTCCTTCGCGCACAGCACCGCGATCACCGTCACCGCACACGCCGCGGCCAGGTACACCGCGATCGGCACCGCGGACTTGTAGACGTCGAGCAGCTTCACCGCGATGATCGGCGCGACCGAGCCCGCCACGATGGAGGTCACCTGATAGCCCAGAGACACACCGGAATACCGCATGCGGGTGGGGAACATCTCGGCCATGATCGCCGGCTGCGCCGCGTACATGAAGGCGTGGAACACCAGCCCGACGATGATGGCGAGCAGGATCAGGGCGTTGTGCTTGGAATCCATCAGCGCGAATCCGAAGAAGCCCCAGGTTCCCGCCGCCAGCGCGCCGATGAGATAGATCGGTTTGCGCCCGTATCGGTCACTGAGCCGTCCGGCCAGTGGAATGACCGCGAAATGCACTGCGTGCGCGGCCAGTAGCCACCACAGGATCACCTTGGTGTTCGCACCCACGTGCACCTTGAGATAGGTGATGGAGAAAGTGACGACCAGGTAGTACATGATGTTCTCGCCGAAGCGCAGACCCATGGCCGTGAACACGCCGCGCGGGTACCGCTTCAGCACCTCGAACGGGCTGAACGAGGCCGCCTTCTCCTGCTCAGCCTGTTGTTGCGCCGCAAGGAAAATGGGCGCGTCGGTGATCTTGCTGCGCACGTAGTAGCCGATCAGCACGACCACGGCCGAGAGCCAGAAGGCGACCCGCCAGCCCCAGGACAGGAACGCCGCGTCCGACAGCGATGTGGTCAGCACCAGCAGCACGAGGGTGGCGACCATGTTCCCGAGCGGTACCGCCGCCTGCGGCCAGGACGACCAGAAGGCGCGCCCGCGACTGGGACTGTGCTCGGCCACCAGCAGCACCGCCCCGCCCCACTCGCCGCCGATGGCGAAGCCCTGGATGAACCGCAGCGTCACCAGCAGTACGGGAGCCAGGTAGCCGACCTGTCCGAAAGTCGGCAGACAGCCCATCAGGAAGGTGGCCGCGCCGACCAGCACCAGGCTCAGCTGCAGCAGCTTCTTGCGGCCGTGCCGATCGCCGAAGTGCCCGAACACGATTCCGCCGATGGGCCGCGCGGCGAAGCCGACCGCGTAGGTGACGAACGCGGCCAGGATGGCATCCAGATCGCTGGTCCCCTTGGCGAAGAACACCTTGTTGAACACCAACGTGGCCGCGGTGCCGTAGAGGAAGAACTCGTACCACTCCACGACGGTCCCGGCCATGGAGGCCGCCACCACCCTGCGGAGTGCGGCGGGGCCGGTACCGGCCTGCCGCACCGCTTCTCGGACGCTCATGCCTGATCTCCTTCACGAACGGGCCGTGTTGTGACGCGGCCCACAGAACTGAAAGAGAGTATTCGTGCAGACGAAAGCCGCTGCAATGACCACTTTCGCAACCGATATCTGCAAAGCTGCAGAAATGAGCGTGACCTCCGCCACTCCGAGCCCCGACGATCTTCTGGTGCTGCTGGCGGTCGGTCGCAGCGGTCGCTACGTCTCCGCGGCCGAGGAGCTCGGCATCAACCACACCACCATCTCGCGGCGCATCGCCGCGCTCGAACGGGCTCTGGGCGGACGGGTGCTGGACCGCGGCACGGGCGGATGGGAACTCACCGATCTGGGCCGCGAAGCCCTGCGGGCCGCCGAATCCGTCGAATCGGCGGTCAAATCCCTGACCGGCGCGCGCGGCGTGCGTGTGCTCGAAGGCGTGGTCCGCATCTCGGCCACCGACGGTTTCAGCGCCTATCTGGCCGCCCCGGCGATCGCGGGCGTGCAGCGCCTGCACCCCCGGATCAGCGTCGAGATCGTCACCGGCACCCGGCGCGCGTCGCTCCAACGCTCGGGCCTGGATCTCGAGGTCGTGGTCGGCGAACCACGGCTGCGCCGCGCCGAGGCCGTGCGCCTGGGCGATTACGTGCTCGGCCTGTACGGGTCCCGGGCCTACCTGGCCGAGCACGGCATCCCCGCCTCCGTCGACGACCTGCGGCACCATCCCCTGATCTACTTCATCGACTCCATGCTCCAGGTCGACGATCTGGACCTGGCTTCCGGATTCGCCCCCGCCATGCGCGAATCCATCTCCTCCACCAATGTTTTCGTCCATGTGGAGGCGACCCGCGCCGCCGCCGGCCTGGGACTGCTGCCCTGTTTCATGGCCGACCGGCACGCCGATCTGGTGCGCGTGCTGCCCGACCAGGTCGGCGTCCGCCTCGCCTACTGGCTGGTCTCCCGCGCCGAGACGCTGCGTCGCCCCGAGGTGGCCGCGGTGGTCGAGGCGCTGCGCACACGGGTGCACGCGGAGGCGGACGCCCTCCTGGGCACCATCGGCAATCGGCCGAGCCGGGAGAAGCGCTGACGCGCGGCTACCGCATCAGGTGGAATCAGCAGACCGCGCCGGGATCCCCCGGCTGACTGTGCGGCGGCACGATGCCGCTGGTGCGCACGGTCACCGTCGTGCCCGCTGCGGCCTGGGTCCCCGCCTTCGGATCCTGCGTGCTCACAACACATTCCGACCCGTTCGGCGCGCGCCCGGTACCGTTCGCGAATTTCACGGTGAACCCGGCCGCCTCGAGCGCGGCCTTCGCCTTGGTGGGCCTGTCACCCGAGACGTCGGGCACGACGACGCTGGGAACAGTCGGCAGGCTCGACGTTGTCGCCGCCGCGGAGTTCTCCGGATCACAACCGGCTACCGACAGCGCGGCGAGCGTCACACTGACCGCGGATAGGCACGAAGCGATGGTCTTGCGCATGGAATCCCCCTGGTGTGCAGTACTTCCGGACGATAGTAGCCGACCGCCCACAGTGGATCGTGTTGTGCCGGGCGAGCATTCGCCGCTTCGCCCGGCACGACGGCAACGTCACCGCATCAGTCGCAGCAGCCCGAGTTCCGGTTGGAGCGCACCATCCTGACCCAGCGCCTGGAAGTCGGCCTCCACGGCCGAGCGTTCCAGCACGCCCGCTCGCACCGCGCGATAGCGGACCATCGACCACACGAAGACGTCGAGGTTGTCGAAGCGGGTGCCGGCCTCGACCACCTCCTCCTCGTGAAACCACACGGCCACTTGACCATTGGTGAGCACGACGTACAGGTTGCCGCCGCCGTCGGCGCCGACGGAGTAGACATCGTCGTCGGTCAGTTCGGTGGCGTAGTCGGAATCGAGGATGCCGCAGTCGTTTCCGGCGAAATCGAAGGCGTAGGACCAGTCGAAGATGTCGAGGAACTGGGGCATCCGACCGGATCGGACGCGATCGTCGAACGCGGCCAGCGCGGCGGCGTGGTCGTCGTCCAGTCGCTCCAGAAACGGTGCGACCGAGCGGGATTCCTCGGGGACCCGCACGGGTTCCACGTCGGGGAACCAGCGCGCCAGATCGTTGTCGAGGTCGCGATCGATATAGCCGACCAGGTCGGCGGCGGTAAGACTCACGCCGGGGATTGTAGGGCGAGCGGTCCGACAGGACGGGGTGGAATCGAGCCGTCATCGAGCAGGGCTCGATTCTTGATTCCCCGCGCGCAGCGCGCGACGATGGCTGATGAAGTACGACCGCCTGGACGAGATGCTGGGGTTGCTCGACAACAACACCTGCATGCTCGAGGTGATTCAGGACGAGCTGCTCGGTGCGGACGAGCCCGCGCGGGTCGAGGGGGGCGAATAGCCCGAGAGCTTCCCACACGTCGAGTGCGTGATCGATGTGGCAGTCCCGGTCACTGAGACCGCCCGGTCATCGCTGCAAAGTCTGAGTTACCGTTCAGTACGCAGGATGATCCACATCACACCACGGTTAGCGAAGCTATGAAACTGACGTATCTGCTGTGGGGGGCCGAACTGAAGACCAATCTGCACGACGGTGAATTGCGCAGGGCCCTGGCCCGATGCGGGGTCAGCGAATTACAGGTCAATATCCGCGACGAGTATGTGGCCGGGGCCGAACTCTGGTTCTGCACCTACGACACCCCCGTCGACGCCATTGTCACGGTGCGCGGCGTCGAGGAGCCCGATCACATCGCCGCCCTGCTGCGGCCCCTCGCCGATCGAATCGAAGGCTTCCTCGTCGACGAGCTCACCCCGCTGCCCCCGCCCCGCGCCGACAGCGGCAGCCGCGCGGAAGCCTTGTCCCGCATCGCGATCCTGCGAATCCCCTCGCACATGACACGGGAGCAATGGCTGGAAAGCTGGATCGGCGACCACACCCCGGTCGCCCTCGCCAATCAGGCCAGCCTGGCATACATCCAGAATCCGGTGCTGGCCCCCATGACCCCCGGCGGCCGAGTCGACGCCATCGTCGAGGAACTCTTCCCCATGGCCGCCATGTCCGACCCGCACGCCTACTGGGGCTCCGACGGCGACGACGCCGAACTGGAACGCCGCTGCACCCGCATGCTCGACAGCATCTCCCGCTTCGGCGCCGACCGCGACCTCGACGTGATCCCCACCAGCCGCTACGTCTACTCCCTGCGCTGACTCCACCCGAGAATCGTTCAACCGTGCCCGAATCGGAGGCCTGGTCGACCTGATGCGGGCGCGGTCGCGCGCTCACTGCCAGAACTCGCGGCGCGGCTTTCCCGGCGGAGGCGAGGCAAGTTCCGTACGCAGACTTCGGATTTCGCCGACAGTTGTTCCGACGGCGGTCGCGTCTCCGATGGTCAGTGCCGCGGCCAGGCGGCGCAGGGCTTCGACCAGGTCCACGGGAGCACCGACGGTATGGAGTAGGTCGGCGAGTTCGGTCGCGACCACCGGGTCGGGTGCGTCGAGCAGGGCGCGCAGCCGGTCGATGAAGGGGAGGACGACATCCGGTATGGATGTGTTTGCCGACTTGGACTCCGACCTCGCTCGGCGGCGGCCGAAGAGGCGGCGCTGCCCATCGGAGGGCAGCGATCCCGGCTCCGGCCGACGCGCGTGTTGCGTGAAGGGCGCAGCGGGGAGCGGCGCACCCGCCAGGGGCGCCGAACGTGGAGCACTGGCCTGGGGCGGCGGCGAACCGTAGGCAGCCGCGGGCGCTGCCGGGTAGGCGCTCCCGGGTGCCGACACGGAACGCCCCCGCATGGCGTTGATTTCGACATGCGGGGTGGCGAGCATGTCCCAGCCGTCCGCGGCTTCGACCGGCTGCACGACCGTCTGCTGCCCACCGATCGTCTTGCGACTGCGGTCGACCGCGATGAACGCCGTGAACCGACTCAATACGCCATGGGCCAAGGAGAATTCGACGATCCGGGCGGGGAGGACCTGCCCGGTTCCGGCGGCATAGGCATCCTCCAGGTCGCGGAGCCGAGCCCGCGCCCAGACGGCGCGAACCGCCTTGTCGTCGGAGCGGGTGGGGGTGAGAGTGATGGAGAAGGGTTCGCCCGCGGCGGTTTCGGCTCGCACCGTCACGGTGCTGACGGCTCCCTCGACCCGGCCGCCGAGGAGCAGCGGCGCGCCCTCGAACAGATCACTGTGCGCCGGAGCCGGATCGGTGACCGCGTGACCGTCGACCTCCACGACGACATCGGTCAGGATCGGCGGGGCGATCCGGCGATGAATGCCGGTGAGCACCTCATCGAGCCGGTCCTCGGTTTCCACGAGTTCGCAACGGCCCGCGCCGGCGTCGGCCAGCCGCTGCAGGAAGCCCGCGTTGACGGCCCGGTCGATACCGAGAGTGAAGACACGAGTTCCGTTGATACGTGGGCTGATTCGCGCCAGTACTCGGTCTTCGTCGCCCACCTGCCCGTCGGTGACCAGGACCAGAATACGATCGCGGCCTTCGTCGACGCGCAGGAGATCGGCGCATTCCTCGAGCGGACCGGCGAGTTCGGTGCCGCCGCGCGCCTCGAGTCCCGCCAGCCAGCCGACAGCCGCGAAACGATTCCGGTCCAGGGCGGGGACGAGCCCGCGATCCAGGCCGGTCGGGTGTTCGGCCATGTGATCGAAAGCCAGTACCGCGAAGCGATCCCGATCGGTGAGGGTATCCACGACCCGGGCCGCGGCCCGGCGCGCTGCCACCATCTTCCAGCCGTCCATGGAACCCGAGCGATCGAGCAGCACGACCACGTCGCGGTCGCGTCGCGCGGCCGCGGTGGCCACCGCGGGAACAAGGGTGACCTGGATGGTGTCCTCGGCGAGGACGGCGGCGCATCCGAGCTCCACACCACTACCGAACGCCAGGCGCAGGACGACATCGCGATTCAGTCGTTCGCCGGGATGCAGGCGGACCGTTGTGGTCCCACCCTCGGTGTCCGTCGCCACGGCGTGCAGGCTGGAGCGGACCGCTACCGGACCGAGCCCCGCCGAGTCGATGGTCGCGGTCAAAGACAGTGCGACAGGCGAGGATTGGCCGGGCAACAGCACGGGCGGGGTGATGCGGCTCGCGTCGGGCACGGCATCGGTGTCGAGGGCGGTACCGGCGCCGACGGACGGACCGTCCAGCGGTGTGCCCGGGATGTAGCGGGGCGGGACCACGAGCGGGAAGCGCAGGGTCGCCTCACCACCGTCGACCGGCAGTGGACCGGTCAGTACCAGGGTGAGCGCGGCCTCCTCCCCCGGTTGCAGGTTGCCGACCGTCGTGGTGAAGACCCCGGACCGGTCCTCCTCGGCGAGCGCGGCGCGATGACCGCCGGCAATGGCCTGGTCATACGTGTCTCGGGCCGCTTGACGTTCCTGGAGAACGCCCTCGATCCGGCGACCGGCCAGATCGGCGGTGAACTCGGTGACCGCGGCACGATCGGGCAGCGGAAAGATGTACACCGCTTCGATTCCGGTGCCGCGCGTATTGCGGAAGACCTGGCGAACAGTGGTGGTCGCCACCAGACCGACGACGGACACGTGCACATCCATGGCCACCAGCGGCAGTCCATCGCGTTCGCCCGCGCTGCCGCGCAGGACGCCGGTGACGAGCTCGTCGCCGGCGCGCGAGCCCGCGATGCGAGTCAACTCTTCATCGATGACAGTGGGGATGGCGGTCATGGCGTATTCCGTTCTGCGGTAACGAGCCCGCGACTTTCGAGCGTTCGGAGAAGTTCCCGGCCCGCGTGCTGGATGGCCGCGAGATCGTCGGCATCGAGCGTGCGGTCGGGTGTGAACAGCACCGTGCACCCCGGAGCCAGCGGCACACCGACGGACATCTCGGCCAGGGGCGCGACGCTGCGCTGCACCGGGCGCTCGGCCCAGAACCGCTTGCGCGGCCCGGCTTCATCGAGGCGAGCGATGTCCTCGAGCTCGCTATCGGTGCAGCCGATAAGCCGGCGCTGAGCCTGTGCCAGCGTCTCCCCTTCAGCCTGCAACCGTTTGACGGCGATGACCTGTAGTAGATGCCTCCGCTCGTAATACGCGGTCCGCCCCCGTACCTCCGCGGGTCGATCGAGCAATCCGAGCGACCCGTAATAGCGCAACATCCGCACGTCCGGCACCTCCCCCACCTTGCCGTTGGGCGCCTCGATCCCGAGACGCTCCACTGCCGCCGCAGCTTCAGAGGCCAGTTCCGCGATCGTCCACTGCATACTGACACTGTCACATACCAATGTGACAGTGTCAATGTAAATGGCAGACTCCGGTTCTGTCAGCCCAGGTTCGAGCCGTAGCACTTCAGCTCGGGTGGTCGCGGATCGCTCAACCCCGCCACATCCCGCCGGCCAGGAAGGCATCCCACGCGGCCGCCGAGAACCAGAGCTCAGGGCCCGCACCGCAATCCTTGGAATCGCGGACCCCCACCCGGTCGACCGCGTGGCAGACCTCGACGCATTCCTGATCCCCTTGGCTGTGACTGCTCTTGAACCAGATGCCAGGGTTCGCGTTCACGTCTCGTACTCCTTTGCGATCTTCCTCAGCAGCGCTCGGCTGTCCTCGGCATCCAGCGATGCGTCATGAAGCGCGGCCGATACCGCACGATAGCGCTGAATGTCCGTTTCCTTCTGAAGATAGATCTGCGCGGTGAGCACACTCTCGACGTAGACGACCGGAGGCTCCGGACAGCGACCTTTGAGGTCGAGACCGAAGTCGAGGATCACGAACGGTCCCGGCAGCAAGCCCATCGGCATACCGGCGGTGAAGGACAGCACTCGCAGCTCGATCGTGGGCCTGGTTCCGGCATTGGCCAAGTGCCGCAATTGATTCGCCATGATCCGGGGGTTGCCGACGACCCGGCGCAGCGCCGATTCGTGCAGCACCACGTCGAGCCGGACGGGATCGGATTTTCGCGTGATGATCTTTTGCCGTCGCAGCCTCAACTCCACTCGGCGCTCGACATCACAGTCGGACACATCTGTCCGGAAGTTGCGAATCATGGTGCGCGCGTATTCCGGTGTCTGCAGCAACCCCGGCACCAGTTCCTGATACGAGATCAAGTGCCGTGCAGCAGCTTCCAGGCCAACGTAGTGATCGAAGCCGCCCGGCAACAGGTCGCCGTATTCCTGATACCACGTCTTGACCGCAGCCTGCTCGGCGAGCTTCTGCATCGCGGCGGTGTCGTCCGCCGAGCATTCGTAGATCTCGCACAGGTGCCCGATGATTCGGACACGCACCTTGTCGGCGGTGCCCTTCTCGAGCCGGTGCAGTGTGCTCGTTCCGATCTCGACGAGCTTGGCCGCCTGGGCCATCGTCAAACCGACTTCCTCGCGATATTGGCGCAGGAATCGCCCGAGCTGTCGGCGCGGAAGGGTACTGTCCTCGTCGGCCGTCACGGTTACCCCCTGGTACACGGAATATTTGGACCGCAGCGAACGGAATCAGTTTGACACCGTTCCCGGAAATGAACCTGGGTAAATGGCAATTCTCCAGTGGAATTCCAGAACAACCAGGTCCCCCGGTCTCAGGACGTGGTGTCGTTGTCGACACGCTCGTATGGACCACTCACCTGTTTCGTAAATACCTCCATTTCAAGGGGATTCGCATGATGTCAGCCGTGCTCCAGTTGCTCTCGACCATCGTCGCGCTACTCCTGTGCGTCGCCACCGCATGGGGAGTCAGCGTCGACCACACCGAAACCGCAGCCACACTCAGTGATTCGCCGCTGAGTGCGGGCGGCCAACGATTCCACCGCATCCCGCTCGCCAACACCCACCGCCGCCACGGCCGACACCGGGCCGGGTGAGGATATGGACCCGCACGCCCACCGCTCCCCTGATGACCCCGATGACCCCGATGACCCCGAGCAGATCGAACTGCAAGTCATCCAGGACGTACTCGACATGGTGGAGTCCCGGATTCGAGAGCTGGAACGGCGCGGTTGGCGACTGACCGTGCCGCGGTCGCGCATCTACGCCACGGTTCTGCTCGCCGTCGTGGTGAGCGCACGGCAATCACACCGCGTCCCGGCCACATTGGATCGCGCCGCGATTCTGGACGAAATTCTCGACGGCGCGGACCCATTCGACAACCGAGGCCGGCAGCAAGCGATCGAGGACACCATCCGCAGCTACGCCAGTCCAGCAAACTGAACAACAGCCCGTGGGCGGGCAGCCCAGATCGGCGCCGCCTCAGCGCACGCCGATTCCCCAGAACATCCTTGTCCAGCCGGGATTTCGGGCGGTGTCGACGTCGTAGAGTTGCAGTTCAATCCGGAATGATTTGCCGGACACGCAATCTCGCAGGTGCAGGGCAGGCTGTGCGAGCGAGTAGGTCACTCGCCCGGCCGCCCACCGCCGCGCGAATTCGGGATAGCGGCACAGTTCGGCCAGCAATTGCCCCGCCCAGACGGAATTGCGGGGCAGAGCGATGCGGGCGCGGAGTGCGGCCACGGCGGACTCCACGACCCGGTCGTGTTCGGCCAGCACGGCATCCGAACGCCTGTCTGACAGCAGCCAGTGCATGACGTTCCCGATTTCCTGCAATCCTGGAAAGGCTTGGTGGGCTGCTTCGTTGAGGGCCAGGATGTTCCAGCGCAGGTCGAAGTATCCGGCTGGATCAGATCCGCAGCGATCGATACGGCGCAACATCTCAGGGGAGATGTCGGCGCGCAAATCGGCAACTTCGGGCACCTCGATGTCCCGCAGATCCGCCAGGTCGAACAGGTATCTCCGCTCGTCCTCCGAAAGCGGCAGCGCCCGTTCCAATCTCCCGGCCAACGCCTCGACTACCGGGCGAGTCGGGCGGTCGCGGCGTCCGATCTCCAGATGATTGATATAGCTGGCGCTGACACCCGCGGACTTCGCCAACCCCTCCCGAGACAGACTCCGCTCATCCCGCAAGTGCCGGAGAAAATCCCCGAAACTCGGCGTGGGCGGCGGCACCGCTTCGATCAAACCAACCATGCCGGACACCAATCCCCTTCCGCTTGGAACCAACCGAACGGAACGATAGCGACCGGCCGGGTGCCGATCGCACGAAACGGACATACCGGATTACCGTCGAGCGACGACCGGGCAAACTTCTGCGGAATTCAGCCACCACGCCATTCCGCAAGATCAACGGCGGCACACCGACTGCCTTGCACGAAGCGCAGCGGTCGGCACACGATTGCCGAATCTTCGCTGCGCCGAAAATGGGCACGATTCGTCGGATGCGCGGCAAGTTCTGACACCCCGCCGCCAACCGGAATCAGTTTCCGGTGCTTCACTACGGTGATCAGCACACCAGTCCGCCGACCGTGCAGTCACCCGTAAATCGTTTTACCGCTTCGGAGCTCGTTGCTACCGTAGTTCCAACATCTCCACCCGACGACACCGGAAAGGCGGCCCCCGTGACCGAGCTGAACCAGCCCGCATCCCTGTTCGACCTCGCCCGCCGACTCCGTGCCCGACTCGGCCGCAGCGTGTCCTAGCGGATCGGTATCACCGACCCACCAGGGGCCGCTGCCGGGCACAAGCCACGGACAGCGGCTCTTTCACTATTCGTCCGATGTCATTCCCTCGTAGCCCAATCGGCAGAGGCGGCGTACTCAGAATGCGTCTTGTGTGAGTTCGAATCTCACCGAGGGAACCAATCCATCCAACCCCGCGCACCTCAGTGCCGAGTAGATGTCAACGCCGACATCCGCGCGGGGTCACGTGCCCGTAGCTCAGCGGATAGAGCACTTGTCTACGAAGCAAGGGGCCGGAGGTTCGAATCCTCCCGGGCACACCGATTTTCGATGAAGCGTGATGTCACCAGGTTCGGTCATTCCGGCGTGAGATGGCCGGTGATCACCGGTGAAACTCGGGCGACGAGGTTGTCCACCGGTTCCGAGGCGAGGGGTTCGACGCGCAGGATGTGGCGGAGGTAGGCGATTCCCAGCAACTGGCCCATTGCCAGGTTGAGGCGCAGCGCGGCGTCCGGGCCGGGGAGGGCGGTTGTCAGCTGTGCGTAGAGCTGTTGTTCGAGGAACTCGCGGACCAGTGCGGCCGACTCGTCGTGGGTGGCCGCGCCGCGCATGATGGCCAGCAATGGAGCCTGGGTCCGGGGCTGTTCCCAGGCTTCGAAGAAGAAGCGGGTGAGGCGTTCGCCGAGGCCGGCCGGATCGCCGGCGGTGAGGCGGGCGGCGACCTCGGCGGGCTCGAACGGCCAGCCCATGGCGGCGCGGAACAGGTCGGCCTTGGTGCCGAAGTAGTGGCGGATCAGCGCCGGATCGACGCTGGCGGCGGAGGCTATGCCGCGGACCGTCGCCTTCTCGTAGCCGGTCTCGGCGAAGGCTCGGCGGGCGGTGTCCACCAAGAGCTTTCGCGTGTCGGCCTTGCCCGGTCGTCGTCCTGTCGGAGGCATGGGGAGAAATTCTACAACCGTGGAGTTCTGGGCCTTCGAGGGTTACGCTCGAAGGAGAAATTCCACACGCGAGGAGTTACTCGATGCCCACGCCACGATGGGTCGCCCACGCCAACAAGTTCAGCCTCAATCTGATCACCAGGTACATCGCGCCATGGGCTCCCGGATGGGCCCTGGTGGTGCATCGCGGCCGGAAATCCGGGCGAGTCTTCCGAACGCCGCTATGGGCCTTCCGCCGCCAGAACCGCTACGTGATCGCACTGACCTACGGATCCGAATCGGATTGGGTGCGCAACGTTCTCGCGGCGGACGGCTGCGAGCTCCGGACCCGGCTACGCCACTACGAGGTCGGGTCCCCGCGCGTCTACCGCGACGCGCGGGCCGCCGATATGCCGCTGCCCATCCGGCTCATGCTGCGCTACGTGCTGCGGGCCCCGGACTTCCTCAGCGTCGACATCCTGCGCGAACTCCCCTAGCCGATCGCACGATCATCGGTGTCGATGCGATTGCGGGGGAAGCTGTTTCAGCCTCGGGTGATCCGGTCCTGCATGGCGGCCGCGACCATCGAGTCGCCGCGTGCGGTGGGGTGCCAGGGGAATCCGAGCAGTTCGGTGCGGGGGTCGAGGGCTCCGGCCACCCAGGCGTCCGGGGTGCAGGCGCCGTGGCCCGCGGTGATCGCTCGGCTGTCGAGGAAGTCGACGTCGAGGATGGCGGCGGCTTCGCGCTGGGCGGTGTCGATCCGGTCCAGGAACCCGGTGATCGCGCCGGCTCGGGGCTGGACCGCGTCGACGCCGAGGATGCCCGCGCAGGCGGAATCCCCTCCGGGAGTGTGGATCTCGGGGTATCCGACGAAGACGATCCGCGCGTTCGGGGCGTAGTAGCGGAGGTAGGTGACCGCTTGGCGGACTCGGGCGGCGTAGGCCTGGCCGGTGATGGTGGCGGGGTCGGGGGCGCGGCCCTGCGCCGCGGCTTCCGGACCGCAACCGTCGATCAGGTCGATCAGGCACGAGTACGCCTTGGACAGGGCGATCGGGTTGTCGGTTCCCCAGGCGTCGTTCATGCCGAGCTGAATCGTCACCGTCCGGGTGCGTGGACCGAACGCGCCGTCGGCCATGGCTCGTTTGACCTGGTGCGTCAGGGTCCAGCCCGAGGTGTCGATGGTCCCGCCCTGGCAAGAGGTGTCCTCGACGTCGCCGGGTGACAAGCCGATGCGCTGGGTCAGCTGTGTCGGCCAGGACGTCGCCACGTGTTTGCAGTCGGGATCGCCGCCCGCGTTCAGCAGGTCGACGATCTCCCCGTTGGCGGAGAAGGAATCGCCCATCACCACGAGGGTTTTACCGTCGGGGGCGTCCGCCGTGGCCGGGGGCGCCATCGCGGCGAGCACCGCTGCGGTGCCGCAGGCCGTTGATGCCGCGAGCAACCGCAACCGAGCCGAACTCTTCACTAGCCGTGTACCTCGTATCGATCCATTGTGAAACGCTTCCGATTCGAACGCCCACTGTAGCGGCGCGCTGGTAGCGCCACCGCTGGATCGCGAATTCGCCCGAAATCAGCCGACCGGCGTGGACCCCGACCAAGCACCCGGGTAGTACATCTTGCCATTTGATGTCAAAATGTAACGACGTGGTTCGCGGGCGCGCACTACGCGATGATCCGGAGGGCACGTCCACATGAGAATCACCGAGCAGTCGGGTGTTGTTCTGGCACAGTCGATTCGAGCCGGAACGGTCAGCGCCCGCGCGGTCGTGGACGCCCACATCGAGCTGCTGGAACGCGTCGCTCCGACGCTGAACGCCGTGGCCGCCGACCGCTACCGGCAAGCCCGGCTGGACGCCGATCGCGCCGACGCCCGGATCGCGGACGGCGATCCCGCCACCCTCCCGCCGCTGCTCGGCGTGCCTGTCACGGTGAAGGAGTCGATCGCGGTGGCGGGCATGCCGCACAGCGCGGGCGTCGTCGCGCGCAAGCACCTGCGCCCGGACACCCACGCGACGGTCGTGCAGCGTCTGATCGACGCCGGTGCGATCCCGATCGCGGTGACGAACACCGCCGAAGGCTGCATGTGGATCGAAACCGACAACCGCGTGTACGGGCGCACCAGCAACGCCTATGACCCGCGCCGAACCGCGGGCGGATCGTCCGGCGGCGAGGGTGCGGCCGTCGGCAGCGGCGGCTCGCCGCTCGGTCTGGGCACCGACACCCTCGGCTCGATTCGAATCCCGGCCTTCTACAACGGCGTGTTCGGGCACCGGCCGTCGCTGGGTCGCGTCCCGCTGACCGGTGCATGGCCGCCGCCGCACGGCGTGGCCACGATGTGTTCGAACGGAGTGCTGGCCCGCCGGGCCGAGGATCTGATGCCCGCGTTGCGCATCATCGCCGGACCGGACTCGATCGACCCGCTGGTCACCGGCGCGCCCGGCTGGCCGGACCCCTCCGCGACCGATCTGGCGGGCACCCGGGTGACCCTGATCGACGACGCGTTCCTGCCCGGCGTCGCCGGCGAGATGCTCGGAGCGCGCGACCGTGCCGCCGCAGCGCTCGAGGCGGCGGGCGCGAAGGTGAACCACGTCAGCATGAAATCGCTGCGAGCGGTCGGGATGTACGCCGCGATCTTCCTCGCGGAGGAAACCGGCGTCAGGTTCGCCGACACCCTCCGGGGCGAAGGAGCGGGACCGCGCTTCGGACGCGAATTGCTCTCGCCGCGTAGCGATCACACCACCGCGATGCGATCACTACTGTTCGGCGAGGAGGTCGAGCGTCGCTTGCCGAAATCGCTGACCAGGCGAATCGTCGACGCCGCCCGCTCGATTTCGGACGAGCTGACGGCGACCATCGGTGATGGCCTGCTGCTTCATCCGACCATGCCGACAGTCGCGCCGCGCCACGGTCGGACCGTCGGACGCCCCTGGTCGGCCAATGCCGTCGCCGCGTTCAGCCTGGCCGGCGTGCCGGTCACCCAGGTGCCGCTGGGGTTGGGCTCGGCGGGGCTGCCCCTGGGTGTGCAGGTGGCCGCGGGCATCGGCAACGACCATCTGACGATCGCCGCGGCGCTCGAACTGGAACGCGCCTTCGGCGGGTGGGTCGCGCCCACCCCGCGGTGAGCGCGACCGGACCTGATCCGGAACCGTGGCCGGACCGCGTTCGGCGGTATCACCGTGTCGGTCCGAGATACTGCTCGTCGAGTACGTCGGCGATGGTCGCCAGCGCCTGCGGACCGGTCATGTCGAGGTGCGCGACTTCGATGTCGTGATTGGTGATCTCGCCGGTCACATACGAACGCCAGCCCTCGGGGCCGAAAATATCGGAGGTGTCGACGGTCGCGCTGAAGTACACGACGTCGCCGTCGAATACGGGGCGCTGGTAACCGGTTCTGGTGCGGGCGGCCGCGTTGAACGACTCGGCCATCCGTTCCAGGGTCGCCGCGTCGATGAGCGAGACACCGCCCAGCCGTTGCCGAATCATTTCGGCGGCCTCCTCCGCGGTGGCGTCTTCGGGCACGTCGTCGATGCCGAAGACCGAGCCGAAGGAGCTGACGAAACCGCCCGCGGTCAGCCGTTCGATGCTGTCGCCGTCGATGTCGGTGGTGTCGGCGTCGAGCAGGGCCACGGTGCCGATGACATCCCCGTCCTGCCGCAGCTTGGTGGCGATCGCATGGGCGATGAGGCCACCGAACGACCAACCGAGCAGGTGATACGGCCCGGTCGGCTGCACGCGGCGGATCTCGCGGATATACCGGTCCGCGAACTCCTCGATGGAACCCGCGGGAGGTTCGTGACCGCTGAGATCGGGAGCCTGCAGACCGTAGATCGGCCGTCCCGGGCGCAACGCGTCCGCCAGTCCCAGGTAGGTCCAGGCGACACCGGAGGACGGATGGATGCAGAACAGTGCGGGCTCGGTGCCGTCCAGCCGGATCGGCAGCAGCACGTCCAGTCCGAGTCCGGCTGGTGCGGAATCGACCTGGGCCGCGGCCGCGAGTGCCGCGCTCTCCTCGGCGGCGGCCGCACGCGCGGCCGGAGTGCGGGCGAACTCGGCGGCGGCGCCCAGCGCGGCAATCCACAGATCAGCCAATTCCGACACTTCGTCCTCGCGCAGCACGGTTTCCGGGAACCCGAAGCTGGCCTGCATCCGGCATCCGATCACCACCGCGTTCACATCGATCGCCGATTGCAATGGCACGTCCGGGCATTCGGCGGGCGTCGGATCGCCGAAGTCATCGGTGGGCAGCCAGCCGATGCCCGCCAGTCCCGCCGGGACATCGGTGGTCGAGTATCGGCCGAGATAGTTGAACCCGATCTGCCCGGGCAGCCGATGCGGAAGCCGGGGCGTGGTCTCGGGATTCAGATAGCGCAGCAGGCCGTATCCGATGCCCTTGTCCGGCACTGCGAGCAGTTGATGCTTCACCGCGCGGATGGCCGCGCCCATGGCCGGGCCGCCCGCCAGGGCATCGTCGAGGTCGATGTCGCCGAGATCCAGTCGGACCGGATACAGGGTGGTGAACCAGCCCAGGGTTCGGGACAGGTCGGCGCCCGGAATCACGTCCTGTTGTCTGCCATGGCCTTCCAGCCGCAGCAGCGCGGTGCCCTCGGCGATCCCCCGATTCGCGCGCCAGCTCACGATGGCCAACCCAAGCGTGGCGAGCAGCGCGTCCTCGACGCTGCCATGGAAGAGTCCGGGCAGGGTGGTGAGCAGCGCGTCGGTGACCTCCGCGGAGAGCTCGCGGTCGATCCGGCGCAAGGTGTGCGTCTGATCGATCGCTGGATCCAGTGCGCGGGACCCGATCAGCGGGTCCGGGCCCTCGATGACCCGACACCAATGGCCGAGTTCGGAAACCCTTCGATCGGTGCGTGATTCGTCGGTGAGCGCGTGCGCCCAGCGCCGCATGGAGGTGCCCGTCGAGGTCAGGACCGGATCCGCGCCCGCCGACACCTGCGCCCAGGCCGCGATCAGGTCAGGCACCAGAATGCGCCAGGACACCCCGTCGATCACCAGGTGATGGGCGATCACGACCAGGCGGCCGGGCCCGGAGTCGGCGGGGCCGGCCGGGACGAGCCAGAGGAACTGCAGGACGATGCCGTTCGCCGGATCGAGCCGATTCGCCGCGAAATCCACTGTGGTTTCGATGAACTCGCGCGTGTCGACAGGGTCGGCCGCGGCATCGAATTCGACGCGGTGCACCAGCGTGTCAACGTCGACCGTGCCGGGTTCGGCTACCAGCAAGCGCATCTCACCGTCCTCGGCTCGAATCAGCCGGGACCGCAGCATGTCGTGGTGGTTGATCACCGCCGCCAGGGTCGCTAGCAGGCCGACGCGGTCGATTCCGGCCGGCAGGTCGAGCACGGCGGTCTGGGCGAAGCGACGGTGGTCGCCGCCGCGCTCGAGCATGTAGTGCACGATCGGTGTGAGCGGCAGTTCGCCGACGCCGCCGCCGGGCAGTTCCTCGAGGACCGCCACCGGCGCCTCCGCCTCGATCGCGGCGGCCAGCGCGGTCACGGTGCGATGCTCGAACACCTGCAGCGGAGTGCAGTTCAGGTCCCGCTGCCGGGCCAGTGACACCAGCTGGATGGCCAGGATGCTGTCGCCGCCGAGCGCGAAGAACGAATCGTCCGCGCCGACCCGTTCGATGCCGAGCAGCTCGGAGTAGATCTGCGCGAGGGCCTGCTCCGTACCGATGGCCGGCGGCCGGTACTCGGTGCGATCGATGGTGAAATCCGGTGCGGGAAGAGCATTCCTGTCCAGCTTCCCCACGGCGTTGCGTGGAATCGAGTCCAGCACCACGAAGGCGGCGGGAACCATGTAGGCGGGCAGGCTGTCGGCCGCCATGGCCCGCACCGCCGCGACATCGAGGTCGGCGCCCGGCGTGCGAACCAGATAGGCGGCCAGAGCCGTAGCGCCGGTCGGGCCCGCGACGCCGAGGGTCACCGCGAAATCGACACCGGTGACACGGCCGAGCACGGCGTCGATCTCACCGAGTTCCACCCGTTGACCCCGCACCTTGACCTGGAAGTCGGTGCGGCCCACATACTCGAGTTCGAGACCCGATCCGGTGCGCGTCCACCGCACCAGATCCCCGGTGCGATACATCGTTTCGCCCGGCGCGCCGAAGGGGTTGGCGACGAACCGGGCGGCAGTCAGGCTCGGACGGGCGTGGTAGCCGCGGGCCAGTGCGGGACCGGCCAGATACAACTCCCCCGCGACACCGACCGGCACCGGCCGCAGCCGATCGTCGAGCGCCAGCACCGCCGCGCCCCGCACGGGTGCACCGATGGTGACCGGCCGGTCGGCGGCGAGCGCCGCGGAACCCGTCGCCCAGATGGTGAATTCGGTCGGACCATAGAGATTCAGCAGCACGCGATCGGCGGCCCACCGCTCGACGAGCTCCGCGCCGACGGCCTCACCGGCCACCGCGAGCACCCGCACACTCGGCACCGCGGCGGGTTCGACGGTGGCCAGCGCTGAGGGCGTGATGACCATGTGGGTGACCTGTTCGGTGTCGATCAGCTCGGCCAAGGCGCTGCCGCCGAACACGTCCGGTGGCGAGACCACCGATGCGGCGCCGGAGCCGAAGGCCATCAGCGCTTCGAAGACCGAGGCGTCGAAACTCGGCGAGGCCACCTGCAGGACCCGCGAGGTGTGGTCCAGGCCGAGCGACTCCTGCTGGGCCGCGACCAGATCCGCGAGGCCGCGGTGGGAAACGCTCACGCCCTTCGGGGTTCCGGTGGAGCCCGAGGTGTAAATCATCCAGGCGGCGTTCTCCGGGCGGATCGGGGCCGAGGGCCGGTCCGCGCCCGGCGGGCGGGCACCGGCCCGGACCAGCCGTTCGACGAATTCCGGATCGTCGAGCACCAGCCACCGGGTGCCGCCGGGCAGGGCGGGCCGATACCGGTCGAGGGTCAACCCCACCGCGGCGCCGGAATCGGCGAGCATGTGCTCGATCCGGTCCGCTGGATACCCGGGATCGATCGGCAGGAACGCCGCTCCCGTCGCGGCCGCCGCCCAGATTCCGGTGAACAGTTCGGCGGACCGCGGAAGAGCCAGTGCCACCACGGTTTCCGGTCCGAGACCGGCCTCGAGCAAGATCCGCGCCAGCGCCTCGGATCGGGTGACGAGCTCCCGATAGGTGGTGACCACACCCTCGACGACCAGTGCCGGGCGATCGGGATGGCGGGCCGCGGTCGCCGCGAGCAGCCGGGGAAGCGTTGTCGTCCCGGCGGTTTCGGGGCCACGCACCGGGGCCAGGGTCGCACGCTCGGTCTCG
Organism: Nocardia tengchongensis; assembly: GCF_054781395.1. Lineage (NCBI taxonomy): Bacteria > Bacillati > Actinomycetota > Actinomycetes > Mycobacteriales > Nocardiaceae > Nocardia > Nocardia tengchongensis. Next base: position 163,452 of record NZ_BAAGUM010000019.1, read on the forward strand.
TCGAGAATGTCGATCTCGGCCAGTCGCACGTCGGGCCGGGTCAGGAACTCGGTGAGCACGCGCTGCCAGCGGGTGGCGAGGGCGGCGGCCGTCGCCGGGTCGAACAGGTCGGTGGCGTAGGTGACGACACCGTCCAGGCCGGCCGGTTCCGCGCCGGTGAAACGTTCACGCAGGTCGAGCATGAGATCGAATTGCGAAGTGTCGCGGTCGAAATCCTCGATCTCGAAGCGCAGGCCGGGCAGTTCCAGGACCGGCTCGGCGTAGTTCTGCAGTGTCAGCGACACCTGGAACAGCGGGTGGTGGGCGGTGGAGCGGCTCGGGTCCAGGACTTGCACCAGCCGTTCGAAGGGCACGTCGGCGTTGGCGAACGCGTCCAGATCCGCCGACCGGACGGCGGTGAGGAAATCGTCGAGCCCGGCGGCGGGGTCGACCCGGGTGCGCAGCGCCAGCGTATTGACGAACATGCCGACGAGCTCGTCGAGCGCCTGCTCGCCGCGACCCGCGATCGGCGCGCCGATGACGACGTCGTCGGTGCCCGCCAGCCGGGCCAGCAGCACCGCGAGGGCCGCGTGCGCCACCATGAAGAGGCTGACGTTGTGCGCTCGGGCGAATTCCAGCAGGGCACTGTGTGTTTCGGCATCGATCGGGAAGGTGAGTTCGGCGCTGCGCATGGTCTGCACCGCGGGGCGCGGGCGGTCGGCCGGCAACTCCAGCACCTCGGGTGCGTCGGCGAGCACCGCTTTCCAATGATCGATCTGTTGCGCGGCAATCGATTCCGGATCGGCTTCGCTGCCGAGCAGTTCGCGGTGCCACAGCGCGAAATCGGCGTACTGGACGGCGAGCGGCGCTCGCACGCCGTCGCTTCCGGTCGAACGCGCGGCGTACGCGGCGGCCAGATCGGCCGCCAGCGGAGCCATGGACGCGCCGTCGGCGCTGATGTGATGGACCACCAGCACCACGACGTGCACGGTATCGGAGCCGAGGCGGAACAACCCGGCACGCAACGGCAATTCGGTGGCGAGGTCGAATCCCTTGCCCGCCAGTTCATTGATCCGATCCCGCAGCGGCGCCCCGATCCCGGTGTCGACCAACGGCACCGGAGGGGCGGCCGACTCCGGGGCGATCACCTCTTGGCGTGGCCCGTCGGCGTCCACGGGGTAACGGGTGCGCAGGCTCTCGTGCCGGGCGACCACGTCGGCCAGCGCCAGCCGCAGGGCCTCGACATCCAGCTCGCCGGTGAGCCGCAGCGCGATGGCGATGTTGTACGCGGGTGAGGCGGGATCGAGCCGGTTGAGCACCCACATGCGTTGCTGCGCGGGCGACAACGGGATTCGTTCCGGCCGCGTGCGTGCGGTGAGGGCGCGGCGGCCGCGACCGCCGTCGCCCTGCGCGACCCGCGCGGCGAGCTCCGCCACGGTGGGCGCGTCGAACAGGTCGCGCAGCGCGATGGCCGCGCCCAGTACCGCATTGACCCGGGCGACCACCTTGGTGGCGCTGAGCGAATTGCCGCCCAGCTCGAAGAACGAATGGTCGACGCCGACCCGCAGTGTGCCGAGCACCTCGGCGAACACCTGCGCGACCGCCTGTTCGGCGGGGGTGCGCGGCGCGCGGTACGGCCGATCCGCCCGCGTGAAGTCCGGCGCCGGAAGGGCTTTGCGATCCAGCTTGCCGACCGGGGTCAGCGGGACGGCGTCCAGCACCACCAGGTGGTCCGGCACCATGTATCCGGGCAGTTCCGCGGCGATCCGGGAGCGCAGGCGCTCGGTGTCGACGTGCACGCCGGCGACCGGCAGCACATACGCCACCAGCACGGTCGCCCGCGCGGGTCCCTCCACGCCCAGGGTGACCGCGTATTCGACCTCGCTGTCGCGCGAGAGCGCCGCGTCGATCTCACCGAGCTCGATGCGCAACCCGCGAATCTTCACCTGGAAATCGCTGCGCCCCAGGTACTCCAGCTGATATTCGGGCTCGCTCCCGGCCACCCAGCGCACCATGTCACCGGTGCGGTACATGCGGTCGCCGGGCGCGCCGTGCGGATTCGCGACGAAACGGTTCGCGGTCATCTCGAACCGGCCGAAGTAGCCGCGCGCCAGGGCGTGACCTGCCAGGTACAGCTCACCGGCCACCCCCGCCGGCACCGGGCGCAACCAGCCGTCGAGCACCATGACCGCCGCGCCGCGGATCGGACCGCCGAGGGTGATCGGTTCGCCCTCCACCAGTTCGCCGGGACCGGTCGCCCAGATGCTGAATTCGGTCGGACCGTACAGGTTCACCATGCGCCGGCCCGCCGACCAGCGCGCGATCAGTTCGGGCGTGGCCGCCTCGCCCGCGACCGCGAGCACACGCAGCCGCGTCAGTCCGGCCGGGTCCATCGTGGCCAACGCCGACGGAGTGATGACCGCATGCGTGACCTGCTCGTCGCGCAGCAGCGCCTCCAATGCCGCGCCACCGTAGACGTCGGGCGGCGAGATCACCAGCGTGGCGCCCGTCGCGTGCGCCGTCAGCATTTCGAACACCGAGGCATCGAAACTGGGCGACGCCACCTGCAGCGTGCGGGCGCCTGGATCGAGGTCGAGGGTCTCGCGCTGGGCCGCGACCAGATCGGCCAGGCCGCGGTGACCGCACAGCACGGCCTTCGGCTTTCCGGTGGAGCCGGAGGTGTAGATCAGATACGCGATCTGGTCGAGGTCGATGTGGCCGCCGCGGTCGGCGTCGGTGATGGGTGCGTCGGAGACCGTCAGGGCCCGGCGCAGGGTGCTGAGGTCGTCGAGCAGCAGCCAGTCGACGCTCCCGGGCAGGGTTTCGCCGATCTCGGTGATCGTGATGCCCAGCGGCGCGCGCGAATCGGCGAGCATGTGCTCGATGCGTTCCACCGGATACGAGGGATCCAGTGGAACGAACGCTGCCCCGGTCTTGGCCAGGGCCCACACGGCCACCACCGATTCCAATGACCGGGTGAGCGCGACCATCACGAACGTCTCGCGGCCGATCCCCCGGGCGAGCATCACCCGGGCGAAGCGGTTCGACCAGGCGTCGAGCTCGGCGTAGGACAGGGCGATGTCACCCGCGCGGGCCGCGATAGCCGCACCGTCGAGAGCCGCACCGGCACACAGGATCTCCGGGAGGGTCCGCGGCGGCGCCGAGGCCGGTCCGCGCACAGGCAGCAAGGCGGCGCGCTCGGCGTCATCGCAGCACTGCAGCCGCGACGTCGGGGCGCTCGGATGGTCGGTGAGTTGATCGAGCAGCCGGACGAAACGATCGAGGAACGACCGCGCCTCGGCGGGCGGCACGTCGTCGACCAGGTACTTCACGCTGATTCGTAGCGTTCGCACCCCGTCGCCGGGCGTCGGGACGACGATGAGACTCAGTGGGTACGGCGTCGCATCGGTGGTGTCGGCGTCGAGCACGCGCAGGTCCGCGCGCTCGAGCGCCTGCGACAGCCCGGCCAGGTCGATCGGGTAGGACTCGAAAACGACCAGGGTGTCGAACAATTCGGGCAGACCGACCGCCTGCTGGATCGCGGCCAGCCCCACGTGCTGATAGTCCATCAGCCGGGCCTGTTCCCGTTGTACCCGAGCCAGCAGGTCGGCCACCGGTTCCGCGGGATCGAGCCGCACCCGCACCGGCAGGGTGTTGATGAACAACCCCACCATGTCCTCGATGCCGGCCACCTCGGGTGGCCTGCCGGACACCGTGCCGCCGAACACCACGTCGGTGCGACCGGTCAGCATGGCCAGCAGCATCGCCCAGCCCACCTGCACCACGGTGTTGACCGTCGCGCCGGATTCACGGGCCACCGTCTCCAATCGCGCGACCGCCGCGGGCGGCAAATCGACGGCGACAGTTCCGGTTTCGGTCGACTCGATTCCCGCAGGCGACCGCACCACCCGGGTCGGACTCTCGATTCCGGCCAGCGACCGCGTCCATGCCGCCAACGCGACAGCGTCGTCCTGGTCGTGCAGCCAGGACAGGTAGCGGCGGTATGCGGGCACGGGCGGCAGCGCGGTGGGGTCGCCCGCGGTGAGATACAGCGCCAACAGCTCGCCCACCAGCAGCGGCCCGGACCAGCCGTCCAGCACGATGTGATGGTTGGTGAGAACGAAACGGAAACTGTCGGCGGTCATTCGGATCAGCGTGCAGCGCAGCGGCAACGGTCGCGACAGGTCGAAGTGCTCCCGGGCATCGAGCGCGAGCAGCCGCGCGAGTTCCGAGGCGCGGTCGTCGTCGTCCTCGATCGTGGTCAGATCGAATTCCTGCCAAGCGATCTCGGCATCGGCGAGGACCAGCTGGCGGGGCCCGTCAGCGGATTCCACGAAGGCGACCCGCAGATTGTCGTGGCGGGCCACCAATGCCCTTGCGGCGTTGTGCAATCGCGCGGCGTCCACGTCGCCTTCGAGGGTGAGCAGGGATTGCACGGTGTAGACATCGGCGGTGTCCGCGTCGTAGAGGGTGTGGAAGTACATGCCGTACTGCAAGGGCGAGAGCGGCCAGACCTCGGTCAGGTTCGGGTAGGCGCGATCCCAGCCGTCGATGTCGGATTGCGTCACCGGGAGGAGGTCGAAGTCGCTCGGGGTGTGGCCGCCCGCCGCGGGGTCGGCCGCGTGGTCGGCGAACGCGCGCAGCGCCTCCGCCCAGAGCCGGTCCAGCTCGCCGATGTCGGCGGCGCTCAGCAGCCGGGAGGCGTAGCGCCACTCGACTTCCAGACCCGTGTCCAGGCGCACCACGTCGAGGGACAGCACCGCGGTCAGCGGCTCATGCTGCCACCGTGACGATTCCGCACCGGCAGCCGCGCGGTCCCGGTAGGTGAATCCGATCTGCGGCGTCGGGGCATCCATGAGTGCGAGCACGCCGTCGGCGTAGAGATAGCGCAGGATGCCGAAGCCCGCGCCTTCGCCCGGCACCGCCCGCAGTTGCTCCTTGGCGGCCTTGATCACCGCGCCCGCCGCGGCGTGGCCGCCGAACGCCTCGTCGAGATCGATACCCGCCAGATCCACGGCCGTCGGAAACGCGCTCTGGAACGGACCGACCGTGCGAGCGACATCGGCGCCGGGCACGACGTGCGTGCCGCGACCATCGGCGGTGCGGGTCAGCAATACGGTTCCCCGTGTGCGCCAACGGCTTACCGCCAGGGTGAGCGCGGCGATCAGCACCTCCTGCGGGTCGCAGTGGAATCGCTGCGGGATCGTGGTGAGGACCGCCTCCGCGGAGTCGGCCTCGACGGTCGTTCGCAGTTCCGCCGCGGTGGCGGTCACATCGACCGCCGGATCCAGCGGGGCGGACCCGAGGGCCGGATCGGGGGTCGCCAAGATCCGCTGCCACGCGGGCAGCTCGGCCGCGTGTTCACCGGCGTGCTCGAACAGTCCGTGCGCCCAACGCCGGAACGATGTGCCGGCCGGTTCCAGCGGAACGCCCGCGACGAGGTCGGCGAAATCGGAGACCAGGATGCGCAGGGAGATGTCATCGGTCACCAACGGGTGCAGGACGATCCAGCACAGCGGCTCCCGCTCGGCGCGGTCGATCAGCACGACCCGCACCACACCGGCGGCCGGGTCCAGTAGCGCACGCGCACGTTCGAGCGCCGCGTCCGGATCGATGCCTGAGCCCGCGGGCACCACCTCGAGCACCGTCGCGGCGTCGACCGATCCGCGTTCGGCGACGATCCATTCCCAGCCGCGCTCGGTGCGCAGCAGCCGGGAGCGCAGCAGGTCATGGTGATCGAGCAGGGTCTGCACGGCAGCGCCGACGCGGCGGGGATCCGATCCGCCGGGCAGGTCGACCGCGACCGCGTCACCGCCGCATCGGAGTGCGTCGCCCCGGTCCAGCAGCGCGTACACCGCGGGTGTCAGGGTCACGAGACCGGTTCCGCCACCGGGGAGTTCGGGCAGCGCGCGCGTGTGCGAGGTGTCGGCCACCGCGGCCAGCGCGGCAACGGTCCGGCGTTCGAAGACATCCCGCGGACTGAATCGGATTCCGGCTTCTTGCGCCCTGGTGACCAGCTGGATGGCGACGATGCTGTCGCCGCCGAGCGCGAAGAAGTTCTCGTCGACGCCGACCGTGTCCAGTCCGAGCACGTCGGCGAACAGCGCGGCCAGCGTCTCCTCGCTCGGCGTCGACGGCGGCCGGTGCGTGCTGGTTCGAGGGCTGAAATCCGGTGCCGGGAGCGCTTTTCGATCCACCTTGCCCAGCGGGGTGAGCGGCACCCGGTCCAGCACGATGACGATCTCGGGCACCATGTACGCCGGAAGCGTCTCCCCGGCAGCCGCTTTCAGCGCTTCGGGATGCAGGTCCACACCCGGCTCGGCCAGCACGTAGGCGACCAGCGCGGTCGCGCCACCCGGGGTTCGGACCCCGAGGGTGAGCGCGAAGTCGATCCCCGGTTGCTGTTGCAGCGCGGCGTCGATCTCGCCGAGCTCGATCCGGAAACCTCGCACCTTCACCTGGAAGTCGTCGCGGCCCTGATACTCGAGCTCGAGCCGGTCACCGCGCGCGACCCAGCGCACCAGATCGCCCGTGCGGTACATCCGCTGTCCGGGCTCGCAGGGATCGGCGACGAAACGCGCCGCGGTGAGCCCGGCGCGACGATGGTAGCCGCGCGCCAAACCCGGTCCCGCGAGGTACAACTCACCGACCCTGCCGACCGGCAACGGCCGCAGCCACGGATCGAGCACCAGTGCGCGGACACCCGGGGTGAGACCGCCGAGGGTGACCGCCGCGCCGGGGACCATCGGCTCGGTCAGGGTCACGGTGACCGTCGTCTCCGTCGGCCCGTATCCGTTCACGAGGGTGCGCCCGGACCAGGTCGCCGCCAGGTCCGCCGGGCAGGCGTCGCCGCCCACGATGACCGTGCGCAGCTCGGGCAGCATCTCGGGATCCAGCGAACCGACTACCGCCGGAGTGACATTGAGGTGGGTGACGCGGTGCGCGCGCAGCACATCCGCGAGCTCCGCTCCGGCGTAGGCGGACGGCGGGACGACCACGAGGGTGGCGCCCGTCGCGAGGGTCACCAGGATCTCCTCGACCGAGATATCGAAACTCGGCGAAACAGCATGCGCCATCACCGATTCGGCGGTGACGCCGAATCCCGCGCCGGAACCCGCGACCAGATTCGCGAGTCCGCGATGCGATACGGCCACGCCTTTCGGCAATCCGGTCGAGCCCGAGGTGTAGATGAGGTACGCGACCTGGTCCGGGTGCAGCGCCGCCCGGCGATCGGCGTCGGTGATCGGTCCCGCGTCCTGGGCCGCGCGACGCCCGACGGTCTCGACACTGTCGAGAACCATCCAGTCGACCCGGTCCGGCAGCGACGCACCGACCGCGGCGACGGTGATGCCGGTGACGGCTCCGCTGTCGCCGAGCATGTGCTCGATCCGGTCCGCCGGATAGCCGGGGTCGATCGGCACGGCGGCCGCACCGGTCTTGGCCACCGCGAGCATCCCGAGCACCGACTCCATCGACCGTGGAATCGCGATGGCCACCGTGGTTTCGGGGCCCGCGCCGTCCGCGATCAGGACACGGGCCAGCCGGTTGGTGTACTCGTCGACCTGGCGATAGGTGAGCGATGCCGCGTCGGCGACGATCGCCACCGCGTCCGCGTTCACCAGCGCGCCGGCCCGCAGGATGTCCGGCAGCGTCGAGGGCTCGACGCCCGCGGGTCCGCGGACCGGGGCCAGCTCGGCGCGTTCGGCGTCCGAGGTGACCGACAGCGTCGACAGCGGCGCATCCGGGCCCGCCGCCAGGAACCGATGCAGGTAGGTCAGGAACCGGCTGTGGTGCGCCGCCAGCCGGGCATCGCTGTAGAGGTTGGCATTGCCCTGGAAGTCGATGTGCGTGCTCTCGCCGCCCACACCCGGATAGAAGTTGACGAACATGTCGTCGATCAGGCCGGAGGACAGCACGTGCAATCGTCCGGTGACCGGGCCGAGCTCGATGCGGGTGTCCACCATCATCAGGTTGATCGACGGACCGAACGTCGCGGTCGCGTCCGAGAGCCTGCCCAGATCGCGCAGGATGTCCTCTTGGCGGTAGCGCTGCCGCCGCAGTGCGCCGGTCAGCTCACCCTGCGCGGCGCGGATGAGAGCGCCGACCGTCATGGCCGGCTCCAGCCGCAGCCGCAGCGGCACGACATTGGCGATCATCCCGCCCGAATGCCGCAGGACCGCCGTCGTGCGCGCCGAGACCGGCAGGCTCAGCATCACTTCCGAAGTTCCCGTCATGGCCGCCAGGTAGGCGGCGAACGCGGCGACGAGGGTGGGCGCGACACCCGAGGCCGCCGCCTTCGCGACGGATTCGAGCAGCTCCGAGGTGGCCTGCGTCAGCTCTCCCGCGACGCGGGCGGGGTGCGCGTCGACGTCGGCGGCACGCCCGGCCAGGCTCACCGGGTCGGCTGCCCCGTGCAGGTGCTCGAGCCAATACTCCCGGTCGGCCGCGAACCGGTCCGAGCCGCGATAGGCCAGGTCGGCGGCGATGATCCCGCGCAGGTCCTCGGCCTTGGCGGCGGGCGGTTCCCGGCCCGCCAGGGCCGCGCTGTAGAGCTCGCCGGTGCGCTGGATCATGGACATCGCACCCATACCGTCGAGCACGATGTGGTGAATTCGCGAGTACCAGAACCAGCGGTCCTCGGACAGGCGCAGCACCCGCACACACACCAACCGGTCGGCCGTAAGGTGCAGTGGCGCCGAATATTCCGAGCGCATCCAGGCATGCGCCGCCGCGTCCGGGTCCGGCTCGCCGCGGAAGTCCATGACGACCAGCCGATCGACGAGATCGGTGTCGACGAACTGGTACGGCTGGCCGTCGATCTCGGTCAGGCGCAGATAGCCGGTACCGAACTCACGGCCGGCCTGCCGCGCGGCCGACTCCAGGAGCCCGATATCGAGCGGACCGATCAGCTCGATGTACTGCGCGATGGAAAACGGGACATCACCCGCTATGTGCTGGGCGAACCAGATTCCGCGCTGCGCCGCCGACAGCGGAAACGCGCCTTCGGGAATATCGGGGGTCGATTCGACTATCGCGGGAGCCGGCTGCTGCATGAAGATCCTATGTTCCGACCGCACAGCCGTTGCCGGGGCACGATCTGCGTCACGGACGATGCCGGATCGGTGGATCCGGATCAGGCCGGCCTCCGGGATCCGATGCGGTCGGCTACAGCGATGGACGCATTCGAATCCGCACGATGGCGCCGCGCTACCGAATCGGCGACAGCCGATCCGCGACCGGAGGTGGCGGCCATGCTTCAACTGTCGCCGCCGGAACGGGTCGTCGACAGTCACCCCGGCGCTCACCCGGTCCCTCCCAGGGTGGGAAAACCTCCCCCCAGGGTGAAGAACCATTCGGCGGCCCGAAACGAACCGCCTGTTCATGCCCCTTTACAGAGGCGGCCCTACTGCGGTCGATTCCCCGCCGTGGCGTCGCGGCGGACCGCGGTCACGGCCTTGCGGGCGGCGACCTGGACCGGGTCCCAGACCGGGGAGAAGGGCGGCGCGTAGCCGAGGTCGAGGGCGACGATCTCATCGACGGTGAGGCGGGCGGTGAGGGCCACGGCGGCGATGTCGATGCGCTTGCCCGCACCCTCACGGCCGACGATCTGCACGCCCAGCAGCCGACCGGTGCGGCGCTCGGCGAGCATCTTCACCGTCATCGGCGCGGCACCGGGGAAATAGCCTGAGCGACTGGTGGATTCGATGGTGACGGCGACGAACTGCAACCCGGCAACCCGGGCGTCGTGCTCACGCAGACCGGTCCGGGCAACCTCCAGGTCACACACCTTGCTGACCGCGGTACCCACCACACCGGGGAAGACGGCATAGTCGCCGCCGACCCCCGAGCCGATGATCTGACCGTGCTTGTTGGCGTGCGTGCCCAAGGGGATGTGCCGTTCGGAACCGGAGACGAGGTCGAGCACTTCCACGCAATCGCCTCCCGCCCAGATGTTCTGGTGCCCGTGCACCCGCATCGCGAGATCGGTCAGCAGGCCCCCGGACTCCCCGAGCGGGAGACCCGCGGCGCGGGCGAGATCGGTGGCGGGACGGACTCCGATACCGAGAATCACGACATCGGCGGGATACTCGGCGTCGGCGGTGACGACAGCGATGACGCGGTCCTGCGCGTCGGTGCGGACGGCGGTCAGCTCGGTGTCACCGATCACCTGAACTCCCATGCCCTGCAGGGCCTTCCGGATCAGCGCACCCATATCCGGGTCGAGGGTGGACATCGGCTCGGCGCCGCGGTTGATCATGGTGACCTGGAATCCGCGATTGATCAGCGCCTCCGCCATCTCCACGCCGATATAGCCCGCACCCACCACGACCGCGCGCCGACCCGGGATCGATTCCAGGGTATCGATCAGCGCCTGCCCGTCATCGAGGGTCTGGACCCCGTGCACCGCGTCCGCGTCGATGCCGGGCAGGACGGGCCGGATCGGCGTCGCCCCGGTGGCGATCACCAGCTTGTCGTACCCGATCCAGCCCTCCAGCCCGGTATCGAGCCCGCGGAAACGCACCCGCCGCCCGGCGACATCGATCTCCACCACCTCGGTCCGTAACCGCAGATCGATGTCCCGCGCCCGATGCTCGGCCGGAGTCCGCGCGATGAGGGCGTCCGGGCCGTCGACATCGCCACCCACCCAATACGGGATCCCGCACGCCGAATACGAGGTGAAATGCCCCCGCTCGAAAACGACGATCTCCAGCTCCCCCGCGCTCTTCAACCTGCGCGCCTGCGACGCCGCCGCCATCCCCGCCGCGTCCCCACCGATGATCACCACGCGTTCGCTCATGACTCACACCGTACGAGCTGCCCGCACCCGGCCGCGCGACCAACGCTCACCGCGGTTGGCGAACCAGCGCCACTCGCCGACGCCGCCGGCGACGCGGCTCGACCGGCTGCCGCGACCGCCTGGCCCGCCCGTAGCGCAGCAACTCCATCAACAGGTCCTCCGCGGCCCGATACCGCGGGATGTCGACCGACAGCCGCCACACGATCGCCGGGTCACCGGCCTCCAGCACCGTCGCGCGCACCGGCAGCACATACCCCGCGATACCCGCATCCGACAGCGCGAAAAGCACCCGGTAGACCTGCGACTCGTCCAAGTCCGCGAGCACTCCCCACCCGTGTGCCGCGAGCCCATTGCTCAACCCCCGCGACGGAATCCAGTGCGGCGTGGTGCGCCGCACCGCCCACGGATCGGGAATCTCACGCGCCGCGGTCATGACGGCAGTCTATGCGGCCCAGCCGACCCGCGCGCCGATCCTGCGGAGCAAGCGCTACCACAACGCCGAGACGGCGATATCGAGGAACTCGCGCACGAGTTTGCCGCGCTGGTCCGCGGGCACGACCAGGCAGGTTTCCGATGCCGGGGCGTCGGTGACGGGGCGGTGGACGAGGTCGGGGCGGACATAGGCGCGGGCCACGCTCAGCGGGACGAGTGCCAGGCCGAATCCGGAGGCGATGAGCTCGAATTTCTCCTCCAGCGACGACGCGCGTCGCTTCTGGGGGTCGAGCATCCGTTCGCCGTCGAGGTCGGCCAGGGTGAGTTCACGGCGGGCGGCCAGCGGATGGGTCGCGGGCAGGCAGGCGACCCGGGGGTCGTGGCCGACCGGGACGACCCGCATTCCGGTTTCGTCGAAAGGTTTACGCAGATAACCGATCTGGGCTCGGCCGTCGCGCAGTGGTGCGTCTGGCTCCCACCAGCGCGCCGGGACGATGTCTGTCTCGACGTCGGGATGTCGCGTGGAGAATTCCCGAATCGGTTCGGAGACCGACAGTCCGGCGGAGAAGGCGATGATCAGCCGCCGCACGTCGCGGTCGGCGTCGTGGACGCGTCGCACCGCCGCATCGACGGCGGCCAGAATTCCCTGCGCCTCCTCGTAGAGCTGCTTGCCGGCGGAGGTCAGTTCCACGGCGCGGGTGGTTCGCGTCAGCAGCGCGCAATCCAGCTCCTGCTCGAAAGCCTTGATCTGACGACTCAAGACGGGCTGGGCGATGTAGAGCTGCTCGGCGGCCCGGCCGAAGTGCCGGTGCTCGGCCACCGCGGCGAAGTAGCGGAGCTTGCGCAGGTCCAGATCCATACCCTTACGGTATCAATCGATGGAAAGGGTCTTGGACGCCGCGACGAACCGTCACGAGACTCGAAGCATGATCGTCATCACCGCCCCCACGGGCCACATCGGCAGCCGGCTGTTGGACATCCTGCTCGAAACATCTACTCGCAGTGAGGAATTGCGCGTCATCGCCCGCGACCCCGGCGGACTTCCGGAATCGGTCCGCGCCCAAGTCGACATCGTCACCGGATCCCACGGCGACCCCGGCGTCGTGGACCGGGCCTTCGCCGGAGCAGACGCGGTCTTCTGGCTCGTACCGCCCGACATGTCCGCCCCGAGCCTGGACTCCGCGTTCTCCGGATTCAGCAGCGCCGCCGCCAAGGCGTTCACCATCCACGACGTCAAGCATGTCGTCGGCGTCTCGGCGCTCGGGCGCGGCACTTCCCTCGCGGGCAATGCCGGGCACGTAACAGCCTCACTGGCAATGGACGACCTGATCGCGAGCACCGGCGTGGCCTACCGGGCACTCGCCAACCCGTCGTTCATGGACAACCTACTGTGGCAGGCGGTTTCGATCCGCGACAACGGCGAGTTCACCGGCACCCTGGCCGCCGATCGCCCGGCTCCCATCGCCGCCACCCGCGATATCGCCGCAGCCGCCGCCCGCCTGCGGCTCGACCGCTCCTGGACCGGGGTCGGCGAGGTCGCGGTACTCGGGCCGCAGGACCTCACCCCGAACGACATGGCGCACATCATGTCCGAAGTCCTGGGCCGCCCCATCCGCTACCGACGGCAGTCGCTCGAAGACCTCCGCGCCATCCAGATCGCCCGGGGCGCCGGCGAACCCATCGCCACCGGCTACGTCGACATGATGCGAGCCAAGGAAAACGGCCTCGACGACGGTGTCCCCCGCACCGCGACAACCACGAGCCCGACCACCTTCCGCACCTGGTGCGAGCAGACTCTCGCCCCGGCGATCCGAGCCTGAGCGATCCGCGCAGAGCCGGTCCGCGGCGCAGGTCGAGCTCGGAGCGGGGGCGGCCTGGTCACCGCCCTGTCAGGCGGTGGCGGCCAGATCTGCCAGGCCGGTGGGTTGCCAGGTCCGGCCGCTCGTCTCCCCCTGGCAGACCAGGGGACACGGGCCGGACCAGCGAAACGAGCTAGTCCTTCTTCATCTGCTCGTAGATCTTCTTGCAGTCCGGGCAGACCGGGGAGCCGGGCTTGGCGGAGCGGGTGACCGGGAAGACCTCGCCGCACAGGGCCACGACGTGGGTGCCCATGACGGCACTCTCGGCGATCTTGTTCTTCTTGACGTAGTGGAAGACCTTGGGGGTGTCGTTGTCGGTGGAGTTGTCGGTGGTCTCTTCCGGACGCACCAGGGTGTCTGTGCTCACGGGTTCAATGATGCCAGGTCGGCCTGTCGCGGGGCGGGCGGCGTGTGCATCCGACGCGCTGTAGTGGAAGACTCGGGGGTATGCAGCGTGACGGCGAATCCCAGGCCGACGGCAGTAGCGGCGCGGGTCGCCCGGACGTCGAGTTCCATCCCGCCGGTTCGATACCGAAACCGCCCCGGCCGTCACAGGGCTATTTTCCGGGCGAGGAGAAGAAGCACCCGGCACTGATCACCGAGGCGCAGACCTCGCTCGAACAGCAGCACCGGGCCCGGGTTCGCCGATACATCATCATCATGTCGTTCCGGATTCCGTGCCTGATCGGCGCGGCCGCGGCCTATGGCATCTGGCACAGCTGGTGGCTGTCGCTGCTCATCATCGGCGTCTCGGTGCCGCTGCCGTGGATCGCGGTGCTCATCGCCAACGACCGGCCGCCCCGCACCCACGACGAACCGAGTCGCTGGGACGGGCGGCGCGATCAGACGGCCCTGGAGTCACGACCTCACAAGTCCATCGACAGCTGAGCTCTTCACCATCACGGGAATCGCGGCCGAGAGCAGCGCGGCGAATCCGCACAGGGCGCCCGCGATGAACCAGGCCGTCGTGTAGCTCCCCTGCACATCCCGGATGACACCCGCACCGAAGGCGGCCAGCGCCGAGCCGATCTGGTGCGAGGCGAACACCCAGCCGAAGGCGACCGGACCGTCGTCGCCGAAATGTTTGCGGCACAGGGCGACCGTGGGCGGCACGGTCGCGATCCAGTCCAAGCCGTAGAAGATGATGAACGCCCACATGCTCGGCTGTACGTCCGGACCGAAGAGGATCGGCAGCACCAGCAGGGAAACACCGCGCAGGCTGTAGTAGGCGACCAGCAGGTAGCGGGAATCGACGCGGTCGGTGAGCCAGCCGGACGCGATGGTGCCGGCGACATCGAAAGCGCCGACCACCGCGAGCAATCCGGCCGCAGTCGTCGCGGGCATCCCGTGATCGTGGGCGGCGCTGACGAAATGGGTGCCGATCAGGCCGTTGGTGGACGCGCCACAGATCGCGAAACCGCCTGCCAGCATCCAGAACACGGGCTTGCGGACGACGGTCGCGAGCACTGTCACGGCGCGAGCCGCGCCACCGGGAGCCGACGTCCGCACACCCACCGCGCTGCTGGGCTCGGCACCGTAAGCGCGCACCCCGATATCGCTGGGAAAGTCGCGCAGGAACAACAGCACCAACGGCACCACCGCCAACGCCGTCCCCGCCACCACCAGCGAGGGTGTCCGCCAGCCGTGATCACGCGCCAAACTCGCGATGAGCGGCAGGAAGACCAATTGCCCGGTCGCTCCCGCCGCCGTCAGCACGCCGGTGACGAGACCGCGCTGCTTCACGAACCAGCGGCCGGTGATGGTCGCGACGAACGGCATCGAAATCGAGCCCACCCCGACCCCGACGAGAACACCCCAGGTGGCCATCAACTGCCACGGCTGGGTCATGAACACCGTCAGCCCGGCACCCGCCGCGACCAGGACCAGCGCGCAGGACACGACCAGCCGCAGACCCAGCCGTTCCATCAGCGCGGCCGCGAACGGTGAGATCAGGCCGAACAACAGCACGTTCACCGACACCGCCGCCCCGATGGTGCCGTGCGACCAGCCGAACTCCTGATGCAGCGGATCCATCAGCACCCCGGGCACCGAACGGAACCCGGCCGCGCCCAGCAGCGCGACGAAGCCGACCGCGGCGACGATCCACGCCGGATGCGGTCCGCGGCGCGCGGCGGAGGGTGTGCCGTCCAACGGGGTTGCGCCCGACGGCGATTCCGGGTCGAGGCGGTCTGTCAGCTCACTCACCGATCGATCGTGACCGAAATCCTCTACCGGAACGAGTGGCCTGAATGCCACAATGCGTCAAGATCTAGCCACCGTGAGAGGAGCAACCGTGCCGGCACCGCATCTCGTCGCCGTCCTCGTCCTGGAACCGGCGGTCGGGTTCGACATGACGATCCCGTCGATGGTGCTCGGCGCGGCCACCGACGAAGCCGGTGATCCGCTCTATGACGTGCGCATCTGCGGCCTCGGCCCCGGCCCCATCGAGGCCGTGGGCGGATACACCGTCATCCCCGGACACGGTCCGGAACTGCTGGCCCGCGCCGACACCGTGATCGTGCCGGGCACCCGCATCCCCGAGCCGCGACAGCTGGGCACCCTGCCGGCCACGCTCGCCGACGCCCTCGCCACCATCCGCCCCGACGCGCGCATCGTCTCCATCTGCACGGGCGCCTTCGTACTCGGCGCGGCAGGCCTGCTCGACGGCCGCCGTGCCACCACCCACTGGCGCTTCGCCGACCAGTTCCGCGCCCTCTACCCCGATGTCCGGCTCGACGAGAACCAGTTGTTCGTGCAGGACGGAAACCTCTGGTCCTCAGCGGGACTGGCGGCCGGGATCGACCTGTGCCTGCACCTGATCCGCACCGACCACGGCACCGCCGCCGCCAATGGCGCGGCCCGCTACTGCGTGGTGCCGCCGTGGCGGGAAGGCGGGCAATCGCAGTTCATCGAACGGCAGGTCCCCGAGGCGGGCAGCGACGGCACCGCACCCACCCGCCGCTGGGCGCTGCACCATCTCGACGACGAACTGGATCTGCATTCCCTTGCCGCGCACGCCCATATGAGCGTGCGCACCTTCACCCGCCGCTTCAAGGCCGAGACCGGGATGGCGCCGGGCGCATGGATCCTGCAGCAGCGCGTCCGCCACGCCCGGCACCTGCTCGAGACCACCGACCTGCCGGTCGACGAGGTGGCGCGCAGCGCGGGCATGGGCACCTCCGCCTCACTGCGCCACCACATGCGCCTGGAACTGGGCGTCCCGCCACTGACCTACCGCAAGACCTTCCGCAAACGCGAAACCCTGGAGACAGCATGACGATTCGCTGGGTGTGGGCCTTTCTCGACCGGCCCGCCACGGAATTCGACGACTGCGCCGAATTCTGGACCACCGTCACCGGCACCACCCCTTCGGCGCCGCGCGGTGAGCACGACGAATTCCTCACGCTGCTCCCGGCTTCCGGCGCGGCCACGCTCAAGATGCAGTCCGTCGGCGGCCCCGGCCGCGTCCACCTGGATCTCGACGTCGACAATGTCGTGGCCGCCACCGAACGCGCCGAGCGGCTCGGCGCCACCCTCGACGGGGACTACATCCTCACCGAACGGATCGGCTACGCCGTGCTGCGCTCCCCCGCCGGAATGCCGTTCTGCTTCACGCCGTTTCGCGACGCCAACGGCCCCCTCACCCCGACCGTCACCGGCCCCGGCGGTGACCGCAGCCGCCTCGATCAGATCTGCCTGGACATCGGCGACAGCGATTACGACACCGAGTCCCGTTTCTGGAGCGAACTGACCGGATGGGCTTGGAAGCCCACCAGCCTCCCGGAGTTCGCGCGCCTGTCCGCCCGCCCCAGCATCCCCCTGGACTTCCTGATGCAGCGCCTCGGCGAGAACCGGCCCGCCTCCGCGCATCCCGACATCGCCTGCACCGACATCGAGGCGACCGCCACCTGGCACGAGGAGCTGGGCGCGAGCCGCGTCGACAGCGGCAAGCACTGGCTCGTCATGGCGGACCCCTCCGGCCTGCCCTACTGCCTGACCAGCCGCCAACCGGCGTGAAACAACCCGGCACCCCGGAGCGAATCCGGGGTGCCGGGTTGATCGGTGATCAGGAACTCCGGAGAGCCCTACCGCGAGTCGGTCATTTCCGCTCGGTTTGCGGCAGCCGCCGCGCCTCGCCGGAATTGGCCAGGGCCTCCAGATCTTCGAGGAACCTCTCGATGCTGTCGGCCCGCGACTGCGGGGACCCGATCTGCTCGCGCACCTTCTCCTCGGTGAGCGCGAGCATGGCGGCCGCCAGATCCTGTTCCAGATCCCGGATCATCTGCCTGCGGTACTGCAGGATCTGATCGCGGCCCTGCTTGCGGACCCGCTCCACTTCGGCCGCCGCGGCCTCGCGCATCTGGAGAATGATGCGGTCGGCGTCGGCGCGAGCCTCCTCGCGCATGCGCTCGAGTTCGGCTTGGGCTTCGGCGACGGCATTGTCGTAGGCGGCTTTGGCGGTGGCCAGCCGGTCGGCCGCCGCGTCGCTCTCCTCGAGCTGCCGGCGGATCTGGTCCTGGGCGTTGTTCATGATCCGCTTCACCGGTGGCACAACGTATTTCACAACAAACCAGACGATGACACCGAAGCCGAACAGCTGGCTGAGAAAAACGGGCCAATCGAAGGTGATGTCGTAAATACCCTCGGCGAGATGGGTATCGGTGAGGATCATGCAGACCCCCTGCCTCTCTGCTGGCCCGCACTGGTCCGGGCACGATCGTTCCCGCCCAGGACCCGGCCGGCCAGGTCCTGAGCGAGTGGTTCGACGGCTTCGCGTAGTTCGGCGGCGACCTGGTCGGCCTCGGCGCGCAGGTGCGCCGTGGACTCGGCCACGATCTGGTCGGCCTCTTTCTGGGCCTCGCCGCGCATTTCGTCGAGTATGGCCCGTCCCTCGGCCCGTGCCTGGTTGCGGATGTCGGCCGCTTCCGCACGGGCCTTCTCGAGCGCGGACTCGTAGCGCGCCTCGGCTTCGGCGAAGGTTTCGCTGGCTTCCTTGGCGGTTGCCGTCGTGACCTCGACACGTGCCTCCCGCTCCGCCAGCACCTTCCGGATCGGCGGAACCACGAAGAACCAGATGACTGCGAGCACGATCAGGAAGATCAATAACTCGGCGACGAAGGTGCCGTTGGGAACCAGGAAGTTCCCCGCGGCCTCCACATCCGTTCTGGGAGACATGATGACGTCTACTTACCGGGAGTAGCGAATACGAACAATGCCATGAACGCTAGATTGATGAAGTATGCCGCTTCGACCAGACCGACGGTCAGGAAGAAGTTCACGCGCAGGCGGCCTTCCGCCTCCGGCTGCCGGGTGACGCCGTTGATCAACGCCGCGCCGGCCAGACCGTCACCGATGCCCGCGCCGATGGCACCGCCCGCCAGAATGATGCCGCCGCCGATGAGGGCGCCTTGGACGATACTCGCGGTTGCTGGGTCTGCCATTGTTCACTTCCTTTGTGAAAAAAAAATTGATGCAACGCTGAACGACTGCAGCCGCTCAGTGGTTTTCACTCTCCAGCGACATCGACTGGCTGAAGTAGAGGATGGTCAGCAGGGCGAAGATGAATGCCTGAATCGCTCCGACGAAAAGGTCGAAGAGTTTCCAGACGGCATTCGGACCCCAGCTGATCCAGAACGGGAACAACGTGATCACCGAAACCATGACGCCGCCCGCGAACATGTTGCCGAAAAGTCGCAACGAGAGCGACAACGGTTTGGCGATTTCCTCGACCACATTGATGAAAACCATGGGACCCCAGCCGGTGTGGCCCTTGAGCAACTGCTTCGCGTGCCCGCCCGGACCGCGCCGCCACGCGCCCGCGGCGTGATAGAGCAGGAACACGAACAGCGCGAGCGCCAGCGTGAAGTTGAAGTCCGACGCCGGCGGCGCGATCAATTCACCCGAACCGTACTGAACGGGCAAGACCGACAACCAGTTCGACAACAGGATGAAGGTGAACAGGGTGACCGCCAGCGGCAGCACGAACGGCGCGACCTTCATGCCGATGGCGGTCTCCACCTGGGAGCGCATCTGCACGGTGATGGTCTCGAAGAACAGCTGCACCCCGTTGGGCACCCCCGAGGTGATCTTCACCCGCAGGTAGAAGGCCAGCCCCAGCACGATCAGCGCGGCCACCGCGGTGGACACGATGGTGTCGACATTGAAGGTCATGCCCAGCAGGTGCGCCTGGGCGTGATCGCCGACGTGGATCTTGGCCTCACCCGAGGGTTCCTCGGCGGCCAGTATCGCGTAGATGCTCATGACTGCTGTCGAAGACCTTTCACCTCGGGCAGAGCGGTATGGAGAACCAGGATCAGCTGAAAGACCGCCAGCCCGAAGAAGATTCCGACGCCGTAGGGACGGGTCAGGAATGCCACCAGAATCGACAGTCCGGTCAGGATGATCAATCGGGACGCCGAAGACAGCGCCAATTTCTGTTTGCTGGGAGTTTCCGCATCAGTGATGCGCACGATGGACATCCAGGTGAGCCGGGCATTCACCCAGCCGAGCGTGAGACCGGTGGCCATGAAAACACCCAGCAACAATCGATCCAACGCACCCGTGACCATCAATGCCAGTACACCGAAAGCGATTGCAATTGCAGTCGCTCTCCGCATCCGGAGCTTGTTGAGGTCCAATACGACACCGCCTCGCCGTCATCCCACCTCGTAGTGGGGCCGTGCATGATCAATAGCATACACAGCCCAACCTCGTTGCGGGGCAGTATTTTTGATCTTCAAATTGTTGATCTTGAAATTCTGAAACGCTTTTCAGCGAACTTTCCGCCAATCAATTCGGACATCAGTGTTGCACAGCCTTTTCGGCTCCGACGCCGGTCAGAGACCGCACCTGCATCTCCGCGTACTTGCCGTCGTCGTGCTCCCTCGACAGCATGGTTCCCAGCCAGCCCAGAGCGAACGAAACCGGGATGGACACCAGGCCCGGGTTGGCGAGCGGGAACCAGTGGAAGTCATGGGATTTGATCATGGCGGTGGGCGCCCCGGAGACCGCCGGGGAGAACACGATCAGCACGATGGTGACGGCCAGTCCGCCGTAGATGCTCCAGAGTGCGCCGGCGGTGTTGAAGCGCCGCCAGAACAGTGAATACAAAATGGTCGGTAGGTTTGCTGAGGCCGCCACCGCGAACGCCAGCGCCACCAGAAACGCCACATTCTGATTCTTCGCCAGAATGCCGCCCACGATCGCCAGCGCCCCGATCACCACCGCGGTGATCCGCGCGACCCGCACCTCGCTGTCCTTGTTCTCGCCACTGCCGCGCTTGATGATGTTGGCGTACACGTCGTGCGCGAAGGACGCCGAAGCCGTGATCGTCAGCCCCGCGACCACCGCCAGAATCGTCGCGAACGCCACGGCCGCAACGAATCCCAGCAGCACCGGCCCACCCAGCTCCAACGCCAGCAGCGGCGCGGCGGCATTCTCCTTACCCGGCGCCTTGGCGATCTTCTCCGGCCCCACCAGCGCGCCCGCGCCGTAGCCGAGCACCAGCGTGAACAGGTAGAAGACCCCGATCAGCCCGATCGCCCACACCACCGACCGGCGCGCCTCCTTGGCCGTCGGCACCGTATAGAACCGCATCAGCACATGCGGCAGCCCGGCCGTCCCCAGCACCAGAGCCAGTGCGAGGGAAAGGAAGTCGAGCTTGCTGGTGCCGGTCTTGCCGTAGCGCACACCCGGCTCGAGCAGCTTGGCGCCGGTCTTGCCGCCGTGGTTCACCGCGTCCTGCAACAGGCTGGAGAAGTTGAAGTCGTAGCGGCCCAGCACCCACACGGTCATGGCCGCGGCCGCGCCGATCAGCAGCACCGCCTTCACGATCTGCACCCAGGTGGTGCCCTTCATCCCGCCCACCAGCACGTAGACGATCATGATCGCGCCGACCACCGCGATCACCAGATTCTGTCCCGCCGAACCGGACACGCCCAGCAGCAACGAGATCAGCACGCCCGCGCCCGCCATCTGCGCGAGCAGATAGAACAGACTCACCGCCAGCGTCGAGGTCGCGGCCGCCGCTCGCACCGGCCGCTGCCGCATACGGAAGGCCAGCACGTCACCGAGCGTGAATTTCCCTGTGTTGCGCAATAATTCGGCGACCAGCAGCAAAGCCACCAGCCACGCCACCAGGAATCCGATGGAATAGAGGAACCCGTCGTAGCCGTAGACCGCGATGGCCCCGGCGATGCCGAGGAAGCTGGCGGCGGACAGGTAGTCGCCGGAGATGGCGATGCCGTTCTGCGGGCCGGAGAAGGCGCGCCCGGCGGCGTAATAGTCCGCGGCCGTGCGGTTGTCGCGACTGGCCCACACCACGATCCCCAGGGTGATGGCGACGAAGATCGCGAAGATGGTGATGTTGAGGCCGGGACGGCTGCCCTCGACGGCGGCGGCCAGATAGGTGGTCATCGGGTCTCTCCTTCCAGTTCGGCGCGGATCCCCTCGGCGATCGGGTCGAGGGTGCGGTCGGCGTAGCGGACGTAGAGGCCGGTGATGACGAAGGTCGAGACGAACTGGAGCAGGCCGAAGATCAGGCCGACGGTGATGTTGCCGCCCACCTTGTGCGACATGAAGCCGTGCGCGTAGTCGGCGAGCAGCACGTACAGCGCGTACCAGGCCAGGAACAGGGCGGTCATGGGGAAGACGAAGCGGCGGAAGCGACGCCGCAGCCGCTGGAACTCGGGGCTGTCGAAGGCCTGGGGCCAGTCGGGATCCGGTCCGCCGGTCTGGGTTTCAGTTGTCAACTGCGATACCTCCTGGTGATGCCGGTCACAGTAGCAACGAAAGTGGTTGTGACAATGGCGAATAACCGCAGGTGAGATCATGAATTGATCGGAAAGTGAGCCGGGATTCGGGCCACTCGGCGGCCAGCAACCAACCGGTTTCTTCGGTTCCGGCCGCGCGCATCACCCGGCTCCGGACCGCCGAACCGGGCCCACCGCCGGATGCCCACAGCTAGCGGTGGCAGAGTTCCGGGCATGCCGACGAATCAGACGACCACCTCGTCCCTGCTCGCCGACCTCGCGCCCGACCTACGCGCGGCGCTGACCCGCGTCCGCTACGACGCGGACACCCTGCTGGAGGCGCTCGGCGACACCGCCCACGCCGCCCTCGGCCGCGGCGAACCCGTCCCCGTCCGGCGCGCGGCCGCCGAACTCGGCGACCTGGGCACCCTGGTGCGACTGCTGCTGCTCGGCGACCCGATCCCCGAACCCGAAGCGGCAGCGGCCCTTTCACCCGTGAGCATCGACCGCGCCGTCGCGGCCGGATTCCTCGAACAGGACGGCGACCAGGTCCGCGCCGCCCTGGACCTGCGGCCCATCGACCTCGGCCACGGCACCCGCTGGGTGCTGTCGGACCTCGACGACTCCATGCGCCGGCGCAGCCTCGACGCCGACCACGTGCTCGGCGTCGGCCAGGCCTCGCTGTCGCTGCTGCGCGCCACCCCGACCGCGAAGACCGGCACGGTGCTGGATCTGGGCACCGGCTGCGGCGTGCAGGCCGTGCACGCCGCCGCCTACGGGCGCACCGTCACCGGCACCGACGTGAACAAGCGCGCCATCTGGCTGGCCGAGGCCACCGCCGCGCTCAACGGCCTCGAGATCGAGCTGCTGGAAGGCTCCTGGTTCGAGCCGGTCGCGGGCCGCCGCTTCGATCAGGTGGTGGCCAATCCCCCGTTCGTGGTCGGGCCCGCCCGGGTCGAGCACACCTACCGGGACTCCGGCCTGGCCCTCGACGGCGCGAGCGAACTCGTCATCTCCGGCATCCCGGACCTGCTCGCGCCCGGCGGCACCGCCGCTCTGCTGGCGTCCTGGGTGCACCTCGAAGGCCAGGACTGGCGCAGCCGCGTCGCGAGCTGGCTGCCCGACCACGGCATCGACGCCTGGATCGTGCAGCGCGACGTCGCCGATCCGGCCCTCTACGTCGGAACCTGGCTGCGCGACGCCGGACTGGACCCGCGCGAGCCCGCCGCCCAGGCCCGCGCCGAACGCTGGCTCGACGCCTTCCGCGAATCCGGGGTCGAGGGCATCGGCTTCGGTTTCGTCTACCTGCGCGCCATCGACGGCCCGACCGAACTGCTCGCCGAGGACCTCACCCACGGCTTCGACGATCCGCTCGGCCCGGAGGCCCTGGCCTACTTCGAGCGCTCGGCGTGGCTGCGGGCCGCGGCCGCCGACCCGGACCTCATCCTCGACTCGCGCTACCGGGTCGATCCGGCCACCGCGCTCGAACGGGTCTACCTGCCCGGCGACGAGGGCTGGGCACAGGCGGTGGCCCGGCTGCACCGCGGCGACGGGCCGCGCTGGCAGCACGAGGTCGACGACACCACCGCGGCACTGCTGGCGGGCATGCGACCCGACGGCCTTCCGCTGCGGGAACTCGTCGAGCTGCTGGCCTTCAGCGAGACCGGGGACGCCGCGACCCCCGAATTCGAGACCGCGGTCATGACCGTGGTGGCCGGGCTGGTCCGCCACGGCCTCGTGCATCCCAGCTGAGAGCTTTCCTTCGACGGCCGCCGGGCATTCCCCGGCGGCCGTCGGCGTTTCCGCAGGAAACCGGCACTGACGGGCGGTGAGGTCAGTCACGATCACATGTCGCGCGGATACCGATCCGGTCGGAGGCGGGAATGCGGTCGAACCCCGTTTCGTTTTATCGCGTACTCGCTTGACGACACCCCGCGCAAGGCCCGTTCACACGTATTCGATTGTCGCGTCAGGAAGTTCGAGTTCGGCGATGGCAACCACCCGGACACCGAGGGGCCCTCCGCCGGAGGCGCGTGTTCCCGGCACCGCGCGCTTCTCAGGAACTTCTCAGCCGTGCGCCGTAAAAACCGCAGCTCAGATGCGGTTTACCGGGGCTCCGGCGGGGAACTTTCCTGAAGTCGGGCCCGTTGTACGGAGCGAGACACCACCGACAGGAGGCAAGTCATGACAAGCCCCGCCACCACTGACGTGCGCACCAGCGAACAAGACCTCGATGCCGCCAGCCCCGCCGCCGACCTGGTACGCGTGTACCTGAACGGGATCGGCAAGACGGCGCTGCTCACGGCGGCCGACGAGGTCGAGCTGGCCAAGCGCATCGAGGCGGGCCTCTACGCTCAGCACCTGCTGGAGACGAGCAAGCGATTGTCCGCCGCGAAGAAGAAGGATCTGGCGATCCTGGTTCGCGAAGGTCAGTCCGCCCGCCAGCATCTGCTCGAAGCGAACCTCCGCCTCGTGGTGTCGCTGGCCAAGCGCTACACCGGCCGCGGTATGCCGCTGCTGGACCTGATCCAGGAGGGCAACCTGGGTCTGATCCGCGCGATGGAGAAGTTCGACTACACCAAGGGCTTCAAGTTCTCGACCTACGCGACCTGGTGGATCCGTCAGGCCATCACCCGCGGCATGGCCGATCAGTCCCGCACCATCCGCCTCCCCGTCCACCTGGTCGAACAGGTGAACAAGCTGGCCCGCATCAAGCGTGAGCTGCACCAGCAGCTGGGCCGCGAGGCGACCGACGCGGAACTGTCGCGCGAGTCCGGCATTCCGGTCGACAAGATCGCCGATCTGCTCGACCACAGCCGCGACCCGGTATCGCTGGACATGCCCGTCGGCAATGACGAAGAGGCTCCCCTCGGCGACTTCATCGAGGACTCCGAGGCCACCTCCGCGGAGAGCGCGGTCATCGCGGGGTTGCTGCACCGCGACGTGCGCGTCGTGCTGGCCACCCTCGACGAGCGCGAACAGCAGGTCATCCGCCTGCGCTACGGCCTCGACGACGGCCAGCCCCGCACCCTGGATCAGATCGGCAAGCTCTTCGGGCTCTCCCGCGAGCGGGTTCGCCAGATCGAGCGCGAAGTCATGTCCAAGCTCCGCAAGGGCGAGCGCGCCGACCGCCTGCGCGCCTACGCCAGCTAGTCCCCGTAATTCCGACCCCGTGGAGCCGGTCCCCCTGCCCGGCTCCACCTCGGTCATCGGGCCATCTCGAGGCGCTGGCCCGATTCCGCCGGCCGATTCCGCTCCCCAGTCCGTCCCCTCCGGGCGAGCAGAGTCGGTCGGCGTTTCCGTGCCCGGCCCCGGGTCGCCACCGACCTGCGTGACGCTCCGCCGGGCGGCGCGTCTTCACCGGTAGCCTCGGCGACTCGCGCATCCGGCTCACCGCCGTCATCGAATCCCTCTGGCCCGCAGGCGAAACCCAGCCGCTGATCACCCTGCCCTGACCGGATTGCGCCGCTCGGATCGGGCTAGAACCGGGACAGGGTCTGGCACGGGGTCGGCGCCGGGATGTCGCCGCGGAAGTAGGCGGTCGGCGCGACGCCCATGAGCGAACGGAAATCCGCGCTCAGGTGGGACTGGTCGTAGTAGCCGGAGGTGTGTGCCACGTCCGACCACGGGGTGTTGCCCGCGGCGGCCAGGACCTGGCGCAGGCGGGTGATGCGGGCGTAGTGCTTGGGAGACAGGCCGATTCCGGCGGTGAACAGGTTGCGCAGCTGGCGTTCGGAGACGGCCAGGTCGGCGGCGAGATCGCCGATCGGAGCGGTCGTGTCCATGGCGGTCACCGCCGAATTCAGCAATCGGCGGTGGTCGCGGCGGACGGGGTCCTCGGTGAGCCGGTGCGGGAGTTCGGCTTCCAGGAAGGCCGTCACCTGCTCCGGGTCCAGCGCGAGCAGCGCGTCGGCGAGATCGCCCGCCGGACCGGGCAGCTCCGACAACAGCGCTACGCGATCGGTCAGCTCGGCGGCCGCGATACCCAGCAGCGGCTGCGACGCTCCGGGCGCGAGCCGGATCCGGGTGCAACCCGCGGGCTGTTCCGGGTGGGCGTAGGTGGCGCGGGTACGCGGGCCCAGCACCCAGGCGTCCCGGCGACCGGATTCCTCGCGGCGCAACACGATGGTGGTGGCCGCCTGCGGAATGTGGGTGAACGTCACCGGACCCGGCTCGACCGTGGGGATGTGGGCGATCTCGGTGATCCACGGCCGCAGCCCGGCGGACGGGGCGATGCGGCGCTCGAGGTCCTCGGCGGACATGGCGGGGGCCAGGGTTTGCGCGGTGGTCACCGAATCCACTCTAGGCAGCTTCCACGGCCCCGGCTGTGCCGGTTTTTCCTATGTCCCGGCCGGTGCGCGGCGGCAGGGTGATGGACATGATCGTTATCACCGGTGCCACGGGCACCATCGGCAGTGAAGTCGTCCGTCTGTTGTCCGAGCGGGGAGTGAAAGTCCGTGCGGTGAGCCGGGATCCGGAGCAGGCACGGGTGCCCGCCGGAGTCGAGGTGGTCCGCGGCGATTACGCCGATACCGAATCTCTGGCCGCGGCCTTCGCCGGCGCGGAGGCCGCGTTCCTGGTCGGATTGCTCGGTCCCGACTACGTGGAGCTGGATCGCGCCCTGGTCGCCGCGGCCCGCGACGCGGGAGTCCAGCGCCTGGTGAAGCTCTCCGCGATCGGCACCGGCGATCCGGAACTAGGTCGCGTCGGCACCTGGCACCTGCCCGGTGAGCAGGCGGTGCAGGACAGCGGGGTGGCGTGGACGATCCTGCGGCCCAGCAGTTTCGCCTCGAACACGCGCAGCTGGATCGCCCCGATCCGGGCCGGGCAACCGGTCCCGAACATGACCGGGACCGGAGCGCAGGGTGTGATCGATCCGCGCGATGTCGCGGCCGTGGCGGCGGAAGCACTGCTGTCGGACGAGCATTCGGGCCGGATCTACACTCTCACCGGCCCCGCGGCCCTCACCACCCACGAGCAGGCCGCCGCGCTCGCCGCCGCCCTGGATCGCCCGATCGCCGTCGCCGACATCCCGCTCGACGCGGCACGCGAATTCATGCTGGAGTCGGGCATGTCCGAGGAGTTCGCCGACGGCGCTCTCGCCGGTCAGGCGTTCGTCCGCGATGGCGGGAACGCTGTCGTCACCGGTGATGTCGAGCAGGTCCTCGGCCGCGCGCCCCGCGCGTACGCCGACTGGGTGCGCGACCACCGCACCGCCTTCACCGCCTGAGGGCCACGCCCCGACCGGGCGGAGGAGCGTTCCAGGACTCGACGGTCAGAAGTTGAGGTCACCGATGCCGATGCTGCCGCCGCCGCGGCAACCCGGAGCATCCGGAGTCGGCTTGGGCGTGCCTGCAGGCGCGGCGGCGACGGTGACGGTCTGCGAAACCGTCCTGCCGTACTGGGTGGCCGTAATCGTGTGGGTGCCGGCGGTGGTGGGCACCCACACGGCGCCGACACCCGAGGCGTCCATGCCGGGGAAGAATGCCTTGAAGCAAGTTCCGTTGTCGCTGAAGGTCACCTTCGACTGCGGGGTGTTCAGCAGTGAGCCGACGATCGACGCCTGAATTCCGGCCTGCGCACCGACGACATAGCCGCCGGCGGGCGGGAAGACCTCCATGCTCAGCATGCCGTCGGCGGAAGTGACCGGAGCCGCGGACGCGACCGCCGAGCCGGCCAGCATCGCCGCCACCATCACACTCGCTGCGCCCCAGCCGATCCCATGGCGGGACGTCGTACTCGCACTCATCTGAATCTCCTGTTCGTGGACCCCGCCTCCGGGGTTTCACGAACACTAACGTTCACAGAACGTGAAGCATGAGGATTCCATTTTGTTGGGCTGCCCCAGCTTTCCGGGGCAGCGGATCGGCGATCGGATCGGTTATCCCGAGTTGCGCAGGGCCGTGGCCAGGCCGTTCATGGTGAGCAGGATGCCGCGTTCGACGAGTTCGGAGGTGTCCCCCGCGCGGCGGCGGCGTAGCAGCTCGACCTGGAGTTGGTTGAGCGGTTCCAGGTAGGGGAAGCGGTTGTGAATGGACTCCGCCAGCGCCGGGTTGTCGGCGAGCAGTTCGTCGGCTCCGGTGATGGCGGCGTGCATCCGTGCGGTGCGGGCGAACTCGTCGCAGATCATCCTGAAGACGGTGTCGCGCAACGCCTCATCGGGGACGAGGTCGGCGTAGCGGGCGGCGATGTCCATGTCCGCCTTGGCCATCACCTGAGCCAGGTTGGACATGACCGTATTGAAGAACGGCCAGCGGCGGTACAGGTCGGAGAGGGTCGCCAGCCGTTCGGGGTCGTCGCCGACCCATTGCTCGAAAGCCGTTCCGGTGCCGTACCAGCCGGGCAGCATGACCCGGGATTGACTCCAGGCCATCACCCACGGGATGGCGCGCAGGTCGTAGACCGAGCCGGTGGGTTTGCGGGAGGCGGGGCGGCTGCCCAGATTCAGGTCCGCGACCTCCGCCACGGGGGTGGACGCCCGGAAGTATTCGACGAAGCCCGGCGTTTCGTGGACCAGCTTCGAGTACGCCACACGCGCGGATTCGGCCAGCTCGTCCAGGATTTCGTAGGCGGGCTCGGCATCGGCGCCCAGACCCTCCACGTCGAGCAGGGTCGATTCCAGCGTGCCCGCGACCAGTGCCTCCAAATTGCGGTAGGCGGTACCGGAATCGGCGTACTTGGTGGAGATCACCTCGCCCTGCTCGGTCAGGCGCAACGCGCCGCGCACCGCGCCGGCGGGTTGGGCCAGGATGGCGTCGTAGCTGCGGCCGCCGCCACGGCCGACGGTTCCGCCGCGACCATGGAAGAGCCGCAAGCGGATTCCGGTCTTGCGGGCCACCTCCACCAGATTCTGCTCTGCGCGGTAGAGCGCCCAGTTGGCGGCCAGATACCCGCCGTCCTTGTTGGAGTCCGAGTAGCCGAGCATCACCTCCTGCTGCATGCCGCGCGCGGCCACCAGTCGGTGATAGGCGGGCACCTCGAGAGCGGCGGCGAGGATGTCGGCGCCGTGGCGCAGGTCGTCGATCGTCTCGAACAGCGGCACCACCCCGACCGGACTCGACGGCGCGGTGTCCGCGTCACCCGGATCGAGAATTCCCGCCTCCTTCAACAACAATGCGGCCTCGAGCATGTCGCTGACCGAGGTGCACATGCTGATGATGTAGTTGGGCACCGTGTCCGGCCCCAGATCGTCGAGCGCCGTCCGGGCCGCGCGCACCACGCCCAGCTCCTTGGCTGCCAGCTCGCTCAACCGCGCGTTCGGACCGACGAGCGGACGGCGCGTGGTCAACTCGGCCGACAGCAGCGCCACGCGCTGGGTCTCGTCGAGTGCGGCGTAGTCGGAATGCACTCCGGCCCAGGCGAACAGCTCGGCCACCACCTGCTCATGGGTCTCGGAGTTCTGGCGCATGTCCAGGCCCTGCAGGTGAAAACCGAAGGTCTCCACGGCCGCTCGCAGGGTGGCCAGCTGGTCGTCGGCCAGCAGCCCGTCACCCGAGGCCCGCATGGACGCGTCGACCACGCCCAGATCGGCCAGCAGCTCCCCCGGACCGACGTAGGGCTGCGCGCCGGCATCGATACCGTCGGCGGGGATCTCGCCCAGCGCCCGCGCGGCGGTGGCGCTCAGCCGAGCCCGGATCGCGCGGACCGCGCGCCGGTAGGGCTCGTCGGCGCGCTGCGGCGACTCGTCGAATCCGGCGTCGGCCAAAGCCGACAGCTCCGGGGTCACCGGCACCAGCCGCGCCGACTGCGACAGCGTCTTCTCCAGTTCGACGAGCGCGCTCAGATACCGCTCGAAGGCCATCGCGCCCGCGCGGTGGGTGGCGCGGTGCACCACGTCGGCGGTCACGTTGGGGTTGCCGTCGCGGTCGCCGCCGATCCAGGAGCCGGGCCGCAGGATCGGCCGCGCCAGCAGGTCGTGGCCCGGCCAGCGGGACCGCAGCGCGGCCCGCACCTGGTCGTTTATGCGCGGGATGACATCGAACAAGGTCAGGTCGTAGTAGCGCAGGCCCACATCGATCTCGTCCTGAATCCGCAAGCGCGCCAACCGGATCAGCGCCGCCCGCCACAGTTGCAGCACCTGGCGGCGGATGTCGATCTCGAGTTCGGCGAACTCGGGCTCGTACTTGTTGTAGCGCTGGCGCTGCCGCATCAGCTCGGTGATGTGGCCCTGTACGTCGAAGATGGTGCGCCGGCGCGTCTCGGTCGGATGGGCGGTGATGACCGGCGACACCAGCGCGTCGGTGAGCAGGTCGGCGACCACCTCCCCATCGGGTCCGAAGTCGTCGAATTTGCGGTAGGTGGCGGCCAGGCTGGAGTCCTGGGGCGGCTCCCCCGCCGCGATGTGCACCGCGCGCCGGCGATCGCGTTGCAGGTCCTCGGCCAGATTGGCCAGCAGCAGGAAGTGGCTGAAGGCGCGGATCACCGGGATGGCGGTGCGGATGTCGACATCGCGGAGCATGTCGGCCACCGCACTGCGCTCGACCTCGGAACGGCGAATCCGGAACGCCTCCACCCGGACCCGCTCGATCAGGTCGAAGATCTCCGCGCCCTCGTGGTCGCGAATGGTATCGCCCAGGATTCCGCCGAGGAATCGGATGTCGTCGCGCAGTGGCGCGGTCGCTGTCTCGATCTGATTCGCCTGCACTACTTCACCTCTCCGACGTTCGGTCACTGCCCGATCCACTCGACCGGGGTGTTGCTCAACCCATCCGGCGCGGCCCGATGTCGAACCGGTTGGGTTCCGGCCCGATCCGCACCCGCGCGTACAGCACCGCGGCGCCCTCCGGCGAGGCCAGTACCGGCTCGCACTGCAACTCCCGCACCTCCGGCAGGTCGTCGCAGAGCGCCGAGATCCGTTGCGCCAGTTCGGCCAGCGCACCCTTGTCGACCGGCTTGCCGATATCGCGGCCGCCGACGGTGCCCGACAGCAGCGGGGCCGCGCGCGGGGCGTCGATGAGTTCGGCCGATTCCGCCTCGGTCAGCGGCAGCGCCCGGTACACCCGGTCGCCGAGCAGATCGATGATGGTGCCCGACAGGCCGAAGCTGATGACCGAACCGAAGGAGGGGTCGTCCTGCACCCGGAAGGTGCAGCCCACGCCCTTGGTGGCCATGCGCTGGATGTGCACCGGATTGCCGGAGATCTCGGCCAGGTCGGTGAAGGCCCGGCGCACCGCGTCCGAGCGCCACAGGTCGAGCCGCACGCCGGTGAGATCGGGCCGGTTGCGCCAGATCTCGCCGGTCGCCTTGGCGGCCACCGGGAAGCCCAGCTCGTCGGCGGCCGCCACCGCGGCGTCGGCGTCGAGCACCTCCCGGAACTCCACCACCCCGATCCCGTAGCAGCCCAGCAGTTCCGCCGCCTGCAGATCGGTGATCCATCGGGTGGTGTCGCCGGAGTTCCACTCCGCCACCAGTTCCCGCGCCCGGGCGGTGTCCACTCCGCCGGGCCTGGCTATCGGTGAGAGCGGGCGGGTGCGCCACTCGGCGTAGCGCCGCGCCCGCCCCAGTGCCCGCGCGGCCCGTTCCGGATCGCCGTAGGAGGGAATGGATCCGCGTTCGAGAATGCCGCCCAGCCCGCGGGTGGCCAGCAGATTCGGCATGCCCTGATCGGCGACGAAGGTGGTGAGCACCGGGGTGGCCGGATCCGATTGCGCGCCCGAGCGAATCGCCTCGGCGAAGGAGGCGACCGCCGCGGGCACCGGCGGCGAGTAGATGACGATGACCGCGTCCACGGACGGATCGGTGACCGCGCCGGCCACCGCGGTCAGATAGTCCGCCGGACCGGCCTGCGGTCCGAGGTCGATGGGCTCGCCCGCCGCGAGCCCCTCGCCGCGCGCCGCGTCGACCGCCAGCCAGCTCAGCGCCGCGCTGTTGCCGATCACCGCCAGCCGCGGCCCCGCGGGCAGCGGCTGATAGGCCAGCAGCATGGCGCAGTCGAACAGCTCGGTGATGGAGTCGACCTGGATGATCCCGGCCTGCGCGAACAGATTGCGCACCAGCGAGCGATCCAGGTCCTGATCCCCGTCCACCCGCGCGGTGTTGCGGCCGCTGTTCACGGCCACAATGGGTTTGGTGTGCGCCACCCGGCGCGCGATGCGGGAGAACTTGCGCGGATTGCCGAAGGTCTCCAGATACAGCAGCACCACATCGGTGTCGGGATCGCTGTCCCAGTACTGCAGCAGGTCGTTGCCGGACACGTCGGCGCGATTGCCGGCGGAGACGAAGGTGGACAGTCCCAGCTGCCGCGCCGCCGCCTCACCCAGGATGGCCGCGCCCAAAGGACCCGACTGGCAGAAGAATCCGATCCGCCCGCGGCCCGGCAGCACCGGCGCGAGGGTGGCGTTCAAAGCGATCGACGGATCGGTGTTGGCGATGCCGAGCGCGCTCGGACCCACCACCCGCATGCCGTGCGCCCGGGCGGCGTCGACCAGCTCGCGCTCGGCCTGATAGCCGTGCGGACCGGTCTCGGAGAAACCGGCGGTCAGCACCACCAGGCCCTTGACGCCCTTGGCCATGCAGTCGTCGAGCACCGACCCGATCTCGGTGGCGGGCACCGCGATCACCGCCAGATCGACCTCGTCGGGGATGTCGCGCACCGTCGGGTACGCGCGCACCCCGCGCACCGCGGTGCGGTTGCGGTTCACCGGGAACACCGGCCCCTGATAGGCCCCCGAGAGCAGGTTGGCCAGCACCGCGCCGCCCACCCGGCTGGTGGAGGGAGTGGCCCCGATCACCGCGATGGACTTGGGCGACAACAGGTTCCCGACGCTGCGCGCCTCCGAGGCCCGCTCGCGCGAATCCCGCACCGACAGCAGCGCCTCGGTGGGGTCGATGGCGAACTCCAGGTGCAGCACCGACCCGTCGCGGCTGCGCTGCACCTGATAGCCGGCGTCGCGGAACACCTGCACCATGGCGTTGTTCTCGGCCAGCACCTCGGCCACGAAGGTCTCGATGTCGTTCTCCGCGGCCGCGCCCGCCAGATGTTCGAGCAGGATCGAGCCCAGCCCACGCCCCTGATGCTCGTCGGCCACCACGAACGCCACCTCGGCCGCGCGCGGTCCCGGGCGATCGGCCAGGTACTCGTAGCGGCCCACCGCGATGATCTCGTCGCCGAGCTCGGTCACCAGACCCACCCGATCCCGGTAGTCCACGTGCGTGGTCCGGTACAGGTCCTTGGGCGTCATGCGCGGATACGGACCGAAGTAGCGGAGATACCGGGTGCGATCCGAGAGCGCGGTGTGGAAGCGCTCCAGGGCCGGCGCGTCCTCGGGGGTGATCGGCCGCAGCCCGACCACGCCGCCGTCGGAGGCCAGCACGTCGGCGAACCAATGCTCCGGCGGCGGAGGCGGATTCACCGGTGTGCCCGGAGTGTCGGGCGGCAGCGGCGGGGCGGCAGCCGGGGGCGCGCCGCCCTCGGCGGCCGCCTGGCCGTTGCCGGAAACCGAGGGCGAGTCGGCGGGGTCAGTCACGGGGATCCTCCGGATCCAGGCCGAGCAGTCCGAAACTTGCCCGGCGCGTTGCCAATACGGATGTGTCGAGGGCCCGCCGGGCGCGGTCGACGCGCTCGTCGCCGGTGTCGCGACCGCCGCCGGGTCCGTCCCAGCGCGCGAAGCTGGTGTCGGCGCCGTCACCCATGGTCTCGGGCACCGCGACCATCGGCGCGTACCGGCCGACCTGTTCACGCCATTCCAGCGGTGTCGCGGTGGCCGGCTCGATGGTGCGGTCCAATGCGGTGGCCAGCAGGTGGGTCCAGGCCCGCGGCACCACCCGGATCAGGCCGTACCCGCCGCCGCCGACCGCCAGCCAGCGGCCCTCGGCGTAGCGGTCGGCGAGCTCACGCATGGCGATGAAGGCCGCGCGCTGGCCGTCGATGCTGAGTTCCAGATCCGCGAGAGGATCCTCGCGGTGGGTGTCGACGCCGCACTGGCTGATCACGATCTGCGGCCGGAACGCCGCCAGGGCTCCCGGAACCACGGCGTGGAAGCCGCGCAGCCACAACGAGTCCCGGGTGCCGGGCATGATCGGCAGGTTGATGGCGGTGCCCTCGGCAGCGCCCATGCCGGTCTCCTCCGGCCATCCGGTGTTGGGCCACAGCGTCGCCGGATGCTGATGGATGGACACCGTCAGCACCCGCGGGTCCCCGTAGAACACCCGCTGCACCCCGTCACCGTGGTGCACGTCCACATCGAGATAGGCGATGCGGTCGAAACCGTTGTCGAGCAACCACGAAATCGCCACCGCTACATCGTTGTACACACAGAACCCCGCTGCCGAGCCCGGCATGGCGTGATGCATGCCACCACCGATGCTCACCGCCCGCCGGGTGCGTCCGGCCGCGATGGCCTGCGCGGCCGCCAGGGTGCCGCCCACGATCACCGACGCCGCCTCGTGCATGTGCGGGAAGACCGGGTTGTCCGCCGAGCCGAGCCCGAAGGGCGGCGCGGTGGGCGCGGCGCCCGACGGTTGCCGAGCGTGCTTGACGGCCTCGATGTAGTCGTGGGTGTGCACCCGCAGCAGTTCCGATTCACCGGCCGCGACGGGTGTGAGCCGCTCCACACCGTCGAGCAGCCCCAGCCCCTCGGCCAGCGCCATGGTGAACTGCAGCCGGACCGGCCGCATCGGATGCTCGGGGGTCCAGGTGTAGTCGAGGAATCGATCGGTCCAGACGACCGTTCCATCGACTGCGGGGTTCGGGTCACCACCAGCGGAGCCAGGCATACCTGCCACGCTAATGCGTCGCGCGAGTTCGTAGGCTTGGCGCACCGCTGTGCGCGCGCGGGACGCCGCGAGGAAACCTGCAGGGAACACGCTGCCCGTCCTGGCTGTTGACTGTGCGTTCGCGAAATAAGCTGTCGCCCGGTGTAGCCGCCGCGCATGGGTAGAATTCGTGCCGACGAAGGGGTTTAACAGGTGAAGGATCTGGTCGACACCACGGAGATGTACCTCCGTACCATCTACGACCTCGAGGAAGAGGGCGTCACGCCGCTGCGTGCGCGCATCGCCGAGCGTCTGGAGCAGAGCGGCCCGACGGTGAGCCAGACGGTCGCGCGGATGGAGCGCGACGGTCTGCTGAACGTCGCCGGTGATCGCCACCTCGAACTGACCGAGAAGGGCCGCGCCATGGCGGTCGCCGTGATGCGCAAGCACCGGCTCGCGGAGCGGTTGCTGGTCGACATCATCGGGCTCGACTGGGAGAACGTGCACGCCGAGGCGTGCCGTTGGGAGCACGTGATGAGCGAGGAGGTCGAGCGCCGCCTGGTCGAGGTGCTCAACCACCCCACCACCTCCCCCTACGGCAATCCGATTCCGGGCTTGGACGAACTGGGTCTCACGTCCGGCAGCGGTGTCGAGGAGAAGCTGGTCCGGCTCAGCGATCTGCCGACCGGGCAGGCCCAGGCCGTGGTGGTGCGCCGGCTGTCCGAGCACATCCAGACCGAACCGGAGACCATCAACCAGCTCCGGCAGGCCGGTGTGGTGCCCGACGCGCGCGTCACCGTGGAGAACAAGCCCGGCGGTGTGGTCATCTCGGTGCCCGGGCACGAGGGATTCGAACTGTCCGACGAGATGGCGCACGCCGTCCAGGTGAAATTGGTCTGATACGTGAAACTTCTGGTGACCGGCGGCGCCGGCTACGTCGGCGGCGTCTGCGCGCAGGTGCTGCTCGAGGACGGCCACGAGGTCGTCGTCGTCGATGATCTGTCCACCGGCAATGCCGACGGTGTTCCCGGTGGCGCCAAGTTCGTCGAGGGCGATATCGCCACCGTCGGCGCCGAGCTGATCGCCGCCGAATCCTTCGACGGGGTGCTGCATTTCGCGGCCCAGTCGCTGGTCGGCGAATCGGTGGTGGCGCCGGAGAAGTACTGGCACGGCAATGTGGTCAAGACCCTCGCCCTGCTCGAGGCCATGCGCGCGGCGGGCACGCCGAAGCTCGTGTTCTCCTCCACGGCAGCGGTGTACGGCGAGCCCGAGCAGGTGCCGATCGTCGAGGACGCTCCCAAGGCGCCGACCAACCCCTACGGCGCGTCGAAGCTGTCCATCGACTACGCGATCACCTCGTACGCCGCCGCGTACGGACTGGCCGCGACCAGCCTGCGCTACTTCAACGTGGCCGGCGCCTACGCCGGGCTCGGCGAGAACCGTGTGGTGGAAACCCATCTCATCCCCCTCGTGTTGCAGACCGCGCTGGGTCATCGCGAGTCGATCTCGGTGTTCGGCACCGACTACCCGACGCCCGACGGCACCGCGGTGCGTGACTACATCCACATCCTCGATCTGGCGCAGGCGCACCTGAAGGCGCTCGAGCAGTCGCAGCCGGGCACGCACCGCATCTTCAATCTGGGCAGCGGCACCGGTTTCTCGGTGCGCGAGGTCATTTCGGCCTGCGCGCGGGTGACCGGCCTGCCGATCGATGTGGTGGACGCGCCGCGCCGCGGTGGTGACCCGGCCGTGCTGATCGCTTCCAGTGCCAAGGCCATCGCCGAACTCGGCTGGCGGCCCGAGCACACCGATCTCGACGAGATCGTCTCCGACGCCTGGGATTTCCTGCGTTCCCTGGGCGAGCGCGCGCACAGCGCGCGCTGAGCCCGCGTCACCGCAGCCCTCGTCACCGCGACTCCGGCCCGAGGCGGACGCCGAGATCGGCGGCCGTTTCCCGGCCGGAGTCTGCGAGCCGCTGTAACCGCTCCGGCGGCATGCCGGTCTGCAACCCCAGTTCCAGCAGCGTCGCCATCCGATGCTGCGGATCGGATCTCAGCGCGGCGTCCAAGGCCACCCCGGCGAGCGGTCCATCGCCGCGCGCGTACGCGCAATAGCCCAGCAGCGCCGCCGCTTCGGCGCGATCGGGGTCGGGCAGCGCCCGGGCCAGCTGCGCCCACAGCACCTCCGCGCCGTCGGCGTGCGGGCCGGGCGCGAGACCGTACATGATGTCGCGCAGCGCCGGATCCCGCAGGGCCACAGCCAGATCCGCCATCTCCGCGGGGGTGAGCCGGGCCCCGGCCTCGACTCGCTCCAGATAGCGCAGCACTCGGCACAGCTCGAACCGCAACTGCACCCGCGGATCACCGTGCCGCACGAGGCGGGCCAGCCGCCGGGCCGACGCGGTCGCCGCGATCTCCAGGGCCGCGGCGGTCGCGTCCCGCGCCACCGGGTCGACGGCGAGGACATCGGTCAGCTCCCGCCGGGAGCCGCGCAGCGGCCGGCCGTCGAGGACGTGCCGGACGGTCACCAGCGAGGTCGCCGGATCGTGCTGAAGCCCCCGCGACCACGGTCCCGACAGCGTCCACCACGGCAGTCGCGCTCCGATGGCCTGCACCGCCCAGGCCCCGGCCAGCGGCACGGCATCGGCGTCCAGCCGATGTTCCAGCGCCGCAATCAGATCCCCGTGCTTACGGGCCCGCACGCCCGCGTGCCGCCCGTGCGGTTCGGTCGCGCGGTCGTCCACCACGAGCGCCAGGGCCGCGACGGCCCGGTGCCGCACGCAGATGCCCGCGACCCGCTCGACCAGCACCCCGGTCGCGGATCGGCCCGGGTTGTCCAGATCCATCCGAGTCAGCACCTCGACCGCCGCGGCGCCGGGCGATTCGTCGTCGGCCCGCAGCACCGTCACCACCAGCGACCGCACGGGCATGAAACCGAGCATGGCCGGTACCGCGGCGATGAGATCGCCGGGAGCCCGCAGCCGGTCCCCGCAGTGGCCGGGGTCCTCGGGTGGCGGGTCGGCGGCCGGGTCGGGGCGATCGGGTTCGAAGGGCGCGGTGGGATCGATGGGTGCGTTCATGCCGTCGAGCGTGCGCCGGCCCGTCCCCGAGGCCGGATCGGCGACCTCGGGTTTTGCCGGGGCTGTGGATGATTCATGTCGTCGGGACGCGCGCCGTGGACTACTCGGCGTGGCCCGGGGTCTCGCGGCCCGGATCTGTCGGTGCCCGTTGTTATCGTGCGCCCGCCCGCGGGTCGACCCGGCCGCGACCTCCGCCCCGAACCCTCGGGACGCAAACGTGAAATGTATTCATTTCATTTTGACCGCCCCGGCGGTTTCGCACTGCTACTGTCCGCCTGGCACCGGTGGTCACCGGCGCCGGAAGGAGATCACGTGCATGCACTGAAAAGCGCCTAGCCGGCCCGGGACTCGGCCAGGATCGCCAGGTAGTGCGGATTGGACATGATGCCCAGGACATTGCCGAACGGGTCCACCACCGACGCCGTCACGAAACCGGTGCCTTCACCGCGTTCGATGATCGGCTCGTACACGGTGGCGCCCAGCTCGAGCAGCCGCGCGAAGGTGGCGGCGACGTCGTCGACGTGCCAGTTCACGATCTGACCACCCGGGAGATCCGGGTGCGAGGGCGCGAACTTCTTGGCGATGATGCCCAGTTCGGCCTGGTAGTCACCGATGCGGAACTCGTAGTACCCGCCCGGCACCGCGAAATACGGTTCGACGCCGAGCAGTTCGCGGTACCAGTCCTTGGCGGCCTCGAGGTCGTCGGCGAAGTAGTTGACGGTGGCCATTCCACGCAGCATGGTCGTTCTCCTCGGTCGGTGATGCTCGGTTCGTAATCCATCATCACGCGCAAAGTGCTCACCGAATGAGCACTTTTCCGGGCAGAATTCCGGGCATGCGCGCGGACCGTCTGGTAGCGACCCTGTTGTTCATGCAGACCCGGGGGCGGGTGACCGCCGCCGAGGTGGCGGCCGAGCTCGAGGTGTCGGTGGCGACCGCGCGCCGAGACCTGGAGGCCCTGTCCACGGCCGGCATCCCGGTCTATCCGCAGCCCGGACGCGGCGGCGGCTGGGCACTGGTCGGCGGGGCGCGCACGGACCTCAGCGGTCTCACCGCCACCGAGGCCCAGGCCCTGTTCCTGTTGCTCGGCCCGGTGACCACGGCGAACCCGGCCACCAAGTCCGCGCTGCGGAAACTGTTGCGCGCCTTGCCGCCACCGTTCCGCGGTGCGGCCGAGGCGGCGGCGGGCGCGATCGTGGTGGACCCGGCCCGCTGGGGCGAAGCCGACGAACAGGCTCCGGCGATGGTGGCCGAGTTGCAACGAGCCGTGGTGCGCCGCAACCGGATCCGGATGGACTACGACCGCGGCGGACAGCGGACCCACCGGGTGGTCGATCCGTGGGGCCTGGTCGACAAGGACGGCATCTGGTACCTGGTGGCCGGAACCGAACGCGGACAACGGACCTTCCGGGTCGACCGGATCGCGACGGTCGAGCCCACCGGCGAGATCGCCTTCCGGCCGCAGGATTTCGATCTGTCGGCGGCCTGGTCGGAGGTGGTGGAGCAGGTCGAACGGCAGCGCTCGACGCTGGCGGCGACGGTGCTGATCCAGGCCGACCTGGCGCCGGTGCTGCGCAAACAGCAAGGGCGGCACTGCATCCTGGACGGCCCGGCCGACGACGGGCGGGTGCGGGCTCGCGTCACCGCGCCGACGCCGCTGATGATCGCGCAGCAGCTGGCGGGCTGGGGCGCGGCGGTCGAGGTGATCGAGCCGGAATCGGTGCGCGCCGAACTCGCGCGCCTGGGCGCGGAACTGGTGCGGCGCTACCGTACCGGCGAGTAACCGCTGCCCAGTTATGCGAAAATCGAATCACGTTGCAGCAGTGTCGATTTCGTGAACTTTCACAGTCCGCCACTGTTACAGTCCGCCCGGCGCGACCCCTTCAACGCGCCGAAAGGATTACCCGTGAGAAATCAGCTCTCCCCCGATCTGCGACGCTCGGCCGTCGGTGCGGGCGCGGCTGCCGCGCTCGCCCTGGTGGCCGGCTCGATCCTGGCCGCGCCCGCCGGAGCCTCCATCGAAGGCATCCAGGTCGCCGGCCTCACCAGTGACAAGCCCTGCAGCGTGGCCGACGGCTGCGTCATCCAGGCCTCCCTCGGCGGCTCCGACCAGCTGAGCCCGGTCGACTTCCTGGTCAACGGCGCGGTCGTAGGCACCCTCACCCCCACCTCGTACGGCGCCGGCGCGGCCGCGAACCTGCCCTGGCACCCGGGTAACGACGGCACGTACACCATCGGCGTCCGGCAGGGCGTGTCCACGGTGCAGACCGTCTACATCGTCGGCAAGGGCGGCACCTGCCCGCCGATCTCCTCGCTGCTCCCGGGCTCCGCGTCCGGCGGCTCCTCGGGCGCCGGCTCGGCCAGCGGCTCGGGCGACAGCGGTTCGGGCACCGGCTCGGGTGGAAGTGGTTCGGCGGGATCGGGTTCGGGCAACGGTTCGTCTTCGGGTTCGAACACGCCGCTTCCGGCCTGCTGATTCGGGTCGGGAGCCGAGAAGGCAGGGGGTCGGCTCCCTCCCCCGTCAGCCCTTGCGAACCTTGCGGACCGCCGCGGTGAACAGGGTGTCGAGCGCCGCGGTGTCGGACGTGGTCCCGGAGGTCATGTACGTCACCGCGACCCGCACGTCCCCGACCTGGCCCACCAGCGTCTGCATGGTCCGGGTGAGGCCGGGCGCATTGTTCTCGGCGCCCACCGTGCGACGCAGGGCGAGCGAGTCGTCGGCGATGACCGGCGGCGGCGGATCCAGCTGTGTGGTGACCACCGAGGTCACCCCGGTGTGCCCGACCCGCACGGTCCCGCAGCGCTGCAACTGTTCCCGCAGGGCCGACAGCGGCTTGCCGGATCGGGTGAGGACCACGGTGAGCGTGGCTTGGCCATGGTCGTCGGTGCCCACCTCCACGGCAGGCCCGGACGTCGGCGCGACCGGCGCGCAGGTGCTCGGATCCACCTGCGCCCCCGGCAGATACCCCTCCAGATCATTCGCGGCCTGGGCCGCCGTCTCGGGCGACAGCACGATCGCGGTGTAGCGCGACGGAAACTGTGACGGATCCGGCAGCAGCGCCGAGAGACCCTTGTCCACGGTGGCGACCGGCGCCGGATCGCGCGCCGCGATCGGATGTCCGGACACCGAGGTCCCACACGCCGCCAGCAACCCGCCCAGCGCCACGACCCCCACCGTGTACGAGGTCCTGCGGCGACTGCGTTCGGGGGTGCGGAAGGGCTGGGTCACGCCGCCCACTATGCCGAAAATCGGCTGTTCACACCGAATGCCACGCCGCGTACCGGGGGCCTCGGGAATGCGGGTCCGGGTCCGGCGTGTTGCACAGCGGTGCGGGTGCTGCGCGCCTGTCAACGGCATGAGGGACAATGGGGTTGGTCGCGAAAGTGGGCCACGCAGGAAGGAGTACGCGATGGACTACGAATCGCGAATGTACGAGCTGGAATTCCCGGCTCCGCAGCTGTCCTCCGCCGACGGCGCGGGCCCGGTCCTGGTGCACGGCCTCGAGGGCTTCACCGATGCCGGACACGCGGTTCGCCTGGCCACCACGCATCTCAAGGACAGCCTCGAGCACGAACTGGTCGCCTCGTTCGACATGGACGAGCTGCTCGACTACCGCTCGCGGCGTCCGCTCATGACATTCAAGACCGACCACTTCTCCGACTACACCCAGCCGGAACTGAGCCTGTGGGCACTCAAGGACACCGCCGGCACG
This sequence comes from Nocardia tengchongensis, assembly GCF_054781395.1. Lineage (NCBI taxonomy): Bacteria > Bacillati > Actinomycetota > Actinomycetes > Mycobacteriales > Nocardiaceae > Nocardia > Nocardia tengchongensis. Next base: position 204,755 of record NZ_BAAGUM010000019.1, read on the forward strand.
CCGTTCCTGCTGCTGGCCGGGCTGGAACCGGATCTGCGCTGGGAGCGCTTCGTCACCGCGGTGCGCCTGTTAGCCGAACAGCTGGGCGTGCGCCGCACCATCGGACTGAGCGCGATTCCCATGGCGATCCCGCACACCCGCCCGCTCGGCGTCACCGCGCACGCCTCGGACTCGGATCTGGTCGGCGAGCACCAGCGCTGGCCCGGTGAGCTGCAGGTACCCGGAAGCGCCTCCTCGCTGCTGGAGTACCGGATGGCCCAGCACGGCCACGAGTCGGTCGGCTTCTCGGTGCACGTGCCGCACTACCTGACCCAGACCGCCTACCCCGAGGCCGCGCAGACGCTGCTGGAGAACGTGGCCGAGAACGCGGGTCTGGAGCTACCGCTGGCCGCGCTCACCGACGCCGCCGCGCGGGTGCGCGAGCAGGTCAACGAGCAGATCGCGGGCAATTCCGAGGTGGAGACCGTGGTCTCGGCGCTGGAACGCCAGTACGACAGCTTCGTCACCGCCCAGGAACGTCAGTCCAGCCTGCTGGCCAGTGAGAACGATCTGCCCACCGGCGACGAGCTGGGCGCGGAGTTCGAGCGCTTCCTGGCCGAGCAGACCGGGTTCGCCGACGGCGACGGTCCGGAGAACCCGCCGCTGCGCTAGTGGTCGTTACCGGCTTTCGTGACGCCGCCCGGTAACGTTGGGCGGCGTGCAGCAACTGTCCGAATTGGTTCCCGACCGTGCCGTACCCGACGTGGACCCGGATTGGTTGTACGAGACCTTCGCCGACTGGGCGAGCCAGGCGGGTCTCGAGCTGTACCCGGCGCAGGAAGAAGCGCTGCTGGAGCTGGTCACCGGGTCCAATGTCATCCTCAACACCCCGACCGGGTCGGGGAAGTCGCTGGTCGCGCTCGGCGCGCATTTCGCGGCGCTGAACAAGGGCGTGCGCAGCTACTACACCGCGCCGATCAAGGCCCTGGTGAGCGAGAAGTTCTTCGCGCTGTGCGAGGTCTTCGGCGCCGACCGGGTCGGCATGGTGACCGGCGACGCGGCGGTGAACCCGGACGCGCCGATCATCTGCGCCACCGCGGAGATCCTGGCCAACCTGGCCTTGCGCGAGGGTGACGCGGCCAAGGTCGGCCAGGTCGTCATGGACGAGTTCCACTACTACGCCGATCCCGATCGCGGCTGGGCGTGGCAGGTGCCGCTGATCGAGCTGCCCAACGTCCAATTCCTGCTGATGTCGGCCACTCTCGGCGAGGTCGACTTCTTCGCCGAGGATCTGACCAAGCGGACCGGGCGCGAGACCTCCATCGTGTCCGGCTCCGAACGTCCGGTGCCGCTGAGCTTCTCCTACGTCCGCACCCCCATCACCGAGACGCTGGAAGACCTGGTCACCACCAGTCTCGCGCCGGTGTACGTGGTCCACTTCACGCAGGCCTCGGCCATGGAGCGGGCGCAGGCGCTGATGAGCGTGAACATGTCGACCAAGGCCGAGAAGGAGGCCATCGCCGCGGCCATCGGCGAGTTCCGTTTCGCCACCGGATTCGGCAAGACGCTGTCGCGGTTCATCCGCCACGGGGTGGGCGTGCACCACGCGGGCATGCTGCCCAAGTACCGCCGCCTGGTCGAGAAGCTCGCGCAGGACGGGCTGCTGAAAGTGGTGTGCGGCACCGACACCCTCGGCGTCGGCATCAACGTGCCGATCCGCACCGTCATGCTGACCGGGCTGACCAAGTTCGACGGTGTGCGCACCCGGCGGCTCAATGCCCGCGAGTTCCACCAGATCGCCGGGCGCGCGGGCCGCGCGGGCTACGACACCATGGGCACGGTGGTCGTGCAGGCCCCCGAGCACGAGGTGGAGAACGCGCGGCTGATCGCCAAGGCCGGTGACGATCCCAAGAAGCTCAAGAAGGTCCAGAAGAAGAAGCCGCCCGAGGGATTCGTGTCCTGGTCGGAGGAGACTTTCGACCGGCTGGTGGCGGCCTCGCCCGAACCGATGGTGTCCCGGTTCAACGTGACCAACTCCATGCTGCTGAATGTGATTGCGCGCAAGGGCAATTGCTTCTACGCCATGCGGCATCTGCTGGAGCAGAACCACGAGCCGCGCGCGGCGCAGCGCAAGCACATCCTCAAGGCGATCCGGCTGTACCGGGCGCTGCGGGACGCGGGCGTGGTGCAGCAGCTCGACGAACCCGACGCCGACGGCCGCCACGCCCGGCTGATGGTCGATCTGCAGCGCGACTTCGCCCTGGATCAGCCGCTGTCGCCGTTCGCGCTGGCGGCCTTGGAGCTGCTCGACAAGGAGTCGCCGACCTACACCCTCGATGTGATCTCGCTCATCGAGTCCACCCTCGAGGATCCGCGCCAGCTGCTGATGGCTCAGCAGCACAAGGCGCGCGGGGTGGCGGTCGCGGAGATGAAGGCCGACGGGATCGAATACGAGGAGCGGATGGAACTGCTCGAAGAGGTGACCTGGCCCAAGCCGCTGGCCACCGAGCTCATCGAGCCGGCGTTCGAGACCTACAAGGGCGGGCATCCCTGGGTGTCGGAGTTCGAGCCCTCCCCCAAGTCGGTGGTCCGCGAGATGGTCGAGCGGTCCATGACCTTCGCCGAGCTGGTGTCGGGCTACGAGCTGGCCCGCTCGGAGGGCGTGGTGCTGCGGTATCTGGCCGACGCCTACCGGGCGCTGCGGCGCACCGTGCCCGAACAGGCCCGCACCGAGGAACTCGACGACATCACCGAATGGCTGGGCGAATTGATCCGGCAGGTGGATTCGAGCCTGCTCGACGAATGGGAGCAGCTCACCAATCCGGGCGCCGAAGGCGACGATCAGCAGATCGCGTTCGGGGCGGAGTCGGTGCGCCCGATCTCGGCCAACGAGCGCTCCTTCCGGGTGCTGGTGCGCAACGCCATGTTCCGCCGGGTCGACCTGGCGGCGCTGCGGCGCTGGGCGGCGCTCGAGGAGCTGGGTGACGACCTGGACTGGGAGGCCGAATTGGGGCCCTATTTCGACGAGTACGCCACCATCGGCACCGGGCCGAATGCCCGGGGCCCGAAACTCTTCCAGGTGGAACAGCGGCCCGGCTTCTGGCATGTGCGCCAGGTGCTCGACGACCCGGCCGGGGATCACGGCTGGTCGCTCGACGGCGTGGTGGATCTGGCCGAATCGGACGCAGCGGGCGAAGTGGTCTTCGACGAGGTGTCGATCAGCGCGGGCTGAGTGCAACCCCGGTCACACCGGTTCGTTTTTCGAGGGCGAACGCTGCTATTCTCGCGCACTGTTGCCGTTTTCCGGCTCGCCCACCGAACCACGGAGAGTTCCCTTAGATTGACCGACGCAAACCTGCCCGAGTCGCCCTGTCTGGTCGTCGACCTGAACCGGGTGCGCGCGAACTACCGCGCACTGCAAGCCGCCCTGCCCGCGGCGCGAATTCGCTTCGCCGTCAAGGCGAGTCCGCTACCGGAGATCATCCGGCTGCTGAATGACGAGGGCGCCGAGTTCGACGTCGCCAGCGTCGGCGAGATCGAACTCTGCCTCGCGCAGGGCGTCGATCCGGCCGTCATGTGCTACGGCAATCCGATCAAGAAGGCCTCGCAGATCGCCACCGCCTACGCGGCGGGTGTGCGGCGCTACGCCTTCGACACCGAGGCCGACCTGGAACGCATCGCCGAGCATGCGCCGGGCTCGGAGGTCGAGTGCCGGTTCCTGTCGTCGGCCCCGCAGTCGCAGACGCCGTTCGGGACCAAGTTCGGCTGCGCGCCGGGCGAGGCCGCCCGGCTGCTGGTGCGGGCGCACGATCTGGGCCTGCGGGTGGTCGGCCCCTACTTCCACGTCGGCTCGCAGCAGCTCGACCCGAAGGCCTGGGGCATCGGTATCGAGCAGGCCGGAGCCATCGCGGAAGCGCTGGCGGTCAAGGACATTCCGGTCAGTGCGGTGAATATCGGTGGGGGACTGCCGATTTCGTATGTCGATCCAGCTCCGGGGGTCTCGGAGCTGGGTGCGGCGATCGCCGATGCGGCGGCCCGCTATCTCCCGGAACACACCGCGCTCGTCGTGGAACCCGGTCGCGCCCTGGTGGGCAACACCGGTGTGATTCACGCCGAAGTGGTGAATGTTCGCAGAGCGCCGGACGGGCGGCGCTGGGTATACCTCGACATCGGCCGCTACAACGGCATGGCCGAAACCGAGAACGAGTACATCGCCTACCGATTCGAAACCGATCGGGACACGGATCCGAAGGACGAGGCAGTGGTTGCCGGTCCTACGTGTGACGGCGACGATGTACTCTATCAACGCACGCGTGTCCTCCTTCCGACCACGTTGCAAGCCGGTGATCCCGTTCGGATCCTCGAAACCGGCGCCTATACGGCGAGCTATTCGTCGGTGTCCTTCAACGGTTTTCCGCCACTGACAGTCCATGTCACTGGCGCTGAGCGAGAGTGAGTTTTAGCCATGATCACGGCAGAATTCACCGGCTGGCACGTGCTGGCCGAGTTCGGTGGTGTCGACGCTGGTCTCTGCGACGACCTGGAACGACTCGAAACCGCGCTGCGAAAATCGTTGGTCGCCGCGGGGGTGACCATCTGCGATGTCGTGCGCAAGAAGTTCGAGCCGCAGGGTGTCACCATCCTGGCTCTGCTGGCCGAGTCGCACGCCTCGATCCACACCTACCCTGAGTCCGGCGACATCTTCGTCGACGTATTCACTTGCGGCAGCATCGGTTCCGGCGCCACCAAGGCCGTCGAACTGCTGCAGCAGGAGCTGTCCCCGGGTTCGGTGAACATCGAGGTCATCCAGCGCGGCCACACCGCCCGCCGGATCCACGAGCCGGTCGGCGAGGGTCTGACCCGGGTGTGGAACACGACGGAGACCATCGTCGACACCAACACCCCCTACCAGCACATGGTGATCGCGCGGACCGAGCAGGGCATCTCCCTGTTCTCCGACGACGACCGCCAGTCCACCGAGTTCTCGCAGCTCACCTACCACGAGGCCATGCTGGTCCCGGGGTACGCGCTGGCCGCGAAGCTGGACAAGGTGCTGATCATCGGTTCCGGTGAGGGTGTCGCCTCGCAGATGTCGGTGGCCGCGGGCGCCTCGCTCGTCGACCACGTCGACATCGACCAGCTGGAGGTGGAGCTGTGCGCCGAGCACCTCCCCTACGGCTACAGCCAGGCCGATCTGGCCGAGGCGGTCGCGCAGAACGGTCCGATCAAGATGCACTACGCCGACGGCTGGGACTTCCTGGCCAAGGCCGAGGCCGCGGGCGTGCGCTACGACATGATCTGCATCGACCTGCCCGACGAGCGGGTCGAGGACGCGCAGCACAACCGCCTCTACGAGGACGACTTCCTCAACCGCTGCAAGGCGCTGCTGGCCGAGGGCGGCGTGCTCGCCGCGCAGGCCGGCTGTCAGACCATGTGGCGCAACGAGACCCTGAAGCGTTCGTGGACCCGTTTCCACAACCTGTTCGAGACCGTCGTGCCCTACGTCAGCGACGAGCACGAGTGGACGTTCATCTTCGGTACCCCGAAGGCGATCGCGGATCCGGTCGCGAAGATGACCGAGACCCTCTCGACGCTGCCCTACAAGGCCGAGACCATCGACGAGCGGGCCCTGGTCCGCGGCGCGATCGAGCCGCACGCGCTGCGGGCGAGCGTGACCGTCTAGTCGACGCGGTACCACCCGGGCGCCCCGCACAGCTTGGCTGTGCGGGGCGCTTCGTTTTTCGTCGTTTCAGACAACGGATTTCGTTGTACGAGGGCCGATCGTCACGCGATCGGGGGGAGGGTGACCACCTGGCCGGCGTAGGCCAGCCCCGCGCCGAAGCCCAGCAGCAGCGCCGTGTCCCCCGGCTTGGACGCGCCCGAGCGCAGCAGCTGCTCCATCGCCATCGGGATCGACGCGGCGCTGGTATTGCCCGCTTCCGCGATATCCCTTGCGACAGCGATGTTTTCGGGCATATGCAGCGTGCGCACCAGCGCGTCGGTGATGCGGCCGTTGGCCTGGTGCGGCACGAAGGCGTCCAGATCCTCGACGCCGACGCCCGCCTGATCGAGCGCGTCGCGGCAGGCCTTCTCCAAGAACGTGACGGCCCAGCGGAATACGGCCGCGCCGTTCATCCGGATGTAGGGCCGCTCGGTGGTGCCGCCGGTGGCCTCGGCCGCCGCCACCTCGGCGAAGTAGGTCTTGAAGTCCTTGTCCTGCTTGATCGCCGCGGTCTGGCTGCCGTCCGAGCCCCAGGCCACCGGGCCGATGCCCTCGACGTCCGAGGCGCCCACCACGACCGCGCCCGCACCGTCCGCGAAGATGAACGCGCAGGTGCGGTCGTCCTGGTCGAGCAGGTCCGAGAGCCGCTCGACGCCGATCACCAGCACGTGGCGGGCCTGTCCGGCGCGCACCAGGTTGGCGCCGTTGGCCAGGGCGTAGCAGAAGCCCGCGCAGCCGGCCGAGACGTCGAAGGCGGCGGTGTCGTGCATGCCGAGTTCGGTGGCGACCACCGCGCCGGCCGACGGGCCGAGCACCATCTGCGAGGACGTGGCCAGGATGACCGCGTCGATCTGGTCGGCGGTGATGCCGGCGGCGGCGAGCGCGTCGCGGGCGGCGGCGGCGCTCATGCCGACGATGGTCTCGTCGTCATCGGCCCAATGTCGGGCTTCGATGCCGGAGCGGGTCCGGATCCATTCGTCGGAGGAGTTGATGCGGTCGACGATCTCGGCGTTGGGGACCACCCGGCGGGGCCGGTACACGCCCAGGCCGAGCAGGGCGGCGTGGGCTACCGGGGAGGCGGTGGCGATCTGGGCTGACATGCGCGGATTTCCTCTTTTCCCATATGAACCGATCGGTCCACATGGCTTAGGTTTAACATGGACCGATCGGTTCACGCAAGGGGCTGATCGGTTAACACTGGGGCTGGAGGAAATTGCAATGACGGCGGGACCACGCGCCCGATTGATCGCGAGCACCATCACCACCGTCCAGGAACACGGCGTGCACGCGGCCGGACTCAACGAACTCCTCAAACGCAGCAACGCCTCCAGAAACTCGCTCTACCAGCACTTCCCCTCCGGAAAGGGCGAATTGGTGGCGACCGCGGCCCGCATCGTGTCGCGCATGGTCTACTCGCACGTCAGCCGCATGTCCGACGCCCTGCCCGTCGCGCCCTCGCTGGACGCCTGGGTCGACGAGTTACTCGGCTTCTGGCGCGGCCAACTCGAGACCAGCGAGTTCCGCGCCGGATCGTTCATGATGGCCGCGGCGCTGGACGAGCTGGACCCGACGCTGCAGTCCGCGGCCGGTCAGGCCTTCTCCGAATGGACCGCCCGCCTGGCCGACGGCCTGGTCGACGCGGGCATCGAACGCGCCACCGCCTGCTCGCTGTCGGGCTTCGCGCTCTCGGTGATCGAGGGCGCGATCGTGCAGAGCCGGGCCCTGAAATCCGCCCTCCCCTTCACCGACGCCGGCACCCAGCTCTCCGTTCTGCTGCACCACCACATGCCCAACCGCCGCTGATCGGGCGCCGACGGTTGACTTGGAGCGCACTCCAGGTCGTAGCGTCGGGGTCACGAGCGGCGGCCCGCCGCCAATTCCAGTCCTACCGAGGAGGATTCATCGCATGATCGCGACCAGGAAGCTCGGCGAACTGACCGTCGGCGCACAGGGCCTCGGCTGCATGGGCATGAGCGGCGCCTACGGCGTCCAGGACAACGACGCCGAGTCCATCGCCACCATCCACCGTGCGCTGGACCTCGGCGTCACCCTGCTCGACACCTCGAACGTCTACGGCCCGGAAACCAACGAGCGGCTGCTCGGCCGCGCCATCGCCGACCGCCGCGACCGCGTCGTGCTGGCCACCAAGTTCGGCATCGTCTGGGGCGAGGGAGGCACCCTGGGCGCCCGCGGCGACGCCGCCTACGTCAAGCAATCCTGCGACGAGTCGCTGGCCCGTCTCGGCGTCGACCACATCGACCTCTACTACCAGCACCGCGTGGACCCCGGCGTGCCCATCGAGGAAACCTGGGGCGCCCTGGCCGAACTCGTGCAGGCCGGCAAGGTCCGCTACCTCGGCATTTCCGAAGCCTCCGCCGCCACCATCCGCGCCGCCCACGCGGTCCACCCGGTAACCGCCCTGCAGAGCGAATGGTCGCTGTGGACCCGCGACATCGAGGCCGAGATCGTGCCCGCCTGCCGTGAACTCGGGATCGGCATCGTGCCCTTCTCGCCGCTGGGCCGCGGCTTCCTCACCGGCGCGATCACCTCCACCGCCGACCTGCCCGCCGACGACATGCGCCGCCGGCTCCCCCGTTTCGCCGACGGCAATATCGACGCCAACCTCGCCATCGTCGCGACCCTGCGGGAGCTGGCCGACGAAAAGGGCCTCACCGCGGGCCAATTGGCCCTGGCGTGGGTGCAGTCCCGCGGCGACGACGTGGTCCCGATCCCCGGCACCAAACGCCGCACCTACCTCGAACAGAACGTGGCCGCCACCGAGATCGCCCTGTCCGCGGAGGATCTGGCCCGCATCGAAGCCGCGGCGCCGGCCGAATCCGTCGCCGGGGCCCGCTATCCCGAAGGGCTCGCCCGCGTGACGAACCGATAGTTCCCGGACCACCCCGCTCGCGACCACCGGTGAGGAGAATAACCGCATGAAGATATCGGTTGCCGCCGACGAGGACACCGGGGTGGCCGCGGCCGTGGTCGAGGAGCTGCGGCGGCGCGGGCACGAAGTGATCACGCACGGGGCCCTGGCGCCGGAGGAACGCGACGACTGGGCGTGGGCCAGCGCGGCCGCGGCCCGCGACGTCGCCGAGGGCCGCACCGAGCAGGCGGTCGTGTGCTGCTGGACCGGCACGGGCGCCTCGATCGCGGCCAACAAGGTCGCCGGGGTGCGCGCGGCCCTGTGCGTGGACGCGTATACCGCTGCGGGAGCGCGGAAGTGGAACGACGCGAATGTGCTGGCCCTGAGCCTGCGCCTGACCTCCCGCGCGCAGCTGGAGGAGATCCTCGACGCCTGGTTCGCCGGGGCCCCGAGCGAGGACCCCGGCGATCGGGCGAACATCGCGCACGTGGATCTGATCAGCTGATCAGCCCGCTCGGTTCGGCCGGTCAGCCCTCGGCGGCGAGATCCGCGTGTTGCGTGCGCAATTCGCGCTTGAGGATTTTGCCGCTGGGGTTCTTGGGCAGGGCCTCGACGAAGGTCACATACTTGGGGACCTTGTAGCCGGCGAGGCGCTGCTTGCAGTGCGCGATGACCGCGGCGGCGTCCGGCGCGGTTCCGGTGCGCGCCACCACGATCGCGGCCACGGCCTCGATCCAGCGGGCGTGCGGGATGCCGACCACCGCGGCTTCGGAGACGTCGGGGTGCTCGTAGAGGACTTCCTCGACCTCGCGGCTGGCCACGTTCTCGCCGCCGGTCTTGATCATGTCCTTCTTGCGGTCGACGACGCTGAGATAGCCGTCGGCGTCCAGGACGCCCAGGTCGCCACTGTGGAACCAGCCGTTGCGGAAGGCTTCCGCGGTCTTGGCGGGATCGTTCCAGTAGCCGAGCATGGCCTGCGGTGAGCGGTGCACGATCTCGCCGACGACACCGACGGCGACCGGGTTGTCGTCGTCGTCGACCACCCGGGTTTCGACATTGAGCGCCGGGCGGCCCGCCGAACCGGGTTTGGTGAGCTGATCCTCGGGGGCGAGCACCGTCGCCAACGGCGAGAGTTCGGTCTGGCCGTAGAAATTGGTGAGGCCGACGCCGGGTAGTCGCTCGGCGAGTTCGTGCAGGACCTCCACGGGCATGATGCTCGCGCCGTAGTAGCCCTTGCGCAGCGAGGACAGGTCGTAGCTGTCGAAGCCGGGATGGCGCAGCAGCGAAACCCACACCGTCGGCGGGCAGAACAGTTTGGTGGCGCGTTCGGTCTCGATGGTGCGCAGCACGGTCGCCGGGTCGGGGCCCGGCAGCAGGATGCTGGTCGCGCCCAGCCACAGGTCGGGGATGAGGAAGCAGTGCAGTTGAGCGCAGTGATAGAGCGGCAGCGCGTGCACCTCGATGTCGTCGGCGCTCATCCGGCCGTCCACGACCACGCTGGTGTACTGCGCGATCAGGGCGCGGCTCGACAGCACAGCGCCTTTGGGCCGCGACTCGGTGCCGGAGGTGTACATGATCTGGATCGGGTCGTCGTCGGCGACGAACACCGTGGGCGCGGAGGCGTCGGGGTGGTGTTCCCAGGCGCTCACGTCCTCCCACCCGGCGGCCGCGGGCAGGCCGCCGAGGCCGATCCAGCCGAGCAGCCGGATCTCGCTGTCGCTCAGCTGTTTCACCGCGGCCGCGGCTTCGGTGGCCAGGCCGTCCTCGGCGATGAAACCGACCGCCCCGGAGTGCGCGAGGATGAACGCCACCTCGTCGGCCGTGAGCATGAAGTTGATCGGCACCGAGATCGCGCCGAGCCGGGCCAGCGCGAAGTACAGCAGCACGAACTCACGGCAGTTGTGCGAGTAGATCGCGATCCGATCCCCCTGCGCCACACCGCGATCGGCCAGGCTCTGCGCGACCCGGTTGACCGCCGCGTCGAGCTCGGCGTAGCTCTCCCGGCGCTCGCGCCAGACCAGCGCGGTCTTGTCCGGGACCCGGGCGGCGCTGCGCCGCAGCAGATCTCCGAGCGCCTGCGAGCGTGCGCCCGCCACGGTCGGATCGGTGCGCGTCACGGTCGGCTCACTGCGCTGTGCATCCATGCGACCAACTTCTACCGCACGAGTGTGGCCCGTGTCATACAGTCTCGCTGAGCAGGATCAGATCGCGCCGCCACGCAGCACATTTCGAGGAGTAATACGGCAGGTGCCCGGCTTCGAAGTCCGCTGCCGACCAATCATCGTCGGCGACCTCGGCGGTCCAGGTGTAGGTCCAGGCGTACCCGGCGCGCTCCCCCGCCAGGACCGGCACCGGCGTCAGGTCGTATTCGTCGTCCTCGAAGGCGTCGAGCACCCGCCAGTCGTCGCGGCCGAGCCCGGTGAGCAGGAAGCCGTCGGTCACGGAATCGGTGGCGGTGACCAGCCCCGGATACGCCTTCCCGGGCAGCGCGGCGGCGCGCCGCCCGATCAGCCGCGCGGGCTCCATCGCCGGAACCCGGCCGATCAACGCGCTCAGCACGGCCGGGAACCGCAAGGTTCCGTAGACGAACAGCGGGTCACTCGCGAAGGGCAGCCCGCGCGCCCGCCGTGCGCTCATCGCCCGGCGACCCGCGCGAACAGGCCGGCGTCGTGCGAGTTGACGACGGTCACGGTGTCGCCGTGCAGCTTCCGCAATTCCTGGAGCCGCCGCTGGTTGAGCCGGTACGAGTCCCCGGCGATGGCTCCGGTCTCGTACACCTTCCACCAGAACGGTGTGAACGGCTCCTCGGGATGGATGCTGGATTCGGTGAAGAACGCGTCGCCGGCGTGCAGCAGCCACCCGTCGCCGTGATCGATGGCCACCCCGGCGTGACCGCGGGTGTGACCGAGCAGCGGCACCACCAGGATCTCCGGCGGCAGTCCGGGTAGGTCGCGCACCGCGGTGAAGCCGAACCAGTCCTCGCCGCCGTCGACCTCGTTCACCATCCACTTGGGCCCGTGTGACCACTGCGCGGCGCGGTAGCGCAGCCGCTCGGACAGGGTCGGAGTGGCGGTGGCGGCCCGGAATTCGGGTCCGTGCACGTGCACGGTGGCCTCGGGGAAGTCCGAGAGTCCGCCGGAGTGGTCCAGGTCGAGGTGGGTGAGGATGATGTGCCGGACGTCGCGCGGATCGAATCCCAGCGCCTGGATCTGGCGGATCGCGGTCTCGCCCTCGGCCGGTTTCGCACCCATCAGGAAACGGCTCGCACCCAGCATCTTCGCGGGCTGCCGCACGGCCTCGAGCCCGAATCCGGTGTCGACGAGCACGAGCGCGTCGCGGGTCTCGAGGAGCAGGCAGTGATCGATCACGCCGAATCCCATGGTGCCGCAGTTCAGGTGGTGAATCCGCATGGCCCGAGCGTTTCAGACGCCCCAGGGTGACGCAACCGCGCAGGTTGCCGGAATTGTCACGGTCCTTTCGGGCACTGTCGTCAATGCGTCCGCACTTCGCGAATGATCTCGGCGAGCAGCTGGTAATCGTCGCCGCGCGCGGTGGACGAACGGAACGCCAGCCCGAGGGTGCGGCCCGGCGCCGGCGCGGCGAAGGTCGCGATGTCGAGCGTCCCGCGCCCGGTTTCGGCGGGCACCGCCATGGCCGGAATCAGGGTGACGCCGAGATCGCCCGCGACGCACTGCACCACGGTGGCCAGTGACGCGGCGCGGGTGTCGCCGACCGCGCCCGGGTGGGCATCGTGGGCGCGGCACAGATCCATGGTCTGATCGCGCAGGCAGTGCCCCTCGTCGAGGAGCAGCAGCGGCAGCGCGTCCAGGTCCGCCGGCGTCAGGTCCGCACGCCCGGCGAGGTCGTGGCCGCGCGGCACCACCAGCACGAACTCCTCGGTGTAGAGCGGTATCTCGATCAGGCCGGGTGCGTCGGCGGGCAGCGCGAGCATGGCCACGTCGAGCACGCCCGAGCGCAGTCCGTCGAGCAGTCGCGCGGTCTGGTCCTCGATGACGTGCGGCGCGAGAGCGGGCACCCGCCTGCGCAATTCGGGAAGCAGGGTGGGCAGCACGTAGGGCGCGATGGTCGGGATGATGCCCAGCCGCAGCGTGCCGCGCAGACCCTCGCCGGCAGCGGATGCGACAAATCGGTCGGCGGCCTCGAGGGTGGCAATGGCTTGCGGCAGCAAACGTTTGCCGTCGGCGGTGACCAGCACCCGACGCGTGCTGCGCTCGATCAGCGAGAGCCCCAGTCCGTTTTCCAGTGATGCCAACGCCTGCGATAGCGTGGGCTGGCTCACGCCGAGCCGGGTCGCCGCGGTACCGAAGTGCCGGTATTCCGCGACGGCCACGAACGCACGCAGCTGTGACAGGGTGGGCTGATAAGTTTGATCAGTCACGCCTATCAGTGTAGTGCCACCCATCACCTTTACCTCTCACCGCAGTTCGGCAAGGATCGTATACAGAAGTCTCGACACAATCGGCACGACTACATATGAGGAGCATTCATGGCCCTGCTGACCATCGGCGATCAGTTCCCCGCGTACAACCTGAAGGCTGTCATCGGCGGTGATCTCTCGAAGGTGAACGCTCAGCAGCCCGACGACTACTTCACCCAGATCTCGAGCGACGACTACGCCGGCAAGTGGCGCATCGTCTTCTTCTGGCCGAAGGACTTCACCTTCGTGTGCCCGACCGAGATCGCCGCCTTCGGCAAGCTGAACGAGGAGTTCGCCGATCGCGACGCACAGGTGCTGGGAGCCTCCGTCGACAACGAGTTCGTCCACTTCCAGTGGCGCGCCCAGCACGAGGAGCTCAAGACGCTCCCGTTCCCGATGCTGAGCGACCTGAAGCGTGAACTGGCCGCGGCCACCGGCGTTCTCAACGCCGACGGCGTCGCCGACCGCGCCACCTTCATCGTCGACCCGAACAACGAGATCCAGTTCGTGTCCGTCACCGCCGGTTCGGTGGGTCGCAATGTCGACGAGGTGCTGCGCGTGCTGGACGCACTGCAGTCCGACGAGCTGTGCGCCTGCAACTGGAAGAAGGGCGACCCGACCATCCAGGCCGGCGAGCTCATGACCGCGTCGGTGTAATCAAGGCTCGTAAGGGAATTCGTCGTGACCATCGATAATCTGAAGAACTCGCTCCCCGAGTACGCCAAGGACCTCAAGCTCAACCTGTCCTCGCTGGCGCGCACCACGGTGCTCAACGAGCAGCAGCTGTGGGGCACCCTGCTGGCCTCGGCCGCGGCCACCAAGTCCGCGACCACGCTGCGGGAGATCGCCGAGGAGGCGGCCGACGTGCTGTCGGCCGAGGCCTACAACGCCGCGCTGGGCGCCGCGTCGATCATGGGTATGAACAATGTGTTCTACCGCAGCAAGGCGTTCCTGGACGGCCGGTACGACGATCTGCGCGCGGGCCTGCGCATGCAGATCATCGGCACGCCGGGCGTGGACAAGGTCGACTTCGAGCTGTGGTCCTTCGCGGTCTCCTCGATCAACGGCTGCCAGCACTGCCTGGAGGCGCACGAGCACACGCTGCGTGAAGCGGGCGTGTCGCGCGAGGTGATCTTCGAGGCGCTGCGCGCGGCCGCGATCGTGGCGGGTGTGGGCCAGGCGGTGGCGTCGACGGAGGCGCTGGCCACGGCCACCGTCTAGCCGCATCGGGCGTGGCCCGGGACGCGGTTCCCGGCTCAGGGGCCGGACACCTCGAGGTGTCCGGCCCCTGGTTTTATTTGCCAGTAGATTGCTTCAATCCGGCAACAATGCCCGAAACATACCAATTGCCCGCTTAGACTCCCCCGCATGCCTCCGCGCTCCCGGACCCCTGCCCGGCGTCGTTGGCGCAGACTCTTCGCCTCCTCCGTGCTCGTCATCGCACTCTCCGCGGGCGGCCTGGCGCTGTATCTGAACCGCCACGAGACACCCGACTCCGAAACGCCACCGCCGCCTGAACAGGCGGCCACCCCGATCCTGGACGCCGCCCGCGCGCGCATCGGGCTCGACCGCCTCACCGTCGCCTGGAACCGGAACTGGGAGTCCTACGACCGCAACGCCTTCGGCCCCGGCTGGTCCGGGCGCGGCGGAGAACCCGTCCTCACCGGCGGCTGCACCGCACGCGAGCAGGTGATGAAGCGCGACCTCACGGGAACGCGTGTGGGAGACAGCAATTCGTGCCTGGTACTGTCGGGCACCCTGGACGATCCGTATACCGGCGAACGACTGCCGTACGACCGGTTCAAGTCCTCGGACATCGAGATCGATCATGTGGTCGCCCTCGGCGACGCCTGGCGCTCGGGAGCCTCCGGATGGGAGCCCGCGCAGCGGGAGAAATTCGCCAACGACGTCGGCAACCTGCTCGCGGTCCAGAAACAGGCCAACCAGGACAAGGGGTCCAAGACCCCCGATCAATGGCAGCCACGGCAGGCCTACCAGTGCGACTACGCCCGCCGGTGGATCAGCGTGAAGGCCCGCTGGGGGTTGAGCGTGCAACCCACCGAGAAGAGCGCCCTGTCCGACATGCTCGATACCTGCGGACCTCCCGCGAATCGATAACTGTCGGTAAGCTCGCGTCACATGACCGTTCCGGAAAGTGATAGCGCCCAGATCGAGGTCGTGCGTGTGTTCACCGACGCGGCAGGTCGATTCGGCAGTCCACTCGGCATCGTCCGGCACTCCGCCGTGGCGGACATCGACCACCAGGCGCTCGCCGCCCGCGTCGGGCAGGCCTTGACCGCGGTGGTCGACGACCCGGCCGACGGGCGGGCGGCGATGCGCATCTACACCCCCGCTGTGGAACTGCCCTTCGCCGGGCGGCCCAGCATCGGCGCCGCGTGGTGGCTCAACGAGCAGCTCAGTCCGGTGAAGGTCATCGACGTCGCGGCCGGACCCGTCGAGGTGGCGCTCAGCGACGGGCTGGCCTGGGCCCGCGCCCGCGCGACCTGGTCGCCGCCCTTCGAATTCCACCAGTTCGAGGACGCGGCGCTGCTCGCCACCCTGGATCCGGCCGACTTCCCCGGCGGCCAGCACTACTGCTGGGTCTGGACCGACGAACCGCGCGGGGCCGTGCGCGCCCGAATGTTCGCCCCCGGCATCGGAATTCCCGAGGACGAGGCCACCGGCGCGGCCGCCATCGCGCTCACCGCACTGCTCACCCGCGGCCTGCACATCACCCAGGGCCAGGGCTCACAGATCTTCACCGAATGGGATTCCGACGGCTGGGCCCGCATCGGCGGCCGCGTGGTCGCCGACCACCCGATCGTCATCTAGCGCCCGGCGCCGCCCTCAGCTCGCCGGGGCGATGCGCTGCCCGAAGGCGAGGCGGTGGCCGCCGGGGATGCGGAGCACGAAATCGCGCAGCCCCCACGGGTGTTCGGTGAGTTCGGTGGTGATCTCACCGCCGTGGCGCCGGCAGTGCGCGTACAGCGCGTCCACGTCGGAGACGCCCACGTATCCGGCGGTGGTCTCGTTCACGGCCGGATTCTGTGTGCGCACCACACCCACGCCGACTCCGTCGCGGCGCAGCAATGCCAAGCCCATCGCGGGCTCGTGCACCTCGACCACGAAACCCAGCACGTCGCGCAGGAAGTCGACGGTGGGCGCGAGATCGGCCACCTCGAGGTTGGCGCGATAACTCTCGAACTCGGCCATTGCCGCAGCCTACCGCCCGTACGCGAGCGCATTCGGATGCGAAAACGCTCGCGCCGGCGGTGTCGGCGGGTATCAGCCCAGGGCGCGGGCGAAGCGCTCGGCCATCTCCGCGACCTCGGCCTCGGTGATGACGAACGACGGCGAGATCTGCAGCGCGCCCTGACCCGCGGCCCGGGTCGAGACGCCGTGGGCGCGCAGCGTCTTCACCATGCCCAGGGCCTCGGCCGGATCGGCGAGCTGGACGGCGGCGACCGCGCCCAGGCCGCTGCGCACCTCGGCCACCCGCGGATGCTCCGCCAGCGGCGAGAAGTGCTCGTGCAGTAGCGATTCCAGGTTCTTGCTGGCGTCGAGCAGATTCTCGCGCTCGAAGATGTCCAGGTTGGCCATGGCCGCCGCGGCCGCACCGGCGTGACCGCCGTAGGTGTAGCCGTGCCGCCACCAGACGCCGCCCGCGAAGAACGGCTCGGCGATGCGCGGCGCGATGAACACCGCGCCCATCGGCACGTAGCCGGAGGTGAGGCCCTTGGCGGTGGTCATCAGATCGGGTTCGAGGCCGAAACGCGAGGAGGCGAACCAGGATCCGCCGATGCGGCCGAAGCCGGTGACGACCTCGTCGGCGACGAACAGGATGTCGTTGTCGCGGCAGATCTGGCGGACCTCGGTGAGGTAGCCCTCCGGAGGCAGGTAGACCCCGCCCGCGCCGATGATGGGTTCGGCGAAGAAGGCCGCGATGCGCTCGGCGCCGATCTCCTCGATCAGCGCGGTCAGCGCCTTGGCCTGATCCCATTCGATGGTGCGGGTGTCGGGCATGAAGACGCCGGTGTAGCCCTCGCCGTTGACCGGGATCCCGGCCAGCGAGGTGCCGCCGACGTGCATGCCGTGGTAGGCCTTCTGACGGCCGACCAGGATGGTCTTCTCCGGGCGGCCCATCTCCTGCCAGTAGCGGCGGGCCAGCTTGGCGGCGGTGTCGATGCCGTCGGAGCCGCCCGAGGTGAAGAAGATCTTGCTGCCCGGCACCGGCGCGAGCGCGGAGAGCCGCTCGGCCAGATCGCGGGTCACCGGCGAGACCAGGTCACCGAAGTTGGAGTAGTGCGCGACCTGGGTCAGCTGCGCGGCCACCGCGTCGGCGATCTCGCGGCGGCCGTGGCCGACATTGGCGAACCAGAGACCACCGGTGGCATCGAGGTACCGCGTGCCACTTTCGTCCCAGATGTGCGCGCCCTCACCGCGCGCGACCACGAACGACCCGTCCCGCTCCACCGCACCCATATCGGCGAAGCCATGCCACAGCGAACCCATCCAGAGCACCTCCATCACCCGATACCGGCCACCCCCAACCGGGCGAACCGACCATTACTCACCATCTCACCACTACGACGGTGAACAGCTCGAACGGCCCCCGGGTGCGCCGGAATCGAATGCCGGAACCTGGTCGGCCTCAGCCGGCCGCGGCGGCCACCAGCATGTAGGCGGTGCCGAGGTCCATCACCAGGTGCGGCACCACGGCCGGGGATCCGGCCGCGCCGCCGGGATGCGGGAACACTCCCGGCACACGGCGGCGCAGGCCCGGCGTCAGCATGACGACGGCGTCGAGAACGAACAGCGCCGCCAGCGCGAGCAGCGGGGCGGGCGCGGGGCCCCCGTGCCCGGGCATACCCTGCTCGTGCGTCCCGTGCCCGCTCATCGCGTACCACATCGCCGCGGCCGCCAGCACGTGATAGGCGAACGCGCCGGGCGTCGCCGCCCCGGCATCGGCGTCCGCAATCCCGTTGCGCCACCGCAGTATCCGCTCCCCCAGCAACAGCGTGTACACGACCACCATGGCCGTCAGCACACCGCGCACCGCGTGCGGGTCCACGGCCGTCGGGAACACCAGCATGCCCACCATGACCAGGCACATCACCAGATGCGCGGCATCGGACTCCCGATCCGCGCGCGGCCCGGCACACGCCACCGGGCGCACCCGCGCCAGCCTGGCGACCACCAGCACTGCGGCCAGGCAGAAGGCGGTCACCGCCATCCACCGCACCATCCCGGACTGCTCCACGAACAACCCCACGCCCACCACCTCTCACCGCGGCGACCGGCTTCCCTTCCATGCTGACAGCATCAGCGTCCGACGCCCGGCCTTTCCCCTGCCGAATCCCCCGCCCGCGCACCGCCACTGGTGACCGATTACCCGGCCGATTCACTGGATCGACTGCCCTGAAACGTTCGTATCGAGACAGCGAACAGAGGAGTCACTGCATGCGTCACAGCCGAACCGAGCGTCCGCGGCGGACCGACGAGCCCGTCGACCCGATCGCCGATCTCCGTGCGAGCCTCAATCTGCTGCGTCATTCGGTCGAGCAGACGACCGAGGCGATGCGGGGCATCCTGCAGGAGATGCGGAGTTTCGACGCGCGGCTGAGCGCCTTGGAGGCCGGCGCCGGCGAGCGGTGACCCGGGCCGCCGCGGGCATGGCAACGGCCCGGCGGCCTTGCGGCTGCCGGGCCGTCTTCATGCTTCGGGCCGCCGTGCACGTATCCGACGCCCCGCGCCGGCACTCTCGGAAATGTGCACTTACGGTTCGCCCCACGACGTTCCGAACAACCGGCCGGGTAACCCGAGATCATCGCGAAACCCTTCCGGCCACACCGAGTGTGGCCGGTCAGTGCGGCGAATGTGCGCGACACCGGCGCGGACGGCACTCCTGGTCGGCTGGTTGGCGCGGTAGGTCAGTCCCGCGACCGGGCCCGAGCGGGTGCTCGCTAGCCTGGCGACATGCGGATTGAGGTGGACGATCTGACCGGGCCCGAGGTGATCGGGCTGCTCGAGGCACACGTGGCCGAGATGCTGGCGAACTCGCCGGAGGACAGCATGCACGCCCTCGACGTGGCGGCGCTGCGCAAGCCGGAGATCACCTTCTGGTCCGCGTGGGACGGTGGCGCGCTGGCCGGGTGCGGGGCGATCAAGGAGCTGGATCCGGCGCACGGGGAGATCAAGTCCATGCGGACCACCGCCGCCTACCGCGGGCGCGGGGTCGCGTCACAGTTGTTGCGCCACATCCTCGCCGAGGCCGGCGCGCGCGGGTACCGGCGTTTGAGCCTGGAAACCGGATCGTCGGAGTTCTACTTGCCCGCGGTGCGGTTGTACGAGCGCTACGGGTTCGAGCACTGCGGGCCGTTCGCGGACTACGCCGAGGACCCGCACAGCGTGTTCATGACCCGCGCGCTGTGAGGCGACCGCGCGTCGTTCAGCGACGGGCGACCGCTTTGGGGATCAGCCCGTTCACCGCCGCCACGATGACGCCGAGCAGGGCGAACACGACGGCCATCACCACCAGGCCGACGGTCAAGGCCCCATAGCCCTGATCGCGCGGGTCGATGAAGGGATACGGGTACCAGTCGGCGAAGGGGCCTCGGATCAAGATGTACGCGCCGTAGGCCAGGGGGTACGCGAGCCACCCCAGGACCAGCTTGATGGTCGGTTTGATCCCCCCGGCCACCAGCAACCAATCGGCGATCAACACGATGGGGATCACCCGGTGCATGGTGTCGTTGATCCATCGCTCCTGCAACTGAACGTCGATATTCGCCAGCAGAACGGCGTAGATGATGAGGGTGATGGTCAGGTACAGGGTGGCTGCGCCGCGGATTACCTGCCAGCGTCGCCCGTCCGGGTCGCGCAAGCCGCCGACCAGCAGCACGACCACACCGATGATGTTGGACTGGATGGTGAAGTAGCTGAAGAAGTTCACATACGAGTAGTCCGGATTCCCTAGATTGCGCGCCGGGATCCAGACCAGCGCGACGATGCCCAGGATTGCGAAGGCAATGCGCAGCACCCGAATCCACGCGGGCGTACCACCTCTGACGACCATGGCCAGATCGTCGCATGTCGAACGGCCCGAATGCGGACGATACGCCGATGCGGCACACTTCCGGCAAGCCCTGGTCCGGGCCGCCGGACACCGCGCCGACCGGCACGGACCGACTCTTCGCTATCGTTGACAGTGCAATGACCAGGACCGCCGCCACCTCTCGCGAGCTTCGTTCCCGCCTGGCCGATCTCTCGATCCGCGACGAACATCGTTTGCGTCGCCGGCTCGACAAGGCCCGCGGCAGCGATCTCACCTCCCTCGAAGCCGAATTCGACGCCGCCGCGCGCCGGGTGGACGCCCGCCGGGCCGCCGTCCCGGCCATCGTCTACCCCGAGCAGCTACCGGTCTCCGCGCGCCGCGACGACATCGCCAAAGCCATCGCCGAGCACCAGGTCGTGATCGTGGCCGGCGAGACCGGTTCCGGCAAGACCACCCAGCTGCCCAAGATCTGCCTCGAACTCGGGCGCGGGATTCGCGGCACCATCGGCCACACCCAGCCGCGGCGATTGGCCGCGCGGACCGTGGCCGAGCGCATCGCCGAGGAACTGGGCACCGAACTCGGCGACGTGGTCGGTTATACGGTCCGCTTCACCGATCAGGCGTCGGATCGCACGCTGGTGAAGTTGATGACCGACGGCATCCTGCTCGCCGAGATCCAGCGCGACCGGCTGCTGCGCCGCTACGACACGATCATCATCGACGAGGCGCACGAGCGCAGCCTCAATATCGACTTCCTGCTCGGGTATCTCAAGCAGTTGCTGCCGCAGCGGCCGGATCTGAAGATCGTCATCACCTCGGCGACCATCGACCCGGAACTGTTCGCACGCCACTTTGCGAAGCAAACAGACGACCCCAACAGTGACGAGAACGGCACGCCCGCACCGATTGTCGAGGTGTCGGGCCGGTCGTATCCGGTGGAGGTCCGGTATCGGCCACTGTCGCTGGAGGTTCCGGTCACCTCCGAGGATCCCGACGACGAGGACACCGAGATCGTCGACCGCGACCCCACCGACGCCATCGGCGACGCGGTGCGGGAACTGCAGGCCGAGGGCGACGGCGACATCCTGGTATTCCTGTCCGGCGAACGCGAGATCCGCGACACCGCAGACTCATTGCGGGACATGCGCCTGCCGCGCACCGAGATCCTGCCGCTGTACGCGCGGCTCTCGGCCGCCGAGCAGCACCGGGTGTTCGAGTCGCACACCGGGCGGCGCGTGGTGCTGGCCACCAACGTGGCCGAGACCTCGCTGACGGTGCCGGGCATCCGGTACGTGATCGACCCCGGCACCGCCCGCATCTCGCGCTACTCCATGCGCACCAAGGTGCAGCGGCTGCCGATCGAGTCGATCTCGCAGGCGTCGGCGCGGCAGCGCTCGGGCCGCTGTGGCCGCGTGGCCGACGGCATCGCCATCCGCCTGTTCTCCGAGGACGACTTCGAATCCCGGCCGCAGTTCACCGAACCGGAGATCCTGCGCACCAACCTGGCCGCGGTGATCCTGCAGATGACCGCGCTCGGGCTCGGGGACATCGAGGGCTTCCCGTTCGTCGAACCGCCGGACGGTCGCGCCATCCGCGACGGCATCGCCCTGCTCGAGGAGCTCGGCGCGCTGGCCCGGGCGGAAGCCGAGGCCTCCGCGCAGCGCGAGGTCCCCGACGCGGGACTCATCCTCACCCCCATCGGCCGCGAGATGGCGCAGATCCCGGTCGATCCGCGGATGGCCCGCATGCTGGTCGAGGCCAACCGCGGCGGCTGCCTGGCCGAGGTCCTCATCATCGTCGCGGCCCTGTCCATCCAGGACGTGCGCGAACGCCCCGTCGAGCACCAGCAGGCCGCCGACACCAAACACGCGCGCTTCACCATCGAGGGCTCGGACTTCCTGTCGTACCTGCGCCTGTGGGACTACCTGCGCGAGCAGCGCAACGCCTTGTCCTCCAACCAGTTCCGCCGTATGTGCCGCGACGAGTTCCTGCACTACCTCCGCATCCGGGAGTGGCAGGACCTGCACGGGCAACTCCGCACCATCACCCGTGGACTGGGCTGGAACACCGAAGGCTCCGACGCCCAGTTCGACCGCACCGCAACCACTTCCGACGACGGTTCCGGCAACCGCCGCGGCCGGAACCCGCGCCGCGCGGATGATGGTCGGCCCGCCGCAGATTCGAGCCGCCACGCGGAGAAGTCCGGTGGCGTAGACGAGGTCGGCGGGCGCAGGGCCACCGGCGCGGCGAGTTCCGGGCGCGACGACCTCGAAGCCGGCCGCGGTGCTCGCGACGGCGCGCGCGGTCGTGGGGCGCGGCGCGGACGAGCCGGTAGCGATCTCGCGGCCGCATCGGCCGGAGACTCGGCCGACCGCAGCAGCGCGGCGGCGCGCAGTACGGGGTCCGGGCGCGGAAGCAGCTCCGGCGGTGGCGCATCCGGCTCCAGGGCAGGACGCGGGCTAGCCGAGTCGCTCGCTGCCAAGGCCGGGCTCGCGGATGACTCGTTGCCGTGGGATGTGACGTCGATTCATCAGGCGTTGCTGGCGGGCATGTTGTCGCATATCGGGGTGCGGGAGGCGGAGAGCCGGGAGTTCCTCGGGGCGCGCAATGCCAAGTTCATGATCTTCCCGGGGTCGTCGCTGGCCAAGAAGCCGCCGCGGTGGGTGATGGCGGCCGAGCTGGTGGAGACCTCGCGACTGTGGGGGCGGACCGCGGCGCGGATCGAGCCGGAGTGGGCCGAGCGGCTGGCCGGAGATCTGGTGAAACGCACCTACTCCGAGCCGCATTGGTCGGCCAAGCGGGGCGCGGCGGCCGCCTACGAGCGGGTCACGCTGTACGGGATTCCGCTGGTGACCCAGCGCCGGGTGGATTTCGGCCGCATCGATCCGGAACTGTCGCGGGAGCTGTTCATCCGGCACGCCCTGGTGCAGGGCGAGTGGCAGACCACGCACGACTTCTTCGCGCGCAATCGCGAATTGCTCGACGACGTCGCCGATCTGGAGCATCGGGCGCGGCGGCGCGACATCCTGGTCGACGACGAGGTGCTGTTCGAGTTCTACGACCGGCGCGTCCCGTCGGACATCGTCTCGGTGCGGCACTTCGACAGCTGGTGGCGCAAGGCCCAGCGCAACGAGCCGAACCTGCTCGACTTCACCGCCTCCACCGTGGTGAACGAGGATGCGGCGCTGCTGGATCCGACCGCCTACCCCGACAGCTGGCGGCAGGGTGAGCTGACCCTACCGCTCACCTACCAATTCGAGCCCGGTCAGGCCGACGACGGTGTCACCGTGCACATTCCGATCGCCCAGCTGGCGCACGTGCGCTCGGTCGGCTTCGACTGGCTGGTGCCCGGCATGCGCGAGGAGCTGGCGGCCGCGTTCATCAAGACGCTGCCCAAGCAGTTGCGCCGCACCGTGGTTCCGGCCCCCGACTTCGCCAAGGCGGCGCTGGACCGGCTCACCCCGCGCGCCGAGCCGCTGCGCACCGGGCTGGCGCGGGAGTTGTCCCAGCTCGGCTCGGTGACCATCGCCGCGGCCGCGCTGGATCCGGCGGGCCTGCCCGACCACCTGCGCATGACCTTCGCCGCCACCGACCCGTCGGGCGCGATCGTGGCCCGCAGCAAGAGCCTGGCCGACCTGAAAACCCGCCTGGCCGAACAGGTTTCGAAGTCGGTGGCGCGCGCCAACAATGCCGCCGAGCGCGCCCCCGCCGCGGTGTGGACCTCCGAATCCCTGGGCACCCTGCCGTCCGCGGTGAAACGCCAGGTCGGCGGGCAGACCATTACCGGCTATCCGGCCCTGGTCGCCGAATCCGAGGGCGTGGCCGTGCGGGTGCTCAGCTCCCCCGTGGAGCAGGCCACCGCCATGCGCACCGGCACCCGCGCGCTGCTGCTGGGCGCGATCACCACCAGTGCCCGCGCTGTCACCGCTGGCCTGCCGCCCACGGATCGGCTTGCGCTGAGCCAGAATCCGTACGGCACCCTCGATGCCCTGGTCGAGGACTGCCGGGCCTGCGCCGCGGACGAGCTGATCGCCGCCAACGGCGGTCCGGTGCGCAGCCCCGAACAGTTCCAGGCCCTGGTGGAGAAGGTCCGCCCGCAGTTCACCAGCGCCGTGGCCGCCATCGTGCGCTCGGTGGTGCCGGTGCTGGCCGAGGCGCACCGGGTGCGCGCCGCCCTCGCCGACTCCCGCGACCCCGACGCCACCGACGATGTCGCGCACCAGCTCGACGATCTGATCTTCTCCGGCTTCATCTCCGAGTGGGGCAGCGTCCGATTGCGGGCACTGCCACGGTATCTGGAGGCCGCCCGGCTGCGGCTGGACGCGCTGCCGGCGTCCGCGAACCGTGACCGCGCGGGCATGATCGAACTCGATCGCGTGCACGCGGCCTACGACCGCCTGGTCGCCAACCTGCCGGAGGGCCGCCACGGGGGTCGCGACATCGTCGAGATCTGGTGGATGATCGAGGAACTGCGGGTGAGCCTGTTCGCCCAGCAACTCGGCACGCCCTACCCGGTCTCGGCCAAGCGCATCGAGAAGGCGATCGACACCGCGCGCCGCCCACCCCAGAAGCGCTGAACAACGCCGCGCCTACCGCGATACACGGCATCGGCGGGGCGACCGCAGCCCGGCCGAATCCCAGCGGCGGCGCGCGGAGGCCGACCGGGAAGCACGGGGTCGAGGCTGGAGCCGAGCGGCGGCACCGGACATCGAGCGGCCGTATCCCGAGCCCGGAGTCGCGCCCGCGGCCCAGCCATCTCACCGGAAACGGAGCGGTCCGGCCCCGAATTGTTCGGGGCCGGACCGTGAATCGTGGGACGTGCGGCCGAGCCGCCCGTACCGATGGCGCGCTTACTCCGCGGTGGCGCCGACCGCCTGTTCGTCGCGGTGTTTGCGGAGGTCGGCGATCTCGCGCTCGAAATCCTCGGCGGAACTGAAGGATCGGTACACCGAGGCGAAGCGCAGGTAGGCGACCTCGTCGAGATCCCGCAGCGGTCCGAGGATGGCCAGGCCGACCTCGTGGCTGGGCACCTCGGGGGAACCCTTGGCCCGCACGGCATCCTCCACCTGCTGGGCCAGCAGGTTCAGGGCATCGGAGTCGACCTCGCGGCCCTGGCAGGCGCGGCTGACACCGCGGATCACCTTCTCGCGGCTGAACGGCTCGGTGACACCGCTGCGTTTCACCACCGACAGGATGGCGGTCTCGACGGTGGTGAACCTGCGTCCACATTCCGGACAGGCACGTCGCCTCCTGATGGCGGTGCCTTCCTCGGCCTCACGCGAGTCGACCACCCTCGAATCGGGATGGCGGCAGTACGGGCAATGCATCCGGGATCCTTCGTCGATGCCTGGGTTCCACAGCAACCTCGAGCAATCTCGAGGATACCGTGGCGGACGCGGTCCGCGGCGTCCGCCCGGGTCGGCGGGCCCGAATCAGGTCGTCAACTGCCACTGCGCGGTCATGTCGGCCAGCAGGTCCGGCAACCGCTGGAACAGCCGCCCGTGCCACAGCATGGCGGAGAACGGTTCGGCCAGAACCGGTCTCGCGACGGCCGGGTTCGCGCACAGTTCCAGATACCGGGGCAGCAGGTCGCCCGTGATGTAGGTCCACCGCGTGTCGCGGTCGGCCCAGTTGAAGGCGGGCAGCGGAGCCCGCAGCGACATGGTTCCCGCTGTGAGGGTGGTGGGCGCGAAGACGCCGGGCGCGCGCACGCCGGGGACGGCGGCCTTGCCCGCGATGGTGCTGACATAGGTCAGGACCCGGCCCATGACCCCGCGACCTCGGGAGGTGACGTCCCACTGGTCGGCGATGATCTGGTTCTGTTCCCGGTCGGTCATGCGCAGTGCCGCGTCGGCCAGCCCGCCGGGGGTGCCGTCGGCGATCTCCCGCCAGGCCGTGATGGCGTTCTCGTCGAGCACGCCGGCCTGGTACATCTCCTCGACCCCGGCCCGGCCCGCCGCCGCGTAGGCCTCGTGCATGGGCACCTGATCGATGAAGATGTGCTTCTGCATGATCATCAACCTGGTCTGGTACCAGACCAGGTCCTCGGCGGTGAGCCGTTCGCCCTCGGTGCCCAGCGTGCGGATGTCGGCGGGCAGAATGTCGAGCAGCGGCGCGGGGGTGCCGTGCAGCAGGTCGGCGACGGCGTCACCGAGCTGGTGGATGCCCGGCACGCTGATGATCGACGACACGTCGCCCATGTCGAAGAAGCCGGAGGCGAAGGAGCCGCCGGCCAACCCGGCCAGGCCGGTCCACCAGTACTCCGGGTGAGAGTTGTTCAGCCGCAGGTAGTTCACGTAGACCTGGGTGAAGGTGGCGGTGTTGGCCGCGACGCCGCGTCCGGGATCCCACCCGGCCAGATCGATATCGGCATTGCGGGTGGCGACCGCCAGCCAGTACTGATGCAGCAGCGTGGCGTAGTGGCGCGGTTCGACGCCCGCCGCCCGTGCCGCGTCGAGCGCGTCGCGCAGGGTGTCCGGATCCAGGGGCAGGGCGGGATTGAGGCCGCCGCCGCCCGTGCCGTCACCGTTGACCGACGGCAGATCAAGGTAGGCGGCATAGCCGGCTTCCGCGTGCACCGCCGGTGCGGTCACCAACCCGATCATCAGGCAGGTGAGCACTCCGGCCACCCGGACCAACCCTCGAACTCTCGGCATTTACGCCCCCTGTCGCTCGCGCGCGGGCCGTTCACACGGCCGGCGCGGCTGTAGCCTCTGTCACATTCAGGGGGACCGTAGCAACACGTTTCAGTTTTCAATCTGCAATTTCGGCCACCCCGTGGCCGGGTATCCCGAGACGGAAAACCGGCTACGACGTGGCAACCGGGCGAGCACCGCCGCCGCTACCGCGCAGGCGGCTGGACCACCTGCACCGTAGGCGGGGTGGTCTGCGAACCGAAGTCACCGGAACGTAATTGGGCCAGTCCGATCAAGCCGGCCACGGCCAGCGCACTCACCAGGGCGGTCACCGCAAGCGCCGCGAGACCGGCCTGGGCGCGCTGCATCCGGTCCAGCGGATGCCGGCCCTGGACGCGACCCGCGGCGTGTCGCACGACGACATGGTCGCGTCGAACACCCGCGCGAGAAATCGGCCGGACCCGCGCCCGGCACGGGCGGCGGTCGGTGACAGGCCGCGTCACGGCCGCGGACGGCGTGGCCGGGGACCGGTCGGAACGCAGCTCCCAGGGGAGGCTGTCGAATCCCAAATCGCTTCCGAGGGTGTCGATCTCGCTGACCATGGCGCGCATCGAAAGATCCTCCTGTGTAGGGCGGGCCGCAGGGTGCTGGACAACTGACTCGATCATGTGTTCGATGAACTGATGTTCGAATTTCTACCATGGCCCGACGACAAAGTCACTGATTTCCGCGACATGCGTCGAACAGATGTTTGATCACACGCGTCACACGGTCTACAGTCGAGTCACGAGTTGCCCGGACGCACGACACAGCGCGTGCGGAACGAAATCCGGTGAGCGACAGCAGTGAACGGAGGACGGCGGCGGTGAGCGAACACGGCGGCGCGGATGGTGAGAACGGGCCCCTTGGTCCCGGCGGTAATGTCCCCCTGTCCGAATCGTCCGGCGCCGGCGCCGATCTGACCGTGCGGCAGCGCCGGGTCCTGGAGGTCATCCGCACGTCGGTGCACGACCGCGGCTATCCGCCCAGCATCCGTGAGATCGGCGATGCGGTCGGCCTCACCTCGACGTCGTCGGTGGCGCACCAGTTGCGAGCGCTCGAGCGCAAGGGCTACCTACGCCGCGACCCGAATCGTCCACGCGCCGTGGACGTCCGCGGTCTGGACGAGACGGTGGTGCGCGCCACCGGGGGCGTATCGCAGCTACGCGCGGTCAACGCCGAGGCGGAGTCCTCCGACGACCACCCGATCCCGACCTACGTCCCGGTCCTGGGCCGGATCGCCGCCGGTGGCCCGATCCTGGCCGAGCAGGCCGTGGAGGATGTCTTCCCGCTGCCGCGCGAACTGGTCGGCGAGGGTTCGCTGTTCCTGCTGAAGGTCGTCGGTCAGTCCATGATCGACGCCGCCATCTGCGACGGCGACTGGGTGGTCGTGCGTCAGCAGAACGTCGCCGACAACGGTGACATCGTGGCCGCCATGATCGACGGCGAGGCCACCGTCAAGACCTTCAAGCGCACCGGTTCCCAGGTGTGGCTGATGCCGCACAACCCCCTGTTCGAGCCGATTCCGGGCAATGACGCCCAGGTTCTCGGCAAGGTCGTCACGGTCATCCGCAAGATCTGACCGTGCCGCACTGTCGTGACTCGGTGGCCGCCCCGCAGACCGGCCGCCGGGTCACGACAGTCGTGTTTCCACCCCGAGGATTTCCACCCCGCGGCGCATCCCGCCGACTAGTGGTCGACCACGCCGTTCCACACCGCGTGAGCCCCCGAGTCCCCGGTCCGGAACGTCTGCCAGGTGGCCGCCCCGCCGCTCGCCAGCGCGAGGACCGCGATCAGCGCCACCACCGCCCGGCCGACCGGCTGCCGCCGTGACCGCAGCTGCACGAAGACCAGCAGCACGGCCGAGATCAGCAGTGGCGCAACGAAATACGGCATCTGACGACCGAGTCTGGCGTGCTCGTCGACCGTCGGCGGCATCCCGAGCCGCTGCTGGAACCACTCCCCCGCCTCGACGGTGATCGGGGTCAGGATCGTCACCAGCACCGCCAGCGCGACCACCAGCCAGAGCAACCGGCTGCGGGCCGCCGGCCACAACGCGCACAGGATCAGCAGGCCAGCCGTCAGCGGCACCAGCACGACGACCGCGTGCACCAGCAGGACGTGGGCGGGCAGCCCATTGAATGTCGACATGTATCGGCTCTTTCGAACTCGGCGAACGAAGCCCGGCGTATACGAACAACGTATGCCGGGCCCGGCCGGTTCGATCTCGAGCCACGCCCGTTCGGTCGATCCCGACGGGCGCCCCGATTCAGTCCGTTTCGACAGGATCCACGATGCGGGCAATCAACTGGGTCGGCGCCTCGTCGGCCGGGGCCGCGGACACGGCGACGACCGGCTCGGGAGCGGCCTGCGGTGCGACGGCTTGGGCCGGTGCCGGTTCCGGAGCGGCCACCGCGACCGGCTCAGGGATCGGAAGCACCTCGGCGACCGGCGGGATCGACAGGTCCGGAGTGGCGGGTGCGGACAGGTCCGGCGTGGGGATCAGCGCGGCGGCCGGGGTCAGATCATGGACGGCCGCGACGGTGGGGGCATGGACGATGCGGCGGGTCGGCGCTTCCTCGCTCGGCGCGGGGTCGGCGACGCCCGGCAGCGCGGCGCCGGTGACGAATCCGAGCACCTCGTATTGGGTGCCGATGGTCATGACCGCCGAGCTCTTGTCATGCGCGATAAATCCCTGATTGGTGCCGAGAACGCGGCGCAGGGATTCGAGCCAGCGATGGTCGAGTACACGGCAGTCGGCCCACGGGAAGTATTCGAGGCCGGTGCGAAGGTAGAAGCGATCACCGATCTGCCCGCCGCGCAACAGTTCCAGCAGCCAGGCGTCGATGAGATTGGGCTGGGCATTGCGGTAGATGCGCGACCGCGGCGCCACAGAGCCGTTCGCGAATTCGCCGAAGGCACTCAGCAACTCACCCGGAAACTCATCCGGTTTCCCAAAACCGACGACATCCAAACCAAGAAGCTGTTCCGGAAGTTGGGCGGCGATCCTGCGCTCGTCATGCAGTTTGAACTTCCTATTGATGTTCTCAGTGCGCATTTGTCTCCGACTTCCCACTCCAACTTCACGAAACCCTAGCATGAACCCAACCGTTTCAAACTAGTTTGGTCGGCCGCTCAGACTAGTGGTACGGCATGGTCCGCAACGAATCCGCTACCATCAGTTACGGCTATCACACCGCAACGAACCGGCCGTTCGGCCTCATCGGCGATAGCGGTCGGCGATGATGTCGCCCTGACTTCGAAGGCCCGGATTGCCCGGCTCCCAGTAGTTTCCGTGCGCCCGCACATCGATCGGTATGGCCCGCAACACAGGCAGGTCCAGGGTGGCTCCGGAAGAAGTGAAAACCGTTGCGCGAAATTCGCGATCGACCGGATTAACACCGTGTACTAACTGTCCGAGCACCGGCACCGGATCGGCGGGATCGGCAGTGGCATAGACATGCGCGCCGTTGTGGCCCGGCGGAATACCCGTCAAACGCAATTCTGAAACATCATTAACACCAATCCCAGGACTGCCCACCAGCACCACATCATCGGCGGCCAAGGAGTTCGCTCCGCTGGCCGCCGCTCCGATCACCGTGCTCCCGTAACTGTGTCCGAGCACGGTCTGATGGGCGGCCTGGCCGACATGGCTTGCCCGCAGTCCGGATTCGAACCGATCCAATGCGGCCGCACCCGCACGGGCCCGCCGATCTCCCATCGCGGCGACCGGATCCGGTGGCGCGTCGTAGCCGTACCACGCGATCACCGATGTCCGTGCGGACGGATCGGACCGGCTCGCGGCGTCGAGCAGGGCTCTCGCGCGCCACATTCCGACGCCGATGGCGGTGAGCGGCGACCCGGTCCCCGGCACGAAGGTCGCGACATTGGCCGCGGTGTCCGGATTGTTCAGCGCGATCGCGCCGTGGCCGTCCGCGTCGACCGTCAACAGCAGCCGGTGTCCCGCACTCGGACCGGCTTGATCTTCCAGTGCCCGGTATCCCGCGAGCTCGGCGAGCACCCGCGCACGCGAACTCTCCCACTCCCGCAGGCGTGCCCAGCCCTGACTGCTTGTGGGCAGATTCTCGCCGCGGACCCAGTCCGGATGCTGCTCGACCAGCCATCGATCCGCCGCGACGGCGGCATCGCGCAGCTTGCGCAGCGCCCGCCGGTTGTAATGGTCGCGGGCGAGGGCGGGCAGACCCGCCCTATCACCGATCAGCGGATCGACTGCGAACAGTGCGTCCTGATCGGCCGGGCCGAGCGACTTCCACAGCGCGCTCAGGGTTTTCGGATTGTCGGGCAGCCTCGCGGTCCGGTCGACGAACGCGGCGAGGCGGGTACTCGGTCCGCCGCCAGTCGGATCGGCTCGCAATCCGGCCAGTGCCGTCGCGGCCGCGGCCAGCCGGGCGCCGACCCGCTCGTCGATCTCCCCGGCGGTATCGAGCAGCGGGATCAGCCGCGCCTGCAAGGCCTGCGCCTTCGCATCGAATCCCGCCTGGAAGATGCAGTCCAGCACCAGATCTCCGATCTGGGAGTGCGGACCCGATACCGTGCCGTCCTCGGCGATCCGGCACCCGTTGGCGTGCGCCTCGTCGCGGATCTGGCCGACCAGCGCGCACACCCGATCGAGCGCACCCGCCTCGGCGAGCGCATCCGCGACATCGAGCAGCGCCGCGCCGAGGTGGTTCGCCGCGACCTGAGATTCCCACCCCCGCAGCGCTCCCGCGGTCGCCGCCGCTCCCCGCCACCCGCCGATCGCCCCGTCGACCGCCCGCCCGACCCGTGCCATCGCCTCGGAGAACGCGGATGCGGCCACGACCACACCGTCACCGGCCCGCGCTGCGACCTCGGGATCCCACCCGCACACCTGCGAAAGGCTCGCCCGCGTCACCACACCTCCCCCGCGCCCCGGTCACCTCCCGAACCTGTCCCGCCGCAACGCCCGCCACCGGCTGTCCAGGCGCCACCCCCTGCACACCATCTCGGGCGTGGCCGCCACTCGGTCGCCCTTGCGCATCCCCGTCGGCCCGGCCAGGGACGCAGCGGGTCAGTATCGAGCGCCCGATCCTGCGGCTAGGCGCGATCGACACGCACTCGGCAGCCCAGACCTGTAAGCGCAGAGCCCGATCGGTTCACCGAATCCGCACGGCTCCAGTCGAATTCGCAAAATCAGGCCGTGCGCGAGCGGTGTCGCCCGTCAGGACGTGGTGTGGAGGTAGCCGTCCAGCTCCGCGGTGAGTGCTAGTTGAGTGGCCTCATAAGTGGTGGCGCAACGCTCGGAAGTGTCGGCGAACGAGTGCAGGTGCTCCCCCATCCGGCGCAAGGATGTGAGAAGCGGTTCACCGATGGTGACCGCGGCCGCGCCGATGGCCGAATTCGGCATGGCCAGGCCGACTTTCGCGATCAGATCCACCGGATCGATACCGGAGATGGCGGCGGCCTCACCCCGGATTCCCGCCGCCATGATTCGAAGCGCCGTGATATCGGCACGCAGCATGTCCGCCATGCTTCCCCCTTCGTCGTGCCCACCCTAGCGGCGGTGGACCCGGTGGGCTCGGCGAAAACGGCGGCCTGTGGACAGCACAGCGGCTGTTCACATGTCGTGCGGGTCGATCACTTGTCGCGGCGGGCGGCGTCTCGGGCCAGGGCGCGGTCGCGCTGTTCCTCGAAGCGGACGACGTCGACGGCGAGCTTGTCGAGGTGGGCGCCCAGCTCGTCGCGGATGCGCTCACCGCGGCCGGAGAAGTCGTTCCGGTCGAAGATGTTCCATTGGCGCAGCACCGGGAGCAGCACTTCCTCGAGGTGCTGGCGCAGATCGTAGATGCCGTGCTTGGCGATCAGGACGCTGTTGCGGCGGAAGTCGGGCATGCCGGCGCCGGGCATGCGGAAGTGCTCGATCACCGCGGCGATGGCTTCGAGCGCGTCGTCGGGGACCAGGTCCAGCGCCGCCGCGCAGAGGTTGCGGTAGAAGATCATGTGCAGGTTCTCATCGGCGGCGATGCGGGTGAGCAGGCGGTCGGCGCGCGGATCCCCGCAGACCTTGCCGGTATTGCGGTGCGAGACGCGGGTGGCCAGCTCCTGGAACGTCACGTACGCGACCCCGTGCAGGACGGCGTGATTGCCGGTGCCGGTGGGGTCGTCGACGCCCTGGGATATGCAGACCATGCGGGCGTGCTCGAGCGCCACGGGGTCGACGCCGCGGGTGACGACCAGGTAGTCACGGATCGCGATACCGTGCCGGTTCTCCTCGGCGGTCCACCGGTCCACCCAGGTGCGCCAGGCGCGTTCACGGGAGAACGCGGTCGAGATGAGGCGGTGGTAGGAGGGCAGATTGTCCTCGGTGAGCAGGTTGGTGACCATGGCGGCGCGGGCCACCTCACTGAGCCGGGATTGGGTTGGTTCCCAGTCGGTTCCGCCGAGGGCGGCGAAGTTGCGACCCTCGTCCCAGGGCACGTAGTCGTGCGGATGCCATTCCCTCGCCAGCGAGAGATGCCGGTTCAGATTCGCCTCCGCCACCGGTTCGAGTTCGGTCAGCACGGCTTGCGGAGTCATGGACGGTGTCGCCGGAGTCATGGATTTCGTCATGTCGTGTCCCTGGCTTACGACTTGCTTCCCACTCGCTCGTGAGCCTACTCGGATAATCGCCGGTCGGCGGGGCGCTCATGCAAGACGACCGTTCCGTGACTGCAGCCTCACCGGACAATTCGGACAACACGGCTCGGGGGTCGCCATACGGGGTTAATGTTGACCCGCGCGTATGCGATTCACCGGGGGAAATACGTCTGCGATACCCGAGGAGATGCAGATGGCGGCCGTTCCCGCAGCTGCGCGGAAGGCACTACCGACCGTCGCCTGCACCATGCTGGTGGCGGCCGCGGCGGTGTGGCAACGGGACGCGGTATCGACCGGAGTGCACGCCCTCGCCGGGGCCGATCCGCGCTGGCTGCTGGTCGCCGGGCTCGCCACCCTCGCCCTGTGGCCGACCTCGGTCTTCATGCTGCGCGGATCCATTCCCGCGAAGCCGACCACCGGGCAGCTGTTCGCGCTGCAACTCGCGGTGCCGGCCATCGGGTTGGTGCCCGCGGCGTCGTTGCTGTTGCGGCTGCGCTTCCTGCGGCGGACCGGACTCAGCCACACCGGGGCGGTCGCGTCGATGGGGTTGATGGGGTTCGCCGCGCTCATGGTGCGTGTGCCGCTGGTGGTGGTCGCCGTGCTGGCCGCGCCCGGCCTGATGCGCCGCAACGGCGCGCAGCCGCCGTGGCACGACCTGGGCGCCCGGACCTCCGGCTGGTGGCATCACCTCGCGGGTGAGAATCCCTGGCGCACAACCCTGATCATGATCGCGGCGCTGATCACCGTCATCGCCGTGACGGCCGTGGCCCTGCATCGCCGGGTGGTCGCGCGGGGCGGGTGGCGGCGACTGCCCGCACGCCTGCGCGGCGCCCGCTCGGATGCCGAATTCGCCTGGAAGTCGGTGGCCACCACCGCTTTCCGGCCGCGCCGGGCGGCGGCGCTGTGGATCTGCGCGCTGTTGCAGCCGCTGCTCATGGTGGTGGCGTTGTGGGCGGTGCTGCACGCGGTCGGGGCGAATCTCAGCCTGCCGGACACCTTCGTGGTGGAACTGGTGACCGTGGCGCTGGCCCCGCTGCTGCCCTCGCCCAACGGCGTCGCGACCAAAGAGATCACCATCGCGGCCGGTCTCACCGCGGTCGCGGGCCTGACCGCGGGAGTGGCGGTCGGCGCGGCCCTGGGGTTCCGGCTCCTCACCTTCTGGTGCCAGATCCCGCTGGGCCTCGCGTCCTTCGGCTATCTGAACCACCGCCGCGCCATCTGACGCGGCGGGAGCGGAATCAGTTGCCGGGCTTGCAGTCGATGGTCGCGAACTTCGCGACCCCGCCCCACGTGGTCTGCGCGACGCCCTGCGCCTGACGCTTCTTCTTGGCCTCGACGGTCAGGGTGGGCAGCGTCTCCCCGCCCCAGGTCTGGGCGTTGCAGGTCCAGGTCGGGGCGGCGGCCTGCGCGGGCGCCGCGGCGACGGACGCGACGACCGGGGTCATCGAGATGACGGCGACGGGCAGGCCGACCAGATATTTCATGCGCACGGGGACTCCTTGTGCGGTCGCGGGTGAGCCGGGCGAACAGCAGCCCAGATTCTCGCACGTACGCGGCGAGCCCGCCGCCCAACCCGGCGGCCATGATCGACGATGGGGGCACTTTCGACCGACGCCGGGCGTTGAGCGCGGTAAGGGTGACCACGAAGAAGGAGTTCTCCATGTCACTGCTCGGTTCGCTGCTCGGGCTCGCCCTGACGCTGTTCATGTTGGTGCTGATCGCACGGTTGATCATCGATTGGATCGGGGTGCTGGGCGATACGCCCCCGGCGCTGGGCAAGGCGCGCGATGTCGTGCACCGGCTGACCGAGCCGGTGATCGCGCCGGTCCGCAAGGTGCTCAAACCGGTCCGTCTCGGCGGGATGCAGATCGATCTGGCTTTCACCGTCGTCTTCATCGCCGTGCTGGTGCTGCGGGCCATCGCCTACAGCCTCTGATCACCCGGAATATCCTCCGCCCCGCGACGATTGGATCAGGTCATGACGAGCGCTGACTTGCTGGTGGACGCCTTCGGCCGGGTGAAGGAGAACGTGCACGGCGCGGTCGCCGGCCTCACCCAGGACGAACTGGCGGCCCGCCCCGATCCGGACGCCAACTCCATCGCCTGGCTGATCTGGCATCTCACCCGCGTCCAGGACGACCATGTCGCCGATGTAGCCGGCATCGACCAGGTCTGGACCGCCCAGGGCTGGGCCGAGCGCTTCGACCTCCCCTTCGACGACGCCGCCCACGGCTACGGCCACAGTTCCGCCGACGTCGCCCAGCTCGCCACCGTCCCCGCCGAACTGCTGCTCGGCTACTACGACGCCGTCCACGACCAGACCATCGCCTATGTCTCCACCCTCACCGACGCCGACCTCCCCCGCATCGTCGACACCCGCTGGGACCCACCCGTCACCCTGGGCGTCCGCCTGATCAGCGTCATCGACGACGACATCCAGCACTCCGGCCAGGCCGCCTACATCCGCGGAATCCTGCTGCGCCGCCGTTGATCTCGCAGCATCGCCACGATCCGGACGACAAGGTCATCGAGAGGCCTGGCGTTCACGACCACCCGTAGGTCACTCCGGTCAGCTTCTCACTGAGTTCCCACAGCCGACGGGCTTGGAAACGGCTGTAGGCAAAGGGATTTCGGATGGTTCTGCGCGGATATCCGAAGGCCTCGAACGCCGGACCACAATAGGAATTTCCGGCGAGGCCGGGCGTGGTCGCCGCATACAGCTGCGGTAGGGCGCCCTTGGCGTCGGATTGGGCCAGGGAGAACAACATTCGCTGCTGCACCGCCGCAAGCGCGGCCGCGGCGCCCTTTTCCGGGGCGGAATTGTAGAGATTGGTGGCCGAGAGTCCCGGATGTGCCGCCACCGCGGTCAGATTCGCGCCGGCGGCCCGGGCACGGCGGTGCAGTTCGGCGGTGAACAGGAGATTGGCGAGTTTCGATTGGCTGTAGGCCGGCCAGCGGAAGTACACGCGCCGCCAATTCGGATCCAGCCAATTGATCATGCCGCCCCAGGCGGCGATGGAGGAGACCGTCACCACGCGCGGTTCGGGGGCGCGCAGCAGTAGCCGCAGCAACGATCCGGTCAACGCGTAGTGGCCCAGGTGATTGGTGCCGAATTGGGCGTCGAAGCCGTCGGCTGTGCGCTGGTGCCGCGGCAGCGCCATCACGCCCGCGTTGTTGACCAGGATGTCGATCGGGGTGCCGCGGACGTCGAGGTGGTCGGCGGCGCGGCGAATGGAGGCGAGGTCGGCGAGATCCAGTGGCAGCACTTCGGGTTTCGGGCCGGCGGCGGCGGCGCTCACCTGTTCCAGCGCGGCGGCGGCCTTGAGCTCGTTGCGGCAGGCCAGCAGCACGTGGGCGCCCTTGGCGGCGAGGGCTTCCGCGGTGCGCAGGCCGAGTCCACTGTTGGCGCCGGTGATCACGGCGGTGCGGCCGGTCTGGTCGGGGATGTCGGCGACGGTCCAGCGGCGGGCGAACAGGGGTGGGCTGGTCACGGTCGGCCGATGCGGCGTCTCGGTCATACGATCGGTCTCCTTGCGGCGAATCTCCGTCTGAGACAATGTACCCGGAGGTGTCGGGACGCGACAGTCGAGCGGACGCCGGGACCCCCTCGAAATCCGGTCGGTCGCATTTCGCTCATTCGGCGCGACAGGTTACTTCCGGGTTCTGAGTGTCGCTGCCGCGCTTCGGCGATTCTCGGGCTAACCTCGCAGGCGCTCGCGAATTCTCTGCAGGACATGCCAATTGGCCGAAAAGGACAACACGAAAAGTGAATAGCCTCGCAGAATTCTCCACCCGCAATGGCGGATTCCGGAATGTCGTGGTCACCGCCGTCGAGATGACCACCTCCATCGCCCCCGACACCGACGGCACCTGGCAAGGACTTTTGTCCGGAGCCAGTGGCATCGCCACCCTCGAAGACCCGGAAATCACCCGGCTGAATCTGCCGGTGACCATCGGCGGCAAACTCGCCGCGGATCCGACCGCCGAACTCGATCGGGTCAAGAAGCGCCGCATGTGTTACGTGCAGCAAATGTCGTACGTGATGGGAAAGCGTCTGTGGAATACCGCGGGCAACCCGGAGGTCGACAAGGACCGGCTGGGTGTGTGCATCGGCACCGGGCTCGGCGGCGCGGACACCATCGTGGACGCCAATGACGCCATGCGCGACCACGGCTACCGCAAGGTGTCGCCGTTCGCGGTCCCCATGTCCATGCCCAACGGCGTCTCCGGCGTGGTCGGCCTGGAGATCGGGGCCCGTGCCGGACTGGTCACCCCGGTCTCGGCGTGCGCGTCCGGCAACGAGGCGCTGGTGCACGCCTGGCGCTCGATCGTGCTCGGCGAGGCCGACATGGTGGTGGCCGGCGGCGTGGAGGGCTACATCAATCCGGTTGCCATCGCCGGATTCTCCATGGCGCGGGCCCTGAGCACCCGCCTGGACGAGCCCGAACGCGCCTCCCGCCCGTTCGACCGGGATCGCGACGGCTTCGTCTTCGGCGAGGCCGCGGCGCTGCTGCTGATCGAATCCGAGGAGCACGCGCGAGCCCGCGGCGCGCAGCCCCTGGCCCGGCTGCTCGGGGCCGGACTGACCGCCGACGGCTATCACATGGTGGCCCCCGACCCCGAGGGCCTGGGCTGCGCCCGGGCCATGCGCCGGGCCATCGAGTCCGCGGGCGTGCGGCCCGAGGAGGTGGATCACGTGAACGCGCACGCCACCGGCACCAGCATCGGAGACCTGTCCGAGGCCAAGGGAATCGCGGCCGCGGTCGGCAATCACCCGTCGGTGTACGCGCCCAAGTCGGCGCTGGGGCATTCGGTGGGCGCGGTCGGCGCACTCGAGGCCATCATCTCCGTGCTCACCCTGCGGGATCAGGTGATTCCGCCGACGCTGAATCTGGAGAACCAGGACCCCGAGGTGGACCTGGATGTGGTGCACACCGAGGCGCGCCGGGCCCCGGTGGAGTTCGCGCTGAACAATTCGTTCGGATTCGGCGGCCACAATGCGGCGGTGCTGTTCGGACGTTACTGACCGGTACGGCTGGCGTTTGTGCGGTGCGGATCGGACTATAGGTCAGCGGGTCGTGCGTTTGATGTTCGGCCACCCCGGTTTCCCCGGTGTGGCCGGGGAAAAGGCAGACTGAATGCCGGATCGCCGGGGAGACCAAACATCTTGGGAGCCGCCGGAATACGATAGCGGCGCACGACCCGTTACCGATGAGGAGATGACGCATGGCCGACCAACCACCAGCCGAACCACCCACCAAGAGCGCCCGGGTCATCCTGGCCGTGCTCGCGGTGGCGATCATCAGCGCGCTCGTCGCGGCAGCCATGATGGCGGGTGGTGTCTGAGACGTCAGGTTCGCGAGCGCGAGGGTAGTCAGGCCGTCGCGCTGCGCCGGTGGGAGCCGGAATCGGGATCCAGGCCCGCCAGTTCGTCGAATCGGGCCAGCACCTTCTCGTGATACATGGCGAACAGGTCCTCGAACAGCGCCAATTGCGCCGGCGTGGGCCCGCCCGCCGATTCCCACACCGCCAGCAGCGACCGCCAGACCAGCACGTGCAGATCGGCGGAGACCGCGAAGTACGCTCCGACCGCCTCGGGCACCTCGAACAGCATCTCCCCCACCGAGTTCAACACCGCGCGCTGCATGGTGTGCCCCAGATCGGTGAGAATCGCCCGCACCAGGCCGATCTCGATCTCCAGCATGCGCGCCTGGTCGGGTTCGGCGGCGCGAGCCTGGGTTTCGAGTTCGTCGACCGCGGCGGCCAGCGTCGCGGGGGCGATGCCGCGTTCGCCGGCGGTGTAGTCGAGCAGGGCCTCGAGCACGATGCCGCGTTCGGCCGCCACGATATTGGCGAACATCTCCGAGGCCGCTTCGGGCGCGTGCAGGCAGAGCCGGAACAGCCGCCGGTAGACGTCGACCCCGCCGGTGCGGCGCACGTCCCGCACGCTGAACCCGCGTCCGCGGTGCGCGTCGACGAAGCCGTAGGACTCCAGGCGGCCCAGCACCAATTGCGCGGTGGCCCGGTTCATCTCGAATTCCTCGGCAACCTGACGGACCGAGGGCATCAGGTCACCGGGCGCGTACTGTCCGGTCGCGACGCGGCGAGCCAGCTCGTCCGCGACATCGGCCACGACCGTCTGGGCACCCATCCCGTCACCTTTCGACAACTTTCGGATACGTCCCAGACAGTTTAAGCTTTCATGTGCCAAACTGCACGTGCATGCGCCATACCGCAGACCCGGCTCTGCCGCACACACCATGGCCTTGCCGCGCACACAATGGGGTGAGCAGATGCCGATTCGGCGAATCCTGGAACGGAATGGGGGCGACGGGGGCAGCCCGCCGATCCGTGCTGCCGTCCGCAATGCCCGGATCGCCAGTCTCCCGGTCGCATTCGCCGGGCGGCAGGCGGCCGGGGTCGGCAAACGCGCGCTGGGCCGCTCGCCCGCCGACGTGGACGCCGAGATCCGGATGCGCACCGCCCAGCACATTTTCGAGGTGCTCGGCGAATTGAAGGGCTGCGCAACCAAACTCGGGCAACTGCTCTCGCTCTACGAACTCGCACTGCCCGCCGAGATCGCCTCCCCGTATCGGACCGCGCTGACCCAGCTACAGGATTCGGTGCCCACCATGCTGCCCGGCACCGTGCACGCGGCCATGATCGCGGGCCTGGGCGAGGACTGGCGCCGGCACTTCACCGAATTCGACGACCGGCGCGCGGCTGCGGCCTCCATCGGTCAGGTGCACCGCGCGGTGTGGCGGGACGGGCGGCCGGTGGCGGTCAAGGTCATGTATCCGGGCGCGCACACCGCCGTGCTCGCCGATCTCGAACAGCTGCGCCGACTCTCGGTGCTGGCCACCGTGTTCGCGCCGGGCGCGGACGTGCCCGCGGTGACCGAGGCCATCTGCACCTGCGTCGCCGACGAACTCGACTACGCCGCCGAGGCCGAGCATCAGCGGCGTTTCGCGCAGGCGTACGCGGGCGACCCGGACTTCGCGATCCCGGACGTGATCACCCAGCAGGGCGACGTGATCGTCACCGAATGGCTCACCGGCACACCGGTTTCGCGGATCATCGACACCGGCACGCCGGAGGAGCGCAGCCGGGTCGGCATGCTCATCATCCGATTCCTGTTGTCCGCCTGGACCCGCACCGGCCTGCTGTACTGCGACCCGCACCCGGGCAACTTCCGGATCCTGCCGGACGGGCGGCTGGGCGTGGTGGATTTCGGGGCCTGCACGCCCTGGCCGCCCCCGGGTTTCGAGGAACTGGTCGGCGAGGTGATGGACGCCGCGTTCAACGGCGGCATCCCCGAACTGGACGCGGCGGTGCGGCGGCACGCCTTCGTCCGGCCCGGCCGCGACTACGACGTGGCCGCGCTGGCCGCGGGCCTCGATGCCGTCGGCGAGCCGCTGACCGTCCCGACGTTTCGTCTCACCACCGATTGGCTGCGCGGCCACGTCCGCTCGGTTTTGGCTCCGCGCCTGTCCAATGTCCACCGTCAACTGGACATGCCCGCCTACTTCACCCCCTTCGCACGCTGCTTCCTCACCGCGCTCGGCGTCGTCTGCCAACTCGGGACCGAGGGCCCGATCCGCGCCGAATTCGCCCGCTGGTCACCGGAATTGGCGGAAGTCTTCGACCGCTACGACCGCGACCATGCCCAGCCCACCGACCTGGCGGTGGTGCGCCGGCTGCGCACCGCGCCGACTGCGCGCCGGACCTCGATCGTCGGCTGACGCGACGAACCGGCAGAGATGCCCCGGTCCGGCCGGGCATAGGGCCGGGCAAGGTGGGCCATAGAACCAATCTATGGATCCATCGAAATGCGGGTGCTACCGGGGGATGCGGGATCGGACGAGGGTGGAGCCATGACCACAGTGAGCTTCCGCCGCACCCCAGCCGCCACCGCCACCGAGGCCGGCCCGGCGACGGCGGTGCGCGCGGGCCAGCGAGCGGACCGGGAACCGTTGCGGTATCTGGCACCGAACTGGTTCGCCGTGGTCATGGGTACCGGGATCATCGGCAACGCCGCCGCCACCCTGCCGGTGCAGTTCCCCGGCCTGAAGGGCGCCGCGACCGCAGCGTGGGCACTGGCCTCGCTGATCCTGATCGTGCTGGCCGGGGCGTGGGTGCTGCATTGGCGGCGCTATCCCGAGGAGGCCCGCGGGCACGGGATGCACCCGGTGATGATGCAGTTCTACGGCGCCGCCCCGATGGCCTTGATGACCGTCGGCGCCGGCACCCTGATGCTGGGCAAGGACGTCATCGGGCTCGGTGCGGCGGTGACCGTGGACTGGGTGTTGTGGTCGGCCGGAACCGTTCTCGGGCTGGTGACCGCGGCGAGCATTCCGTATCGGATGATCACCCGTCATCGCTTCGACGCCGATTCGGCGTTCGGCGGCTGGCTGATGCCGGTGGTGCCGCCCATGGTGTCGGCGGCGCTGGGCGCGCTGCTGGTGCCGCACGCTCCCGCCGGGCAGCTGCGGCTGACCATGTTCGTCGCCTGTCTGGCCATGTTCGGTTTGAGTCTGATCGCCTCGCTGGTGACCGTCACCCTGATCTGGTCGCGGCTGCTGCACCACGGGTTGCCGCCCGCCGGGATGGTCGCGACCGTGTGGCTGGTGCTGGGTCCGCTGGGTCAGTCGGTGACCGCCGCGAGCGCGCTGGCCCATGTCGCCCCCGGTGTCGTCGATGCGCGCACCGCCGCCGGGATGGATGTGTTCGCCGTGCTGTTCGGCATTCCCACCTGGGGATTCGCCATGCTGTGGCTGGCGTTGGCCGTCGCGGTCACCTGGCATTCCCGCGCGTCGATGCCGTTCAACCTGACCTGGTGGGGCTTCACCTTCCCCCTGGGCTGCTGTGTCACCGGCAGCACCGCCCTCTACGGGCACAGCGGCGCGGACCTGTTCGCCGTCACCGCCGTGGCCCTGTACGCGCTGCTGGTCGGGGCCTGGCTGGTGGTCGCCGCCAAGACCGTCCGGGGCCTGGTGCTCGGCGAGTTGCTGCGGCCCGCCCGCTAGTTCACGGTCCGGGACCAATCGGGCCCGAAACCGTCGCGCTGTAACCCCGCCCGCTATCTACTGACAGACGTGAACACGCGTCGAAGTATTCGGTGGATGCGGGAAGCGGCGGTTCATGGTGCGACGGGTCGAATCCGAGCGCCGGACACGGCCCGCCGCGAGTTCCGGCTCGGGTCGGGAGTTGCGGCTGGTGTCCGGTGACAGCTACCCCGGCTGGGAAGCGGTGTACCGGGACAACGCCGCCTGGGTGTACGCGCTGATGTTCGGCAAGGTCGGCAACCGGCCCGACGCCGAGGATCTGACCGCCGAGGTGTTCACCGCGGCGCTCAAACCACTGCGCATCACCGCGAGCGTCCCCGAGGTGCGGGCCTACCTGCGGGCCACGGCCCGCACCGTGCTGGCGGCGCACTGGAAGGCGCGGATGGGCCGGGAGATCACCGCCATCGAGGACGACATCCCCGACGACCCACCCGAGGAGTTCCACGATTCCGGGGCTCAGGCCCGGGCGAAGGCGGTGCTGGCCGAACTCCCGGACCGCTACCGGCGCATCCTGGAACTGCGCTTCCTGCAAGGACTCTCGGTGCGGGAATCGGCGCAGTCACTCGGGGTGACGGTGGCGAATGCGAAGGTGTTGCAGCATCGGGCGTTGCAGATGGCGTCCCAGCTGAACGAGCGAGGTGTGCGGTGAGCGGGCGGGACGTGCGGCGGTTCGTCGACGAACTACTGGCCGGCAAGAAGTCCACGGGTTTCACCCCCGACGAGACCGAGGCCGAGGAGATGCGCACGGCCATCGAGCTGCGCGCCGCCCGGCTGGGCAGCGACGCGCCCAGCGAGGAGTTCCTGAGCGGTCTGCACCGGCGGCTGGCGGCCGAGCTCGACGAGCCGGAGCCGGAATCGCCTCCGGCCCACGGTTACCGGCGCCGGAACCTGCTGATCGGCACCTCCGCCGCCGCGGCCGCCGCGACGGTGGGCGCGGTGGCGGACCGCACCCTGCTCGGGCACGGGCAGGAAGGTTCCCCGCCCGCCGCCCAGCAGACGCCGCTGTCGCCCAATACCGGAGCGTGGCTGCCGATCGCGCGGTCGGCCGACCTGCCGGAGGGCGCGACGGTGGCCTTCGACGTGGGGACGGTCAACGGATTCGTGCGCCGCGACAAGGGGAATCCGGTCGCGGTGTCGGGGGTGTGCACGCATCAGGGCTGCAAGCTGTGGCTCGACGCTCCGGCCGAGCGGCTGCGCTGCCCGTGCCACTCCACCTCGTTCTCGATCGAGGGCCAGGTGGTCACCCATCAGCTGCCGGTGGCCCCGGCGCCACTGCCCCTGGTCCAGGTCCGCGAGAACAACGGCACCATCGAGGTTTTCGCGCCCACCGAGCCCGCCTAGTCGTCAACAGTGTTCGCGCACAGTGGTTTTCGTTCCGCGTAACCCCCTCCCCTATCTGTAGATGACCGGTTCGCAACAGCGAACGGACCCATCCCGGATGGAGGACCGGACCCATGAGACCCACCCGCAGCTCTCGGCGCGCAGCCGTAGCCGCCACCGTCGCCGCGGCAGCCCTGCTGACGGCGACCGCGTGCGGCTCCGGCGGCGGCGGTAAGACCGCGGATCCGGCCGCCCCCGGATTCACCTTCGCTTCCGGCACCGCCACGCCCGGCATGGTGCCGGACGGTGCGGGTCCGGCCATGCCCGGCATGACCTCGGCGGCGGGCACCTCCGCCACCGGGGCGCCCGCGCCGGCCGGACCCGATGCCGTCACCATCGACAATTTCGCCTTCGGGCCCGGCTCGCTGACCGTCGC
Organism: Nocardia tengchongensis; assembly: GCF_054781395.1. Lineage (NCBI taxonomy): Bacteria > Bacillati > Actinomycetota > Actinomycetes > Mycobacteriales > Nocardiaceae > Nocardia > Nocardia tengchongensis. The sequence continues at coordinate 248,927 of NZ_BAAGUM010000019.1, forward strand.
GGCCGGAACCACCGTGACCTGGACGAACAAGGACGAGGAACCGCACACGGTGGTCGCGAACGACGGCAGCTTCCGCTCGCCGACGCTGGGCACCGGCGCGACCTACACCTTCACCTTCGCCAAGCCCGGCAGCTTCGCCTACGTCTGCTCGATTCATCCGTTCATGCACGCGACCGTGGTGGTGACCCCGTGAGCGGCGAGGACGCGGCACGGGACCCGCAGGGGATGACCCGCCGCCAGCTCATGCGGCACAGCGCCTGGTTCGGCGCGGCGGTGGGCCTGGCGGTGGTGGGCGGCGAGGTGGTGTCGCACGTGGCGGGTTCCGCGCTGGCGGCTCCGGCGCGGCCGACGCTACGGTTCGCACAGGTCAGCGACAGTCACATCGGGTTCACCGGCACCGCGAACACGAGTGTGACCGACACCTTCTCCGAAGCGATCTCCCAGGTGAACTCGCTGGGGTATCAGCCCGACTTCGTGATTCACACCGGCGATCTCACCCATCTGGCGACGGCGGAGCAGTTCGATCAGGTCAAGCAGATGATGGGCGGGCTCTCGACGCCGCACGTGTTCACCGTTCCGGGAGAACACGATTCGAGCGATGACAGCGGCTCGAGATATCGGTCGGTCTTCGGCAACGGAACGCACGGCGACGGCTGGTACAGCTTCGACATCGCCGGCGTGCACGTGATCGGATTGGTCAATACGCTCAATTTGAAGAACCTGGGCCACCTCGGACAGGACCAGCTCGACTTCGTCCAGAAGGACGTGGCCGGATTGTCCAGTGACACACCGATCATCGTGTTCAGCCACATCCCACTGTTCGCCATGTACCCCCAATGGGGCTGGGGCACAGACGATGCCACGCAGGCGCTCAGCTATCTGAAGCGGTTCTCCTCGGTCACCTGCCTCAACGGCCATGTGCACCAGCTGTTCACGAAGACCGAGGGCAATGTCACCTTCTACAGCGGGACCACCACCGCGTATCCGCTGCCGAAGCCCGGCGACGGGCCCGCACCCAAACCGGTGACGCTGCCCGCGGGCAAGTTGCACGCGGCACTGGGGATTCGCGAGGTGACCTACCAGAAGGGGCAACAGCAGCTCGCTATCAAAGAACAGGCGCTGAAATGACCACTGCCGAACGGCGTGTCGCACGCGGGTCTCACATCGATGTCATTTCGTCGGCATGACCGGGCGCTGGAAGATCTAGAACGGCGGGTAATCTACTAGGCTGGGCAGTAACAAGATGCTGTGCAGCAATGCGGCGCACGGCGATTACAGGAGGGAAGCCATGCCACCCCGCCGTTTTCGGACGAACGCCGCAGCGAGCGTCATAGTGACGCTCGCCCTGGTGCTGGCGGCCTGCTCGTCCAATCTCCCGAGCGGGAAGGTCGGTCCGCGGACACCGGTCGAGCAGTCCATCGTGGTGACGCCCGCGCAGGGCTCGGACAAGGTGGACCCGTCGGCGCCGGTGAAAGTGAGCACGACCGGGGGTGTGCTGACCGATGTCGTGCTGACCAATGACGACGGCAGGGTCATCGAGGGCACCTACACGCCGGACAAGACCGCGTGGAAGCCGAACGACCAGCTGGGTTACGGGCGCACGTACACGCTGAAGGCTTCGGGCATGGACGTGACCGGTCCCACCGGCCCGGTCACCTCCAGCTTCACCACCATCAATCCGAAGAACCAGACCAAGGTGTATCTGAACACCACGGGCGGTCAGGCCATCGTGAACGGCAACAATTACGGCGTGGGCATGGTCGTCGTCGCGCACTTCGACGAGGACATCCCGGATCGGGCGGCCGCGGAGAAGCGGCTCGTCGTCACCGCCGATCCGCCGGTGGAGGGCGCCTGGTACTGGCTGGACAACCGCAATGCGCACTGGCGGCCCAAGGAGTACTGGAAGACCGGGACCAAGGTGAGCGTGGCGGCCAACCTGTACGGCGTGGAGGTCGGCAACGGCCTGTTCGGCCAGGAGGACGCCAAGGCCAACTTCGTGATCGGCCCCTCGCACGTATCCATCGCCGACGACAACACCCACCAGGTGCAGGTGTTCGAGAACGGTCAGCTGATCCGCACCATGCCCACCTCGATGGGCCGCGGCGGCAGCGAGACCATCGCCGGCAAGACCTTCACGTTCTGGACCATGCCCGGCACCTACACCGTCATGGACAAGGCCAACCCGGTCATCATGGACTCCTCCACGTATGGCCTGCCGGTCAATTCCCGGCTCGGGTACAAGGAGTCCATCGGCTGGGCCACGCGGATCAGCACCGACGGCATCTATCTGCACCAGCTCGATTCCACGGTGTGGGCGCAGGGCAATACCGACACCTCGCACGGCTGCCTCAACCTCAATGCGGAGAACGCGCAGTGGTTCTTCAACTTCGCCAACCCCGGCGACGTGGTGGAGGTGCACAACACCGGCGGCGCGACGCTCGAGGTCTGGCAGAACGGCGACTGGACACTGCCCTGGGATCAGTGGCTGGCCGGTAGCGCCCGCTGAACCCGCTCGCGCGCGGCCAGCTGACCGGTCCGCGCGAGATACCAGGCGGCGACACAGAATTCGGCGGCCACCGTGCCCCACACCAGCGTCCACACCGAGTGGGTGCGCAGGGTGAGCAGCAACGCGGTGGCCGCCACCGCCGTCCCGAGCACCGCGCCGATCATGATGCCGACGGTGTCCTGGCGCACCGGCAGGACGGCGGTGGTGACGAACGAGGTGGTGGCGGTCGCGACCAGAATGCACACCTCCACCCGCAGCAGCGGGACCACACCGCGGAAGTCGTCGTCGTAGATGACCTGCACGGCGAACGGCGCGGCGATCCAGATCCCGGCCACCGCGACGGCCGCCACGATCACGCACGCGGCCAGGGCGCGCAGCTCGTGCCGCCAGAATCCGGGCTCGGAGCGCTCGCGCGCCATCCGCGGCAGCAGCGCCAGCCCGATCGAATCCAGTAGCGACTGGGTCGCGCGCACGAGTTTGTCTCCCGCCGAATACAACCCGAGCGAGGCGGCGTCGAGGACCGAGGAGTAGACGGTGGCCGTGCCCTGGCCGTAGCTGGTGACCAGGAGGCGCGAGGCCAGGATCGGAGCGCCCTTGCGCAGGATCATCACGACTTTGGTGGGCCGCCCGGGTTTTCCGAAGCGCTTGTTCGCGTCCCACCAGGTCAACGCCACCGTCACCACCGACGACAGCAGTAGGCACAGCAGTACGACAGCGGCGTGCGGGAAGCTCGGCAGCACCGCGACCAGCAGCCCGAGATACACCACGCGCCCCGCGATCTGATACGACATCGAGGCTCCGAACCTGGCCTGCCCCACCAACAGCCAGTCCTCGGACATCGACAGGAATCCGCCGACGAACAGTCCGAGCAGGATCATCCGCAGATGCGTTCCGGCGCCGAAGGCGAGTCCGGTCGCGAGCGCCACCCCGAGCAGTCCGAGTCCGGCGGCGCGGACCGCGAGATAGCTGCCCCGCAGGTCGTCGATGCCGTCGTCGTCGAGCAGCGCGGCCATGAAGGTGTTGATTCCTAGGTCGACCAGTAGCGACCCGAGGAAGTACGCCGACATCCCGATGGCCAGCAGCCCGACCCCGCTCACGCCGAGCATCCGCGCGGTCAGCGGCACCGTCACCGCGGTCACCAGGAACTGCCCATACTTGCCGAGACTCACGAACCCGATGTCGCGCAACACCGACAGCAGTCCGTCCTCGGCCGCCTTGGCCCGCACGCGCCCGAGCAGGTCGCCGGCCGTCAGTCGCCGTTCCGCCATGGCGGTCCCTTCCTCCCCGACCGCGTGCCCCGGGCCGACCCCGAAATTCTCCCGCCGCCACCCGACCCCCGCCACCGCAAGCCGCCCCTGACCGCAAACCGTAACCGCCCATTAAGAATCGACCGCTCAGTCTCGCAACCGGCTCCGAACTCCCGGTCCCGCGCCCAGCCCGGCCGTGGGTAAATGTCGGCTGGTGTCGGGGTGGGGCGGCACACTGGGGGCATGGAGATCACATCGGCCGTCGGGGCGGTCCTCGGGGCGTTCGGCTTGTCGGGCGCGGCGGGGCTCAATGCCTGGTTGCCGCTGTTGGTGGTGGGTATCGCCGACCGGGCCGGCTGGATCGATCTGGGCAGCTCCTACGGGTGGCTGTCCTCGACGCCGGCCTTGATCGTGATCGGGCTGATCTTCCTGGTCGACCTGGTCGGGGACAAGATCCCCGCCGTCGATTCGGTTCTGCACGGCATCGGCGCCCTGGTGGCTCCCGTGTCCGGCGCGATCCTGTTCACCGCCGAGAGCAGCCTGTCCTCCCACCTGTCCCCCGCGGTCGCCGCCATCCTCGGCGCGGTCACCGCCGGCAGCGTGCACGCCGGCCGCACCGTCGCCCGCCCCTTCGTCACGGGAACCACTGCGGGCGTAGGCAATCCGGTCGTCTCCACCGCCGAGGACGGCACCTCCCTGGCCCTGACCGTCCTGGCCCTGGCCCTCCCCGTGGTCGCCTTCATCGCCATCCTGCTCCTCCTGATCCTGCTGGGCTGGTTGACCTTCCGCACCCGCCGCTGGCTACGCACCCGCCGCGCCCGCAAAACCCGCCCCGACCAACTCCAGCCGTAACCCCCGGCCCTCAGCCGGGAATCGCCCGCCACGGCCGCAGCGCGATCCGATCCCGAAACGCCTCGATGGCCGCCGCCACCTCGTACGGCGTCGCCGCCTCCTCGATCTCCTTGCGGTACAACACCTGTCCCGCGACGGCATCGAGGTCGAATCCCCACACCATCGACATCAGCGGATTGATGAAGAGCTCATCTTCCCCGTCGCGCGTCCGAGGCACCGAACGGTGGTCGCCGAACTCCCCGCGCGCCGCATCGGTGATCGACGCACAGACGATGCTCTCCCGCCCGGGCGTGTGGCGTTGCACGTGAGCGACGGCGTCGAGCCATTCGTCGACGGCCCGGATCCCGGGGGTCAATGCGAAAACCCCGTGGTAGGCACCGAGTTTGGCGAGCGCGGCGACATTCTCGAGGAAGTGGGCGTGACAGACGCCGTGGTGCGCGTCGATACCGAAGCCGACGCACGCGACCAGCTTCACCGGAACATCGAGCGCCTGCGCGGCCAGCAAACTCGTGACGTCCTCCACCGGCGTGCCCAAACCGGCTTCATCCCCGGTCATCAGCAGATCTCCCCAGACCTAGGTCCGCCGAATCTATCGCACCGATGATCACTCCCTACTAATGTAGTGATCGTTCGATATCTGCTGACCAGCGCAAAAGAAACTGCTTCATGAGGATTCGGCCGACACCACCGTTCTCCCCACCGCGACTGACACGATGGTGTCCCAGCTGCAATTGGCGGGCCAGCCTGTCACGTACAAGACCTACCCGGACGTCGATCACCGGTCGCTGATCGCGGCTTCCTACCCCGATGCGCTCGCCTGGGTGAACGCGCGGTTCGGACGCTGAGCGCGCTCAGGCCAGGTCGGAGAATCGGACGGCGTGGGCTTCCGCGGTGACGTGCAGGCCGTTCGCGGCGGGCTGGATGGAGGTCACGCGCGCACCCAGCGGCAGTTTCTCCAAAGGGATGGTGAAGGTGAGCGATTCGCTCACCGCCGCCAGAGAGACCGTGGGGCCACCGGCCGCGGCCTGCACGGACACGGGTGTGACGACGATGCCGTCGTCGGTGGGCGCGACGGTGACGAAGACCGTTGCGGGGACCGGGATACCGGCCACGGGGAAGGTTCCCGCGACGCGCAGACCCTCGGGACTGTCCGAGATCGATTCGACGCCGGCCGGCGCGTAGCGCTGAACGGTGCCGTAAGGGACGCGGGCCGTGGCGGTCGCAGTCTCGGCGGTGAGCTTTTCGGTGCGCTTGTTCAGCACATCATCCAGGGGCGCGGAGACTCCGGTCAGTTTCACGTCGAGGTCGTCGACGGAGATGTCGGCGTCGGTCCAGTCGCCGATGCGGATGTCGATGTTCTGGTAGGTGCCGTCGACGGCCTGGGTGAGAAAGGGGATGCCGTCGATGGTGACCGCGGGTTGGTGCGGAAGTTTGTAGTCGGCGGCGATCTGCCGGGCGATCTCGTTCTGCGCCATCCCCACTGCGACACGGTCGCCGGCGATCAGGGCGATCGCCACGACGACGAGCAGGATCAGCAGTGCGCGCATGCGTTCATCTGTTCAGCCATGCCACCATCATGCTGGGGAATCCCGGTGATGAGGACGGGCGCGCGGAATCCGACGCGAACCCACAGGAAATCGCCACAATGAACGCGATGCCTACCGAAAGGTCGTTGCGACGATGAAGTCCACTCGCATAGTGCTCGCCTCCCGCCCGGTCGGGATGCCGGAGCAGGAGAATTTCCGGACCGAGACGGTGGAGTTGGCGCCGCCGGGGCCGGGTGAGGCGCTGTTGCAGACGCTGTATCTGTCCCTGGACCCGTACATGCGGGGGCGGATGAGCGACGCGCCCTCGTACGCGCCGCCGGTGGAGGTCGGCGACACCATGTGCGGCGGGGCGGTGTCGCGGGTGCTCGAATCCGCCGATCCCGCACTGCGTCCCGGCGATATCGTGCTCGGCTGGGCGGGCTGGCAGACGCATTCGGTCGAGAACGTGCAGGCGTTGCAGAAGCTGGATCCGAGCGCCGCGCCGCTCACCACCGCGCTGGGCGTGCTGGGAATGCCGGGCTTGACGGCCTACACGGGTCTGCTGACCATCGGCCGCCCGAAGCCGGGTGAGACCGTGGTGGTCGCGGCCGCGACGGGTCCGGTCGGCGCGACCGTCGGCCAGATCGCGAAGATCCAGGGCGCGCGGGCCGTCGGCATCGCGGGCGGGCCGGAGAAGGTGGCGCTGCTGCGCGAGAAGTTCGGCTTCGATGCCGCGATCGACCATCGCGCACCCGATTTCGCCGAGCAGCTGGCCGCCGCCACCCCGGACGGGATCGACGTCTACTTCGAGAATGTGGGCGGCGCGGTGTTCGACGCGGTGCTGCCGCGACTCAACACCTATGCCCGAGTCCCGCTGTGCGGCTTGGTCGCCAACTACAACGACACCGACCTGCCGCCCGGACCGGACCGGCTGCCGCTGCTCACCTCGAACATCCTGCGCAAGAGCCTGACCGTGCGCGGGTTCATCGTGTCGGAGTTCTGGGACCAGATCGGTGAGTTCCGGCCGGCGGCGGCGCAGTGGATCGCGGACGGCGAGCTCACCTACCTCGAGGATGTCGTCGACGGGCTCGATCAGGCCGTGGAAGCCTTCCAGGGCCTGCTGACCGGCAAGAATGTCGGCAAGCTGATCATCAAGGTGTCGGACTGAGGCGCTATTTCATGGCCGTGACGTAGGGCCGCAACCCCAGCGCGATGTCGACGCACACCCCCAGCAGCACATCGCGCTCCACGGGGTCGAGCGGATGCTTCAGCCACAGCCGCGTGCCCAGGATCGGCACGGGCAGTGGCTGTCCGGCGCGATCCCACCAGAACGACTCGTCGTAGAGGTCCTCGGCCATCCTGCGCAGGGTCCACCCGCCCGCGGTGCGCACCACGTCGAGCCGGCCGACTTCGGCGCCCATCCGGTCGAGCACCACCAGCCGGAACAGTTCCGGGGTGCGGGGCTCGTCCGGGTCGGGCACGAAGTGGAAAAGCGTTCCGGCCGTGGAGCCGACCGCGGTGGAGGTGTCCGCGCGCTGGATGGTGCCGACCGCGGTCCCGTCGCCGCGGGTGAGCACGGTGGGTGCGGCGTCCTTGGATTCCACCCACACCACCGTGCCGTCGGCGTAGGTGATCCGGTGCTTGCCGGTGCCGCCGTTCTTGAAGCCGAACAGGATGGCGGCCTTGGCCCCGAACCCGTTGCCCGCGCCCTGCACGCCGGTGGCCAGCGCATCCTCGGGCCCGACGCTGAAGGTGATCTCCAGGGCGTTGTTCACCTTGTGCACGACCCGGCCCTCGATCATCGTCGAGCGGTCTTGCGGCGCTGACATGCTTCGATCGTAGGCTCGCGGGACCAACGCCAAGCCGTTTCGGGGCGGCACGCCGGACTCGACGCGCCCCCGGTTCTCACTTGCCGTCAGGAAAGCCCACCGTCGCGAGCGCGGTCGTCCAGTCGGTCGCGATGGCGACCTGGGCGTCGGTGAGCGCGACCTTGCCGCCGCAGATCAGCGTGTGCAGCTTGGACTCGACGCCGTCCTTGGGGTTGTTCGGTCCGGCCCCGGCCTGGTGACCCGGGGAGGGCGGCTCGACCCACAGGTTGCGCGCGTCGTTGGGGTCGCCGCCGAGTTCCAGCGAGATGAGGTGGTCGTATTCGCCGTCGCGCGGGTCACCGGTGTAGCCGTAGGACTTGATGTTGTCGGTCTTCTCGCGGCCGGTGATGTTGCTGTTGGGCCGAATCGAGGCGGTGTAGCCGGACTTGCAGATGGTGTCGGCCAGATTCGCCGGTGTCACTGTGGGATTCACCGCGCCCGGCGTGCAGGCGGGGTCGGGCAGCGGCTGGCCGTCGGCGGTCTTGCGGTAGTGGCAGCTGCCGGGCGCGGGCTGCGCCTGCACGGTGTAGGTGCCCTGCGGGCCGGGCCCGACGGGGATGGTGACGCCGGTCGCCTTGGGCGCGGGCTGCGGAACCGCCTGGGCGGGTGCGTTGGCCGGATGTTTGGCGCTTTCGGTGGAACAGCCGACCGACATGCCGAGAACAAGCAGGGCTATCGCAAGCCCTTTGTGCGCCTTCATAACTTCCCCTGCTCGTGCCGGACAGCAGCCTAATTGTGCGCCATCCCTTGGGGATCGGCCACTCGCACACGGCGACACACCGAGTGGAAACGCGTATCGCCGTCGCCCGCCGAACGATACATACCGACCGGTTATGCTGCACGAATGACAGCAGATCTGTCGCACTCTCCTGCGACAATCCAACCGGTCGGCACCAATGGAATTCGCGGCCGCGCCCTCGCGCTGGCCGGCCTGCTGCTGGGCATGGGCGTCCTGCATTTCGCGATGCCCAAACCCTTCGATACCCTGATCCCGCCCCAGCTCCCCGGCAAACCCCGCACCTACACCCAGGTTTCGGGCGCGGCCGAACTCACCGCCGGAGCCCTGCTGGCCATCCCGCGCACCCGTGGCCTGGGCGCGCGGCTCGCCGCCCTGATCTTCATCGCGGTCTTCCCCGGCAACCTCTACATGGCCTCCGACTGGCTCACCAGCGACCGCGCCCTGCCGCTCAAAGCCGGTGCCCTGCTCCGGCTCCCGCTGCAGATTCCCCTGGTGATCACCGCGCGGAAGATCTATCGCGCCGCGCGGTGATCGAGGCTCTCAGTCGCGGGTCACGAACTCCTGGAACGAGGGGTCCGGCAGTTTGAGCTGGGCGTGGATATCACCGCCCAGCCCGAAATGTCCTATCGCGCCGCCGTAGTTCTGCTGATAGCTCTGCCAGAGCACGACCACGCTGATGATGCGGTTCGCGTCCGGCAGCGCCGGATCCGGGAACGGATTGGGCAGCACGGCCCGATAGGTCGCCGCCCCCCGTTCGTCGGTGACGAACACATTGGGCACGCCCAGCGGCCCCGGCCGGGTGGGCGCGGCCGGATCCAAGTCCTTGGCCCGCAAGGACATCACCGTGTAGAGCGAATCCGGCACGAGCCCGCCGAACTCGAACCGGAACTCGCCCTGCCGCGCGTCCTCATCGACGGTCACCTCGAGGGTGCCGCGCGCCCGCAGCCACTCCCCCAGCGTCACCGGGCCGGACAGCTTGCGCCCGTCCTCGGGACGGAAATCCGGGATCGGCGTCTCGTGGAACGGGTAGCTGGGCCGCGTCACCGCGGCCGCGTCGGGTCGCTGATCGGGCGCGAACACCACCGGATAGTTGTTGGCGGGCAGCGGAAGCGGCAGCGTGTGCAACACAATCGCGGCATCCTCGTCCGTCAGCTCCTCGGGCAGTTCGCGCACGATCGTGTAGGGGGCCAGACCGCCGAAGGCGGGTACCGGCGTGTCGTCGGCGACGATCGCCCGCCCCCACCGCCGGGTGACGGTGTGGCCCGGCCCGGGTTCGGTCAGATATCCCACGACGATGAAATCGCCCTTGCCGTCGAGCACTTCGCTCGGCGGATACAGCGGCCCCTGCGTGGTCGGGGTGAGTTCGTACCTCTTGGTCACCATACGGAGAGCACTTCCTCGTCGGAGAGCAGACGGCCCGGGTCGCCGACGGACGCGCCGACCCGATCGGTGAGATGGATCCAGCCGGTGCCGTGCGCGGCGAGCACGGCGTCGTCACCGCGATATCCCGGGTGTGCGACGGCTTTCAGGAACGGCAGGTCGCTGGCGTGGTCGCCGTAGCCGTAGCTGTGCTCCTGATCGATGCCGTGCTCGCGCAGGAAGTCGGTGACCGCCGCCGCCTTGGCCGCACCGATCATCGGCCGCCACACCTCGCCGGTGAGCACGCCGTCCTCGTCGACGACCGGCGTGGTGGTGATGACGTGATCGGCCCCGACGGCCGCGGCGACCGGCGCGACGGCCGCCCGGAACGAACCCGACAGCAGCACCGTCGCGTGCCCGGAATCACGATGCGCGCGCAGCCTTTCCACCGCGTCGGCGTAGTAGACAGCGTCACCCGCCGAGAATTCCGAGAACCAGCGCTGCCCGGCCGCGCTCAGCGCTTCGGTCGCGACCCCGCGGTAGGCCCGGTAGTAGTGCCGGTTGACCTCCTCCCGCGGCGCGCCCGCCGCGGCCCGCTGCTGAATTTCCGCGGTGAGCCGCGCGTATTCGCTGCCGTCGTCGCCGTTCTCGGCCAGCCAGAAGCGCAGGAACGCGAACATGCTCTTGACGGTGATCAGGGTTTCGTCGACGTCGAAGAACGCCGCGCCCGTCACCGCGCTCATGCGGCCGCGTCCAGGTAGGCGGCGATCGCCTTGGCCGCCTTGTGCCGTTCGATCTGCGTGATGCGCTCGTTGGGCAGGGCGGCGTAGCCGATGCGCGTGGTGGCGACGGCGCGGCCGAGCTGGCGCACCTCCACCTCGATGGTGAATTCCAGTTTGGCCGGGTCGTCGATGGCGATCGGCGTCAGTGTCGCGTTCAGGGTGGCGGGCAGCGGGAACAGGAAGGACTTGAACTCCAATTCGATACTGTTCCAGACGATGTAGAAGTGCTGTTCGGGCCAGCGGCGGCCGTACTCCAGCTCGAACGCGCCGAGGAACAGCTGCCGCACCGCCTCCACGATCACGATGCCCTGCACGTGCTCGCCGGTCTGATGGTCGAGCAACAGTTCGTTGTCACCGTGGATGCGCAGATCGGCCCGGAACGCGGTCTCCGATTCCCGGACCAGTCCGGCCAGCAGGACATTCGAATGCTGATACTTGTGGACCTGATGGCGCGGGGCCGGTTCGGCGACCGCGCCGTCGATCCGCAGCCCGGCCGGGGCGTGCACGATCGCCACATGCTCGACGTAGTCGAGATCGTGGCGGGTCACCCCCTGCCCGAGCCGAACCCGCAAGGGCCCCTCCGCGTCCCGCCAGCGGCCGCCGCGCAACGCGGCCACCAGCCCGGACACGGTGAAGGCCCGATCATCCGCGGCGATCCCGCGGAACCGGTCGGCCACCAGCAGCACCTCGCCGACGTCCGCCACCGCCGCGGTCGCGGACGCCGAATCGAGTTGAGCTACAGACATTTTCCCTCCGAGAACAAGACGCTTATGGCGACGCTCGCCGCCATCCGGTCGTCACCCGGAGCACCCCACCGTCGTGGAGGGTTGCCGCCCAGCGAGCCGGGGCTTCGCGCTGGAACTGATGACCGTGACCGAAACGCTAAGTGGCCCAGCTATTTTCGAGAATCATTTCGACCACGGCGATTGAAACCTGGATCAGTTGCGTTCGGAGACGGCCGCCAGCGCCGCACCCGCGGCCGCGAGCGCGGCGACGGCCAGCGCGACCGCCGGATAGCCGTGCCGCGCAACCAGATCGGCCAGCTGCGGCCCCGCGCTCGCACCCAAGAACAGGGCGAAGGTGTACAGCGCGGTGGCGGCGCCGCGCGCCTCCCCGGCTCGGGCGGTGATCGTCTGGACCGCCGCCGGGGCGGCCACGGCGATGGCGGCGACGAACACGAACAACCACGCCGCCACCCACACACCGCCCAGCGGCACCGCGGTCACGGCCACGGCCAGGGCCGCCGCCCCGAGGGCGACGACGAGCCGGGTGGGCGCGGCGATCACCCCCAGCCGTCCGGCCAGCAGCGGGATCGCCACCATGGCGGGAATCGCACTGGCCCGCAACGCGAGCAGGGCGGCATTGCCGGAGCCGACACCGTCGGGCGGAACGAGCTGAATGCCGGTGTAGACGCCGACGAAGGAGCCCAGGATCGCCAGGCAGCTCAGATACAGCAGGGCCAGGCGGGATTGCCGGAGCAGGCTCAGGAAGGGCCCGAACACCGCACCCGGTGTCACCGACCGCGCCGTGGCCGTCGGTTCCGTGGAATCCGGCGCGAGCCCGGCCTCGTCTCGGGGCGGTTGCAGCACCAACCGCAGCGTCACCGCCGACACTGCGAAAGCCACGGCGCCCGCGACGAAGATCGCCCGCCACCCCAGCGCGTTCCCGATGAGCTGGGCCAGCACCTGTGCCACCACTCCCGCCCCGAGGAACGAGCTCGTCAAGCAGGTGAGGGCGAAGATCCTGCGCTCGGGCGCGATCCGCTCCGAGAAGTACGCGAACGCGGCCGGTGCGAAGAAGGATGCGGTGAGCCCCTGCAGGATTCGCGCCGACAGCCCGGTCACCAGCCCCGGCGCGGCCGCCACCAGCAGGCTGCTGATCACGCTCGCCGCCAGTCCGCCGACGATGACCGGCCGCCGGCCCCACCGGTCGGAGAGGGGTCCGGTCACCAGGAAGCCCGCACCGTAGGCCAGCCCGAACGCGGTCGTCGTCCAGGTGGCCGCGGACTTGGAGGTATCCCAGTCCCCCGCGATCCGGTTCAGCACCGGCAGCACCACATACAGCTGGCCGACCACCAGGATGCCGACCGCGCAGACGGCCCCGATGGTGCGCCCCGGCGGGGCGGGAGCATGGATGTGCGGCACGGTGGTCATCGAATTCCTTTCGTGGACAATGGAGTCCACGTCTATCAATTCGAGACCACCGGGCACGACGGTTACGTGCGCTCTGATCCGAAGCCGCGCCGGGTCAGGCCAGGATGAAACTCACCGGCTGCCCGTAGTCACCGCCCTGGCGCAGCCAGGAATACCCGAGCCATACGCCGGGGGTGACTTCGCGGATCTCGTCGTACAGATTCGGGGTCGGGGAGGGGGCGTAGTCGAGGATCCAAGTGGGCCCGCCGTCGACGACCGACGGACCCGGGTAGACGTTGGCCTGCCAGGCTTCCAGGCCCGCGCCGGTCATGCGGTTCAGCAGATATCCGCCGGCCGGACCGCCGTAGAAGTTCTTGCCGATCCAGACCAGGGGCGCCCAGGGCTGCATGCCGCGGGGCTCGGCGACCCAGCCGTCCTTCGTGCCGACCGGAACGTCGCCCAGGGGGGCGCCTCGATAGACGGCGTCCAGCTGTCCGAGGTCACATCTGAACCGCAATGAGTCCACAGTTGCTGATGTGTTGTCGGAGTACAGAACACAGCCGTTTCCGTAGTCCGCGTCGGCGTGCGCGGACACCGGGACAATCATAACCAACGCCCCGAATCCCATCGAGGCGAGGCTATTGATGAGGACATTTCGGAAGATCTCACGGTATGCACTCATTGTCGTCTCCAGTGGGATGGTTCCCACCCCCGGAATGATCTTAGTTCGCCGCAAAATAGCTGATCAGCGCCGTCGCCGAACCGAGATCAGATCGACGCGCAGTTAACAGGAAATTGACAGCCTTCCGCTGGAAATGTCTCGAGCTTCGTGTCGATGTAATGGAGCATGAGCTCGATTCAGGACCGCGCACCGCGCGCACGATGGCACTGGGCCGCGGCCGGCACCACCGCCGCCGTGATCTCCCTGTCCGCCCTGGGCGCGCCCGCCGCATTCGCCACCTCGCACGACCAAGCCGGGCCGGGTCAGGTGCCGCAGGCCGCCGCCGCCACGACCGCCGTTGCCGCGCATCCGATCTCCGCGACGGCGATCGCGCAGCAGATGCAGACCGCGATCCAGGCGGCCTCACCGGGCACCACGGTCGGAATCGACGTGGTGGACACCACCACCGGCACGGCCGTCGCGAGCCTCAATGCCGACCAGCAGTTCTACACGGCCTCGGTGGTGAAACTGCTCATCGCGCTCGACACGCTGGGAAAACCCGGCGCGCAATCGGATCCGGACACCGTCGCCAAGGTCACGCAGATGCTCTCGGCCAGCGACGACGACATCGCCGATCAGCTCTGGGACGTCGGCGGCAACAACGCCATCATCGACCGCATGGTCGCGGTCATCGGACTGAACGCCACCACCGCTCCCGAGGACACCGCGCAGTGGGGCGAAACCCTCACCACCCCACGCGATGTCGTCTCGATCTTCCACTACATCACCACCCAGGCCCCCGCCGCGACCCGCGACCTGATCCTGGGCGCGCTGCACAACACCGCGCAGACCGCCGCCGACGGCACCGATCAGTTCTTCGGCATCCCCGATGCGCTGTCGGGCGCGAATTGGGCCGTCAAACAGGGCTGGATGGACCTGGACTCCTCGACCACCCTGGACACCACCGGCCTGGTCGGCCCCGCCGCCGATCAGCCCTACCGGTACGCGGTCGTGGTGCTGTCCACCCAGCCCGCGGGCACCAGCTGGTCGGCGGCGGGCGCGGCCCTCACCGCCGGGGTGACGCTGTTGCACGCGGCCCTGAAGTAGCCGGGCTCCCCTCCTTCGACAGCCCCGCCGCCCCCGGGGCGCGCGGTACGCTCGCCGGGTTCATTCGATGTTGAAGGAGAGTTCGTGGGTAAGAAGAGCCGTCTCGCTTCGGGTTTCGCAATGGTGGCCGCCGCCGTCGCCATGGTGGGGGCGTCCACGGGAGTGGCCGCGGCGGAGCGGGCGCTCACGGCGCCTGAGCAGGTGTTCGTGAGTTACCTGGAGGCGCACGGGGACGTCCTGGTCGATATCGACCAGAAGCTGGCCGCCGTGGACGTGGGCAAGGCCTACTGCTCGGCGCTGGCGGCCGGGGTGTCGCGCGAGCAGCTGTCGGTGCAGCTGCCGGGTGGAGCGGCCGAGGACGCGGAGGCCGCGCTGATTCTGGAGGCGGCCACCACCGCGGGCAGCCTGTGCGGCTGAGCCGGTGATGTGAAGCCTGCGGGCGCAGCCGGAAACGGCTGCGCCCGCAGTTTTTTCACGGCCCACCGTTGTATCTGATTGCGTAAGTTGTTAATTGCGTACCTTGCGGAATTCTTCAGCAAACCACGTACCGCCGGGCCCGTTCGGGCGTAGCGTCACCGCACGCGACAAACCCGTCACGGCTAGGAGAGGAAAACCCATGGCGGACTTGGAAGTTGCCCTGAAGGACATGATGATGCTGGACGGCGCCCTGGGCGCCGCCGTCGTCGACTACGGCAGCGGGATGCCCCTGGGCATGCTCGGCGGCTCGAAATCCCTGGATCTGGAGGTCGCCGCCGCCGGCAATACCGAGGTGGTGCGCGCCAAACTGCGGACCATCGAACAACTCGGCCTCAACGAGGAGATCGAGGACCTGCTGATCACCCTCGGCGCGCAGTATCACCTGGTGCGCCCGTTGCGCGGGCGGCGTTCCCGCGGCCTGTTCCTCTACGTGGCCATCGACCGCGCCCGAGGCAACCTGGCTCTGGCCCGACACCGGCTGCGCGACATCGAGGAGACCCTGGAGGTCTGAGCGGTCAGCGGCGGGTCAGGCGTTCCAGGGCGTCGTCGGGCAGGCCGTAGGGCAGATCGGTTTCGGCGCGCAGGGCCTGGGCGCGGTCGAGTTCGCGGGTGCTGGCGTAGAGCGACTTGTAGATTCGGTTCGCACCCGCGGAGTTGGCGGCGATCTGCGCGGCGAGGCGGGCGACGAATTCGTCCAGGCCGACGTCGGAGACGCAGTGGTTCACCAGGCGGATGTCGGCGGCCTCGACGCCGCTGATGCGGCGGGCGGTGTAGCTGAGTTCCTTGGCGCGGGCCATCCCGACGCGTTCGGGGAGCCGCACGGACATGCCCCAGACCGGGGCCAGACCCCACTGGCTGTGGGTGTCACCGAATTGCGCGGTGTCGCCCGCCACCAGGATGTCGCAGGCCAGGGCGAGTTCGAGGCCGCCGGTGAAGCAGTGGCCGCGGATCTTGCCGATCACCGGCGCCGGGAACTCCTCGAGCATGGTGATGGTCTGGGCCTCGGCGTGGCGCGATTCCATGGCGTCCCCGGCTGCCAGCGACTCCAGGTCGTGGCCGGCGCAGAAGGAACGGCCCGCGCCGGTCAGGATGATGCAGCGCACGTCGGCGGTGGCCAGGGCGTCCAGGTGGGCGCGCAGTTCCTCGAAAGAGGCCGCGGTCAGGGCGTTCAGCTTCTCGGGCCGGTTCAGGGTGAGGGTGGCTACGCCGTCTTCGACCGTCCTTGTCATCAGCTCAGAACTCACGAGACACGCCTTTCCTCCGGAATCGGCCAGGCCGCCGGTCCCGAGTGGATCATGACAGATCCGAGCGCCCAGACCGAGCAAATGGATGCTCGGTGCAACCGAAGTCGGGTGCAGCGGCGATCAGGGTGCGGCCGAGACGTCGTGCGGGGCCATGACCGGGTTGGCGGCTGGGGCGGCAAGCAGAAGCTCGAGCATGGCCGCGACCGACGTGCGCGGCTCGACACCCTGGACGTGCGCGCCGGGGCTGACGGCGTTGTGACGGCGCTGATCGGCGACGGCGGCCAGCCCGGCGTGAGTGACGGCAACGCCTTCCGGCCGACCGGCCGAGCCGCCGGAGTAGACGAGGCACGCGGTATGGTGCGGGCGCAGCGGCACGTGCCGATCGGTATCGCCGACGCCGGCCTCCGAATATTGCCGGATCCGCCCCGTGACGGCCCGGTCGTCGAGCGCCACCCAGTACATGTCCTCGAAGGGCAGCTCGTCTACGTATCGTTCCAGTGTGATACCCAGGCGCACACCGGAATCCGCGCACACGAACCGATTGCGCTCGTAAGGATGGGTCGGATCCACCGACAGGCAACCGGCTCCGGCCTTGGTGATCGCCCACGCCGCCAGCACCCGTTCCAGCGAGCGCGGCATGCCGATCGCGAGCACCGCATCGGGCACGACCCCGAGTTCGATGAGTAAGTGCGCCAGCTGATTCGAGCGGAGATCCAGATCGCGATAGGTGATCCGGCGGTCTCCGTCGACGACCGCATCGCCGTCCGGCTGCGCGGCCACCGCGGCGGCCAGGAGCACCGGCAGGGTCACCTCGCCCTCGCCCTGCGAGTTGCTCCGCGATCCCTGCATATGCCCGACTCCTCCAGGATGCTCTGCCGACGCCCCGGAACATCAGCGGCTACCCATGGTGGCGTAGGCGCTGACAAGGCGAAAGTCCAGCCATAAGACGAGTTCCGGACTATTTTGACAGAGCCCATCGGCGATAACGCAACATTAGAGCAAACCATCGCGTGTCGGCCGAGGGGTCATTCGGGCCGGTATCCGACCCGGCCACCGCGGAAACCGCTGACGCGGAACGTATTCCGGTCGCGGTCCGCGGCGGCCGTCACCGGGTCAGGCCAGCTTCAGGCTGCGCCCGATGATCTCCTTCATGATCTCGGTGGTGCCGCCGTAGATGGTCTGGACGCGAGCGTCCATGTAGGCCTTGGCGATCGGGTACTCGCGCATGTAGCCGTAGCCGCCGTGCAGCTGCAGGCACTTGGTGATCAGGTCGATCTGCTCCTCGGTGGACCACCACTTCGCCATGGCGGCCTCCTCGACGGTCAGCTTCGACTCGTTGAGCAGCTCGATGCAGCGGTCCACGAAGACCCGCACCGCGGTGGTCTTGGTGGCCAGCTCGGCCAGCACGAAACGGGTGTTCTGCTGCGCGCCGATCGGTTTGCCGAACGCCTTGCGGTCCCGCACGTACTGGCAGGTGAGCTCCAGGCAGCCCTCCATGGCGGCGGCGGCCATCACGGCGATGGACAGCCGCTCCTGCGGCAGGTTCTGCATCAGGTGGATGAAGCCCTGACCCTCGGTGCCCAGCAGGTTCTTGCCCGGGACACGCACGTCGGTGAAGGACAGCTCGGCGGTGTCCTGCGCCTTGAGGCCGATCTTGTCCAGATTGCGGCCGCGCTCGAAACCGGCCATGCCGCGCTCGACCACCAGCAGCGAGAAGCCCATCGCGCCCGCGGCCGGATCGGTCTGAGCGACCACGATCACGATGTCGGCATTGATGCCGTTGGTGATGAAGGTCTTGGAGCCGTTGAGGATCCAGTCGTCACCGTCCTTGACCGCGCGGGTCTTGATGCCCTGCAGGTCCGAACCCGTGCCCGGCTCGGTCATGGCGATCGCGGTGATGATCTCGCCGGAACAGAAGCCGGGCAGCCAGCGCTGCTTCTGCTCCTCGTTGGCCAGCTCCAGCAGATACGGCGCGATCACGTCGTTGTGCAGGCCGAAACCCAGTCCCGAATACATGCCCTTGGTGACCTCCTCGGTCACGATGGCGTTGTAGCGGAAGTCCAGCACGCCCCCGCCGCCGTACTGCTCCGGCACCGCCATGCCGAGGAAGCCCTGCTTGCCAGCCTCGAGCCACACCGAGCGATCGACGATGCCGTCGTGCTCCCACTGCTCGTGGTTCGCGGCCACATGCTGATCGAGAAACTTACGGAACGACTCCCGGAACAGCTCGTGTTCGGGTTCGAAAAGGGTGCGCTCCACGCCAACCTCCTACAGTGACCACATCGGCACCATCGCCTGTGTTCAATACCGTACTCGAAAGTCGAACGGAGGTTAACTTCACGGGCCGAGAAAGTGGTCCGAACTGCGACAGTCCTCATTGACGTCGCGGAACGGAGGGGCTGAACCTCGGTAAACCTACCGACAAGTCAGCGGTGGCGGGCTACATGCCGAAGCGGCCCAGGGTGCGGCCCAGCAGGCTGCGGCCGCGGTCACGATCACGCTCGGCGAGCAGGAAGTCGAGCTCGCCCTCGAGGGCCTTCTTCACCACGGCCTGCAACTCGACGGCGGCCACCTCGGTGTCCTCGACATCGCGCCACGGACTGGTGTCGATCGGCGTGCCCAGCGAGAAGTAGAAGCGCTCGGGCTTGGGCACCAGGGTCGGGCCCAGGCCGCGGATCAGCGGCGGGGTCAGGCTCGAACGCAGGCCCAGACCCTCGACCGCCTTACGGATGGGCAGCATGGCCGGGTGATCACCGTCGAAGACGATGTCGAACACGTCGTCGCCGCCGACCATGGCGATCGGGACGATCGGCGCGCCCGCCGCGATGGCCATCTTGGCGAAGCCGGTGCGGCCCTCCCACATCAGCTGGTACTTCTGCCCCTTGCCGCGCATGGCCTCGCGACCGCCGCCCGGGAACACCGCCACGGCCTCGCCCTTTTCCAGCAGCGTGGTGCAGTTGTGCCGGTTGCCGCGCACAATTCCCCAGCGGTGCAACACATCTCGCAAACCCGGCACGTCGATGAGGACGTTCTCGGCCAGCCCCCGCACCAGCCGATCGTGACGCTCCAGGATCTCGTGCGCGAGCAGTGGGGCATCGGTGCCGCCCGCCAGGCTGTGATTGCCGACGAGCAGCACCGGACCCTCGAGCGGGAAGTTCTCCATCCCGTAGAAGCGCGGGCTGAACCAGGCCCGCGACGGCGCCATCAGCGCGTCGATAATGCGGCGATCGGTATCGGTGAGATCGACATGCAACGGCGCGCCGTCGGTGAGCCCCTTCGTTCCCTCTTCGGACCTGTGATTGTCATGACTGGACAAGGCAACCCTCCCTGCAGAACCTTCGATAACGGCATCGTAACGAAAGTCGGCGCAGGTCACCGAATCAGGGTTAGAACAGGTTCGCTCGACCGAATGAGACGAACTCGGCTTCGAGTTCCAATTTGCCCGAATCGGTCAGGGGTTCATATTCGGGCTTGCCCCGACCGAACCAGCGATAGAGCAGCTCGTCGGTGTGCCAGCGCTGTTCCTGGAGTTCACGTTTGAGCACCTTGTTCGATCCGGTGACCGGCAGACTGCCCGAGACCCGCAGCAGCCGGGGCGCACCCTTGCTGCCGAGATCATCCTGGGCACTGAGGAATTCGGCGAACTCGGTGACGTCGAAGGCATCCGGGTCGGCCACTTCGATCGCGGCCATCACCCGGTCCCCCGACCGCGGATCCGGGACGCCGTAGACCGCCGCCGCGATCACCGCCGGATGCCGCCGGACCACCTGTTCGATGAGCAGCGTCGAGGTGTTCTCGCCGTCGACTCGCAGCCAGTCGCCCTTACGGCCGCCGAAATACAGGAATCCGGCTTCGTCGATATATCCCAGGTCACCTGTCCAATACCAGCCGTTCCGCAAACGTTCGGCATCCGCGACATCGTTTTTGTAATAGCCCTCGAATACGATCGCGCCCGCCTTGTCGACCATCTCACCGACCGATTCGTCCGGATTCAATACGCGACCGTATTCATCCAATACCGCTCGCGGACAATCTTCGAGCGTGTCCGGATTCACCACGGCCACGCCCGGATGCGCGGGTCGGCCCAGCGCCGCGGCCGGAGCCTGCGGGTCCAGCGCCGCCAAGGCCGGGCCCTCGCTGGAGCCGTAGCCCTCGAACAATTCGGCGGCGAAGCGGCGGCGGAACTCGGCCTGATCGGCCACCGACGCCTCGGTGCCGAAACCCCGGACCAGGGTGGTGTCCGCGTCCTCGGCGGTTGCCGGGGTGGCCAGCAGGTAGCCCAGCGCCTTGCCCACGTAGGTGAAGAACGTCGCGCCGAAATACCGCACGTCCGAAAGGAATCCGGTGGCCGAGAACTTCGGGGTCAGGCACACCGTCGCGCCGTTCACCAGCGCCGGCGCCCACAACGCCATGATCGCGTTGCCGTGGAACAACGGCATACAGCAGTAGTCGACGTCCTCGCGGACGTGCCCGAACTTGTCGCTGGCCGCGTAACCGAGCACGGCCAGGCGGCGCTGGGTGCACTTCACGGCCTTCGAGGTGCCTGTGGTGCCGGAGGTGAACAGCAACAGCAGCAACGCCTCCGGACCCGCGTACGCCACCGGCTGCACCCGGTGCGCGTCGAGAAGCTCGGCATAGGCCGGGTCGTCGACCAGCAGGAACCGGTCCGATTCCAGGCCCAGATCCAGGGCGCGCAACCGGGCCATCCCGGCCGCGTCGGTCACGATCAGCTGGCAGTCGACATAGCGAATGTCGGCCTCCAGCTGGGCGTTTCCGCGGGTCGGATTGATGCCGACCACGGTCGCACCGGCCAGCGCGGCCGCACCCAGCCAGAAGACGAAATCGGGCACGTTCTCCAGCAGCACCCCGATGTGGAAGGGCCCGTCGCGCCGCAGCTCCCGAGCCAGCTCGGCGCGCGCCGCCGACTCCCGCACCACCGCGTCCCAGGTCCAGTCCTGCTCCCGGGTACGCAACCCGAGCCGCTCGTCGCCGAGGCGGTCCAGCAGCAGGGTCGCGATATCCGCGCGCCGTGTTGCCGGGGGCTGCGCCGGTGTCGGGGCCGCGTTCGCAGCCGAGGTCGCCACCGATAGGTCCGTCATGTCCGATTCGCCTTCCATATGCCGAGTCTCGCCGCTGTCACATGCCCGGGTACACGAGTTCGACGTATTCGCTGGGCAGTTCGTCGAAGGACAGCTTGCGGATCTCCACCGGGCCCGAATGGTAGGAGTCCTCGCCGACGATCAGGCCGCTGGCGTCCACCGGCCACAGCAGCAGCTGACGGAACGAGATCAAGTAGTCGGCCTCGGTGTCGTCGACCGGAATGCCGATCTGGGCGGCGTACGCGCCGGGGTAGATCTGACGCAGGTAGCCCTCGGTGACGACGCAATCGTCGTCGACCAGCAGGCGATCCAGCTCGAACTCCAGGATGTTCGACTTGCTCGCCACGAACGCCGAGTAATAGGCGTGCACCCCGTCCCAGCCCTTCGGCCCGACGTCCTGACCGAACTGCCAGAAGTGATAGTCAGGCTCCGCGACCAGCGTCTTCATCAGACCGTCCAGATCCGGCACGGCCTCGGCCTTCATGTGCTCGATGACGATCTCGAGCACCTGGCGGTGGCGCTCGTTGGTGGTGACGGCCAGCCGCTCCTCGAGCAGCTTCCAGGTCTTGGTCGGTTCCACGATGGCCATGGTGTGAATCTCCTTCTCCCGCACCGGCGATGCCGTGCCCACCGATCGTCGGCCATTGGGGTGACCTGGATCACCCGCCGTTCGTCGCGGGTATCACCGTGGTTGCCCGACGCTTGTCGGGTCGGCCGGCGGCGGACCCGACAACTGCGCGGACGACAGCGCCATGCGCCGCACGAACAGCACCAGCGTGGCCGTGAACCGATCCAGCGCATCGTCCACATCCCACCCCATAACCGCCTCCACCTGCGCGATTCGCGCGGCCACCGTGCTGTGATGCAGATGCAGCTCGGTCGCGGTACGCCGCAACGTACCGAAAACACAGAACGCCTCCAACGTGTCGACCGCGAGCGCGCCTGCCTCGGTCGCCGCGAACTCGGAGATGCGCATCACATCGGCGGTCCCCAGCAGCCGCTGCACCGGAAGGTCGGCCAACAATTCCAAAGCCCCCAACCGCTCGAACGCGATCACCCGCCGCCCGTGCCAGGTCGACGACGCGAACCGCAACGCCCGCCGCGCCTGCTCCCACGACGTCGCCGCCGCATACGCGGGCAACCGCTCCCCCACCCCGATCCACGGACCGACAGCCCCGGCTTGCGAAGCCGGAAATGCCTGCACCACAGCGGCATTCAAGGTGTCCGACAGACCACGATCCACCATGGAGGGACGCCCGGGTCCGGCCGCGCCAACTCCGTCGACCGTGCCGGCCCCACCACCGCTGCCGGCCGGACGAGCGATACCGGTCGCACCAGGCGTACGGCCCGCCAACGCCGCGTTGTCGGCGACTGCCTTGGCCGCCACCGCCGATGCCGAGCGATGTCCTTGCGCCGCAACCGATCCGCGTCCGTCGAGCGGCGCGAGATCCTGAACCAGCACGGCCGTCGTCGCCCCGATCACGGCGTGCCGCTGGATCGGCACATGCTCGCCGATGATCCGAACCGCCTCCGCCGCTCCGGGCCCGGCAACCGCCAGCACCCGCGTGGCGCGCCCCGGATCCAGCCCGAGCAGCCGCATCGCCCGCACCCGGTCCTCACGCCGTTCCTTCTCCGACAGCACCACTTCCAGCAGCGCGGGATCATCCATGCGCAGCGGATTTGCCACCTGCCGCGCCGACACCACCCGCAGGCAGTGCCGCAACCGATCCAGCACGACGTCGTCGAGTGGATGCGACGCCGCGCCCCTGGGCTGTGCGCCGTCCGGCCCCGGCCGACCCGAGCGGTCGGGTGTCCCGCGCCGCGCACTCTGGTCCGGAACCGCCTGCTCGCCTTGGTCCGCCGCTGCCCAGCGTCCGGCCCAGTCCGGCGACGTCTGGTGCGCAGCCTGATCCGGCACCGTGGGGCGCTCGAGCCAGACCGTGGGGTCGGGACCGACCGGGGTGGGTGCGGCCGGGTCGGCAGGGAGCAGACGGCCGGCGGCGTCGTAGCGGATCGTGGGGCCGGCGGGCCAGGTTGCGCCGGCCGGGCATTCGGCCAGGAGGGCGGCGGCGCGGATTACGGTGTCGGCGTTGGCGGCGGACTCGTCGAAGGCGTCGAAGTAGGCGATGATCCGCAGGACGGCGGCCGCGTCGTCGCCCAGTTCGGACAATCGGGGCGCATTCGAGGTCGGCGCAGGGTCGAGCACACCGCTCCTTCCACGTTGACGGGGCAAATCTTCAGCCTGGCAATCGCCCGGCCAGATGCGCAGGGCATCGGGGGAATCGTCCGACTGGGTGGGACTGCAATCGGCCGCCGGGCTCAACATCCACCGCGATCAGGAATACCACCACTTGGAAGGAACGACCGGTACGTTCTGCGGATGAGCACCGCCGATGCCACGCGAGTCGGCCCCTCGCAGACTCGCCGCCCGTTCTCCTATCCGCTGTTCGCTGTTGCCGTCATCGTGTACCTGGCGATCATTCAGGGCATCGGCCTGCTGGTACAGAACCTCAGCGACGAGAGCGATTTCGAGACCACCCGTGGCGTCTTCTTCGGAATGATCATTCCGCTCGGCTTGGCGCTGGTGTTCGTCTACGGGCTCGCCGCCTACCTCGGCCGGCTGCGCCCGGTGCTGCGGGACGATCGCCCGACCCAGCGCTGGGTGTGGGTGGTGCCGATCGTCTTCATAGCCGCCATCGCGGTGGGCATCGACTATGGGGAGCTGGCCGACAAGGGATTCCTGTACGTCGTGGTGCTGCTGATCGCGACCCAGTTCGTCGGCTGGGGCGAGGAAGGCATGTTCCGCGGGCTGGGCGTGACGGTCCTGCGCGAGCACGGGCTGAGCGAGGGCCGCGTCGCACTGTGGTCGTCGATCATCTTCGGCGCGGTGCACCTGACCAACGTTGTCGGACACGGGATCTCGGCCCTGCCGCAGGCGATCATCGTCAGCCTGGCCGGGTACTTCTTCTATCTCGTCCGCCGCGTCAGCCGCGGCAACGTCCTCAACTCCGTGCTGCACGGCCTGTTCGATTTCTCGCTGCTGACCGGCACCGCCATCACCGCGGGTCAGACGTTCTACCCCGGCACGCTGCTACCGGTCCTGGTCTACCCGCTACTCGCGATCATCCTGCTGGTGCGACGCCACAAGATCGAACCCGCCGCCGCGACGGCATAGCGTCTCAGCCCCGAGTGAACAGCCTGAGGGATTCGTCGACGACGACGTCACGCGTCCGATGGTCGGGGTCGGCCTCGGGGCGTAGCCAGATCGACGCGTGATTCAGGATGCCGTGCAGGCAGTGCAGGGCCACCGCGGGATCGCGGCAGTCGAACTCCTCCGAGGCGATGCCCCGGTCGATGACCTCGCGGAAGAGGCGGTCGTGGCGGCGACGCATGGTCTTGATCGCTTCGCTGTGCTCGGCGGGCCAGGGCGCCGGGAACGAGAAGAGTTTGCCCACTTCGGGGTAGAGCACGGTCAGGATGTGCAGCTGCTCGGCGATCAGGATGCGGAGCTGCTCGGTGGGCGGGCGGTCGGCGGCCGCGTCGAGCGCCTCGCCCAGCCGGGTGAGCACATCGCCGGTGAGCTTCTCCAGCGCCGCGGAGACCAGCGCGTCCTTGCTCGGAAAGTAGTGGTAGAGCGTGGCTTTGGCGATATCGGTGCGCTCGGCGACATCCTCGAAACGCATGCCCTGATAGCCGCTGCCGGACAGGATTTGCAGCGCGGTCGCGATCATCTCCGCCTTGCGGCGATCGCGCCGGCGGGCCGCGCGCCCGGGGGCGGCCTCCTCGTCCACGGTCGTCCTCATCGCACGATCATATCCGCAGTCCGAGGCCGTTAGATCAACCACAAAGGTGGTATACCGACTGGTCATATCAAAACTCGACCCGTAGGTTGAGAAACGTGATGGATACGACCGCACCCGAAACCGCCTACTTCCGGCGCGTCGGCGAAAACCGCTTCGTCCCCACGCACCACGCCGGCGGCGCGTGGGCCTCCGACGAGCAGCACTTCAGCCCCGTCGCCGGGCTGATCGTCCACGAGATGCTGCGCGCCCGCACCCAGCGGCCCGACCTCGCGATGAGCCGCATCGGGTTCGACATTCTCGGCCGGATCGCGTTCGAGGAGTTCGAGATTCGGGTCGAGACCATCCGGCCGGGCCGCACCATCGAACTGATGGAGGCCACGGTGAGCGTCGGCGGCCGCGACACCGTCAGCGCGCGGGCCTGGTTCCTGGGCGCCCAGGACACCGGCATCGTCGCCGGCGGCGAACCCGACCGCCTGCCCCCGCCCGACGACCTCGCGCCCTGGTCACTCACCCCCGTCTGGCCCGGCGGCTACATCGCCTCGGTCGACGCCCGCCAGGTCGGCATCCCCCAGCCGGGCCGCGCCACCGCGTGGATCAGCAGCCCCGTGGACCTGGTCGCCGGCGAGGCGGCCGATCCCCTGGCCTCCTACATCGCCCTGGTCGACACCGCGAACGGCATCGCCGTCCGGCAGGAACCCACCAAATGGATGTTCCCGAACGTGGATATGACCGTCCACCTGTACCGGCAGCCCGAGACCCCGTGGGTGGGGCTCGACACCTCGGTCGTGTTCGGCCACGACGGCCACGGGCTGACCACCACCGTCCTGCACGACCTGCGGGGACCGGTCGGCTACGCCCAGCAGAGCCTCACCCTGCGGCCGCAACCGACCAGCTGACCTGCCGCGCCCCGGCGACGGCCGGAATGTGGCGCAACCGCGCGCACCGCACCGCGATGCCGGTTCGCGGCAGCGCCGGGGGGATTCGGATGGTGTCGCGGGAGGGGATCGTGGACGCGGCGATCAGACGGCAACGCGAAGTACATCCCGCCCGCCGCGTAGCCCGCAGCGATTAGCCCACCATCTCGGCGACACCCTGCAGGCCCGCTGCGGCCACGCGGGCCGCACGCTCGGCGGCGGGCACATACGACCACAGCCGGTAGGCGTCGAATTCCCGTCTGCCGGTCGTATCTACGGTCAGGCGAGGAAGTCGCGGATCAGTTTCACGAATTCCCTTGGCTGCTCGGCCATGACGACGTGTCCGGTGTCGACCTCCTCGTACCCCGCACCCGGAATGGCGGCCGCCAGTTCACGAGCGTTCTCCACGGGCAGGAAGGAGTCGTGGGTCGCTCCGATCACCAAGGCGCGGGCGTCGATCCGGGGCAACAGGTCCCGAATGTCCAGGCGCAGAGCGAGTTCGATCTGCCGCCGTCTGCCTTCGTTGGGCCGGAAGGCGGCGGCGAGCTCCTCCACGGCGTCGTAGCCGAGGGACCGCAGATGCGCGCGACTGAACGCCAGCAGCATCGAGTAGCGCGCGAAAGTGTCTGCGTCGCCGAGGAGATCGCGCCAGACGGTCAGTGAATTACGCACGTATTCGTCGCCCGGCCCGGCGAAGGTCGCGACCGGGACGACGGCGCGAACCAGATCGGGCCGCGACGCGGCGAGCGCGGACACGACCACGCCGCCCAGGGAATGCCCGACCAAGTCGACGGGGCCCGCATCCAGATCGGTGACCACGGCGGCCAATTGCTCGGCGAGAATGTCGACGGTGAGCTCGCGCCCATCGTCGCGCGCCGAGTCGCTGCCCGAAAGATTCGGCACCACAACCGTGTTGGACTTCGCGAACGCGTCCGCCACGCCGTCCCACGCTCGCGCCCCCGCACCGGCCCCGTGCACCAGGACCAGCGGGCGGCCCGCCCCCAGCACCCGATACGGCACGTGCGCGACCCCTACTGCGATCTCCCTCATGTCCAGCTCCCTTCGTGTCTGTCGATACCGGACACGTTGCCGGGAAATCCGGGTGCTGAGGAGCGGAGAGTTTGCCCTAGGAGTGGGGCTCCTAGCGTGCGCGGCAGGGGCTTCGGTGGCCGCGACGTGCGGGCGCCGCGTCCCCGGTCGCGCAGGAGTGGGTCCGGGTCGCGGAGTATGGACGCTATGACGATGGATCGCGACAAGCTGGCGGACTTCCTCCGCAGGTCCCGCGAGCGCCTCCAGCCCCAGGAGGCCGGCCTGGCCGCCGGACCGCGCCGCCGCACGCCGGGCCTGCGCCGCGAGGAGCTGGCCCAACTGGCCGGGGTATCAGCCGATTACGTCATGCGGCTGGAGCAGGCACGCAGCTCCCAGCCTTCGGTCCAGCTGCTCGCCGCCCTCGCCAGAGCCCTGAGACTGAGCGCCGACGAGCGAGATCACCTGTATCTGCTGGCCGGCCACCGCCCGCCCGCCGGAACACAGGCCGGGACCACGGTGCGGCCTGCCCTGCGTTATCTGCTCGATCGACTTGGCGACACCCCCGTCCAGCTCATCACCGACCTGGGTGACCTGCTCGCCCAGAATGCCTTGGCCGAGGCCCTGTTCGGATGCGTGTGCACGATCGACGAAGCGGACCGCAATATCGCGTGGCGCTGGTTCACCGAACCCGCGGTCCGCGCGGCGTATCCCGAGGACGAGCACGACCGCCTCGGCCGGGTGCGAGTCGCGGATCTGCGCGCCGCCGCCACCCGGCGCGGCTACGACGCCGCCTCGACCGCTCTGATCGACCGGCTGCAGGCCGCGAGCCCGGAGTTCACCGAACTGTGGCAGCGGCACGAGGTGGCCGTACGCCGCGAAAGCCAAGTGCGCGTGGTGCATCCGGCCATCGGAACCATCGAATTCGACTACGAGCTGCTGCAGACGCAGGCAGAGGACCAGCGGTTGCGCGTGTTCACGCCGCCTCCGGGATCCGCGAGCATCGCAGCGCTCGAACTACTGCGCGCGCTCGGCCCGGAGACGGCCCACCGCGGTCACCGGTGAGGATTACCCGATCCGCTGCGCCTGCGGGAAGGCCCAGGTGCCGTCGAGAATGCTCTGCTGCGGACGGTAGAGGCGGACCATGTAGTTCCAGCCGGCTTCGATGGGCAGGCAGTTGGGGATTTGGCCGTCGCAGCCGCCGAACTGGATGTCGAAGGACCCGTCGGCGTTCTTCTTGGCCGTGACGTTGTTGATCGAATTCGCGTTGTACGGGTTCGCATCGTAGTAGCCCTGGGCGTTGTAGACGCTGATCGACCAGAAACCGTCCACGGGCACGTCTTTCACGTGCACCTTGTAGTTGACCTGCCCATTGTTCTCGGGCGGAGTGACATTGAGATAGAGGGCGTCCTTCTCGGGGTTGCCGCCCCACGCCGAGGCAGAAGTGATCAGGTGGCGGACCTCGTCGACCTGCCCGCGCGGACCGAAGGCGTTCTTGGTGTCGGGCAGCGTCGACGCGAGAGTGATCAGGGCATCGCGAACCTTGTCCTGGCTGGGCTTGTCCCACTGGGGAATCTCGAAGGTGCCCTTGTTGTCCTGTTTGATGGTGACGGCGTCCTGCAGCTTGTGGACGGCGTCGACGTCGGCAGGGTTGTTCGGGTCGACGAAGGTGCGGATCGCGGCGATCATGTACCGCGTGCCGACCTTGTCGCGGTCGTAGGTGTAGGTGCCGGCCTTGTAGACGACGTCCGGGGTGTACTCGTCCTCGTCGATGATCTGCATGGACATGAACCGATCCCCCGCGTCGGGCAGGGTGATGGAGACCGGACCGGCGTTGAGATCGAAGACCGCCGAGGAGTAGAGGGTGTCGCGGTTCGCGCGAACCACGGTCTGATGGTCGATCGGCATGGGCTCGCGGATGTGGTGGAAATTGCCGATCCCAACCTCCTCGACCGAGATCGCGAACTCGCGGTCGGACTCCGCGCGCGCGAAGTTCTCTGCGGTGACGATCGCGGGCTGGTTCGGTGGATAGTCCGGTGCGGATTGGGCTTTCGCGCCGGCGGCAGCGCTCGTGGTGGTGCTCGAAGTCGAGCCCGAGGAATCGTTGCACGCGACCGCGGTGGCGCACACCAGTAGCGCACCGATCACTGCCGTTCCAGATCGCAGAGTCTTCACGCACTCGCTCCTTCTCGGTTCGACGGCCAGCCCGGACCCAGCTCCGGCCAATACCGCTTCAGCTATCAATCAGCACATCTACAGCATGCGGCGACGGAACCGATGAATAGCCACGTCGCGGTTATCTATCGATCGAACTCGAGATCCGCAGCGAACCTGTGGCGATTAAGCTGAGATCGAGGTCGCGCTGCTACTTTCCGGCCATGTCACCTGATAACGAAGCGGCAACCAGATCCGGCGATTCCGGCCCCACCGTATCCAGGCGCGCGGCCCTGCTCGGGGCGGTCGCCACAGCGGCGCTCGGCGCGGCGATCGGTGGCGGCGCGGTCGCGATATCCAAGCGCGACGACGATGACTCGAAATCGGACGCATCCTCGAAGCCGGACTCCAGCATCGACCGCGATCCGATCTCGTCCAGGGCATTCGAAGCGGTCGTGTGGGGCATGCCCGCCGTCAACTACGACCGGATGTTGCAGGCCGCGATCGGGATCGGCGGCGGCTCGAACCAGATCGTCTACTGGTCGAAACTGGTGGATTGGAAGAACCAGACCCTCACCCCGAACCCGAACGCCATCTATCTGATGCCGTTCTACGACACCTCGGCCGGGCCGGTAGTGCTCGACATCCCGCCCGCCGAAGGCGATTCCACGATCACGGGCTCCATCGACTCGGGCTGGCAGACGCCCCTGGCGGATGTCGGCCCGGCCGGTATCGACAAGGGCGCGGGCGGACGGTATCTGATCCTGCCGCCCGGCTACAACGGGCAGATCCCCGACGGGTTCATTCCGCTGCATTCCGAAACCAAAGCCGGATTCGCGTTGCTGCGCTCAAATCTGAAGAGCGGGACCGACGCCGATGTGGCCGCCGCCGTGGACTACGGCAAGCGGGCCCGCCTTTACAGCCTCGACGCCGCCGGAAACCCGCCCCCGACAACGTATGTCGATGCGTCGGGCAAAGAATTCGACGCCACCATTCCTTACAACCGGGACTTCTTCACCGCGCTGAACAGGGTGGTGCAAGCCGAGGGATGGCTACCTCGCGACATGGCGATGGTCAACCAGCTCTCCAGCCTCGGCATCACCAAAGGCGCGCCGTACCAGCCGGACTCGGCAACGCTGACCCGATTGGACAGTGCCGCGGTCGATGCGGGCAAATGGCTCGAAGAGTTGTACGTCAAATCCTTCGAACCCCCGTATTTCGACAGCACCCACTGGGCGCTTCCCGCGAACCAGCAGCTGGTCACTGCCATGCACGATGGCTTCGCCGACCCTGCCAACTATCCGGTCGACGCCCGCGGCATGGCCTACTCGTTCGCCTTCTTCGCCCCGAAAGACCTTGGCAAGGGGCAGTTCTACCTGGTTTCCATCCACGACTCCGAGGGCAAGGACTTCGAGGGCGGCAAGAACTACAAGATCACTGTGCCGGCGCACGTTCCGGTGTCGCTCTACTGGTCGGCGACCGCCTACGACCGCGGCACCCATACGCTTATCCGCGATGTCGATTGGGCCAGCCGCGCCTCCAATACCCCTGGTCTGCAGACCAATTCAGACGGATTGGTCGACCTCTACATCGGACCCAGCGCGCCCGACGGCAAGAAGTCCAACTGGATTCCTACCAAATCCGGGAAGACGTTCGAAATCATGTTCCGCTTCTACGGGCCGCAGCCGGCGCTCTCCGAGAAGGCTTGGAAGCTACCGGACATTCAGCCTGCGTGACGGTCGTGTGCCGGGGTCGAAATCGGCCCCAGCACACAGATTGAATGTGAAACGCGTTGTGCAACAATTGAATTCGCCGTCTCCGTAGATTGAATCGCGGTAGAATTGGTGTATGAATTGGGGCGGTGAGATTCTCGAGCTCGATACCCCGGTGGCTGTTGCCGCCGAGCGGGTGTTCGATGCCGTGGATATCCTGCTCAACAACAGTCTCGATCCGATTTCCGATGACGGTGTCGTGGAATTGATGCGGGATTGGGAAGTCGCGCGGCGGAAGATGGCGGCGTTCGAGCACAAGCTGGTTCGGGAAGCCGAGAACCGGAACCTGCCCGACAAGGCGGGGGTGAAGACGACCGCGAAGTTCCTCG
>NZ_BAAGUM010000020.1:0-288199 GCF_054781395.1 Nocardia tengchongensis
GTGGCCTGGCCACCACAGGTCACCATGTTCATGTTCGGGGCGTCGAGGTGATCGTCGGCGTTGACCGCGGGCACGACGAACGGCCCGATCGCGGCCGGGGTCAGATCGATCATGCGTTTGCCCAGGGGCGCGAGCCGAGTGTGGTTGTGCTCGTGCGCTTTCGCTGATGTCGCGTCGAAGACGATGTCGATCTCGTCGAAGCCGGGCATGCGCAGCAGCCCTTCGACGCCCTCGTGGGTCGTCGGGACATGCAGGGCGGCAGCCCGCGCGAGCCCGTCGGACTCAGGATCGATGCCGACCATCGCGGCGAGCTCGAGGAACCGGGAGTGCCGCAGGATCTTGACCATCAGATCGGTTCCGATGTTCCCGGACCCGATGATCGCGGCCTTGGTGCGAACAGTGTTGTCGTTCACGGGACTACCTTTCACAAGAAGGACGCCGACACGTGGCCGAGTCCGTGGATGCGCACATCGACGACCGCGCCCGCGTGGACCGGCCGCATCGGCCCCAGCGCGCCCGAGAGGATCACTTGCCCGGCCCGCAGCGGATCCCCGAAGGCCCGGGCCTGCCGCGCGAGCCACGACAGCGCGTGCAACGGGTCGCCCAGGCACGCCGCTCCGGTTCCGGTCGAGACCACCTCACCGTCGATCTCCATGCTCATGGTCACCGCGGCCGGTTCCAGCTGCTCGAGGGTGACACGCTCCTCGCCCAGCACGAACACGCCACTGGACGCGTTATCGGCGACGGTGTCGGCAAATGAGATGTCCCAGTCGATGATTCGACTGTCGACGATCTCCAGCGCGGCGACCGCCGCGCCGACCGCCAGGCGGCACTGAGCATCATCGAGGGGCCCGTCGGTGAGATCCTCGGCCAGCAGGAAGGCGATCTCGGCCTCCGCCCGCGGCTGCAGCAGCCGCGCCATCGCAATCTCGCCGCGGTGACCGAAGGCCATGTCGGAAAACAGGACTCCGAAATCGGGCTGGTCCACGCCGAGTTGCCGCTGCACGGCCGCCGAGGTCGCACCGATCTTGCGGCCGATCACCTCGGCTCCGGCGCCGACGCGGATGGCATTGAAGCGCTGCTGGATTCGGTAGGCGACGTGCACGTCGCCCGGGTCGATCAGATCGCGCAAGGGCGCGCAGGGCCGGCGGGTCGTGGCGGCTTGGGCCAGGCGTCGCGCCGCGCTGTCGACGATCGACTCGTCGACCGGTGCTGCGCCGGACCGGACAACTAATGACACGACAACCTCCTTGGTGTCGTACTGTGAGGGCGGCGATCAGTCCACCTCGGCCGTAGCGGCCCGCGCAGTAAATCCGGTCCGGTCAGTGGACCGGTCGCAGGAAATGAGGCATTCCCATGACTTCGAGCCTTGACCCCCGTTCGGTACTCGGGCGCATCGTGTTGATCCTCGACGCGTTCGAGGTCGAGGATCAGGCCGTCGGGCTGTCCGAGCTGGCGCGGCGGACCGGCCTGCCGAAGGCGACCGTGCACCGGATGTGCCAGGACCTGGTCGCCGCGCGCCTGCTCACCCCGTCACCGCCGGGATACAGCCTGGGGCGCGGGCTATTCGAACTCGGCTTGCGCGCCCGCGTCGAGCGCACGCTGCTCGAAGTCGCCGTCCCGTTCATGCAGGACCTGTACACGCGCACCGGAGAGACCGTGCACCTCGGCTTGCCCGACGGCGACGAGATCGTCTACATCAGCAAGATCGGCGGGCATCGTCAGGTGCCCGCGCCGTCCCGGATCGGTGGCCGAATGCCGCTGTACTGCACGGCGATCGGACGAGTTCTGCTCGCATACTGTGAACCCGCGACCATCGACCGCATCCTGTCCGGCCGCCTGGTCCGGCGCACACCACGCACCATCGTCGGACCGGGCCTGCTGCGAGCCCAGCTCCACCGCGTCCGAGAAGAGGGCGTCGCCTTCGAATACGAAGAGTCCTCGGCCGGCATCGCCTGCATCGCGGCCCCCATTCTCAGCCCCGACGAGCGACCCCTGGCCGCGATCTCGGTAACCGGTCCCACCTCGCGGTTTCGCCCCGGCGAACACGCCCGTCCGGTACGCGCCGCCGCGATCGGCGTGGAATCGATTCTGGCGCAACGGATGCTGCCCAACCCTCACTGAGGGTTCCCCCACCTCTTGACGCCCCACACCGTCCGGATCTATCGTTCGATCGATCAATCGATCAATCGAACGAGTGGAAGGGGTCGCGTACATGCCACAAAGCGCTACCGACCGTCACGTCACGCGAACACGCGTGGTCGAGGCCGGTGGAATTCCGACCAAGGTCCTCACCGCGGGATCCGGGCGACCCCTCGTGTTGCTGCACGGTTCCGGCCCGGGGGTCTCGGCGGAGGCGAACTGGTCCGCCCTGATCCCCGAGCTCGCCCGCGACTTCCATGTGATCGCACCCGATATCGCCGGCTTCGGCGCCTCGATCGGACCCGCGGACACCGCCTACGGGATCAAGCTCTGGGTGCGCCAACTCGTCGAGTTGCTCGACGCGCTCGAGCTGGCTTCGGCGACCCTGCTGGGCAACAGTTTCGGTGGCGGCCTGTCGCTGGCCGCAGCGCTCAAGCACCCGCAGCGAGTCGACGGGCTCGTCCTGCTCGGCACCCCGGTGGGCACTTTCGAGATGACCGAAGGTCTGCGATCCGGCTGGCACTACGAACCCGACGAAGCCGAAATGCGCCGGATCCTGCGCATATTCGCACACGACCCCGCCCTGGTCACCGACGGCATGGTCGCGCAGCGGTACGAGGCCAGCGCCCGCCCCGGCGCGCAGGACGCCTACCGGCGCCTGATTCCCGAACCCGGTCCCGAAGGCACGCCGGTCAACGGCGTGCCGGAGCAGTCGCTGCGCACCATCACCCAACCGACACTCGTCCTGCACGGGCGCGAGGACCGCGTCATCCCGGTCGAGCTGGCCTGGCGCGCCGCCAAGAACATCCCGAACGCCGACCTGAAGGTGTTCTCGCGGTGCGGCCACTGGGTGCAGCTGGAACGGCGTGACGAATTCCTGTGCGAGGTACGCGATTTCCTGGGCAGGTTGCGATGAGCCGACCGGGATTGGACAAGGCGCTCTATGACATCGTCGCGGTCAGACAGGCGCGCGACAGCTTCGTCTGCGATGCCACCGGATTCCTCGACAGGTACCGGCTCGACCCGCACGAGCGCGCGGCCGTGGCCGGCATCGACCTCCCGGCGCTGCGAGACCGCGGCGCGAACCCCATGTTGCTGTGGGGGCTGTGGATGACCTTCGGTGATCGCAGCCTGTCCGGCTATCTGGCCGAACTCCACGGCAGCCACACCCTCTCGATTCGGAAGGACCCTACGAATGGCTGAGCTGGTAGGCGGCTTCCTCGTGCCGCACGACCCGATGGTCCTTACCGATCCCCAGGCGCCGCCCGTGGCGGTCCGGGACCGGATCGCCGACGCGTACGCCGAAGTGGCAAGGCGGGTGGCCGATCTCGCCGCCACCACGCTGATCATCATCGGCACCGACCACTATCTGCTGTTCGGCCCCGGTTGCCTGCCGCAGGCGCTGATCGGCAGCGGGGACCTCGAGGGTCCGATGGAACGTCTTCCGGGCATGCGCAAGCGACGACTTCCGGACAACCAAGCCTTGGCGCGTCATCTGGTCAGTCACGGGCATCGAACCGGAATCGATTGGGCGGTAGCCGATTCGCTGACCGTCGACCATTCGATCGCGATCCCGTACTTCCGCATCGGCGCCGACGCGGAGCTTGCGGTGGTGCCGATCTATCTGGCCTGCGGCGTCGAGCCGCTGCTGCCGCTGCGGCGGGCCGAGCAGATCGGGCAGAACCTGAAAGCGGCCGTGCAGAGCTGGGACGACGACGAGCGGGTGGTCGTCATCGGCAGCGGCGGCATCAGCCACTGGGTCGGCACCAGCGACATGGGCCGGGTGAACGAGACGTTCGATCGCATGATCCTGGATCTCGTGGTTGCCGGCGACGTGGAGACCCTCGTCTCGTTCAGCGACGAGTACATCCTCGAACACGGCGGCAACGGAGGCCTCGAAATCCGCAACTTCGTCGCCGCCATGGCCGCACTCGGCCCATGCACCGGCAATGTCATCGCCTACGAAGCAGTGCCGGAATGGATTACCGGTCTCGGCTTCGCCGAACTGGTCCCGACCCGGATCCAGGAGCGGATCCGGTCATGACCACCGGTACATCGGCCGCGTGCCATCTCGGGCCGATCGATCTGCTCGACGGCCGCGACATGGTGCGCGTGACTCCGCACGGATGGCCGCCACTGCTGATCTACCGCGTCGACGGCGAGATCTACGTGACCGCCGACACCTGCACCCACGCCACCGCCTCGCTGTCGGAGGGCGAACTGGAAGGCCACACGATCGTGTGCCCGGTGCACTGGGCCGAATTCGATATCCGCACCGGTCGCCCACTGTGTTTTCCAGCCACCCAAGCCTTGGCCACCTACGCGGTATCGGTCGACGACGGCCAGATCTACGTGCGCACGACCGACCGCAAGGGAAGTGACGAACTATGAGTGAATCGGTATCAGCGGGCCTCGACCCGCACCTGTTGAACCAGGGCTGGCTGCCCCGCGACATCTTCTGGTCCGAGCAGATCTACCAGCTCGAACTCGAGCGGATCTTCGCCCGCGCCTGGGTGTTCATCGCGCACGAAAGCCAACTCCCGCAGGCTGGCTCGTTCCTCACCACCAGGATCGGTGAGGACGAAGTGATCGTCGTCCGCAACCGCGACGGCCGGGTGGGGGCGTTCCTCAACAGCTGCCCGCACCGCGGCAACCGCGTCTGCTCGGCCGAGGTCGGGGTCGCCCGAGGATTCGTCTGCAACTACCACGGCTGGTCCTTCGGCCTGGACGGGGCGCTGCGCGGCATGCACGAATCGGGCGCCTACGACCGCGAACCCGGCTTCGATCGATCCCGGGTGGGCTTGACCCCGGTGGCCCAGGTCGAGGGCTACAAGGGCCTGCTGTTCGCGACCTTCGACCCCAGCGCACCCCCGCTCACCGAATTCCTCGGCGACTTCACGTTCTATCTGGACGTCATGCTCGACAACGACCCCGGCGGAACCGAATTCGCCGGCGGCTGCATCTCCTCGATCCTGGGCTGCAACTGGAAGATCGCCGCCGAGAACTTCGCCGGTGACGCCCTGCACGCCGGATGGACGCACGCCTCGGGCGCCGAAGCGATGCTCGGCGGACCAGTGGCCACACTCGGTGACGAGGCCAACGAGAGCTACCACGTCAACGTCAACGGCCACTGCTGGGAATTCAACCTCGACGGTGTCGGCAACGCGACCACCCTCGGCGACAAACGCATCGTGAACTACCTGCGCGAGCAGCGAGCCGCGTTCGAGGCCCGGCTCGGACCGACCCGGGCGAAGATGGTGGGCTCGGTCAGCTCGGCCACTATCTTCCCCAACTTCTCGTTCCTGCCCGGACAGAACACCTTCCGCACCTGGCAGCCCCTCGGCCCCCACAAAACCGAACTGCGGACCTGGGTCCTGGTCAATCGCAATGCGCCGCAAGAGGTCAAAGACGCCTGGAAAAAAGGCGCAATGCTGACCTTCTCCCCGTCCGGTGTCTTCGAAATGGACGACGGCGAGAACTGGGAAGGATCGACACACAGCAATCGCGGATTCGTCACCCGTCAGCAGCCGCTGCACTACGGACTGGGCCTGCACAGCCGAGTCGATCACCCCGAACTGCCCGGCCATGTCTACCGCGGGCAGATCAACGACGCCAATCAACGAGCGTTCTACCGCCAGTGGTCGAAGATGCTGAACGCGACCGACTGGGACGAACTCCTGGACAAAGGGCCCCGCGATGACACCGACCGCTGACCCGAAACCGGTCGAACACCTCGACACCGACCTCTATCTCGAGGTCATGGCATTCTCGGCGCGGGAAGCGCGACTCCTCGACGAAGAACGCTACCGCGAATGGCTGGCACTGTTCACCGAGGACGCGACCTACTGGGTGCCCGGCATCGAGAACCGCAGCCGCCACGACCGCTCCGGCACCCACGCACCACACCGCATGGCCTACTTCGACGACACCATCGCCGACCTCCGACACCGGGTCGACCGCTTCACCGCACCGACGGCCTGGGCCGAAGATCCCGCCACCCGGCACCTGCATGTCATCTCCAATATCGAAATCGAATTGTGCGACATCCCAAGCGAATTGACGGTGCGGTCGGTCTTCGTGAACTACCGCGGCCAGGGCAGCATCGACTCCGCGGTCCTTTACGGCAGGCGGGTCGACCGCGTGCGACGCGTCGACGGCCACTTGCGCATCGCGGCGCGGACAGTGGTGCTCAGCCACGCGACGCTGCCCGCCAAGAACATCAACACCTTCTTCTGATGGGACGCTTGTGATGGGCCGACTGGAAGGACGCGTCGCCCTGGTCACCGGCGGCGGTGACGGCATCGGACGCGCCGTGGTCGAGCGCTACGTGCACGAAGGCGCGAAAGTCGTTGTACTGGAACGCGACAAGCGGCTCGCGACAGCGATCGAGCACGCGCATCCCGGCCGGGTCGCCGCCGTCATCGGCGATGTCCGTGATCCCGCCACGCATCTCACGGCAACCGAATGCGGGCTCGACACGTTCGGGCAACTCGATGTCTACGTCGGCAACGTCGGGGTCTACGACTTCGGCGCCAAGCTCGACGACCTGCAGATCACGCAGCTGCCAGGTGCTTTCCACGAGCTCTTCGCCACCAATGTACTGGGCTACCTGCTCGGGGTCCGGGCCGCGAGCGCCGCACTGCGCGAGAGCCGGGGCTCGATCATCCTCACCAGCTCCTCGAGCGGGTCCTACGCCGGCGGTGGCGGCGCACTCTATGTGGCATCCAAGCACGCAGTGGTGGGACTCGTCCGCCAGCTCGCCTACGAATTCGCGCCTGACGTACGCGTCAACGCCATCGCTCCCGGCGCCACCCGCACCGGCCTGACCGGCGTGGCAGGACTCGGCGGCGACCGCCGCCTGCGCGAGGAAACACGACTGCTCGACAGCATCGCCACAACGATCCCCCTGGGATTCGTCAGCGACCCGGAACAGCACGCCGGCCTCTATGTCGCGCTGGCCTGCCCCGACGACACCGGATTCATCACCGGCGCAGTCTTTCCCAGCGACGGCGGACTCGAAGTACGCGGGCGGCGACCGGCCCGACGCCCGGGCCGACAGGACAAGCCATGACCGCGCGCCCGGACCGAGTGGTCGTCGTCGGAGGCGGTCTGGCCGGGCACACCGCAGCCGTGACGCTGCGCTCGAACGGCTTCCAGGGTCGGCTCACGCTGATCACTCAGGAATCCGCCGAGCCCTACGATCGACCACCGCTGTCGAAGGAACTGTTGTCGGGAACGACGGGTCGGCCGACACTGAGCCCCGGCCTCCACGGTCTCAACGTCCAACTGCGCACCCAGACCGTCGCGGTCGGACTCGCGCCCGGCGAAATCCTCACCACGGCAGGGAAAATCCCCTTCGACGCCGCCGTGCTGGCGCCCGGTCTGACCGCCCGGCAGCTACCGAGCGGCCCCGGCGCTCCGCAGGCACGCGTCCTGCGAACCCTCGACGACGCCCTCGCACTGCGCGCCGAACTGACTGCGGATCGGAGCGTCCTCATCGTGGGCGCGGGCCTGATCGGAGCAGAGGTCGCGACGGCGGCCGCTGCCGCCGGGTGCCAGGTGACTGTCGTCAGCCCCGAATTCGGGCCGGCGCTGCCCGTGGTCCCGGACTCGGTCCTCGACCAGATCCGCGGATGGTACGACGAGTGCGGTATCGAGCTGATGACCGGGGTCCGGGCCCTCGAAACCACCTCCGCCGGAGTGCTACTGAGCGATTCCAGCGTTCGACCCGCCGACCTGGTGCTCGCCGCGGTCGGCGGATCACCTGCGACATCGTGGCTCGACGGCTCACGAGTCGACCTCGATGCGGGCGGGTTCATCACCGCAGACCAATACCTGCGCACCAGCCTCCCCGGCGTCTACGCCGCCGGCGACGCGGTCACCTGGCGCTCATCCCGATACGGATGCGATCTGCATCTCGAGCATTGGCATCACGCGGCCGAGTCGGCACAGGTGGCGGCCCGCAATATCCTCGGCGCCACCGAATCCTACGACCCGCTGCCCTACTTCTGGTCACACCAGCTCGGCCACAGCCTGCACTACCTCGGTCGCCACGACCGTACCGATACCGCCGAGACCCGCACCGATACCCGCTCCGGGGTGTCGGTGACCTGGACCCGGGACGGTCGGCCGACAGCCGTGCTGGCGATCGACGCTCCACATCTCGTACGCCGAGCCCGCAGCGCCATCGACACGTCCCATCGAGCAGAAAACAGTGTGGTGCAATGACATCGAGGAATCGACAGAAATTCGCCGAGCTCGTCGGATCGCTGCGGATCCCGGTCATGGCGGCTCCCATGTTCCTGGTTTCGGGAACCGACATGGTCACCGCCGCAGCACGTTCCGGGATCATCGGCACATTCCCCGCCGCCAACGCGCGCACCATCGACGATCTGGGCGCCATGCTCGACGGCATCACCAGCGGTGCCGAGGCAGGCGCGTGGGGGGTCAATCTCATCGTGCACCGCACCTATGACCGCCTCGACACCGAGCTCGCTCTCCTGCACCATGCCGCACCGGCACTGGTGATCACCGCGCTCGGGACTCCGCAGCGTGCACTGGCGGCGGTCCATCGCTGGGGCGGGATGGTGTTCGCTGATATCAGCACCCCCGAACAAGCCCGCCGCGCCATCGCCGCCGGTGCCGACGGCCTCGTCGCTGTGTGCTCGGGAGCAGGCGGTCACACCGGCAGGTACAGCCCCTTCTCGCTGATCACCGCGATCCGCGAATTCTGGGACGGACCACTGATCGCCGGGGGCGCGGTGTGTTCGGGCGCGGGCATTCTCGCCATGGGAATCCTCGGCGCCGACGTCGTCACCCTCGGCACGCGGCTGCTCGCGACCTCGGAGAGCCGCGCGGCCGAGGGACACCGTCGCATGGTGATCGACGCGACGATCGCCGACATCACCACCTCCAACAGCGTGACCGGTGTCGCCGCAAATTGGCTCACCGAGAGCCTGAGCCGGCATACGTCGGTGACCGGTGGCGCGACCGGCATCGACTTCTCGGGCGCGATCGCCGATTCCAAGGCGTGGCGCGACGTCTGGTCGGCCGGTGAAGGTGTCGGCGCAGTACGTGGACCGGAAACGGTCGCCGAGGTCGTATCCGCGCTCGCCGCCGAGTACGACGCGGCGCTGGCACGAATCCGGTCCGACTCGATTCGGCAGGTCACGCTTTCTGCCGCACACATTGCCGATTGATCATCCCGCAAGAACGCCGACAAAATTTTGTATCCGCTTTACTGGAGGTTGTGGTGGCCGCTGTGACTACCGAGGAGATGACGGCCGGCCCGGAACGAGAGCCGTCCGCCAGTATGGTCGAATGCCTGCGCCGGGCCATGCTCGCCGCACCCGATACGACCGCGATCGTGTGCGGCGACCGAACGTTGTCGTACACGGAACTGGGCAGGTCGGCGGTGGGTTTGGCGCGCCTGCTCTCCGAGAAGGTCACCGCCGGACGCCCCGTCGCGATCGTCATGCCGAACAGCCCCGAACTGTCGGTCGCGACCTTCGCGGCCTGGCTGGCCGGTGCGCAGGTGGCCCTGATGAATCCGAACTTCACCGCTCGCGAATTGCGGCTTCTGCTCCAACGATCCGAGGCGACCCTCGTCGTCGCTTGGGCCGCGGCCGCCGATATGCCCGCCGCCGTGGCCGCCTCGCTCGGCCTCGAGCTCCTTCTGGTCGGCCGCGACGAGCTGAGGCTCGAATCCTGGTGCCACGACACGACACTCACCATTGCCGAGGACCAACTGCCCCCGCCGGACCGGCTCGCGACCATGATGTTCACCGGCGGCACCACCGGCGTGCCCAAAGGTGTCGATCACACCCACCGCACCTTGATGCTCACCGTCGCCGGCATGGAGGCGTGCTGGCCGACCCGGCTGCGCGCCGAAGTATGGCTGAATGTCGCTCCATCGTTTCATATCTGGGGGTTGCTGATGGGCATCCTCAACCCG
Source organism: Nocardia tengchongensis (assembly GCF_054781395.1). Taxonomy (NCBI): domain Bacteria; kingdom Bacillati; phylum Actinomycetota; class Actinomycetes; order Mycobacteriales; family Nocardiaceae; genus Nocardia; species Nocardia tengchongensis. The sequence continues at coordinate 10,097 of NZ_BAAGUM010000020.1, forward strand.
GTCTACGGCCAGGCGACGGTGGTGATCTGTCAGGGATTCAAACCCGATGCGGTGGCGGTGGCGATCCGCGATCACGGCGTCACCGTCTTCGGCGGCGGTCCGGCCGAGATCTACGCCGGCCTGCTGTCGAGCGAGCACACCAACCGCACCAACCTTTCCACTCTGCGCATCTGTCCCGGCGGCGGGTCGAGATTCTCTGCCGCACTGCACGATCGCTGGCTGGGCCGAACCGGCGTGGAAATCCGTGAAGCATTCGGAATGACCGAGCTCGCCCCGATCGCCTGCAATCGGTGGGGCACACCCTCGCGACCGGGTTCGGTCGGCCTGCCCGCCGTCTCGGTCGAGGTCCGGGTCGTCGATCTCGACGATCCCAACCGGTTCGCGGCCGCCGGCCAGGCCGGTGAGATACGGGTGCGAGCTCCTCATATGACCATCGGATACCACGACCCAGCGCACGCAGATGGGGCCTTCGTCGACGGCTGGCTCAATACCGGAGATATCGGCTACCTCGATGAAGACGGCTACCTGTTCATTGTCGATCGCAAGAAGGACATGATCATCGTCGGCGGATTCAATGTCTACCCCCGCGAAATCGATGAAACCCTGTGCCGGTATCCAGGAATCACGCAGGTCGCCACGGTAGGCGTCCCCGACGACCGGCGTGGCGAGCGCCCGGTCTCGTTCATCGTCACCGACCCCGGCGCAGTCCTGGACGAAACGGCGCTGGCGCAGTATTGCGCGGCGAATCTGGCGCACTACAAGCAACCCCGCGACATCCGAGTAGTGGAACGACTACCGAAGACGGCCGCGAACAAGATAGATCTGCAGGCACTGCGCACGATGGTGGCCGACGCGTGAGCGGGAATTGACGCCGGGCACACCGATCCGCTGAACTCCCGGGTTCTCAGCCCGGGCTAAGCTGAAACGTTCGACGTCCGAGGAACTACCGTGGGAGGCCTACACGTGGCTGCGTCACCGCCGGCCGTGGGGGAGTCGGCTTGGGAAGACAAGCGGCGGCGCATCCTCGACGGCGCCGCGACCGTCTTCTCCTCCCGCGGATACAGCAAGGGAACCACCAAGGAGATCGCGGCCCAGCTCAACCTCAGCCAGCCCTCCATCTATCACTATGTCGGTTCGAAGGCTGACCTGTTGCGCGAGATCGCATTACAGGTGGATCGAGACATGACCACCGCGCTGCACGACGGCATGGCCGCAGGCAGTGATCCGGTCACCCAACTGCGCGCGATCATCACCCGATTCACCTACGCCGTGATCGCGAACCACCTCACCTTCGCCGTCTACCGCAGCGAACAGCGATGGCTGGAACCGACGGTAGCCGAGCAAGTGCAACTGCATGAGCGCGAATTCGTCGCAACCGTTCGCGATGTCGTCGAAAAGGTCCAGGCGCTCGGGCAGCTTCCCGACGCGCCGTCCTCGGTCGTGACCTTCGCGATCCTGAACATGGTCGGCGAAAGTCATCGCTGGTATCACCAGGACGGCTCGCTCGATCCCGCGTCGATCGCCGACGCCTATTGCAAACTCATCGGGCTGCCGCCACAGGATTGACCACGGATCGGTCCACTACCACTGTCCCCGACCCCGGCTGCACTGCTGGTAAGGCGATGGCTGCCCACCGTCGATCGCTTCCAGAACGGGTTCCCCGCGGCATGGGAAGCCGATCAGCGGGCTGCCACAGAGGCTGCCCATCACCTCACCGACCCACCACTACGCCGTCCCGACGGACACGGCGGTCCTGCTCGCCGGACCGGAGTCCGTCGGATCCGCACAATGGAGCGCCGAAGCCCGCGAGGCGGCCACGGCCCGGCAGTCCCGACTGAGCGAGGCCGTGCGGAATCTGGGCGACCGGCCGGGCTACCGACCGCAGCCGGGCCGACCGCGAACGCCCGGCACTGCTGATCGGGGAGTTGCCCTACACGGCCGTGCGCCTCTGTGCACCCAATCCCGAGGCCGACCCGGCCAGGACCGCCGAGGCGGTCGACCGGATCGTCCGCGAGGCGATGGCGGCGAGGCCACCGACCGCGATCGAGGACTGAAAGAGCCAGCCCCGTGCGGAACACAGAAGCGATCCCGGCAACCAACCACTGGCAAAACACGACACCGGGGAATCCTCAACACAGCCTGCCTCCCTCAGGAATCGGTGGGTGAATACCCGCGAAATGTCCTTCGACAAAAGCTCCGGCGACCGCCCGTGTCCGCGCAAACCGCGAAACTTGTAATGCCGGTGCGCGAAAGGCCAGCTCACGAGCGTGAGCGATGCTGCGCCGACCGCGTAACTGAACGTTAACCGAATTCGTTGACGCGTAATACCGCCCCGGCGCACACTTCGGCCATGCAGTTCAGAACACAACTATCCCTGCGCGGCGGCAAGGACGATTTCCACAACGGGCAGTCGAGGTTTCGCGACCAGCTGCGCGAGGTGATTCCCTCCGCATCGCAGCTGCTGGCCCGCCGCCTCCACGATGCCCTGCGCGCCGCCCTGCGTGCTGGGGCCTTCGACGGCGGCAGGCTACCGGCCGAACCCGAGCTCATGGCCGAATACCAGGCGCCGCGCGACGTGGTCCGCGAAGCACTGGACCTGTTACGGCGGGCCGGATTGATCGAGCGCCGCCGGGGGATGGGCACGCTGCCGATCCGATCGGAATACATTGTGACCGGCGCACTTCCACCCGCCGGGTGTTCCCTCGAGCAGCATCTGGCACTCGGCCGGATCTCGCCGAGGCTGCTGCATTGGGCATGGATTCCGGCGCCGGAGGTGATCAGCGATCGGCTCACCGGAGTGCGCCCCGGCGACGACTGCCTGTGCATCGAATACGTGCTCCTGCTCGATGATCGCCCACTGGCGATCTTCACCAATTACGTGCGCTCACCCGAGGCGGCCCGTATCGACCGGGTCGCGTTCGTCGACGACTTCTATTCGCTGCTGCATCACAGCGGCGTCGCCATCGACACCTTCGACATCGGCATGCAGGCCGCACGCGCCGATGACTACGCGGCCACCCTGTTGCATGTGATGCCGGGAGAGCCCGTCATGCTGCTGGAGCAGTCGATTCGCAACCGTGACGGCGAGATCGTCGACTATGCACTCGGAACCTGGTGCAGCGACTTCCAATTGCGCATCGACCGGGTCGTGCGCATCGATGTGACCGGCACCCTGACCGGCGGACGTTTCCAGGAGCCGAAGTGAGCACCGTCGCCCCAACCATGCACAGCCTTACCGACGCCGTCGCAGCCTTGCGCAATGGCGAGATCAGCGCCACGGAATTGGTCGAACAGGCCATCGCCAATGCCGACCGCCACGACGGTGAGGTCGGTGTGTTCCTCACCCGATTCGACGACCGGGCCCGAGAACACGCCGAACGCGTCGACGCCAAGATCGCGGCGGGCGCACCGCTATCACCGCTGGATGGAATCCCGCTGGGAATCAAGGACATTCTGGCCCACCCGCACGGCCCGACCACCGCCCAGAGCCTCGTCCTCGATCCCGCCTGGGCGGATTCGGTCGGGCACGCTGTCGCTGTCGACCGGCTCGAAGCCGCCGGTGGCATCGTCATGGGTAAGACCACGACCATGGAGTTCGCAGTCGGAATCCCCGACCCGGACAAGCCATTTCCGGTCCCGCGCACCCCCTGGGACCTGGACTGCTGGGCAGGTGGGTCGAGCTCGGGCTCGGGCAGCGGCGTCGCGGCGGGAATGTTCCTGGGCGCGGTGGGCACCGACACCGCCGGCAGTATCCGGATCCCGGCTGCGTTCAACGCAATCACCGGTCTGAAGCCGACATTCGGCCGTGTCCCCAAATCCGGTGTTGTACCACTGGGCTACACCCTGGACCACGTTGGCCCGATGGCCCGCACCGCCGCCGACTGCGCGCTGCTGCTCTCCGTCCTGGCGGGCCACGACCCCTGCGACCCCTACAGCGCCCCGGCGCCGACTCAGGACTATCCGGCAGCGCTGACCGGCGATCTGCACGGCATCACCATCGGCGTGGACAATCTCGACCGCTACGCCACGGCAGGCATCGATCGCGAGCAGCCGGCACGGTTCACCGCCGCCCTCGATGAGCTCCGCGCGGCCGGCGCGACCATCGTCCCGGTCGAGATCCCGATGTATCCCGAAGTGGTCGCCATCGACATCGTGGTCATGCTCGCCGAGGCACACGCCTATCACCGCCGCGACCTGCGCGAGCGATGGACCGACTACGGCCGCGGCACCCGCATCATCCTCGCCGCCGGCGGAGCCGTCACTGCCGCGGATTACGTTCAGGCACAACGAGTTCGGCGGATCGCCCGGAATCAGGCAGCCGACCTGCTCGACCGCGTGGACCTGATCGTCACCCCCACCGGCCACCTCGGCGCCCCACGCCTGGACACCATCGACCAACTCCAGCCGTTGAACGTGCTCGCCTCCCTGCACACTGCGTACTGGAACCCGCTCGGGTACCCGACCCTCGCCCTCCCGATCGGTCTGTCCAGCACGAACACGCCGCTCTCGATGTCCATCACCGGCAAATACTTCGACGAATCCCTGGTCCTGCGTGCCGGAGACGCCTACCAACGCCGCACCACCCATCACCTCACCATCCCCACCGCCCTCACGAAAGGCCAATGATGACAACGTGGTCCGAAGCCCCGGAAGAAGCCGAGGCAGTCCAGGCACTGGCCCGCATCGTCTCCGATCTGGCTGAAACTCTCCACCAAGTCCCCGACGCCCGATACGCAGAACCGGCGTACTACTTCGTGATCGAACCGCTCGCACAGGACGTTGCCCCTCAGCCGAGCCCTATCAGGGAGTAGTGGCTACTGGTAGAGGCTCGTATTCGAGTCGTCTGCGCCGATGAAGTCGCCTTGCTTGTGCGTGCAGACCAGCGGCGGCATCTTGTGCCCCGTTCGATCACTCGTAGACCCGAACACCCGCTTTCGGGTTCGCAAGCAAGGCCATCTACGTCGCACACCGCTATGTCGCGCCGTCGGGCCCAAAATGCCCGACGATCATGCCCCGCGGCCGGGCCCGACGAATACCCCGCCATCTCGGTCGACAATGCCCTGACCGACGGTGGTGTGATGAACACGATGCTCACAGCCGAACCGGCCGCGCGCATCGCAAGGGAAGCCGATGAACCCTCGGTGGGCCGATATCGCCGCCAACATGGCGATACCCGAGGACATCGCTCCCGGTGCCCGCCGAATCCCACGGTTATGGCGGCCAGCAGATCACACGAGCCGACACGGTGCTGCTCAGCTGCCCGTTTTCTTGTGCGGCGCAGGGCTATTCACCTGCGGACGCGCTGCGCTACCACCTCGACGGGACCGACCCCTGCGGCCCGAACATGAGCAACAGCGTGGCGGCGAGCCTCACGGCGCAACCCGACCCCCGGCCGCACCCAGTTCTACCTGAATCGATCGGCGGCACCGGACACGCGAGGGCCGTACCATTTCCGGACCGAGACTGCCAGCCAAAGAAACCAACGACAATGTCCTGGTTCAATCCCTGAGCCAACTCTTGACCCGACGGGCATGGATCTTCGTCACCGGTTCTGCCGGTTTCCTCCAAGGCCTGTTGGACGGGCACACCGGACTCGATGGTCCGAGCCCGGGGCCGCGCCCGGACCCGATGCTGCCCAACGGTTTTCCGGGACGAAACGACGATCGGCGACCTCACGATCCGCGACAGCAGGCTCACCATTCAGATTCAGCCCACTCCGAGGACCCTCAGTCTGACCTCGGGTCCGATGATCACCCTGGACACACCGGACGGCCCGAAGACCTCGCCCCCGCCGCGCCACTGGGGCTGCTCACACGTCGAGACTGCGCACAGCCCCACCGTGCCGAACCCGCAACGCCCTACCCCGTACCGGAGACGGCGATGAGGATCCGGCGGTCCCGGACCGAAATACCATCAGCCCCCGGCCAGAACGCAGCGGCGCCAGGAAGCAAGCTTCGCCGCCCGAACGACATACCGTGCCTCACCAGCTTTCCGGGCTCGTCGGATCGTTGCGGGAGAGCTGGGCGATCCAGTTCGTGCGGTGTGGCGCGACGGACGGCTCGATCTCGGCAGCCGGTATCCCCGGCTCCGGGAGCCGGCGCGCGGTGCGCGCCAGCAGAACCATCCCGGCGACCAGCGCCCATCCGGTCGTCGAGACGCCGAGCATCGACAAAAGAGTTCCCGCGCACAGCGAGCCGAGAACCGCGCCGCCATTGGCAATGAGCTTGATGGCTCCATAGACCCGGCCTATGAGTTCCTCCGGGAAGGCATGCACCCGATGAAGGGTCAGGGAAACGTTCCCGATCGGCGCGGCGAAGCCGACACCCAACCAGCACAGTCCGAGCACCACCGGGTGCGCGCTGGCCACCAACGGTACGCACAGCAATGCCCACGCCCACACCATGACCGTGACCAGGACCCGGGGGCTGAAACGCCTGGCCAGCCCGGCCGCAGGCACGACACCGAGCAGCCCGCCCAGACCGGTAGCGCCCAGCACCACACCGACTTCCCAGGCCGAGTGGCCGCTGTCTCTGACCTCCACCGTGATCAGCAAGATGAAGATCTGAAATATCACATTCGTCAACGCCATGATGATCGTGGACCGTCGCACGAACGGTTCGGCCCAGATGGTTCTCACACCGGCCCAAGCGTGGTTCCAATCCCACACCCGAACAGCCTTGCGGCCCATGGTGTTCGGACTCTCCCCAGCCGTGCTCCGCATCCTGGACAAGGTCCACAGGCAGTACAGATAAGACGTAGCGTTGGCAAGGAAGGGCAGGCTGCGGGCAATGCCGAGGGTCGCGGCACCGAGCGTGCGGCCCACCATGTTCGCGATCGGTTGCTCGGCCTCGAGAAACGCAAACGCCGCAGGACGCTCGTCCACTGCGACCACGTCGCGAACCAGGCCCAGTTCACTGGTGCTGAAGAAAACGTACGCCGTTCCTTCGACGAATGCCGCAAGGGTCAGAAACAGTGGCAGACCGGGCGGTCGCGTAATAACCACAACTGCCGCCACCAACGTTGCGACCAACCCCAGCTGCTGGCACATCACCAGAGTCCGCCGGCGATCCCAGTAGTCCGACGCTATCCCCGCGGGCACCTCGAAGATCAAGCTCGGCACCGTGATCGCGAATGCGACCCAACTTGCCGCGAACGGTGAATCGGTCAAAATCAGCGCCAACAACGGATAGGCGAGCCGAACACCATTCAAGCCGATACTCGACGCCGCATTGCCTGACCACAACAACAGGAAGTCCCTGTTGTTGAAAATGGTCGAATTCTGCATATCGAGTCATCGCTTCTTCGGGAATCGAATCACGGTCAGGCGAGCTTGCTGACGAAAGCGACGATCTCGCGCAGACCGCCCTGCCACGCCCGGGTCACCGCCAATGCGGCAGAGACGAAAGCGACAGCGATCGCGGCGAACGCCCACGACGTCAGCCCGGCCGGGTGCAGCGACACCGCTTCTCCCGGCCAGGGATAGGAGCCTTTGCCCCTGAGCGCATTGAGCACCAGCCCTATCTGTGGGCCAAGATCCTTGCCCATGCCCAGCGAAGCCTGCACCTTGGGGATGCTGTTGTCGAGGTTCAGCACATCGACCAGCACGAGCACCGCGAGAACTACTGCCGCGACAGCGGTGACCGTGCCAGCTGCGTCACTGCCGTGCACAATCGCCTGAATTGCCGCGAAGACGACGACGAGAATCGCAATGGTGGCGAAGATCGCCCAAACACCGTTGACCTTGGTGCCCGGCGGCGCCGCCTGCGACCAGAGATTCAAATGACTGCTCGTGCGCGTGATACGACCGAATGCGTTGACAGTGGCCATGCCGTCCCACCCCGAGGCTCGCATCCACGGCTGGAACATCATGAAGAACAGAATCGAACTCCCCACCGCCGCCACAGCATAGGGCCAGGTCTGCTTGAGCGTCCGTGCGGATCGCCGAAGCGGATCGGGCATGAGTTGAGAACGGGTTGGCTGCAAAGGTGCCGGTTGCGCCATTACGACAGACTACAAACAGCGAATTCGGCGGTATCACCACTGCTGGGCAGTCGGCACGCTGTGCACCCGGCACCGGACTGCGCCGATGATGAACCCATGATCGGCAGACTGGCTGGAAACGTGTCGGTGATCGCCACGGGCGACGGACGGACGCTCCGGATACGCGAAGCGACACCAGCGGACATCCCCGGCATGACCCACACACTGCTGGAAGGTATCCGCATCTCGCTGGCCTCGCTCCCCGACAGCGAGACATGGATTCCCAAGCTCTACTCCGACATGGCGCGCCGCAAGCCAGCAGACTACGAAAAGCTCCTCGAACAGATCGCCCGCGGCGCAGGCACCCGAACGATCTTCGTCGCCGAAACCGAGGACCACAGCATCGCGGGCTTCATCGATTGCGAGCTCCGCCCGGACGGCGCAGGCCAGATCTACGCGTGGCATCTGCGCGAAGAATTCCACGCCAAGCGAACCGAATACCCGGACAAGAACCTCGCGACCGGCTTGATGGACACCGCGAAGGCATACCTGGGCGAGGTCGATATCTTCTCCAACACCACCGTGGAGACGCACGCCTTGCCCGCGCACCTCAGGCAAGGCTTCGAGATCGACGAATCCGTGGCTGCCGAAGACCCCCGCCTCGGAACCCCGTCCGCGTGGATCGAATTCGGCTGCCCGCCCACGATCGAACTCGCCGACGGAACGGTCAGAGAAGTCGGCAAACAGGTAGTCCTCGTGCGGCGCAAGCCCGGCAGAGCGCAGGCCGCAGCTCTCGAGATCCATTGAGCAACAACCCTTCCGGCGCACATCACGATGGTCAAGGCCCCCACCAGTGGGGAGGCCATAGTCTGTTTGACATGCGCAGTCGGGTGGATCGGGACTGCGAACAGTCGGGTTCCGCAGTAGGGCAACCGGACTTCTTGGACGGATTATCGGGTCGAACTCGGGAGTCGTCATGGCGGAGGTATCCGGCGCAGCCGGCGTTATGCAGACAGTGATACCGGCGCGGATCGATCGATTGCCGTGGTCGGGTTTTCACACTCGAATGGTGATCGCACTCGGGGTGGCATGGATACTCGACGGGCTCGAGATCACCGTGGCCAGCGCAGTCGCGGACACGCTCACCAAACCCGAGACCCTGCACCTGTCCTCCACCGCAGTCGGACTGGTAGCGACGATCTATCTGGCCGGTGAGGTGGCCGGGGCGCTGCTGTTCGGCAACCTCTCCGATCGACTCGGCCGCCGCAGACTGTTCGTGATCACGCTGGGCGTATACCTACTCGGCAGCGGCCTGACCGCGCTGACATTGGGCAGCGGCGCGGGCTGGGTGGCGTTTTTGTACCTCACACGGTTCGTCGCGGGTATGGGCATCGGCGGCGAGTACGCGGCGATCAACTCCGCCATCGACGAACTGATCCCAGCGCGCTACCGCGGGCGCGTGGACATCGCAGTCAACGGAACCTATTGGGCCGGAGCGATCCTCGGAACCATCGGTGCCTACATTCTGCTGCACCACCTGAGCCTGTCGGTAGGCTGGCGGCTGGGCTTTTTGATCGGCCCGGTCCTGGGCCTGGTGATCGTGGCCGTGCGACGCAATCTTCCCGAAAGCCCGCGCTGGCAGATCATGCACGGCCATGCCGAAGACGCCGAGAGGTCGATCCGCGCGATCGAGCACGAAGTCCGAGCGAGCGGCATCGAGCTGCCACCGGTCGACCAGACCCGCGCGATGGAGATCACCCCCGCCGATCAGATCGGCTACCTGGCACTGACCCGAGTCCTGTTCCGCGACTACCCATCCCGCGCGGTCCTGGGCGCGAGCCTGATGATCAGCCAGTCGTTCCTCTACAACGCCATCTTCTTCACCTACACCCTGGTGCTCGGCAAGTTCTACCACGTCGCATCGGAGTCCACTCCGCTCTATCTGATCGCCTTCGCCATTGGAAACCTGCTGGGCCCCTTGGCAATCGGCCATCTATTCGACACAATCGGCCGCCGCGCCATGATCTCGGGTACCTATATCCTCTCCGGGCTCCTGCTCGCCTTCTCCGCCGTCCTGTTCTCCGCCGGACTCCTCAACGCCATCACCCAGACCCTGTGCTGGTGCATCATCTTCTTCTTCGCCTCCGCCGGCGCGAGTTCCTCCTACCTCACCGTGAGCGAGATCTTCCCGCTCGAGGTGCGCGCCAAGGCGATCGCTCTGTTCTTCGCTATCGCACAGTGCTTCGGCGCCCTGGGCCCCGTCGTCTACGGCACCCTCATCGGCGACGGCAGCTACCCGGGCCGCCTGTTCCTCGGCTACCTCCTCGGCGCGACGATAATGATCGCGGGCGGCGTCACCGCCTACTTCCTCGCCGTCGATGCCGAAGGCCGATCCCTCGAAGACATCGCCCGACCGCTGGCGTCCACCCACACCAAACCCATTCGCGACTTGATCTGAACCTCCCTGGATTCGCCTGTAGCACAATCGATCTACTGTGCGCCGAGGCACTCGACACCGTTGAACCTCCCAACGGTGGGAAATACTTGCTGTCGCACGATCATCATGTCGACAACCTTGACCATTCGGGTCGGGAATTCCTCTCCAGCGTGGAAGCGGGTGACGCCGAACTCGGCGGCGATCTGGTCGACGGTATAGCGACGCTTGCCGTGTTCGTCGATCTCGTCGGACATCGGCCGGGCCAGCTGGACCTGCCGGGGCCCAGCGTCGGCTTCTGGCCGCCGGTAGGTCCGCGGGCGCGGACTGCGGCCAACCCGTCGCGGGTGCGTTCCGACCTCAGGGCGTGCTCGAATTCGGCTATCGCGCCGAGGATTTGGAAGAACATGCAGTCGACAGCAGTGGCGGTGTCGATGCCCTGGTCCAGGACAACCCGGTCCACACCCCAGTCCTGGAGAGCAGCAACGGCTCCAACCGCACCCACTGGGCATCGGCCAGGTCCGCTCGCCCCGCCACCGCTACGCTGGCCGACGAGGTCTGCGTCTGTATCCAGGTCTGCTCGGTCGCTACCCGAAATACCGCAGACCTCACCCATACGCCAACGCAGACAACAACTTCCACCGAACACGCAGATGGGTTGGCACCACACAGCGGCGCCAACCCATCACACACTTCGACACAGACCGCAGGTGTTGCGGGTCAGGGCGTTGTCGACCCTCGAGATGATCGAGGCTCAGATCGGATTGTGGCGATGATGAGTACGCTGGCCGCGAGTGGGGGTAATGCCCATAGTGCCGTGCTGAAGTAGCCGCTTTGGGTGGGGAGCATACTTCCGCTGGGGGTCGTGTCGGCGAGGAGGAAACCGGCGAGTGCGCTGCCGATGCTCATTCCGATGCTGCGGGCGATCTGGTTGATCGAGAGCACACTGGCTGTTTCTTCTTGGGGCACACCGACGAGGACCAGCTTGGGCATCACTGCGAAGACACCTCCGACGGCGAAGCCGAGCAGCGCGATCGCGGCGAGAACGGCCAGAAGTGACTGGTGGCTGGCGACGAACAGCAGTGCGCTGGCGGCCGCGATCACGGTCGCCAGCGCGTAGGTCCACCGTTCGGTGATGCGCGCGGTCATACGCGGCACCGCCTTTCCGGCAAGGAACCCGAGCAGCGAGAACGGGATCAGTGCTGCACCTGCGGCGACACCGGGAAGTGCGAATCCGTAGTCGGTGCCGGCGGGTGTCTGCACGTAGCGGGTCAACAGGCTGAACAGCAGGTACAACCCTGTCCCGGCCACGAGTATCGCCAGATTCGCGCGCAGGACGGGCCCTTGGCCGAGCAGTCGCAAATTCACCAACGGCGTCGCGGTACGCAATTCGATCGCCGCCCACACGGCCAGGACCGCGGCGGAACCGACGAGCAGGCCACCGGCCAGCCACGCGGTCGCCCATATCGAAGGTTCGGCGATGACCAGCAGCAGCCCGAGGGTGCCCAGAGCGAGGAGCAGCGCGCCGGGCACGTCGATCCGGGGCAGGTCTCCGGGCGCCTCGACGGGCAGCGTCCGCCACGCGATGGCCAGCGCGGCTGCCGATAGGACGAGTCCGAGTCCGTATGCGGCGCGCAGGCCTGCGAGTTGGTCGAGAAGGCTGATCGCCGGGTAGCCGACCCCGATACCTACGGTCGTTGCGACCGACAACGCGGCGATCGTCGCCGCCGAGCGCTCCGGTGGCAGGTGTGTGCGGGCAACACTCATCAACAGTGCCACGACCGCGACCGCGAGCCCCTGCAGGCCGCGTCCGATCAGCAACGCCACGAACGGAAGCGGGAGCACCGTCAGCACTCCACCGGCCGTGACCAGGGCCAGCGTGGCCAGGATCGTCACGCGGCGGTACGGGCCGCTGCCGAGCCTGCCCAGAACCGGGCCCGCGATCGCGGCGCTGAACAGGGTCACTGTCAAGGTCCACTGCGCGGCGACCAGGGACACGTGCATTCCCGTAGCGACCGCGGTGATCAGGGGCGCTCCGACGCTGCCGATCACCGCTCCGGCCAACGCCGTGCATACCAATGCACCGCTCAGTCGTCCGTCCCGGTCGGCGGAGACGTCGCTGCGGCCGTCCGTGCGGGTGTTCATCGGTTCGCCTCGGTGGTGATGTGCGCGAACAGACCGGGCTGGATCCGGGTGCGGACACCCTCGGCCCACGCCGCATCGACCTGCCCGACGTCCATCGCGGCGCCGGCGTTCAGCAGCATCCCGAAGGCGAGGAACGTCTTCACAGTCACCGGGTCGAGTCCGGTGCCGTCCTCGGCTGTGTCCCACATCCGTGCGAAACACGACCGCACCGTGCCCCTCACGTCCGGATCTCCGCACGCGGCGAAGCCCTGCAGCTGCAACAACAACCCGGTGCGATCGGCGAGCAGATCGAAGTACTGGGCTCCCATCGCCGAGAGCGCATCCAGGCTGTCCTTCCCCGCGCCCGCATCGCGCATCCCGTCGCTCACCTGATCGAACGACGCCTGGACCAGCTCCAGGAACAAGGCCTTCTTCGTCCCGAACATCCTGAAGACGTACGCCTGGGTGATCCCCGCCTCTCTCGCGATCGCCTCTGTCGACGCCCCGTGCAACCCGTGTTCCGCGAATTCTCTCGCTGCGATGGCCAGTACCTGGGCACGCCGTTCGGGTCCGTTCATTCGTTGAGCCATAAGTGACAAGTTACTAGTTACTAACTACTAAAAAAATGTGATGTCGATCCACTACAACACCCCGTTGTCCGTCGGGCGACGTCGTCGACTCCCCACGTTCGACTCCGCGACCACCGCCGGACCGCAGCCTCCGCGGGAAGACTTCCTCCAGCCGACGCGCCGCCCGCACCAGGACCAGTAGATTGACGGCCGATCAGGATCGGGCCCGCTGAGCCGGATCTAGTACTCGCGGCCAGGCCGTAGCGCTGCGAAGAGACCGACTACAGCGACAACTACCAGCCACACCACTGCCCCGAAGCCGGCGGTGACGACCGTTCCCCACAGCATGATGAACGGCCCGTATTCCGCCACGCGGGCCCAGTATCCGCTGAACCTGCCAGATTCGGCTTGACATTGTCACCTGGGATCGGCGAAAACTGTTGCAACACAGAGGAACCCAGGGGAGCGGGGTCCAAACTCCAGACAATCCGGGAAAGACATGCGAGTCCCGGAGCCCGGCCCACCCGACACGGGTCCGCCACACGCCATCCGGAAAAGACCTGCACGCAACGGAAGAAGTCACACACGCGCACCAGCAGTCCTATGCGTCACAGTGACGCAACATGCCGACGCATGACTCTATGCAGACAGCATCGAATAATCCGCTGCCCATGCAGGTTTTCCCGAATTTATCCACCCGATTCGGACCACACGCACCATCGGTGGACCACGCGTACCTTTGTCCGGATCGGACAAACGCGAAAAGCTTCCCCGATCAGCCCAACAACGTAGCCACGCCGATAATGATCGTTATGTCAGGTTGAGTCTTCCCGTCACTGGGACGTCAGCGGCCAGCGCGGCCGGATTACACGACGTTAGAGTCCGGCCATGAACCACTCCCCAGCGCGGACCACTGGAACACCACCGCGATGACCGGCATGATCGTGCGCCGTGTTGAGCATCTGCAGGAGTTCGATATCGAAGCCGCTCTCGCTGCGGGACTGCGGAGACACGGACCGGCGCGTACCAAGATGTTCGCGACCGCCGTCCTTGCCGCCGGCTTACGCGCCGAGGAACTCGGTCTGTCGGCCTTCCAATTTCGGTTCCTGTCCGCTCGCGTGCGATCACTCGGACTCGCTCTGGTGTCCGCGCTTCCAGAAGATATGCTCGGCCACGCGCTGCATCGGTCGGTACGGGCTTGGCTGACTGTCGCGCATGCGACGACCTCCGGCCCGGGCGATGCCCGCGACGAGCTGTTCGCACAGTGGCTCGACGCCATCGCGGATGTACTGTTCACGCACGCACAGCAAGCCGTCACCGAACGGCTCGTGGTCCGCCGCTTATAGGATCGTGACCGGCATGCTCGAGCGCTTGGAGGAAGCCCTCGGAGACGGTGGGGCGAAAGGAATTCTGTAGCGGCGTTGACGCATTCGGTCCCCATCTGGCTGGCCTCGAACGCCGCCCCTACCTCGCAAATCCGAAGTCGAGCGGTCGCAGCCACCCGAGCCGAGGGGGCTGAACCCACCAACAACACCTGTTTTCGGGTTCGAATTCGTCGGTATGGTCCGCCGGTGATCGAAGGCACCGTTCCCACGCGCATCGCTGGACTGGTCCGGACCACCGCGCTCAATGTCGGTGTTACGCCCGCGGAGTTGGATGCGGTCAGCCCTCACGTCGATCCGGCCGTACTGACCGACGACCTCCTTCGAGTGCCGACCGAATGGGCCTGGCGCGCCTTGGAACTCATCGAGGCCACAGCGCGCCCGGGGTCCGGTCTGCTCGCCCGCGCGGCGGCCGGGCATGGTGGACTGCAGGTATGGGATTATCTGCTCACCAGCGGACCTGTCCTCGCAGACAGTGCGCGCAGCGAAGTCAGTATTCGAGGTGTGGTGAGCGAACCCGGTGTCGGCTGGGTGGTGATGGAGAACGGCCGCCTGCTCACCCTTCGCGATACGGCCAGAATCGAACCCGATCCCGTACTCGCACCGATCGAGGAGTTCATCCTCGCGATGATGCTTCGTCGGGTCCGTGAGGCCTCTGGTCGGCACCTGATCGCGGTCCGAGTCACGTTCAGCCACCGCGCGACCCATCGATATGGCTATCTCGTCGATGAATTCGGTACCAGCACTATCGATTTCGGTGCACCGTGCGCCGAAGTCACCTTCCTCGATGCGGGAGGCGATCGGCGCGGAGCCTCATCTGGGAGCCATGCTGCGCCACTACTCCGACGTGGTCTTGGCCGCCTCACATCCTGCCACCAACTGGCAGGAAACCTTGCACGCCACCATCGCCATCGCACTGCGCGAAGGCGATGTCACCGTCGACGAGGCGACCCGGCGCCTGGCAATGAGCTCGCGCACCCTGCAGCGCCGCCTGCAGGAGATCGGCACCAGCTGGCGTCACGAAGTCGAATCAGTCCGGTACGGGCACGCCATCCGACTCATGCGCGACACCGACCTGTCCGTCCGATCCATCGCCGCCCGCCTCGGCTACGCCGACGCCCGCACCCTGCGCCGCGCCATCCGCCGCTGGACCGGCAGGGGCCCGGACGAATTCCGCCGCTGCGCACTGGGCATGGGCGAGGCCGGCATCGGAGCGTCACGCAACCAGCCCGTGCGCCCAAGGGCCGGAGACCTCATCCCGCGTGATACCTTCACCGCCTCACACTCCCGCGAGCGGGGCGTAACTCCGTTGCCGTGCGAGGGGTATCGAAACCTGGTAGAGCCACGAACGAGCCGGGAAGCCCCCTGTTCCCAACAGTAGGAAGGTGTTAATTTCCGGGTATCGGCTGGTCCAGCACGGGAGTGGCAGGTGTTCGATACCAGGAGGGACCAATGCCAGAAGATGAATCCACGCCGGTGCGAAAGCCCGAGCTGGTTTCGGTGATCATCCCCGTATTCAATGGCCTGCCGTTGCTCAGCACCCAGCTGGAAGGTCTTGCCGCACAGGAATATCCGGATCCATTCGAGGTGATTCTCAGCGATAACGGATCCACCGACGGGCTGATCGAATATCTGCGTGACCACCCGTTGAGTGAGCTACTGCGGTTGCGCCGCATCGACAGCTCCGATCGCCCGGGTGCGCCACACGCTCGCAACGTCGGTGCCGAGGCCGCAGAGGGCGATTTCCTCGCGTTCACCGATCAAGACGATTGGGTGCATCCAGGCTGGCTGAGCGCACTGGTGGAGGCTGCGGCCGAGTTCGACGCGGTCGGCGGGCCGATCGAGACCATCAGGCTGAACACACCGAAGGTCGCGCGCTGGCGGCCCTCTCCCCCACCCGAGGAGCGCTTCGATTCGCACTACCGGTTCTGGGCGCACGGCAACAACATCGCCATGTGGCGCACCTGCTTCGACAAGCGCATTCCAGGCCCAGCGCGTCGCGGTGCACGTGGACCCGCGCTTCGGAGAAGAGTTGGAGCCCGCCCGCATGGTCGACATCGCCGTGGGTCAGGACGGCCCGGTCCGGCGCGCCCAGAAAGAGCATCGGCATGGCATACCGCATTCTCCTGCTGTCCAGCGCCGCGAACGGCGTGACACAACGAGCTGCGCTCGCGCTGCGCCGTTCCGGACGCGAAACAATCATCGAAGTCGTCGCCGATGCCGCCGAAATGGACGCCGCCCTCGCGCGCCACGACAACATCGACGCCATCATCTGCCCCTACCTGGTCACCAAGATCCCCGCCCACATCACCCGACGCTGGCCCACCGTGATCATTCACCCCGGAGTCGTCGGCGACCGCGGCCCCAGCTCACTGGACTACGCGATCACCGAAGGCGAAAAGGTGTGGGGCGCAACCGCACTGATGGCCGTCGAGGAAATGGACGCAGGCCCCGTCGTCACCACCCGCAACTACGCGATGCCCGAAGACACGAAATCGGCCATCTACAACGGTGTCAGCGCCGATGCCGCCATCGCCTGCATCCTCGAAGCCGCCGACCACCTCGAAGACCCGAACTTCACCCCCGTGCCGCAAGACGAGCACCCGCGCCTGCTGGCCCACGCCCGCACCCGACCCGCTCTGCGGCAACGCGACCGAGCCATCGACTGGACCAAGCCCGCCAAGGACATCCTGCCCGCCATCCACGCCGCCGACGGCTCCCCCGGCGTCCTCACCACCCTCGCCGGCCACCAGGTCTACCTCCACGACGCACACCTCAGCGGTATCAACGCCCCCAACGCCGAGCCGGGAACGATCATCGGCCGCACCCAGCACTACCTCCGAATCGCCTGCGGCAGCGGCAGCCTGCTGATCGGCCACCTGCGCGCCCGCGACGAGCAGCTGCCACCGGTGAAAGCACCCGCGACCGAAGTCCTCGCACGGCTCGGCGAACCCGAGGTCCCCGACCACGGCACCGACCCCGCCTGGTCCGACATCCGCTACCACCGCAGCGGCGACATCGGCACCGTCGAATTCTTCGCCTACGCCGGCGCATTCAGCGTCGACTTCTCCCTGCGCCTGGCCGCCGCGATCCGCACCGCCGCCGCCGCGGACACCCGCGTCCTCATCATCGCCGGCACCGGCCCGGCATTCTCGAACGGATTGCACCTGGGCTCGATCGAACTCGCCCACAACCCCGACGCCGAAGGCTGGGCATCGATCAACGCCATCAACCGCGTCTGCGCCGAAATCGCCACCTGCGACCAAGTCACCATCGCCGCCGTCCAAGCCAGCGCCGGCGCGGGCGGAGTGATGCTCGCCCTCACCGCCGACTTCGTCGTCGCCGCCGAAAGAGCCATCCTCAACCCGCATTACAAGACCATGGGCCTCACCGGCTCCGAGCTGCACACCGCCACCCTGCCCCGCCGCGTCGGCCAGACCATCGCCGAAGAACTCCTCACCGCCGCCCAACCCATCGACACCGGCACCGCGCTCGACATCGGGCTCATCGACGAAATCCGCCCCGACCGGAACTTCGCACACTCGGTCCACCGCTTCGCCCGCCTCTACAGCGAAGGCCCGCTGTACCGAGCCGCCCTCTACGGCAAAGAAGAACGTCGCCGCGCCATCGGCAACGTCGAAGTCATCCTCGCCCAGGAGACCAGCCGCATGTATCCCTGCTTCTTCCATGACGCCATGGGCCACCGCGAGAAGCGGCAGTCCTTCATCCGGAAGTCGCCGATGACGCGAATCCGGTCCGAGCACATGCCGCTAGCGGGTTGACGCCGGTGCCTGCCACGACAACGACCTCGATTACGCGCCGCTCGTTGCTCCGAGCAGGAGCGTCTGCCGTTTTCCTTCAGTCGATACCTGGCACACAGGTGAATGCGGCACCGACCGGACAGAGACGCTCGGGAGAACTCGAAACGCTGCTGGTGCCATCCGCAATGGGCCCGGTACCGGTGCAAGTTCAGTGGGCCAGCGCCGACAGCCCCCGAGAATTTCCGAGCGAAAACGGGAGGTCATTAGCGGGACTAATCATCCGCAAGACTTGGACTAACTGAACAGAGGTATCGGGCCACCCGCCAGCCAGACAGACTCCTCCCCGGGAAGGGAGGTTGATCGACTGGGGACGCGAGCCGGAGTGCGGGAACACTTCAGGCTCAAAGACTTTGGCGGGGACGAGCGGGAACTCGTCGGCCGCGGTGCCACCGTTACCACAGAGGCTGCATTGGGTTGCAGGTCCGAGGGTAGCGCACACCCTCATATCGATTCCACTCTTCTCGCGAACAATACGCCGGACGTGTCGCTCGCGTGTGGAACGACGCTGCTCAGCGCATGTGCGCGTGAGAGTGCTGTGCAGCACACATCGGCTGCGGCCGGTCCCTACGACGACGCGACCGCGGAGTATCTGGCCGCGCTCGATGAGGTGATGTACACGGGCAAGTGGCTGCTGATCGACCCTGACAACCAAAAGGTGCGATGGGTCGCCAGCCTGACGAAGGCGCAGGATGAGGTGGCGGCCGGTCGCGCCGCGACGATGGCACGCGCCCTGAATACGGGAATGCTGAGCGCTGACATCGACCCTGTGCCGGAACGAGCAGTGTTGGGTGACGCGTGCGCGGAGGCGTTGGTGGCGTGGTGCGTCGAGCACGAGCTGCGGTGCCTGGCACGCCGATCCGGCCGGCCCGGCGGATGGCATGTGCACGCGGCCGCGCGGACGCCGTTGCAGGCGCGCGCGTGGGCGAAAGCGTGTGCGCGGCTGAGTAAGAAGCTCGGCATCGTGGTCGACGACCGCACAGGCGAGGTGATCCGGACGCTGAGTGCGCCGCACCGGCGGGGCTTGGCGAGTCCGGTGGTCAGCTGCACGCTCACCCCGCAGACCGTCGTCGCCGCCGTGCCCGCGCGCAATCACTCGAAATCGGTGGTCAAGGCTCGCGCGCCCAAGGCGCGCACCAGTGTCGGCGACGGGAGCCGCTCGGCGCGCGAGTTCGGTCGCTCGTGCGCGATGGCCCGGGCCGGGTACAGCGGCGCGCAGGCGTGGAAGCTGATCAGCGGCGAGGGCGCGAAGTCGCGGCGCAGTGAGGGCTGGTGGCGGCGCTACATCTGGGTGCACGCGGTCACCATCGCCGCAGCGGAGAACGGGCTGACGCAGGACCAGGCTTGGCAGGCTGCGCTCGAGGCGTGCCCGCCGCGGGTCGCGCGCATCACCTTCGCCTGGTGGCGGCCGCTGTGGCGCAAGGCCGTCCGCGACGCCGAGGAAGCCCGGCCCCGCCGCTACCGCGTCGACGAGGTTGCCGCGCAGCCGGACCCGGTGGTCGAGGCTCAGATCGCCGATGTGCGCCGCGGGCTCGACGCGGCCGCCGGCACGGTGCTCGCGGGACTGCGGATGCGCCGAGATCGCCAGCAGGGCATCAGGACGCTGCTCTATCACCTGGCGCCGTTCCTGGTGACCCGCGAGGGCTCGGTCAGCGTTCGTGACCTCGCCCGCGCCACCCGCATGGACGACAAGACCGTTCGCCGTGTCCGCGACGATGCCATCGCCTGCGGGCTGCTGGTGTACGCGCGCCGCTACAGCGGAGGAGCCAAGAGCTGCGACGCCTTCGCGGTGACCGCTGTCGTCGAGACCGCGATCGAACGGGGCCGCTCGGAAAAGTCCCCCACTAGCTGTAGCACCCCCGCCCCCACCGGGCGCTGCCACGCCGCCAAGCAGGACAAACGTCACGGCTACGAGCGCAAGGTGTGGGTTCTGCTCAACGACGCTCTCGCACAACTGGCCCCCGGAGAACGACTGGCCACCAGCCGAACCAGGCCGGCGAAGCTGTTGCGCTCGATGTGGGCCCAACGCAAGTGGTTCCAGGACCAGACCCCCGAACAGCAGGAACAGCGCCGAGCCGAGCGCCGCAAGCTGCTGCGCGGGCTCGACGCCGCGGATCTGCGGGCCTGGCTGCTGTGGCTCGAGCAGCGCGAGAAGATCGCCAACGCCTGCGACAGGATCCTGGCAGGAACCCCGGACCCCTACGACGGTCACCTGCTCGAGAACGCGCCGATGACCATCTACCGGGGTATGCGCGACCCTGCTTGGCGCATCGGCGGCACCCAAATCCCAGCGCACCCGGTCCTGGCTTTCGATGTGTCCAAGGCAGCGTGATGTTTACAGCAGACTGCCACTATCTGCTGTAAACATCACGTCAGGCAACTCTGTCGGTGAGACCTGTCATCCTCGGATCACCGATCAAGCACGGAAGGAGTGGCGACCGGTGGGAGATGCAGGTATCGGGGCGCGGGCACGGATGGATCTGATCGGCCATGGTGGGGACGTCGATGACGCAGTGCTCCGCCTGTTCTCGCACGGTCTGGCTGACGGTGAGGTGGTTGATCCGGTGCTGTCCGCAGGGACGTGCGACACCTATCTGCGCCACGTGCGCCTGTTTCTGCAGTGGCTGGGTGACAACAGCTTGGTGACCGACGTCCAACATCCCACGCACCGTGTCGCTTTCGCGGACGAGGCCGGGCGGGCGCGCGCGGTAGGAGGCTACCGCGCCGTGATGATGATCGAGCACAACCTGGCCGATGCCACGGTGCGCGGCATGTTGCGTGCGGTGGACCTGTTCTACTACTGGCTGGGGTTCCAGCGCCGACTACGGGTGCCGCGCACCGCATCGACTCAGACCGAACTGGAAGCACTCGACCGCCGCCAGCACAGCATGGTGACCCGCAGCGCCGCCGCCCGGAGTGAGCGCGACATCGCAGTGGCCGCGCTCATCCTCGACATCGAGCCGACCACCTCTGATGTCGTGGGATATCGGTGCTCGGATCTGCGCCTGGATCCGAAAAGCCACACCGGCGCGATCGGCAGCCGCGGGACAGACGACGAAACCTGTTGGAAGACGCTGAGACCCGGGACCGTCGCTGTCCTGGATCGTTGGCTGCTCAAGCGGCGCGAACTGCTAGGCGATCAGCAGACCGAAGCGCTGTTCCTCAACCTGAAGCAGGTTTCGGGGCCGCTGACCGAGCGTGGACTCAACTACGTGATCTACCGAATCGGGATGCAGGTGGACATGGTCATCTCGCCGCGAACCCTTCGCAACACCGCGAAGCTTCGCATGCCCAACACGGAACTGGAGTCGCCCGACCTAGCCGAACTCCTCAGCCCGCTAGCCACCGTCTCGGATGTCATTGAAGTCGAGCCATCCGCGGCCGAGCCAGTAATGCGTCGGCAGTGGCGACATACGCGGCCACCACGCTCCCCCGGTGCGCAGCTCCGTCTCGATTTCCGTTCGGAGAGCAGCTAGCCCTCGGATTCCGAGCGCCCAAACGCGGTCGCCGGTCGCGGCGACCGGGGCCCACAGCTCGGCACGGCACGTGACCAAGCTGGTCGGGCCAGCCTCACGCACGCCCAAGCGAGAACCGGGAATCAGGAATTGGCGGACCGACCGTCCAGGCCATCCGGGCTCCGGGGCGGGTGACCTCAGACGTTGCGACGAAAGACCTTGTTCCCGATGCTGATTCCACCGATCAGCACCCCAAAAGAGACGGTGATACCGAGCCACGCCGCCGTCGCCTCACCGACGAGACCCGCCGCGAATGCTACCAGCAGCTTCCACGCCCGAAACAGAAACATCATCCACCCCTTATTGCGAAGACTGATCTTGTCTCCACGATCCTAGATACGTTGTGGCCCAACGCAACTCAGCTCTTCTGGTCGGTGCGCTCGGACCGTCTGGAGGTGGCTGCCGCAGCCCGGCCGGCAAGGACAATCAGCCCGCCGGCCAGCAGGACGATCCCGGTGGGTCGCATCCACCCGGCGGCCGTCGCGGCATCGGATGCGCGGTCATCGCGGCTTTGCGCACCGGACCGCGACGACAGGCACGTGTCCGCGCTCGACATCGACTGCCCATCACATTTCGGGTGCTCAGCGTCATTCGCTGCAGCAAAGCTGATCAAGAACAGCGGCAGCCCGATCAGCGCCATTGTTACGCCGAATCCACTGACCCCGCCCGCCGATTTCCGATCCTCGCCGGTCATGGCAATCCCCCAATATCCTCAACCTGGAATACACAGTCGATCATTGGTCGCGCAGTGTAATCACTGCTGGGGACTATCGGCTAGTTGACGTGCATTGCTGCAGTTAGAGGCTCTTTCGGTGGGTGATAGGAGGGCTTGTTTTTCGGTCGGATGCGGGTGCGGCGGGTTTCGGTGCGTGGTGGGCGAGGGTGGTGCATTTCCCAAAATGGGTATCCCCGAAATGGGTATATCTGATTCCGCGACTACCCGGTTAACCTCGGCGGGTATTTGTTTCTGCAAGACGTAGGTGGGTGGGGTTCATGTCACACGAATTGATCGACCGGATAGATAGGCTGCTGCCGATGTTGCGGGACCGCGCGCGCGAGACCCATGACAAAGGCATCTCGGTCGACACGATGGAACAACTGGCAGCGACCGGATTCTTCCGCCTGATGCAGCCCCGCCAGTGGGGCGGTGAGGCCGCGGACCCGATGATCGCGTTCGAGGCGATCCGGCGGCTCTCGGGAGCGTGCGGCTCGACCGGATGGGTGGCCAGCGTGCTGGGTGTGCACCCGTGGCATCTGGCCCAGTTCGATCAGCAAGCCCAGCAAGACGTGTGGGGCCAGGACCCCAACGCGCTGGTCTGCTCCTCATATGCCCCGATGGGGATGGCCACGCCCGTCGAGGGCGGCTATCGAGTCACCGGGAACTGGCGGTACTCCTCGGGCAGCGCGCACGCCCAATGGGCGATGGTCGGTGCCCCGATCCCCGAGCAATTGGCCTTCGGCGCGTTTCTGATCCCACGAGCGGAGTACTCGATAGACGAGGTGTGGGATACCTACGGGCTGCGGGGAACCCAGTCCAACACCCTCGTGGTCGAGGACGTGTTCGTCCCCGCGCACCGCTTCCTGAACTTCGAGACCATGGGCGCCTTCGAGGCACCAGGCCTACAGGTCAACGACGAGCCCCTGTTCCGCATGCCCTGGGGCACAGTATTTCCCGCCGCCATCGGCACGCCCGTGATCGGTATGGCCCATGGAGCGTGGGATCTCTACGTCGAATACCAGGGCACTCGGCAGCGCGCAGCCTACTTCGGCGAGCGGGCCACCGACGACCCGTTCATCGCGCTGTGCGTCGGCGAGACCGGCTCCGACATCGACGCCTCCTGGGAACAGCTCTCGGGCAACATCTCCAAGGTCTACGACCTCGTGGTCGCCGGCGAGGAGGTCCCCATGGAGCTGCGGATGAAGGCCCGCCGTGACCAGGTCCGCGCCGTGCAACGCTGCGTCGCCGCGGCCGACACCCTGATCGAATCGGCCGGCGCCGCAGCGCTCGACAACGACCAGCGCCTGCAACTCCTCTGGCGAGACATCCGCGCGGCCCGCCATCAGGCAACCAACGAACCCCCACGCGTCCATGTCATGTACGGACGGCACAAGTTCAAGCTCGACCCCGGACAGAACATGGTGTAGGTGGTCAAACCCGCAGTATTGCCGAGGAATACGCGTCGCCGGGGGTGCCCGACGGTCTTGGGGGCCCTCGCGCATCTCGTCGGACGTTCACGACCAGCTGTACTGCCTGGCGCTCTACCGCAGTAACCGGCCGCGAAGGGGGCGGCCGGGGCATGCGAGCCAAAAGCGTTCGGGTCCGCAGTGATCGCGGACCTTTCATCAGTTGTGATTCGGAGGGAATTGATGTCGATCCTGTTGAAGTCGTCGGTGCTGGCCGCGACTGTCGTGACGCTCGCGATGATCGGGTGCCCGGTCGCCGATGCCGAACGCGGGCCCGATGGCAAGTACTACGGGGCGATCGCCGCCGCCGACAACGGCAGCTGGGGCCTGGCCGCGAACTACCCCAGCCAGGCATACGCCGACGCCGACGCGATGGCCGAGTGCGGAGGCCCCCGCAACTGCACGATCCGCGGCCAGTGGATCGACGGGTGTGCGGCGCTGGTCATCGGCAACGACGGTCCCTTCTTCAAGGGGATCGGCTACGGCGCGACGCTCCAGGAAGCCGAGCACAACGCCTTCGACGACCTGCACCACGACACCTACCTGCCCCCGGCCGGAAGCTCCGCGGGCATGCACGATGACGGCCACCTCGCCAAGTCCTACTGCAACGGCTGATCCCGTCACCCACTCGGACACGGCCCTTCGACTGCGCCGCTGCCGGCGTCGATGCACGACGGCGGCAGCGCAGTTTTCTTGCGAGCGGCGGGCGGCTCGAATCCGGCCGTGCTTCAGCGTCGCCGCAGGGTCACCGGCAGCGAGTCCTTCGGCATCGGCGTCGCGTTCATGTCCAACGGCATGATGTAGTCCTGCGGGACTTCCCATTCGAAGCCGCGCAGCAGCTGGTGCAGCACCATCTTGATCTCCAGGCCGGCGAAGTGCTGGCCGATGCATTTGTGCGGGCCGCCGCCGAACGGAGCCCACGCCATGCGGTGCTGCCTGTGCTCAGCGCGCTCGTCACCGAACCGCTCGGGATCGAATTCCTCAGGACACGACCAGATTTCGGGCCGGTGATGATTGGCCAGGGTCGGAACGACCACCATCGAGCCCTTCGGGATGAAGTAGCCGCAGACCTCGGTGTCGGCCACCGCGACGCGCGGCTCGATCTGGATCGGCGTGCACAACCGCGTCGTCTCCTTGAGGACCCAATCCAGTTCGGTGAGCGCGGCCAGCTCGTCGTAGCCGAGCTCGAGCGGCATCTCCAGCGAGCGGGCCCGCGCGCGTTTCTGCCAGTCCGGGTACTTGGCCATGTTGTAGACCATGTTCGTCAGCGTGCCGGTGGTGGTGTCGTGCGCGGCGACCAGCAGGAAGATCATGTGATCGACCACGTCGCGATCGGTGAAGCGGGCGCCGTCCTCGTCGGTGGCGTGGCACAGCATCGACAACAAGTCGCTTCCCTGCCCTTCGCGGGCGGCCGCGACGCGATCGGTCAGGAAGGCTTCCAGCGTGCGACGGCCGCGCAGTCCGCGCCACCACCGGTTGCCGGGGATCGCCACGCGCACCATGGCGCCGGCCGCCTGCAGGGTCGACACGATGGCCTTGCTGATCCGGGCGGCCTCCTCGCGCGGCAAACGTGCGCCCATGAACACCTCGAGCGCGACATCCATGGTCAACTGCTCGAAGCGGCGGTGCATCAACACCGGATTACCGTCAGCGACACTGCCTTCGGACATCTCGCCGATGTGCCGCTCCACGATCGTGTGCAGGCTCGTCAGGTACGAGGTGAGCGCTGTGCGGCCGAACGCCTGCTGCATGATCGAGCGGTGGGCGCGGTGCTCGTCGAAATCGAGCATCAGCAGACCGCGGTCGAAGAACGGGCCGTTGAGCGGCCGCCAGGCCGGGCCGTTGGCGAACACCCGACCCTTGCTCATCAGGATCTCCTGGGCCGCATCCAGGCCGGCGGCGATGATCCACTGGCTGCCGAACATGTTGAGCGCGTACACCGCCCCGTAGGTGGCCTCGTCCGCGCGGGCGGCCGCGACCGGGTCGCGGCGCTGGCGTATCAGCTGGGCCAGCGAGTTCGTGGCGGGTCCGCTGACCCGAGAGAGCTCGCTGCCCGTCGGCGGTGCCGCGGCGAATTGTGTTCTGGGCAAAGCAAACCCCTCCTGCCAAACAATCGACAAGCCGGAAGTTACCCCCACCGCACGAGCCGCTCAACACGAACCGAAAAAAGTGCCGCCGAACTGCACGAACACCAACTCCGCACCCCGGTCGAGCGGGGACACCCCAAAATGGGGATACTCGAAATGGGTATATGTGGCAACGCTGTTCGGCGACTATTGTTGAATTCGACTGTGCCTAACTCATATTCGCCACAATATCCGCGGCGACTACCTTCAACGCATCGACCGACGCCTCGGTGCTCGTCCAATCGGTGAGGACGACATCCACCACAGCGTTTCCCGAAAGCAGGATGATGCGCGCATCGAAGCGACCCGAAAACGACTTCGAGCTGCCGCTGAGCAGAACCGCCTTCTGGACCTTCGGACCGAGCTCGGCAGGGTTCATCTCGGTGGAGGACGCATCGGTGAGCGTTGCCTGATACACGCCGAGCGTGTCCTTCGAGTGCGTGTACATGGAGGGGGCCGTCTTCGCTACCCGCAAGACCACCTGAATACTGGACGGCTGGGCGGGGGAAGCGACTGTCGCCCAGCTCGGGGTATACGTGATCTCGTCGGCGGTGACGGTCCTCGCCGAGGTGCGTTTACACGGCGCGCCAGGAACATAGCGGTCCAACAGGGCGCGCGAGACCATCGCGCATTCGTCCGCAGGGGCGCCGTAGGTCGGCCCACCAGCCAGCTCATCGGACGACTTGGCCTTCACCAGGAATACCGCGCCGAACGCCACCGCGGCCACCAGCACCACCGCCGCGCCGATCCCCGCCCACCTCCGCTGAGACCGCCCCTGCCTCGCCGGGGTTATCACCGCACTCACAAACCCGCTCCGCTCTCAAATCTTTGACTGGCCGGTGACACTACCCCACCACCCGAACGCGGCAACGATTACCTGGGCGTGAAAAAGGTTGATGGCCAAGCACATTGACCCGCCACCGCCGCTGCTGGGTTGGTCCGGACGTGACAGCCACCGGGAGCGTTCAGCACGGCGGGACGCCTCCGAGCCTGGACATCTTCGGCTGGCATGTGGCCGGCCCGCCCCGCCGCGACCAGCCAGCGCCGATCCCGCGAACCACGCGACGCCCGCCCGACCCGATCACCACCGGCATCAGCGCGCGGCGACCGCCGACGCTCTGAGAACCGGGCCGTTCGTTGGCCTTTTTGTGCGTGACCCGCGCCACTGACCTACGGTACCGTAGGTCAGTGGCACCGTAAGCGGACGTGAAGCCTTCTGCTGCACGCGATTCCGTCGGTGGCAGCCGCTGTGCGCCGGAAGCGACCAGCGTGACAATTCCTGCATGGCGCCAGACGCCGCGGCTCCCCCGCGGCCGGGACAAGGTCGATTGACCGCCCGGACCGCCATTCCACTCGCCGAGAGAGCACATGCCAGCTGCTCCGTACTTCGAGTTGCGCCTAGGAAAATCAAATGAATGCACTCACCACGTCCATGAAGCGTTGTGCGACCGCAGCCGTCCTGTGTGGCGGCCTACTCGCCTCCGTGCTCGCCGCCGAAGGGTCGGCCGCAGCGGGAAACCTGCAGTGCCAGTGGGGCCCCTACCTCATCGCCGCCGACTGCAGTGACCTGTTCACCCCACTCCCCACCGACCCGGACTCCTCCACCGGGCAGTCCAGCTCCGACCCCAACCCGATGCGGTGGGATTTCAAGCCCGCCCCCGCCACGATCGACATCCCGCAACCTCAGGGGCAGCCCGGACTGGCCGTCAACTGACACATTCCGGATAACCATCCACTACGTCACTGTGACGCCGCGGCTGATCTGCGGCACACATCAACGACTCCGCTGAGGCACCGCCGCGCCCACATCCGCCGCCCGCCCGCGCCACGCCTGCACAGCCCGCGGCGAATTCGCGTCTGGCACCGCCGAACACGACTGCGCCGGCGCGGCGGCTCGCGGCGGTCCCGCCCCTGATGATCGCCGGGGGCGGGCACCAACTCGGCAGACCATGAGGAACAGATGCTCACCATCGCCACGCAGACCCCTCCCCACCATCGCCTGTACGGCACCGACCTTCGCGGCCTACACCCCGACATCGACCACGCTGCTCGTGCCGCCGCTACGGCCCGAGCGCCGATCGTCGTCGGGACCAGCGGCTCACCCGCCTCGCTCGCAGCAATCGACCGCGCCGCTACCCTGGCCGCCCTCAGCGGCGCGCAACTGGCGATCGGCTGCGCGTATTCACCCAACCGACCTTCCGACCCCGCTATCGACGTCCTGAAATCGGAAGCCCACCTGCTGTTCGGGTGCGCGGACGCCGACGAGATTCTTGATGCCGCCCACCGGCAGGCGAGCAGATGCGGCGCGAGCGAAATCACCCTCCATCCGCTGGAAGGCACCCCGACCGCGGCCCTGCTGCGCTTGGCCGCCGATACCCGCGCGCAGCTGCTGGTCCTGGGCAACACGGGCGACGACACCGGCAACTGGCTCCTCCGGCGCATTCGCCGCGTACTCGCCACCACCGCAACCGACGCGATCCGACAAGCCCCCATCGACGTTCTCATCGTCAATCAGCACTGACCCACTCGCGCGTGAAAGGTTCTCGGCGTCACCGCGGGTCGCGCGGGGCGCTGGAACCGATGTGATCGGGTCGCTCGCACAGCGCGCCGAGTCATGTTCGAACGGTAGCGGACTGGTCGCTACGCCGGCCCGGCGCAGGGAAGTGGCTCGCCCCCTGAACCTGCGTTTCCGCACCACAAACGTGATGGGCGCAGCTATTTGTGCCAGGGCGGCGAGCCACGACTGACGCTAGCCAACCTCTCTCCTGACCGCCGGCCCCAGAATCAGGGGCGGCACCCCTGGATGTGACATGCGCTCCCCAGTGGGAAGCCCACGGGTCGAACCTGTGTCGGATGGTCGAAAATCCCAGTACGGGAACAGGATTGATGACAGCGCCGGAAACTTCCGATCGGAAGCCGGGAGGCTGATGGATTGGCTGCGGCCTAACACCTACGGTACCGTAGGTTAGCGCCGTTGGGCGCGGGAATTCGCCCGACAGCACGTTCGAGGGCAACCGCACCACGAGTATCGCAGCTGGGCGCCGGTAGCGACAGCGAATCAGGCCAGACATCCGAGTCATTCGAAATGTCTTGTCACTCAGCGACATTCATCGCTGGAAATCCTGTCTACCGTGCACCCGGTCCTAGTCGCCGGGCCTGGATTCCCGGAGAACCCGCCCATGAGAATAGCTCTCGCCATCGCATCGCTCGCTGCCCCGATCGCAGTCCTCGCCGGAGTAGCAGGAGCTGCCGGTACAGCATCGGCATCGGATGACTGCACCGCCGGCGTAGGTGGACCCACGGTGGCATGTATGCCGCCGGACTTCGTCGATCGAGGGCGTGTGCCGTTGGAGCCCGAGGTCGACCCCATCTGCGCCACCGGTGTCGTCGGCTGTCCGCCACCGGCCTCGGATTGGACGCCCAGCGGTGGGCACCCCTCCGGCGACCCGTATTGGAACACGCCCTACGAGATGCCCGGGACCAACCCCCTCGACGGCCTGATCGCGTAATCCCGGGCCGGCCGGATCCGTCCGCCACGGACCTCGAACCGGCGAACCCCTGTTATTGTTCGAACATGCGTTCCCATGTCTTCGACGGCATGCGGTGGGCATTGGGCGACGGCACCCCGGCCGACCCGACCCGGCTGCACATCAACCGAGCCGGTCGTGCCGAGCAAGCCGCACCTCTGGAGTGCCACAAAAACCATCCCCTGGGCCCCGATCGCGTGCTCGTCGGCGGCGGGGCCCAGGGTTTGACCTGGCGTTGCGTGCAATGCAACGACGTCGTTCATCGACCACCTCGCGTGCACCCGGGTCGGGCCTGACACATGTCCCCACCGCGCACGAAGGTCCGCCGTGTCACCTGGCCGGGCGAAGAACCCAGCCCCATCCACGGCTATCTCGCCCCGCCCGACCACCGAGCCCGCGGGTTCGTCGACGAACCCATCAACGAGGCCGGCAATCCGGAACCGGTCTACTCCTACACCCCACCCAGCTCCGACCATCTGCTGATCTGGTGGCCCGGAGGCCGGTGGACCTGGGAGCTCTCCAGCTTCATCGAACCCGTCCCTCCCGACCCGGCCGCCGAACACCCGCCGAACACCTGATCCGCACACCGGAGCGGGCGATCCCCACGCCCCCGCAGCATCAATCCGCGCGGCGCGATGCTGTCGTAGCAGCCGCGGACTGGCCGATATAGCTGGCCTGGCGCAAGTGTCGCGGGGCCAGCATGCGAGCCACGAACAGCATGAGCGGTCTGGTGACCGCAACGGCCACGCTGGTCACGGCGTCGAGAGCTCGCCTCGGACCCGCGCGGCGGGCATCGCTGGTGGTGGACATGCGGTGTTCTCCCCACAGTGCGGGCCCCACCAGTCGGCCGGGGCGTCGGTGCGCTGATCCTGCGGTCGCAGACCGCGTTTCGCATTGAACCAGACCCACCCGACTGTGGCACATCGGCAAAGTCCACGCAGAACTGCGATTCATTCCGCAGACGAGACGGCGGCATCGTCCCAAAATGGGTATCCCCGAAATGGGTATATCTGATTCCGCCGCCGCATGGCTAATCTCGGCGAGTATCGTTTCTGCGCTGACGTAGGTGGGGTTGGCATGTCGAATTCGAAATCGTATGGCGCAGATAGGCGTCGTCGAGCTCACACAGTCCGTGGTGCTCGCCACGGAACGCACAGTGCGAAACACTGTGCGCCGCACAGCGATCAACCGCGCAGCAGCCTTCCATGAGCGGCCAGTGATCGCCAGCCCCCGACCCCCGCTAAACCGGAAGACGGGTGCCTCGACGCGATCGCGAGCCTCATCCAGCACCTCAAGCGCGGCCACCTCATTCGCAGCGTCGCCTATTCCACGAAGGAAGCCTGAAAACGCTATGCCCGATATCGATCTGGACGCGCCCACTCCTGCGAGCCGCCTCTCCCGTTCCGGGAACCCCGCTGTCATCACCGCCATTGCCTACGTGAGCACAGCACTGTCGCTCGCCGAGTTCGCGATGCCCTCCACCGCCAGCACCGGCGCTGGATTCACGACTGCGCTCTCGAGCGTGCCGGTGGCCTCGGTTGTGGCCTATTTGGCGGGCTTCGCGGTCGCCGCGATCATCGTGGGCGCGCGCGGTCGACGGATCGCAGTGCACATGCCGGCCATCGGGTTGGCTGGATTCGCAATCACTTCGGTCATCACGGCGGCCGGAGATGACGGCACCTGGACGGCGGCAGCCCGCGCTCTCCAAGGCGCCAGCGCCGGAGTTCTGGTCGTGGCCGCGCTCGCCACGCTGATTTCCACCTCCGCGCCCGAGTTGGTGATCGCCTCGGCGGCCGCCTGGTACGCGAGCACCGCGGCCGCGCTGGTGTTCGGACCGATCGTGCTCGCCGCACTGGTCGGGGTGGGCAGCTGGTCCCCGTCGATACTGCTGTGCGTCCAGGCAGCGCTGTGTGCGGTCCTGGCGCTACTCCACGAACGCGCACTCCCCCGCAGCAGTTCGCGCCAGCCGCACGGCCTGGCCCTGACGCCGGTCGTCGCAGTGATCGTGGGAGTCGCGACCGCGGTGAACCTCACGCTGCTTGCCTCTGCAACGCTCTACTCGTACACCGCAGCCGCGCTCACCGCCGCTGCCGTGATACTCGTGGCTGTCGCCTGGCTCGTATCGGTGTCCTCGCCCCGCCGACACGCCGCAACGCCAGCGGGGCCGGCCAGCATCTGATTCCCGCCGTAGGCGAACCCGCGCGGCCGGGACGTCACGACGTGCGGCGGCTCCATGTGTCGGAATCTGTTGTTGTACAGGGAGTATGCAGACGTGACCGCAGTGTTGCCGTGCCCGTCGTTCTGCGAGGGCCACGACGATTTCGACTGGGTGGGTCCCGATGAGCCTGTTCTGCATGTGGGCCCGGCACTGGCGGTGACGATCTCAGGTTCTGCTGCGTCGTGGTCCGCCGAGGTGATCGTGCAACTGAACGCACTCGACGCGATCGGGCGGGACCGCAAGGTATACATCGAACTGGTCGTGGGCCGCAGCTTCGCCGAAATGTCACCGGCACAAGCAGATCAGGTCGCTCGACACCTGCTCGCGGGGGCTGAGCTTCTGGATACGTGTGCGTCAAGGACCGGCGCGCACCCGCCGCGGGCTGCAGCGGATGCCGGTCGGCTATCCGGGCCCGGCACCGCGAGGGCGCGAACACGTTGGACTGTTGCGGTGGACGGCCCGGTCGCTCGTGCCGTGGTGACTGTCAAAGTTCTCGTGCCGCAGGCCCGATCCAACAACGGTGCGGCGCTGGTGCTCGGCGTCCCTGGACGCGTCGCCGGACTCGAAATGATCGAACTCACCAGCACCGAGGCGCGCCACCTTGCCGATCGCCTCAGCCACTGCTGCGCGCCCAACAACCACACCTGATGATCGCTCACAAGCAGTCAAGTGTTGGAGTGACCGAGAAAGGAAGGCTCTGAAGATCCGTCCGGTCATCCTGGCGATATCGGCGGTGTTCGGGATCGTCGGCTGCTCCTCACCATCATTCCACTTCACCGATCCGTCGAAATACGACCGATTCACCCTGTGTGACTCCTACAGCACGTTCCTCAGGGAGAAGCTGTCGATCTCGGACGCGGGGTCGGAAGACCCCATCGGGACCGGGGAGAACCGCACCGTCGGTTGGTCGACCATATGCCAGGGCCATCATGCTGGAGGGAAGCTGATCGGCATGCTCCAAGTGCACAACCCGCGTACGGACGACGCGGTCGAAATACCCTCCGACTACCAACCTCTCGCGGGATTCGAGGGCAAGGCGCGGATGGGTGCGCCGCTGCCGTACTGGACCGAGATCCACGTTCAAGACGGCACCTGGTCTGCAGAGATGAGTTTCGTCAAGGAAAGCCCCGGACAGGAGTTGCTCGGACACGATCAGCAGCAGGAGGTGGCAAGGTTCCTGATTCAGGTCGCACACGACTTGCAGCACTGAGCAACCGCCCGCGCTGAATCACTCCGGTATGCGCGGTCTGCGTGAATCGGAGCGCTCCCGGTGTAGTGCAGCCCGGCCGGACTGTGGCGGCGCGAAAGGCATTGTGTCGATGGGTGTCCGGGCTGATCATGCGGCTGATTCCCGCAGCCGGTGACGGCCGATCCGGACCGGTGTTTCCACGACCACGGGCAGCTGTTCGGTGGGCGGGTCGACCAGGCTCCACAGACGACGAAAGAAATCGTCCAACGAGCTGTAGCGTGCCAGGACAGTGTTGATCAGTGCCTGCGCTGCCGGAATCGGTTCGCCCACTTGCTACCCCTCACCTCACCGCTATACCGCGGACCTAACGGCCCACCGGCATTCTGCACGAACTACCCGAGCTATTTCCGAGTTTCTGCAACCGATTACGCCAATCCTCGACGATTCGTGTCACGAGCGGGGAACTCCGCGCCGCTCCAGGCCAGTTGTCGGTAGTGTCGGCCACGGGTGACCGAACGTCAGCAGTGGGCTGAAATACCGCTCGGCTACCACGCCGCACCGGCTTTTTCGGCCGCCCAACAACCGCTGTCCACGCTCGCCCACGGGAGCCAGATGAAACCCGCAACGAAGAACCTACGGAAGCCATGAACCAATATGGCCCCGCATTTCACGACCGCCGGCGGTGGTGAGGACCCGATGAGCCGGTTGGCCGAGCTGCACTTGCTGTGCACCCCGATCCACCGCTTGCACGGCCTGCTCGCGATCGCCGACGAACTACGCGAGCGCTACCCCGACCTCGGCCCCATGCTGACCGAGATGCGATGGCGCCGCCGACGCGATCCGCACCGACGTCGGCATCCGCAGAGAACTGGCCGGGCCTGAAGTCTTCGCCCGCACCACCAATTTCGCGATCGTCCCCGCCCGGGTCCGCGGCCACTGGCACACCAATGCCGATCACCAGCTCACCGCCGCCTACCTGCGCTACCAGCGCGACGGGCTCGCGTGCTGCTACATCGGGCCCACCAGCGTCGCCGAGCTCCACGCCGATCGCCGCCGCCCGCGCCGCATCGTTGTCGGGTGGGGCCGGACGGCCTGAGATCTCCGACAGGCCTCGCGTTGCGCGGCCGCAGCAGTTCGGCGCGGCAGCCTCTCGGTGGGCAAGGTGCATTTGTCTGGTCGCGTGATCTAGATTCGCGGCATGATCTCAGCGGGGAGGGGTCGCCTGGTTGTGGCGGCGATCAGTGGCTTGATCGCGGCCGGATGCGGCACACACGAGAGCGAACCAGCATGGCGTCCGCCGGCGATCGGCGACGGGACCGAAGCTCAGCATGTGCGGATCGTCGGGGGGATGACCGACGGGTCAACCACGGCGACAGTGCATTCGAGCTACCGCTGCCCCTCCACGGGGTCCCGGTAGAACTCGCGCGAAAAACAACGACAATGGCTTGACCAGCAGCGATGTCAGGTTTCCGGTTCTGAATTGATAGGGCTACACGCGCGGCGCGGGGCCGCTGATGATGCGGTGGATGGTGGAGCGGCCGACGCTGTACTCCTCGGCCAGGTCCGCAAGGCTCGCGTCGTCGTCGGGATCGTGGTATCGGCGGTGGATCGTTTTCCGGGCGGTGAGAGGGAGTTTGGGCTGCTTGCCCTTGAGGCGGCCCTTCGCGCGGGCCTTGGCCATGCCTTCGCGGGTGCGCATGTGGCCGAGATTGGCCTCGAATTCGGCCACCATGGCGAGGGTCTGGAGGAAAAGCTTGCCGAACGGGTCGGCCCAGTCGTAGATCTGGCTGCCGAGCCCAAACAGGATGTCCCGTTCGCGCAGGCTGGTCAGGATCTCGCCGGCTTCGGCCATGTTGCGTGCGAATCGGTCGAATTTCGTCGTGGTCAGTACCACTTGCCGCTCGGTGACCGCCGCGGCGGCGGAGGTGACCGCGGTAAGCGCGTTGTCCAGGCCGGTGCGGTTGCGGCGGGTGGTGCCAGAAAACCCTTTGTCGATAAAGATCCGATCACTCGGCACGCCGAGGGCGATCAACTGGTCGGCTTGGATCTCGACGTCTTGTTCGTCGGTGGAGCAGCGCACGTATCCGACGCGGAAGGGTTCGACCACACCGGCGATCGTTCCACATGACGGGGGTTCACCGGAACAGTTCACGGAACACCTCTACGGAACACCTTGACCAGGGCGTGAGTTCTGCGACCGTGGTGTTCCGTTGATGGATCGACTTACGGAACATCTGCTCGCCCTGGCGACAGCACGTGCGCAGGCCAGGGCGCGTGGTCTGATGTCTGTGGCCACGACGTGATCTGGCGGCTGGAGTACCTTCCTTCTTTATTCGCTATTTAGCTATGGTGCTAAATTGTAACCATGACCGAGTTCGGGCTAGAAGAGGAAGCCGGAGTGTTCCGCGCGCTGGCCGACTCCACGCGTCGACAGATCTTGGAGGATCTGCGCTCCGGCGAGTTGACCGCAGGTGATATCGCTGCGAAGTTTCCGATCAGCGGTCCTTCGATCTCCCGACATCTGGGTGTGCTCAAGGCAGCCGGGCTCGTCCGAGAGCGACGAGTCGCCAATCGGATCTTCTACTCGCTTGTCGAGGAACGACTGGCGTTATGTGTCGGCAGGTTCCTCAGCGCGATCTGCCCGGAACAGGTCATCGTCAGGCAGCGCAGACTGCGAACCACGAAGAACAGGGATGCCGGATGAGACCTCCGCGGATGTCCAGCGTCGTCGAGCGACGTCTTCTCGTGAACTACCGAATCGACCCCGAGGTCGCCGCGAGCTTGGTGCCGCCGCCTATGCGCCCTCAATTGGTTGACGGCCGGGCGGTTGCCGGCATCTGCCTGATCCGCCTCGGACAGTTCCGCCCCAGTTGGCTACCCGGCTGGGTCGGGATGCGCACCGAGAACGCGGCGCACCGCATCGCTGTCGAGTGGGATGGTCCGCAGGGACTCTCGACCGGTGTGTACATCCCGCGCCGCGACAGCGGTTCGGCGATCAATGTCCTTGCCGGTGGCCGGCTGTTTCCTGGTGAGCACAGTTTGGCGCGGTTCGACGTGCGGGAGACGGCGCAGGACCTGCATGTGGCCTTCACCAGTCAGGACAAGACGGTCTCCGTGAGCGTGGACGTCCGGACCGCCGAGCGGTTCCAGGGAAGTGAACTGTTCGCCGATCTGGCGCAGGCATCGGACTTCTTTCGGCGTGGCTCGGCCGGATTCTCGCCCACACATAGCGGCCAATGCCTTGATGGGCTCGAACTCCAGACGGACGCATGGCAAGTCGAGCCGGTCGATATCCACTCGGTTCGGTCCACGGTCTTCGACGACCAGGACCGGTTCCCGCCAGGCAGCGCGGTGCTCGACTGCGCCTTACTCATGCGGCAGGTGCCAGCGACCTGGCACCCCCTTCCGCCCCTGCGGGTCGATGCCGGCTCCACGCCTGCAGGGAGTAGCGCACATCCGGAATAAGTGCACTGCGCCAGTCATCGGGCGGGTAGCACCGGATCCAGCTCCCCGTACACGGCAGTTTCGTCAGCGCGACTTTCCGCGCCGAAGTCGAGTGCCTTCTCGCGGGGAATGGGCTGGTCGGACGGCAAATCTGGAGAGTACACACCACTCTGGGGTCCACCACCGTGGGTCAGAACAGCGTGTCTCGCACCCGCAGGGGCCGGTACCCGGTGGGCCCGAGCTGGGCAAGTTCAGCATCGATGTCCACTTCGATCGCGCCGAAGAAGTTGATGTTCTCGCTGTGCGCGGGTGAGATGTGGGCTAGCACCTCGTCGTCTATCCGCCGACCGGTCCGGCGCATCTGCTCCACCGCGAGACCGTAATACTCTGTGGTCCAGGCGATGACCGCGTTCGTGGCCAGGGTCAGGCACCAGGCTTGTTCGGTCTGGGTCTCAAGGTGGCGGGCGCGGATCATGCCCTCGTGCGCGTACAGCAGGTCGCGGCGCAGCGCGTGCAGGGATTCGCCCTTGTTGAGCTGGCGGGCGATCCGCCGCCGGTAGTCGGGATCGGACAGGTATTTCGCGGCGTAGATCGTACGGCGCAGCGCCCCGTACTCCTTCAATGCCGCGGCCAGGGCGTTCTGGCGACTCGAAGCGGAGAGCTTGCCGACCAGCAGCGAGGCGGTGGCGTGGCCGAACTTCAGCGATCCGGCCAGCCGCAGCAGGTCGTCGTAGTGCTCCGCGATGAGGTCCAGATTCAGCTTGCGAGTCAGCAAAGGGCCCGCGTGTGGGAACCGGGCCTCGGCCTCGGCGCGCGGTCCCGGCCGGTACAGGGTGATTCGGCCCAAGTCGCGGATATGGGGCGAGAGCTGCAACCCGAGCAGATCGAACAACCCGAAGTTCACCAGCGTCACCCCGTGCGTGTCGGTGGCGTGCTCGGTGATCGGCAGATCCGTTGCGTTGCCGAGTATCTCGTCCAGCACATAGTGGGCTTCGCGTTTCGTGGCGACGATGACCTTCGTGCCGTAGGTGGCGTGCTGATCAGTCACGTGCGTGTAGGTGGACAGCCCTTCCTCGGCAAAATACCTGCTCAACGCCCTGGCGGTGAGTGATTTGCCGCGGGTGGGGAACCGTTGCCCGTCGCTCGAGGACAGCGTGCCCGCCCCGAACACCGCGGTCAGCGGCAACCGCTGGTGGTAGTCGATCAGCGCCAGATTCGCCGCCCGCAGGGTTTCCTCCCGCACATACCACTCTGAAGTCCAGGACAGGATGTCGTAGGAGATGCCGCACGCCTCGGCCATCCGGGTCAATCCAAGGTTGGTGGAGTGCGCCAGCAGCACCGCGATCAGGTTGCGCTTGAGTTCCGGTGTGCGGGTCTGTTTTCCGGTCGCGTGGGTGAAGCAATCCAGGTAACCGGTGCGTTTGTCCAGTTCGATCAGCAACGACACGATCGGCGCGAACGGCAGCATCTCGGTCAGCTCAGCCTTCAACGCCTTCGCCTCGTCGGGGACGTCTTCGGCGGTCAGCGGCGAGATCACCAGATCCCCAGTCTCGTCCAGGCGCACCGGGCCCTCGCCCTCGTAGGACCGCCTCGAGCTCACCGAGCGCGGCGTGTAGCTCGTCGACCACCACGGCCAGCGCCTGGCCGGGATCGGCGGATTTGCCGACCAGGCGGCAGAATTCGTCTCGCTGAGGCTCCCACTGCTCGGGGGTGAGCAGGTAGGCGGTCGGATCGGCGTAGCGACGCGAACCGGGCACGTACACATCGCCGGTGCGCAACCCATCGCGCAGGCCCAGCAGCACGCACAGCTCCCAATAGTGCCGGTACGCAGTGATATTGCCGGAGCGGCGGGCCTCCTCGAGGTAGCCGCGCCACTTCGCCGGCACGAACCCCGTAGGAGCCTCGTCGAACACTTTGCGGCGGCCGGTCGCGTTCAACTCGCGCAGCATGTCCACCGCGATCAGCAACTCCGTCGCCGCGGTCCCGCCAGCGAACCCCACCGCCGACAACACGTGCGGGGTGAACTGCCGCAGATACGAATACGACGAATTCAACGCGGCCAGATGCCCGTGATCACGCGGCAAACGGGGCTTGGCCTGCGCGACAGCGTTCCGCAATCGCTCCCACCCGATCTTCTCTCCGCGCAGCAGTGCCCCGACCGCTTCGTCCGGAATCGCGGGATCGTTGATGATCGCCAGTAGCTCATCGAGGAGGGCTTGCCGGTCCTCACCGGTCTTGCCGCGTTCGGCCAGCTCTTCTTTCATCCGCCTCTCCGCGGTGCTGAATTTCGCCGAGACCGCCTGGTCGAACAGATGCACCACTTCATCGAGCACATCGGTCGCCGACTGCGCCAGCACCGTCAGCAGGATCGGGTACCGGCGCTGCGAATCCCGCCGCTGCAAGGCCTGCGGAGTCAGACGCCGGCCCATCGTAGCCAGGAACCGGCGGCGCTCCGCCGGGAGCACCGACATATCCAGGCGGTCCGCGCCCAGACCGCGCAGGAATCCCAACTTGTCCACCTCGGCCTTCACCGCGGACGCCGAAGCCTCCACCGGACCGGTCGACAGCCACCGCAACCGCGAGGTCCGCAGCGAGGGATCGATGTCCAGCAGCGCATCCAACCCCGCGCACCGCTCGAGGGTGAACTCGTGGGCCAGCCGATCATAGGTCTCGGACTGAGCCTCCTCGCGCGCATGCGCGACACGGCGAACCAGTGTGTCCGGGCCCGGCCGGATCACCCGCGCTGACACCAGATACTCGCACGCGAGCTGGAACAACAACGTCGGGGAATCATGCTCCATCGACCGCGCCAGCAGAAACTCATCCAGCTCCTTCAGCTCCATCGAACCCGGCGGCCGCCACCCCAGAAACTGCGCAATCAACCGCAGATGCTCGGTACGGGTTTGTGCCCGCTTGCCGTACGAACGGATCAGCGACGCATCCACTTTCAGCTGCTCGGCCAACCGAGCCGCCACCACCGGCGGCGCCGTGGAAACCTTGTCCGGCACGAACCCCAGCCACGGCAACGTGCACAACGCCACCGCCATACCCAGCCGTTCTCCCGGGCCGCGCCCTCGCCCCGGCGTCAGAAACGCGATATCAGACGGGGTGAGCGTGAAGAACCGGAACAACTCCTCCCGGCTGATCTGCGGAAACTCCCGCAGACGCGCCAACTCCTCGTCTGCGAATACCCGCGTCGCCACGAAACCCGACCTCCAGCACACCAACCAACCTCAACGGCAGCCAAGCCAACCACCAGCCCAGCACACCCGCAGCCCAATCCGGACAACACGACATCGGTGCTGGTCAAGCCATTGTCGTTGTTTTTCGCGCGAGTTCTACCGGGACCCCTCCACGGCACCCACGGGCGGGGAGATCGCCGCCATCCTGGCCATCGCCAGCTCCGGCGCGAACAGCACACGCGAGAAGATCCCGGTGACCTGCGATGGTGTCGAGCACAACTTCGACGTCGAGTTCGACGGCGCGTTCCCCGCGGGCGATCTCATGGTCTACGCCGACTACTCGATGCAGCTGCCCGTCATTCCCGTCACCACCGTCCCCCGCCCGAACCCCGGTGGTGGCATCGGATTGAGCCCGCTTCTGCGTGAGGTCGCAGGCGATCACGCCCACATCCTCGCTCTGAAAACTGTTGAGTGACGAAGCGGTTGACGCCCGTGTCGCGGAGCCGCCCGGCGACGGGCTGCGAATCTCGCAGGCGCCATTGAACTCCGGACCCAGGCACCACCCGCGGCTGGCGCAGAACCCGGATGAGTGCGGCTGACAACGAGGGGGTTGCCGTGGCGACCGCAGCTAGTCGACAACCCGGGTCAGAGACCCCGATGGCATCGGGAACGGGTAGGCGCCCGGTGCTGCGCCAGCCGGCAACACCATTACCCGTCCATCTTGGGCCATCTCCTGCACCACGAACACCGACACCCCGGCTTGCCCCTCCCGCACCCGCTCACCCTTGTTGAACACTCGACCACCCTAGTCGGCCCGGCCGACCACGCCGATCACCCACACCAAACGCTCTGCTGGCGCGGCACAGCGTCCGGTAGTCGGCTGTCCTAGGGGACTGCGGCAAAGGCCACCGAGACGACCTCGGGGACAGCGTGTTCGGCCTGATCGATGGTGCCCGGGTGTCTGTAGCAGTCCACCCAGAGCAGGTCCGAGCCTCGGCGAACGATCGCTGAGGCGAACCCGGTTGCGCCGTTGTCCTCGTCGCGGGACGCGGTGCACGCCTCGTCCCCGAGGCCGCGGGCGTTGCGGAAGCGCCCGGCGACCGCGGTTCCATCACAGGCCGACTCGAGAGCGTCGGAGGCACGATCGGATCCGGAGTGCCAGGCAACTCGGCGCCGGTGCACGATGACGAAGTACCTGATGATCGCCGCCATGCTCGGATCGTTCGCCACCGCAATGGGAGTCGGTACAGGCACGGCATCGGCCGACGTCGATATCTGCAACCTTCCCGACACCTTCTGGCCCGTCCCAACGGTCGTCGGGCGCGTGTGCGATCAGGGAGGTCTGATGGGGGAAATGCCTCCGCGCACGCTCGACGACAAGTGGGCGGCGCTGGATTGGCAAGGCAAGTGCGTTCGCATCGACAACGATCCCGTGACCGGGCAGCAAACGGTCTCCCCCGCCTGCTAGGCCGCATCACGCCAACTGCCTCGTCCGAGGCCTCGATGGCCGTGGAGTTGGCATGGCGTCCAAGTCAGTCCAAGTTACCGTTACGAGATAAGTAGGGGTTGGCGCGTCTGCGGGGGTTCCCGGAGATCAGCCGCGAGGAGTTGTTCCGGTTCTTCACACTGACCCCCGCGGATATCGCGTTCGTGGCACCGTGCGGACGCGGGCAGGCGGTGCGGCTCGGGCTTGCGGTGGCCCTGATGACCGACAATGCCTGTTCGTGTGTCGTGGCACCGACCTCGTCCCGGGGATCGTTCGGTCGGTCCTCATCCAGTTCGTGAACGTGTTGCCACATATGAGCGGGCGCTGACAGCAGGTGCCGTCACCGTGGAGGCACCGCTCGACACGCCGTATGGTGACCGCCGAGCCATGGTCCGCGACCCGTTCGGCAACGTCTATCAGATCGCGAGTCGGCGCGGGACCACCGCGTGATCTGCAACGTTCATCGTCCCGCCTTTCGTCATCGAGCCACCATCCTCGCACCACCTCACCATGCGGTGGCCTCTCTCGTCGCCACTGATCACAGAGCGCACATAGCGCTGAATACCCCTATACGACAATCAATTACAACGGAAGTGCACCTGTAATCGGCTACTTAAGACTGGTGTCAGGACTTGATCCCGGCC
Organism: Nocardia tengchongensis; assembly: GCF_054781395.1. Taxonomy (NCBI): domain Bacteria; kingdom Bacillati; phylum Actinomycetota; class Actinomycetes; order Mycobacteriales; family Nocardiaceae; genus Nocardia; species Nocardia tengchongensis. Next base: position 51,919 of record NZ_BAAGUM010000020.1, read on the forward strand.
AGGATCAAGTCCAGGTGCCCGGTGAGAAGCTCCCTAATCGGCTGCCCGCCTGCGTCATTGGTGTGGCTCTCTCATGGCTTGCCTCTCGCCGGGCGCCGTGCGAGGAGTGGCTGGAAAGGGGTCTGCCCGAGCTCGAAGTAGCGTTGCCCGCCCTCGCCGATAACCCCGTCGACCAGGGAGGACACCGATGACAGTCATCATCGGCATGGATCCACACAAACGCTCAGCCACCATCGAAGTCATCGACCACACCGGCAAGATCCGAGCTGTCGGAAGATACGGCACCGACAAAGCCGGCTACGCCGAAATGCTCACCGCTGGCAGGAAATTCGGAAACCGGGTGTGGGCGGTGGAAGGCTGCAACGGTATCGGCCGCCATATCGCCCATCGTCTGGTCCACGACGGGGAAACCGTACTCGACGTGCCAGCGAAACTCTCCGCCCAGATACGAGTATTCGCCACCGGCAACGGCCGCAAAACCGACCCCGTCGATGCCCACTCGGTCGCGATGGCAGCACTGCACTCACCGAACCTGCGTCGGGTCGAACCCGATCCAGACCTGCTCCTGCTGAGCATGCTCTCTGATCGCCGCGACGAACTCGGACGCGCCCGCACCGAAACCATCAACCGCCTGCACCGGTTCCTGCTCGAACTTTTCCCTGGAGGGGCGGAAAGATTCTTGTCCGCCACGAAGGCGCGCGCGTTGATCGCGACGATCAAACCACGAGATCCGCTCGGCAAAGCCCGACGCCGGCTGACCGTCGAGCTGATCGGTGAACTCGACAACATCGACCGAAAGATCAAAGCCGCCGACAAAGAGTTGCGCCAACTCATCATCGACCGCGGATCGACATTGATGGACGTGGTCGGCATCGGACCATCCAGCGCCGCAAGGCTTCTCGCAGACACAGGGAATATTCACCGCTTCCGAAACCGGGACAGGTTCGCCTCCTGGAACGGCACCGCGCCCCTGGACGCCTCCTCCGGGGAACAACAGCGGCATCGACTCTCCCGCGCCGGGAACCGGCGCATCAACCGTGTCTTGCACATCATGGCCGTGGTCCAGCTACGCAATCCGACCCGAGGCCGCCTCTACTTCGACACCCGCAAAGCCGCAGGGAAGACCTCGATGGAATCGATGCGCTCACTCAAACGCCGACTTTCCAACGTCGTCTATGCCCGCATGCTCGCCGACCAACGACAACGCGAAAAGGCAAGCCCGGGAGGGCACTCGGGAACGACTCTGCAATCCAGCGCGACCGGCCTCACCCCGCACACCGATCCTTCGGAAAAGCCACATCCCGGACCTGCCACCAACAAGGTTAACCCCGCACCCGCAGCAGCGTCTTGACATAAAGGGGAGCCATGAGTGTGAATTTGGATGCCGGGAAGTTTCCGCTGGCGATGACGAGCGCACGGTTGGTGACAACAACGGTGGAAATCTGGTGACAGATGGCCTGATCGGAACGACGAGTCGCGCCAGGTCGGACAGGCCCGAGGCAACTGCCCTTCGCCATCAGGATTCGTCCGCTCGCATGTCGGCCATGGGGGTGTCCAGTTCGGCTACACCGGTGCGCAATTCACGGCCCGAACCCTCATTGGCGGCGATCAGGATCGACTCCCCCTTCCCCACACCCGCCACGCCAAATAGGACACTTTGTCTGGGCACGTTGAGGCTTCTCGAGGTGACAGACGCCGAGCATCGGCGAGCAGCAGCTGCAGGCAGGGAGTGTTCACACCGGCTGAGGTTCCATGGGATGTCGGCGCCGTCGACGGGGATGTGGAAAGGCTGCAGGCCCGGCCCGGCTGGCCGGGGCGCGCAGCGATGCCGGCGCTGTGGCGTGGGCCGAGAAGAATGCCGACCGTCTCGTCTGGCCGCGGCTGCGCGAGCATCGCGCCAGCTAAGTGTTCGGTTACGTCCTCGACGACCGCCTGCTGACGGCGCTGAGCAACGGCGACCACGGTTCCGGTGCGTTGCTGGCCTTGCTGCATAACCGCGATGTTCGGGTGTGTGTTGCGGCGGTGACGCCGGCGTATGCGTTCGCCGCGTTGCCGGAGGAGCGGTGCGGTGAGTTGTTGGGCATCGCGGTGGCCATGACGAACACGGCGGTGGAACCTGTCTCGGATGCCGTTGATGCGCTGCAGCGGGCCGAGTTTCTTGGCCCAGGTTCCCGATGATCCGGCGGCAGTGCACGCTGTGGTCGCGTCCGGTAAGCAGGACATGGAGATCGCGACCGTCACCCCCAGGCGATTGCAGTTGCCACCGCAGGCGACCCCATCCAAGCTGCGATCACCACGACTACGCGCGACGAGACTGCGGCCATCGCGCTCGAAATGGGTGCAGAGTTCCGATACAAGGCGGGTCGTGTCGACGAGCAGGCCCTCAACGCCCGCCGATAGCTACTGTCCGACCTACATCAACCTGCTGTAATACCCAGGTATTATGGTGTGTGCGTGGAGTACGAGTGGGCACCGACAAGTCGGCAGTTTCTCCAGCATTTCCAGGTGCAGACCTGGGAGGTGATGGAGATTCTGTACTCGGCTCGCCGGTGGCCACGGCCGGCCCGGACCGACCAAGGTCTACCGGTGCTGACCGTGTGGGGCCGCAGCGACGAAGGCCGTGGACTGGTCGTCATGCTGCGGCAACTGCCCTCGCCCTCCACACGCTGGGAAATCCTGATGGCAGTGCCGATGGGAGAACACCAGATCACCGAATACAACGTATGGGAGGCCAACCAATGAGCGACTCCAAAGACCAGGGCTACCCGCACACCCCCGAGGCCGCTGCGGCGTTCCTTGCTGGCATGACCTTCGACGACGACGCCCCTGTGCCGCAGCTGCCGCCGACCGAAGACGAGATCGAAACCGGCATGGTCACCACCTCCCTGAAGATGGACGCCGACATGCGGCGACGCGTCCGGGAGGCTGCTGCCGAGCACTGCATCACGGCGTCGATGCTGATCCGCCAGTACATCGAAATGGGCCTGGCAGCCGAGAACCCCGAGCGCATGGTCCGGCTGTCCGATGTCGTCCGGGCCGTGTCCAACCTGCGCGAAACCGCCTGACGGAACTTCCTGATCCTCGACGGCGAACCAGCAAAGCAACACGACACTCAGCCGCCGACCCTCTGACACGTGCCACTGACATCTCCGCTGGTTCGGCGAAGTTGGGTGAAGACTGATAGGTTTCGCGCCGAGAGTCGCTAAATGAGCCGCCGGGCACTTCGGGCGCTCTCGTCCATTCGGCCTGTCACGTCCATTGTGGTGCCGTGCAGGGGCGTTGGCGTCGCTTGCGCGCGACGGCCTGGGGACGAGACTCCACACGGCATCGGACGCGAACTCGTCTGCCTGCCTGCGTGATCCGGGGATCGTTCTCTCCTGCGTGCTGGTCGATGTCCGCTGCCTTTGGCCCGTGACCGGGTGGGTGGTGACAGCGCGAAATGCTGTTGAACTCGGGAGAACTCGAATCATGAAAACTGGTCTTGGTGTTCGCGGCGCGACGTTGGCGGCGGCTGCACCGGTCAGGGGGCCTGGTCTTTGACCAGCAGGATAATTGCCGCTGAGTCGCGACGCCGTGGCTACTCTGGTGGATCCTGACGTCGACTATCGGTGAATTTTTGGCACCAGCCGCATGGGGCGCTGACCGAACCGAGCGACAGGAGCTAGGGAATCTGGATCTGGTCTACGCGCCGATCGACCAGGTCGCGGATTGCGACGAGCTCTTGGTGATCAAAGCGTGCGCCATCGTCTGGAGCGACCGGTGGGACAAATATGATCGTTTTTGTCCCACAACGGCATCCCGGCGAGGAGCGCTGTGACTCACGTCGGAAAGTGGCGGTGTTCTCGCGCTGTTGGGTGGCGTCGCCGGTGACGACGGTGCTGCGGGGGGGCTCGACGACGTCGGCGGTGATGGATGCGGGACGAGAGTTGGAAGTGGAGAGGTCATTGCACGACGGCTTCCGGGTCGCGGATGCGCACGGGGTGCCACGCTGGAGGAGTTGGTACTGGGGTGAGGCGGCCGAGGAATCCTGGCGGATGCCGAGACCTCATCTGGATTCAGATGACGATTGCACCACCGTGGTGTCGTTCCCGTCCGCATATCGTGTGCGCGAGCACCCCGTGCCCGATCACCCGCGTGGCCGGTCCGAGCATGTGCGGTCCCACGGAGGCGCGTTCGGCGACGGTGCAGGCGCTGCGCCGCGCCGGGATCCCGGTCCGCCGAGCGAATTCGTCCCACCGGTCGGCAACGGCGTCATCGAAGGGCGCTTCCAGCCGCTGGAACATGTGGTCACCCAGAATCTCGCCGAATATGTCGTCCCACATGTCGGCCGGAAAGCCGTTCGCCGCGAGCCAGTCGGACACGGATTCGCCGCGCAGTCCTTCCTCCGCGTGATGCAACCGATCGGATTCGCTCAGGTCCGTCAGTTCGTGAGCGTCCTGGCTGATGTAGCGAATGTTCTTCCCATCGACAGCGATACACCAACCGCCGGAGTCATAGCTACCTTCTCCGATTTCCTTGTACCAGTGCGCCTCGCCGAAGCGGCGGCTAAGCTCGACACAGTATGGTTCCGGTTCGTTCAGAGACATGGTCAATCGAGCTAGTGCCATCAGCTCGTCGTCTCCGTGCGCGTGATCCAGCTCGTGCATTCGCCGGTGATCGTCGAGCCTGCATGCGGGGACCGGGGGACCGAACACGAGCGTCCAGCCGTCGAATGCAGGACTGACATACCGCAGCCCGCATCCGGACACTGAGGACCCCATCGCCATTGTCGCGGGCACTGGATCCGAGAGTTCGAATGCGTCCAGCACGGCGGCCTGGTCTTCGGTCGGCACCGCGTACCACTCGAACCCGTCAGGTATCGGGTAGGGGCGTGGCGTTTCGGCTTGCAGCTTCCTCATGATGAGCCGATGGATCGCCATTACATCGGCGGGTTCGATAGCGCGCCAATCGACCTGGGCCAAGGCAGCGAGCGCGCCGCGCCGTTCCGGAGCCGGGGAGCGCCGGACACGCTGCAGCAGCGGGATCGCAGCAGGGCCGAACCGGCCGAACGATTGGACGGCGGATTCGGTGACCGACTCATCAGTATCGGCCAGCGCGGGTACAAGTAGCGGCGCGAATTCCAACTCCCCACAAACGCTCATGACATCTGCAGTATTCCTACGCTCAGGGATCCGCTCGGAGGTGAGCCGCTGCGCGTAGTACAGCGCTTGACCTACTTCCGGGACACCGAGTGCCCGGCAGGCCCGGCGCGCTACCCGGTCTGCGTCCTCGGACACTACGCCGGAGGATCGGAGCGAGGCGAGTGTCTCGACCAACCCCCGCGCGGCGAACAGCCCGAGCTGCTGCAACACCGTAACGCATGCCTGCTCTGCACGGGGTGTGGAATCCTCGTGCAGCACCCGCAAAAGCGGCTGCACCGCATCCTTACCCGCAGCTACCAATTCGTTCTGCGCGTTGGTCCAGGTTCGGTCGTCGGCGGCGCCGAGCAACCCGATCCAGTGTTGTACGTCCATCGGAATGTCCTCGCCTCGCAGCCCTTCCACCCAAACGGTTGGTTGACGGAGTGACGTCCACTCTGGCACACCAAGCCGACGAGATCGTTCGAAGAACTCGAATCAGGCCCCCGCCCGAAGACGAGTCGGCGGCCGGCCACCAGCGCTCACCCAGTTGCAAGCGATCAAGGCCCGCGAGATGTACGACGAACGCGACCACCACGGCAAACGCAACTACACCGTCGCCCAGATCGCCGAAACCTTCGGCGTCTCCCGCAAAACCATCTACCGCCACCTCGAGCCCGCCTGAACGCAATGACCGCTTGCGACTAGAAGCATCACCGCTGGTCAAGCCATTGTCGTTGTTTTTCGTCCGGTTACTACCGGAACCCCCAGAACCGACAACTCCTCCGGCACAAGACGTTTCGATCGATCGTTGACGACGAGCCGAACATCATGCAACACAAACGATCACGACCGCTATACACGAACACAACTACCGAGGACGCGGTCGAAGGTCGGTTTGTCAGTTCACCCGTAAGGGCGATGGATTCGACAGGTCGGCAACCTCGATCGGGCCCGGGACCGCATCGAAAACTGCCGGCCATCGTCACACCTCAGGTACGCGGGGCGAACAGCGTCCGCAGTTCCAGGTCCAGAGTACGAGGTCGCCCATGCGGCCGATGGTGCTGTCCAGTCTACTGGAAGACCAACTGAACGAGATCATTTCGGACCGCGGGCGAGCCCGCAACAGGTCCGACGACAGCAAGCCTCATGCTGGTCATAGCAGCGCACCGCCCGTGGCGTCGATCCATTGGCCGGTGACCCAGCGGCCGTCGTTCGAGGCCAGGAAGGCCACGATATCCGCGATTTCGGCCGGCTCGGCCACACGATTCATCGCGGACATGGCCGCGACTGCCGCCATCGTTTCGTCGTTGCGCAACCATCCGGCGTTCATGTCGGTGTCGACCACGCCCGGCGCGACAGCGTTGACGGTGATGCCGCGGGCGCCGACCTGCTTGGCCAGCACCGAGGTGAAGGCATCGATCGCGCCCTTGGTCATGGTGTAGGCGAGCAGTTCCGGCACGCCCGCGCCGCGAGTGAGGTTGGTGGAGATATTGATGATGCGGCCGCCGTCGCGCAGCCGGTCCAGGCCCAACTTCGTGACGAAGAACGGAGATTTCGTATTGACGGCGAAGACCCGGTCGAAGTCGTCCTCGGAGGTATCCTCGATCACCGCCCGGACGCCGTCGGTCCCGGCATTGTTGACCAGGATGTCGAGCCCGTCGGCGTGCGCGTCGAAAGCGGTCCAGAGGGCTTGCGCGTCGCCGGGGGCGCCGAGCGGGGCGGCGAACGCGAACGCCTGACCGCCCGCCGCCTCGATACTCGCGACAGTTTCCTTCGCGGCGGCGACATTGCCGTTGTAGTGCACGCCGACCCGCGCGCCGTCGCGCCCGAGACGCTGGGCGATGCCCCGCCCGATGCCCCGCCCGCTGCCTGTGACCAGCGCCGTCTTGCCGGTAAGCACGCCCATGATCTTGCCCTTCGCTCGGCGATCACATTCTCTAGCGATCGATACAGAATAGGACCCTAACACATTCACTAGCGGACGCTATAAAATTCCAGATGTGGCCATACAACCCCGGGGTCGCCCCCGCTCGTTCGACCGAGAAGCCGCCTTGGACAAGGCGTTGCGATTGTTCTGGGAGCACGGCTACGAGGCCACCTCGGTCAGTGATCTGACCAAGGCGCTCGGGATCGGCACCCCCAGCCTGTACGCGGCATTCGGCGACAAGCAGAAGCTGTTCAACGAGGCCGTCGCGGCCTACAGCACGCGCTACGGCGGCTTCGCAGCCCGCGCCTTCGACGAGGAACCGACCGCCCGCACCACGGCGGAACGCACCCTGCGGGAGGCAGCCGTCGAGTACTCGCTGCCGGGCCGCCCGCCCGGCTGCATGGTCATCCATGCGGGCATCAACACCACCAATAACGAAGTGCTGCACCTGCTCGAGCGGCTACGCAACGACACTATCGACGACTTCGAGCGCCGGATTCGCGACGACATAGCCGCCGAGCGGCTACCCGCCGACACCGACGCCCGCGCCCTGGCCCGCTTCACCGGGGCAGTTCTACAGGGCATGTCGCAGGCCGCACGGGACGGCGCGGACCGGGACGAACTGGAGCGAGTAGCCGCGCTGGCAATGCTGGCCTGGCCGAATACCCCGACCCAGGAGCCGGTTGCCTCGAAGGCGTGAACACTCCGGCAAATCGCTATGGCCAGTCGAACCATCGGCTGATCAACCCCCTGCTGGTGGGGTTGCAACACAACAAAGCGACCACCAGCCTGCAGGCAATCCTCTCCCCCAAAGTTAGCGGGATGCACCGCGCACAAACGATTCGGTTCCGCCACCGCGCCACCGCGCCACCGCGCCGGCGCGCACGGCCGCCTACCACGGCTCAACGTTCCACAACCGCCAGGTCTCGGCCGCGGCGCGGCCGGTGAACGACGCTGCGGCCGCACAGGGGAAGGACGGGGTTCCTGCGGTAGGGGTCGCCGTAGTATCGGCCGAATTTCGGGCGGATATGACGTAACTGCTGGTCAGTGGGTCCGGGACGCGCCGGGGCCGATGAAGCTGGCCAGTTCGCGCATCGCCTGCGGGGATAGTTTGAAGTAGCGGCGCAGGTTCTCGGCCTTGCGGTGACGCGACTTGGCCATCAGTTCGAACAGGCTCGCGCCGGATTCGCCGAGGTGTGTCAGCCCGGAGTGCCGAAGTTCGTGGAGGTCCCAGCCGGTGCCGGGTCCATCGGTGGCGGTGGCGGCATCGAGTAGGTCGCGGGCCTGGTCGTAGGACAGCCGCGCGAGTCCGGTGTCGGGGCACAGGTCGCGGTCGACGAGGTATTTCCCGGTCCGGGGCGGCGATGGGTGACGAATACCGGGCCGTGGGTGCGGCCGCGGATCAGCCGGGGGCAGGAGCCGGGCGGTGCCAGCGTCCCAGTACACGGTTTCCAGGACGTGTCCGTGGTGGGCAGCGCCGCGGCGGCGGGTGCGGGGTTTGGCGCCCTTGGATTTCACCCGGGCGCACCGGCCCGCCAGGTCGAGGTCCTCGATGTTGAGCTGGAGCAGTTCCTCTGCGCGAGCGCAGGTTTCATACAGAATCCGCCACAACGTCTTCTCCCGCAGATCTACCTCACGGCGGGCGATGAGCCGGTCGATCGCGGTCCGCGACCGCACCGGTGTCTCCGAGTCCGGCGGAGTCGATCGCGCGGCCGACGCGATGATCAAACGCGGTCCCGACTGCTGCACCGTGTGTTCAGGCGTTGGCGGATTCGTTGCGCCGCAGCACGATCAGTGGCGTGACATAGTGTTCGGTCACCCGGCCGCCGAGTTCGTCCACAGCTCGAGCTGCCTCATCCACTTCGGCGGGCTTCCAGTCGCTGAATGTGGTGAACAGGTCACGGATCTGGTCGGTCTGCATCTCGATCGACCACGGGAAGTGGCGCGAATGCGTGGTGACGAAATGCCCGCTGGCGGTCAGGCGAGCAGCCCACGCGTCGGTGTCGAGTTCACCATGCACGCGCCGTGGTTCCACCGCTGTACGGCGGGCCACGATCTCGGCGACTCGCTCGCGAAACGGCGTGATCGCGACAGTGGGGTCGCCGAAGGCGTTGCGCCACACGGCGAAATGGCCGCCGCGTCGCAGCAAGCGATGCAATTTCGGCACGACTACCTCGAGATCGAACCAATGCACGGCGGTGGCCGCGACCGCGAGATCATAGAATCCGGTGGGCAGCTCAACTTGCTCGGCCGTGACGGCGTGCACGACCGCGGCTGGACAGCGCCGACGCAGACGATCCGCCAGGGTCGGGCCTGGTTCGACCGCGTCGACCGACGCGCCCGCCTCGAGGAGTCCTCCGGTGGCCAGTCCACTACCGGCACCGAGATCAATGGCTCGGATTCCTGGCCGCAGCACTCCGAGATCTTGCAGCTCGGCCCACAGTACAGCCGGGTACGGCGGCCTGGCCCGGTGGTAGACCTCAGCATGGTTGTCGAAATGCAGTGGGTCGGGCATCCGGAACACTCTAATTCAGCGCTGGCCGTCTCGAGCGGCGCGACCAGCAGCGCGGAGTTCGATGAGGACCGCAGCCACGCCCGGAGCCGTGAAGTCAGAAGAGGGTGTCGCGTACCCGTAGCGGCCGGTATCCGGTCGGACCGAGCTGGGCGAGTTCGGCGTCGATGTCGACCTCGATGGCGCCGAAGAAGTTGATGTTCTCGCTGTGCGCCGGGCTGATGTGCGCCAACACTTCGTTGTCCATCCGGCGCCCGGCTCGGCGCATCTGGTCCACGGCGAGCCCGTAATACTCTGTGGTCCAAGCGATTACCGCGTTGGTGGCCAGGGTCAGGCACCAGGCTTGCTCGGTCTGGTCGTCGAGCTGGCGGGCGCGGATCATGCCCTCGTGGGCGTACAGCAGGTCTCGGCGCAGCGCGTGGAGGGATTCGCCCTTGTTGAGCTGGCGGGAGATCTTGCGCCGATAGTCCGGATCGGACAGGTAGCGGGCGGCGTAGACGGCGCGGCGCAGGGCCCCGTATTCCTTGAGTGCGGTGGCGAGGGTGTTCTGCCGTCCGGAGGCGGACAGCTTGCCGACCAGCAGGGAGGCGGTGGCGTGCCCGAACTTCAGCGACCCGGCCAGCCGCAGCAGATCGTCCCAGTGTTCGGCGATCAGCTCGAGGTTGGCACGGCGGGTCATCAACGGTCCGGCATGCGGGAACCGGGCTTCGGTGTCGCGGCGGGGTCCGGACGGTACAGGGTGATCCGGCCCAGGTCCCGGATCCGGGGCGAGAGCTGCATCCCGAGCAGGTCGAACAGCCCGAAGTTGACCAGGGTCATTATGTGGACAAATCAAGGCGGTCCTCTGTCGTTGTGTCGTCAGTGCTTTCGAGTAGTTGGTCGAGATCGGTCAGCAGTTTCTCGATCCGTTTGGCGGTGCAGTTGTGGCGTTCGACCTCGCGGTCCCAGCCGTGTGCCGCCGCATCGGTGGCCAGCGTTTGCTCGACCCGTCGCCGGGCCCGCAGCCGTGGCGCGTAGGCGGTAGTGGTGACGAACTTCGCGCAGGTCAAGTAGAGATCGCATTCGCATGGCCCTTCCTGCGGCAGACGCAGACAGTGACCGAGTTCGAGCTCGGTCTTGAAGAAGTTCGTCTTCAGCCAGTCGACTGCTTCCTCAGTCAAGGCACCGGATTTCAGCTCTTCGGCTGCGGGGCCGGCGAGGTTCGCGCCGGGTTCGAGCACCGCCTTGTAGTCCCGCAGGACCTCTTGGTCGCTGATCTGGGCGTAGACCAGCGCCATGCTCACGCTCGAATGCCCGAGGACCTTCATAATCGTGTGCAGTTTGGCCCGCGCTCGGCGAGTTGTGTGCCGACCGTGTGCCGGAATCGATGGGAGGTCACGGTGCCTCGTCCAGTGCCGCCTCGTCCGCCTGGTGCTACCAGTCCAACGGCCTTGCATGCCTTCTGGATTGGCGTGTCGAACAGGTAGAAAGTCGACAGCAGTTTGCCGTGCTGCATGAACAGATAGCGGACGGGCTGGCCGGTCAGTTCGTCGGTGAACGGCCGCTCGGGTGCGTTCCGGCGCAATGCGATGATGGTTTCCAGTGCGACGACCGCATCGTCGTGCAAGGGGACGACGCGCTCCTTGTAGGTCTTGCGCGCCGGAAGCCGCAGCCGACCCGTGCCGTCGGCGTAGCGGTCCAGGCAATCGAGTGGGAGGCGGCGGATCTCGTCGCGCCGGGCCCCGGACCAGCGTGCAATCAGCAACGCAGCCCGCTGGAATGAACACGCGAGCGCGCTGATGACCGGCATCAGCCGGTCGAGTTCGTCGTCCGGGATGAACCGGGGAACCCTGATCGGATTCTTCGGAAAATCACCGGCTCCGAGCAAACTCCGGCCCGGGACGTCGTCCTACTGCCAGGCCGCCGTGTCCCGGAAGAACTGGGACAACCCGGATCCGCGCTGAATGCGAGACACGGTCCCGAGCGGCTTGCCGCTGCGGCCGGTCGGTTCCTCGGTGAGGTGCGCCAGCCATTCCAGACAGTGATCGCGCGTGACGTCCGCCCATGAGACAACGTCAGGGTCGTGGTGCCCTAGCCATTCCCCGAAGCGGCGGATGGCCAACTCGGGGGCCTGCCGGGATACGAGCGAAAGAGGCAATGAGCTCCCGAATCTGCTGGGCAGGGCGGATATGCTCCGAGGTTGTCAGTCAGCGGGGTGGTGAGCTCGGGGTGACAAAACCCGACCAGTGTCGGACTGCGCGGGCTGGATAGGCTGCGCTGCGTTACGTCGGTTTCTTGCTCGGGGTCTGGGTTGTGACGGCGATCGATCGCACCGCGTATCCGCGGTTCAAGAGAGTTGTTCCCGCGCGGGAGCTGGTTGAGGCGTTCACGCCGACGGTCGCCGAGGTCGCGTGGGCGCGGGAGAAGACGCAGAGCGATCAGCATCTGCTGGCCTTGGTGGTGTGGCTGAAGTCGTATCAGCGGCTGGGGTATTTCCCGAAGCTGGACGAGGTTCCCGCGGTGGTGGTCGAGCACGTGCGCGGTTTGCTGGGTCTGTCCGATGAGGTGAGGGCCGAGCATGACGCGGACCGGACCGCGAAGTGGCATCGTGGGCTGGTCCGGGCGTTGGTGGGTGTGAAGTACGACGCGGGCAAGGCCCGTGTGATCGCGGAGGAGGCGATCCGCAGGGCGGTCACGACGAAGGACAACCCGGCTGATTTGATCAACGTGGCCTTGGAGGAGTTGGTGCGGGCGCGGTGCGAGTTGCCCGGGTTCTCCACGCTGGACCGGTTGGTCGCGGCGATCCGGGCGGAGACGAACACCGCGCTGTACGCGATGGTCGCGGCCCGGATCGACCTGGCTGCCAAGGCCCGGCTGACGCGGCTGTTGTGGCGGGACCCGACATCGGGGCGCAGTGAGTTCGACCGGTTGAAGACACCGGCGAAGACGGCAACGCTGGGCAAGTTCAAGCTGCGCCTGGCCTACCTGCAGGCGCTCGACGAGCTCGGCGTGACCGAGCAGTGGCTCGACGGCATCCCTGCGACAAAGATCGCGCATTTCGCTGGTGATGCCCGGGTGACCGACGTGGGCGACATGCGGGACATCGGTGACGCGAAGCGGCTGACGTTGCTGGCGAGCCTGATCCATGAGTGCCGCACCTGCGCTCGGGACGAGGTCGCGACGATGTTCTGCAAGCGGATGGCCGTGATCCATAAGAAGGGCGAAGAGCGGCTGGAGCAGTTGCGTGAGCAGCACCGCGCCGAGACCGAGCGGCTGATCGATGTGTTCGGCGACGTGTTGGCCGGCGCTCGGGAGGCCTCCGCCCCGGCCGGAGACGGCGCGGGACCGGCCGCGGCGGTGGCCGAGCGGGCCGGTCGGTTGCTGTTGAAGACGCTGGCGGCCGCGGGTGGGGTGGAGCAGTGTCGGCGGCGCATGAGGTCGGCGCACCACGGCAACAACTACTTGCCGTTGCTGGAGAGGAGAAGTTCTACAAGAGCCACCGCTCGGCGCTGTTCACCCTGCTCGACACCCTGGAGCTGGAGGCGACCAGCGCGGATCACAGCGTGCTGGACGCGGTGGAGTTCCTGCGCGCGATCCGGGGCCGCACCGGCGAGTACGTCCCGCAGAAGGTGACCGTCGTGCGTGGGGTCGACGCGGTGACCGTGGCAATCGACATCGACTTCGTCACCGAGGCGTGGCGCAAGATCCTGCTGGTGCGCGACCGGCCGGGCAAGCTGGTGCGCCGCCACCCGGAGGTGTGTGTGTTCTCCTACCTCGCCTCCGAGCTGCGCTCCGGGGATATCGCGCTGGTCGGCGCCGATTCCTACGCCAACCTGCACGCCCAGCTGATGTCCTGGGACGAGTGCGTGCCGCTGGCTGAGCAGTTCTGCGGCCAGGCCGGGATCCCGTCGGACCCGAAGGAGCTCACGGCGCACTACCGGGCGGCCCTGGGCGACATCGCCGCGGTAGTAGACGCCGGGCTCCCGCACAACACCTATCTGTCCTTCGAGGACGGGCGCCCGGTCCTGCGGCGCCGCAAGGGCGTCGACCGGCGGCCGTCGGCGCTCGCGCTTGAGGAGGCGATCCACCAGCGGCTCCCGGAGCGTGGGCTGTTGGACATCCTGGCTCGCACCGCGCACCTGGTCGGGTGGCCGCGACACTTCGGGCCGGCGTCGGGGTCGGACCCGAAGATCCGCGACGCGATGGCCCGCTACGTCCTGACCGTGTTTGCCAACGGCACCTTGCTCGGCCCGGCGCAGGTCGCGCGGCACATGCGGGACCAGGTGTCGGCGCACGAGTTGTCGATCGCGGCGAACAAGCACACCACCTGCGCCAAGATCGACGCCGCGTCCACCGACGTGATCAACGAGTTCGCGAAGCTCGACGTCGCCGGCATGTGGGGCGACGGCCGTGTGGTCGCGGTGGACGGTGCGCAGGTGGACACGTGGGCCAACAACATCCTCGCCGAGTCCCATATCCGCTATGGCGGGTATGGCGGGATCGCCTACCGGCACATCTCCGACACCTACATTGCGCTGTTCTCTCGTTTCATCCCGTGCGGGGTGTGGGAGGCCGTCTACATCATCGAAGGGTTGCTGCGCAACGACTCCGACGTCCAGCCCGACACCATCCACGCCGACACCCAAGGCCAGTCGCTGCCGGTATTCGGGCTGGCGGCGCTGCTGGGATTCGACCTTCTTCCGCGTATCCGTAACTGGGCCGACCTGAACTTCTACCGGCCCAGCGCCGACGCCGGCTTCGAGCACATCGACTCGTTGTTCGGCGACAACGTGATCGACTGGGGACTGATCGAGACGCACTGGAGCGATCTGCTGCGCACTGCGATCTCGATCAGCGAGGGCCGCCTGTCGTCGGTGACGCTGCTGCGCCGCCTGGGCAACAACTCCCGCAAGAACCGCCTCTACCGGGCGTTCCGGGAGATGGGACGGGTGATCCGCACGATCACGCTGCTACGGTTCCTCGCCGACGTGCAGCTGCGGGAGCAGATCACCGCGATCACCAACAAGGCCGAGGCGTTCCACGGCTTCTCCGCGTGGCTGCGTTTCGGCGGCGAGGCGATCGGGCGCAACGACCCGGACTACCAGGAGAAGATCGTCAAGTTCAACGAGCTGCTCGCGAACTGCGTGATCTACTCCAACGCCTGCGACATCACCGCCGCAGCGAACGCGCTGGCTTCCGACGGGCACCCGATCGACACCGATGATCTGGCCACGATCTCCCCGTACATCACCCACACATCCGCCGGTTCGGCGACTGGGTGCTGGATCTGTCCCCACCGGACGCGGTGCCGGTCACCACGCTGGACCTGGTGCTGGGGGCGCTGTTCCCCGGCGACATTACCGCGGCCGCCCCCGCGCCACGCCAGACGCGGCAGCGTGTCACTTCGAAGAAGGGTTCTTGATGGCCACCACCCGCTGGGGTCTGTTACATCGTCCCGATCATGGTCGAGATCGACTGCGGCGTCACCATCTGAAGCTCGTTTGCTTCCTCAGACGCGGCATCTCCAGGTCGGCGAATCCCACCGCGCCGAGAACTTGATCTTCGAGCTATGGGAAATCACCAGCGATGGGTCGTCCTCGCGATCGCCACCCTTCAACGATGGCTGATACCTTGCAGATTCGCACAGTTCGGCCAGTGCCTGGTCCAGATAGATGTATGAAGGAGACCTCTCCGCATGAACACGGCTGCACAGTGGTTCACCGGTCCGAACAGGCGTCGAAGTTGGATCGCGGTGCTGGTCGTGGCCGTCGTGGTGGGTGTCGCGGCGTTCGTATGGGCGGACCGCTCGCCACGGCAGTCCCAGCAGGCAACGCCGGTGGTGGGCGGCAAGTTTCGTATCGACCCCACCCTCGACTCCGCACCCACTCCTCGCTGGACGGTGCGCGCCGCCGATCTGTCCGCTGACCCCGGCGCGGTTCTACTGTCCGCTCCGCACAGTCTGAACGTCTACTACGGATACGGCACGCCGATGGATGCCGGGACCACGATCGTGGCGGCCACCGCGGTGCCGGACAGCGCGGGTGGCGGGGCCGGGCAGCCGGTCAGCGCGGTGCGACTGCACGGTATCGACCCCGATACCGGAAAGCCGCGCTGGACAATCGATGTCGGCGCGATCGCCGCCTGCGCCGAGCAGGTGTTTCAGGGCCTGCTGAGCTGTTGGGACACCCATCGGGTCCTGATCGTCGACAGCGCGACGGGCACGGTGCTCACCGACCACATCACCGATTTCGAGGTGGAGCAGGTCGACGCTCGCGACGGTGTCGTCACGGTGGCGGGCCGAACCGCAGATTGGCAGACCGCTGTCTTCACGCGCGGAACCGTCTCCGATATCGCCGCGAGCTGGCGTAAGACGTTTCCGACAGTGGTTCCCGGAGAGCCCGTCATTCCCATCATCAGAGCACCGAACTACTTCCGGTACGGGCGTTACGGCGACATTCGCGTCTACGATCTGCACACGGGCGATCCGCTTTTCACCGGACCGGTCGGCTATGTCTTCGACGGAGGCATGATCGCCTCGCAGGTGATCGATCGCAGCGGCAGCGCGGGAAAGGTCGCGTTGCTCGGTCGCGACGGGCACCGCATCACCGAGGTCGCCAATGCCAGTTTCATGCTCGAGTGGTACCCGGTCGCCACCGCGTCGCCACTGCCGATCCTGACCGGCGAGAGCGCCTACGACCGCACCACCGGCGCGATCCTGTGGACCAATCCCGAGATCGGCATCGACGACACAGCCGGGCGCAAGGACGCGATCGAGGGTGTGGTGCGCGATACCGTGATCGTCCGATCACTCGATGGCACAACGCTTTCCGGGCTCGATCTCGCCGACGGGCATCGAATCTGGCAGCGGCCCTCGCCTTTCGAACACGCCACGAAATTCACCAGCTATGACGGCATCACCGACGCAACCCATCTCATCCTGACCGACGGTGTCACCGTGCAGGCGATCGATGGCGTCGACGGAACTCCGGTGTGGTCGATACTGTTGCCGCCCAGTGGTGATCCCAGAGTCCACTCGCAGGTGCGGGCGATGGGCGGTCGCATGGTCACCGTGACCGCGCATGAATTCACCGGATACGCTGCGGCATAATGTGACTCGAACGTTCGGCGGCAGCCTTCATCGGCAAATTCAGTCGGCGACCGCAAGCGCCGGGTAGCCGGGTCGGTCGGTCCAAACATTTGCGGGCGACGTTGATCGCTGTCTCGATTCGTCGTCGTTCTCTTCGGTCGACGTCTAGCTTGGCGG
Source organism: Nocardia tengchongensis (assembly GCF_054781395.1). Taxonomy (NCBI): domain Bacteria; kingdom Bacillati; phylum Actinomycetota; class Actinomycetes; order Mycobacteriales; family Nocardiaceae; genus Nocardia; species Nocardia tengchongensis. The sequence continues at coordinate 68,721 of NZ_BAAGUM010000020.1, forward strand.
GGTGGTCGTCCCGATATCGGTCGAATCCGGGACGACCACCGAGCGGTCGCGAAAGCCCACGACAGGCCGTCCCGAAATGCGTCCCGCAACCGGGTGTCCGACGTTGAGTTCCGGGACAGTTTTGCGGGACGATCCGGGGATGGCGCGCACCAACACCGTCCGGATCGGCTACGCCAGGGTGTCCGGACGATCACAGGATCACCAGCTCCAACTCGACGCACTGGAGGCGGCCGACTGCCGCGAGGTCATCGTGGAGACCGCCAGCACGCGCGGCGACCGGCCGAAGCTGCGCACGACACTGGCCATGCTCAAGTCCGGCGACACACTCGTGATCCAAGCCGGACCGGGTCGCGCGCTCGATGAAGGAACTCCCCGTCCTGCTCGAGGACCAGCTGCACGCCCGCGAGGTCAACCTGCACATCCTCACCGGCATCTGCGCTGGCCTGCACAAACCCAACGGTCAGACCATGGCCGAGAAGATGCTGTTCATGGTCGCGGCCATGGCCGCGGAGATGGAACGCGAGCTGATCCGCGAGCGCACCCTCGACGGACTGGCCGCCGCCGCAGCCCAAGGTCGCAAAGGCGGACGCCCCCCAGCAGTGGACCCCGACACCCTCGCCGTCGCTATCGACCGCCGCAAACGCGGCGAGTCGGTCACCGCCATCGCCAAACACCTCGAGATCGGCCGCTCCACCCTCTACCGCGCCCTCGAGCCCCACCTCGCCCAAGCGCCCACCGCATAACGCGGTCATCGACATTCAGCTCACTGGCCAGACACTGCAACACGCCGCGGCAGGTTTGGCCCGTATCCCGGCTGGCCCCGTATACCGCCCTTCGCCGACAACGACGCCTGACAGCCCTAATCAGCAACCCGCGGCACCGAGCCAGACCTTCCGCAGCGCTGACCGGCAGCGTTACGGGCATTGCCCCTTTCGCTCGTATCCCGGCAGGCCCCCAACTCCAGCTTGCTGACCGTTGAGGGGCGATCGGTAAGACGTCTTGCGGCCAGCCACTTTTCGGCGACGACCAGCATCCGCGGGGGCAGGTTCAGGGGCGGCTCCCAGGACGGCATCTTCTTGCGGGGCTCGGTGGCGACCTGACCCCGATGGAACAACACGACGTGCATTTGGTGCAGGTGCGTGATCCATTGTTTGGACGCGTTGTCGCGGTAGCGCTGCGGCGAGGGATAGAAATGCCGCAGGTCCTCCCGCTCGGGTGCCGGTTTCGAAGTCCCTTTTAGTGATGTTCTGCGAGTCATCACCGGAATGTCACCGACTGACCTGCGGTTTCATCACTCGATGTCAGTGGGTCGGGTGCACCCGAAACCCACCCGCCTCGGACCCGCCGGCCCTCCCAACCCGCCACCGCGCCCGCCACGACGTCGGGCGAATCCTGGCCACCGGCGAGGCATGCACCGTCCGACCCGCCACAAAAGGCAACCAAATCGAACTGGTTAAACGGCAAGCTCAGACAAGGCGAAGGCCAGCATGGCGGTGGAGGTGAAGTCGGTCGAGGGTTCCACGGTCTGCCAGGCGCCCACGTCGTCGAGGAAGCGGGCCTCGCCCCCGTCGAAGTCGGTCCAGGCCGCCGGCAAGCTGGTGCACCGGCCGACCCGAGTCTGCCCGCCGGGTGCTGGCAGACCGCTGGCACCGGCAGGGCAGAACGATCCGCCACTACTGGGCGAGACAGGTGCTGCCCAGGCTGACCCCGCCACCGCCGACCTGTACGGTCGTCGTCGCGGGCGCCTGATCACCGACGGTGAACAAGGCCGGGACGACGTGCGTGCCGGTGGTAGAGCGCATCCAGGCCAGCGACGCAGTGTTACCGGAAACCTGGAGGTTGCCGTTGCTGCGAATCGGATAGTCGTTGTCCATGAAGGTGATCCGATAGGCGTCCTCGTCCACGGTGGCCGACACCTGGTAGCTACAGCCGGTACCGTAGCCGCCACCCAAACCCGCGGTCATCACCCCGCCGGACAGTCGAACTCACCGCCGATCATCAGCAGCGCCACGGCGATCGCCATGACGCCGAGCGTCGACGCATCGTCCATCAGCGCGCGAAGACGGTGCCTTGGCGTGGGATTCGGTGTCATTCGGTCAAACTGCGCCGGCCATCGACGAATCGATCGTTTCCGTCGCACAGCGACTTCCAGACACTGACGCGGACGACTTCGTGGTCATGATCGCGGGGAAACGCATCGATGCCGAAGCGCTTTAGGATGAGGTTGGTTCAGCGCTCGCTCCGATGGGCTTGCGCCTGTCGGTTGAGAAAACGAGGGTTTGCCACATCGACGAGGGGCCCGACTTCCTGGGCCGACGCATCCGGCGCCGAGCTTGGCGAAACCGGGAAACGGGCCATCTACACCTAACCATCGAAAAAGGCACTGGCCTCCACGATGGACAAGGTGCGGGCATTGACCCACCACAGAAGTCATCGAATGCCCGCAGGCCTGATGCAACTATTTCCGCCACAAAATGGCGCCGCGGGCCTTCGGCTACGTCGACCACTACGCGTATTGGCGAGTCGTCGACTGGGTCTACGAACGCCCATGGAAATGTTGGCATTTCATTCCGATTCGTCCTCGATAAGGTCGGTCAGATATCCAATTTCCGAAAGGTCAGAACATATGAAGCGCATGGCAATCGGCCTGGTCGCAATGTCCGGTATCGCACTCGGTGTGTCCCTGTCCCCGCTTGCGGCGTCCGCACAGGCCCCCGACGTTGCAACAATCGCCGATTCACCGGCGTCCGGTTCCTCCGCCTTTCCGACCGCACTCCTGAAGAGCCTGATGGAATGCCTGACCACCGGTTCCGCCAAAACCACAACCCCCGGCACGCCCGGCACACCCAACGCCACCGGCTGCCTCGTCTCCTAGCCAGGCCAGCTAGGCACGTGTACTGACCATGGACGTTGGTGACGGCGTGGCGAGCTGACATGGCAAAGACCTCCGACTGAACTGCGAGCTGCCAAGCAAGCACAACACCGTCGGAGGTCTTCGTGTCTCACCGCAATGCGCCGTTGCCGGAGTTGGGCCGGTTGCGGCTCGCGCGTTGAGTCGTCGAAGATCGCTGGCCGCTGCGGCGGGCCGCCGAACGGTTCCAAGTCTCACCCACCACCACCAAACGATGGGCCGACCGCTACCGCGATCAGGGAGCTGCCGCGATGACCGACAGGTCCAGCCCGCCCGCACCACAGCCCGAACCGGACACCGACCCGTACCGAACGACGCATCATCAAAGTTCCGGGTGCTGCGCCGGTGAGGGCCAGCACACATCACCTGCCTGCCGGGCTTGAATCCCGCCACGGCGCACCGGATCAGCTGACCCGTCTCGACCGTGCCACCGGCCGGGTCATCCGCCGCTACGAGCACCCGCACGAGCGGATCTGGTGCATGTCGACATCAACAAGCTGGGCAACATCGCCAACAGAAGCGGGCACCGCGTCCTCGGGCGCCGAGTCGGGCAACGCAACCGCACCCGCACCGCCGGCAAGATCCGCGACCGCAACAGAGACAGCCACGTCGGCTCCAGCTACATGCACGACACCCTCGACGACCATTCCCGGCTCGCCTCCAGCGAGATCCTGCCCGACGAACGCAAGGAAACCGCCGTCGCGTTCTCGGCTCGAGCACGAAACTTCTTCGCCGCCAACGGCATCACCATCAAACGTGCACTCACCGACGATCGGCAGTTGCCACAGGTCTGGCTTGTGGGGACAGTCGCTGGCCGATACCGCCATCACACACAAACAGATCCGAACCTAGCGCCCCCAAATCAACAGCAAGGTCGAACGATTCAACCGCACCCTGCTCGAGGAATGGGCCCCTGCGCGCCCTACGCATCCGAGGCCGAACGCCGCGCCGCGTTCACCGGCTGGCTGCACACCTACGATCACCACCGCGGCCACACCGCGCTCGACGGACACCCACCCGCCAGCCGCGTCCCCAACCCCTCAGATCAGTACACCTGGGCCGCGCGGTGGCAAGCAGGCCACGTTGCGAATCCCGCCGACCGAGCCGCAGATCAAGCCTCTGCGGCTCGCACGTTGTCGTGATTGCGTTGAGCCTGTTCTACTTCCGCGCTGTGCGCCGATATCCAGTCCAGTAAACCCTGCAACGGTTGACTTGCACCACGTCCGAGCGAGGTGAGCGCGTAGCTGACCTTCGGTGGCACGGAGGCATCGACTGTACGGGCGATCAGCCCGTCGCGAACCAGCGTCCGCAGCGTTTGCGACAGCATCTTCTCGCTCATACCAGTGATCCTGGAATGCAATGCGGAAAAGCGCAGCGGGCCCAATCGCAGTGCCGCGAGGACCAGCACACCCCAACGGCTGGTGATGTGATCGAAAACCGTGCGCCCCCGACAGGCGCCGTTGAATGCGTCACCTTCCGCATCAGGACCAGCCGCATCTTCCTGGACACCTACCTGCATGTCAGTACCCTACCCAGAAGAACGTCCCTTCCGGGCGAAACCCCCTCTGGCTACCGTCTGCGCCATGACCGATATCGAGTATCGCTTCCTAGATATCAACGGGATCCGTATGCGGGTCGCAGAGCAGGGACGTGGGCCGCTGGTCGTCCTACTGCACGGATTCTTGAACTTCTCCTACTCATGGCGCCACCAGCTACAGGCACTGGCCGCTGCCGGCTACAGGGCCATCGCACCGGATCTACGCGGCTACGGCGGTACCGATCGGCCCTCGGACACCGCGCAATACACGCAGCTGCATCTGGCCGGTGACGTCGTCGGGCTGATCGACGCCTACGGAGGCGAGCCTGCGGTGGTCGCCGGGCACGACTGGGGTGCGATGGTGGCCTGGACCACCGCACTGTTGCGGCCCGACCTGGTGCGTGGCGTGGTGGGCATGAGCGTGCCGTATGTGCCGCGCGGCCCCCACAGCCTGCGGGCGATGATGCGAGAACGGTTCGGTGAGCGTCACTACATCCAGTACTTCCAGCAGCCAGGCCTCGCCGACACCGAGCTGTCGGCCGACATCGCTGCAACCTTCCGCGGCGTGTTCCACTCCGGATCTGGAGCCGCACAAACCTTCTGGAACCCGGTACTGGCACCCGAGGGTCGCTGGCTCGACGCCCACCCCGATCCCGGCACGCTACCGAGCTGGTTGTCCCAGGCCGAGTTCGACGCCTATGTGTCGGCGTTCTCGAACACCGGATTCAGCGGCGGCCTCAACTACTACCGGGCCATCGACGCAAGCTGGGAACTGATGGGTGCGTGGACCGGCGCGAAGATCGCGGTGCCTGCAATGTTCGTGTATGGCGACCGAGACTCCTTCGGCAACTATGCCTCCGACCTGATCGATGCACTGCCCCAGTTCGTTCCGCAACTGCGCGAGACCGTCATCCTCGCAGGCTGCGGACACTGGGTGCAGCAGGAGCAACCACACGAAGTCAGCGGCGCCCTGGTCCGATTCGCGCAAGCAACCCTTCCACACGGGTCCTAGCCACCGACAGCCGTGGCCACGGCGAGGGTGTAAAGGAGATAACACCGAACTGCGGCGAGCAACACCGGGCCGCAGCATCAGACAAACCGGAACCGACCAGATCAGTGAACCGGCGGCCGCGGTAGCTTTCGGTGGTGGTCCGACCCGGCAAATCCGCCGCTTCCTATACTGGCCCGACGCAAAGTGGCAAGGAACGTCGCTTGGGAGTGTGGGAAGAGGTGACGGCCGCTGTGGAGGCGCAAGAGTCGGGGATACGCCGCATCGGGCTGGTCGAGGACCATGAGTCGGTGGCAATCGGGTTGTCGGCCATGCTGGCCCCGGAAGCCGATCTGGAATTGGTGATCACGGCCGGGACCGTGGCGGAATTGCTGTCGGCGGGGCCGCGATTGGATCTGGTGGTGCTGGATCTGCGACTCGCGGACGGATCCTCACCCGATGACAATGTGCGGGCGCTGCGGGCGCGGGGGATCGAGGTGCTGGTGTTCACCGGGGCGGACAATTCGTTCCTGGTGCGGTCGGCCGCCCGGGCGGGCGTGCTGGGTGTGGTGCGCAAGTCCGAGGACATGCCGACGGTGGTCGCGGCGGTACGCCGGGCCGCGCACGGCGAACAGGTGGTGACCACCGACTGGGCCGCCGCCATCGACGGCGACCCGCAGCTGTCCGATGTCGGGCTGAGCCCGCGCCAGCAGCAGGTGCTGCAGCTGTACGCGTCGGGGGAGAAGGCCTCGCGGGTGGCCCGCATGGCGGGGCTCTCGGAGCAGACGGTCAACGACTATCTGGGCCGCATCCGGCAGAAGTACGCCGTCGCCGGCCGCCCGGCCCCGACCAAAACCGATCTGTACAAGCGGGCCGTCGAGGACGGGTGGCTGCCCGTTCCCGAGCGGAATCCGCGGACGTGACGATCTCGGGCACCCTGGAATCGGCGGCCGCACCCCGGCCGATGTCGTCTCTCGCGGCATTGACCCAGCGTTTGCGCGGGCGGGAGGACCCGGCCACCGCCAGCGACCGCATCATGCGGCGGGTGGGCATCTCCATCGGTATCGCCGGCATCATCGTCGGCGGTGTCGGACTGCCGGGGGTGGCCCAACAGGGCCGCTACGCGCCGGCATGGTGGACGGTGACCGCGGTGGTGCTGGTCTTCGGCTGGTATCCGATCATCGCCGTGGTGTCGGCGGTGTCGGGTCCGCGGGCCATCCGCTTCGTCTGCGGCTGTGCGGCACTGAGTTTCCTGGGCGCTCTAGCGTCCATCCCGTTCGGGCTGCAGATGCACACCGTGGACGCCACCATGGTCTGGCCCTACCAGGTGACCGCGCTGGCGGTCACCCTGGCGGTGCTGGCCTGGTCCACCCGGGTGGCTGTGGTCTATCTGTTGGTCGCCGCGACCTCGGCGGCGCTGACCACGGTGTACACGCTCAGCTCGGTCACTCCGCAGCATGTGACCGAGAACTTCCTGCGTTCGGCGGGTTTGTCGGTCTTGTTCCTCTGGTGTGGGACCGTCGCCACCAGGGCCGCGGCGCGGGTCGATCGCGAGTCCGCCATCACCAGCCGCCGTGCCGCCGCTCAGGCCGCCGCGCAGTCCCGCGACCGGGAGCGCGCCCGCTTCGCCGCCCTCATCCACGACGCCGTGCTCTCCACCCTGCTCGAGGCGTCCCGGGCCGGCGCCAAATCCGATGTGCTGCAACGCCAGGCCGAGCGCACCCTGGAGCAGCTCGACGAATGCCGCGACGCCCAGCGCGATCCCGACCTGCTCGACGCCCGCTCCGCGGTGCTGTTCCTGCGGGCCGCGGTGCAGGAGATCAATCCGAGCGTCCGCTTCGCCACCCGCACCTGGCCCGGCTACGACGACCTGCGCATGCCCGTGCACTCGGCCAGCACCATTGCCGCCGCGCTCACCGAGGCGGTGCGAAACAGCCTGCGCCACGCCGCCGTTCCGGGCCGGGAGGTGCGCCGCACCGTCACCGCCACGGTCAGCACGGGCAGCATTCGCATCGTCTTCAGCGATGACGGCGCGGGTTTCGACCTGGCCGCCGTCTGCTTCGATCGTCTCGGCATTTCCATGAGCATCCTGGGTCGTATGCGCCAGTTGGCCGGCGGTTCGGCGTTCGTGGAATCCCAGCCGGGTGAGGGAACGACCGTGACACTGGTGTGGGGCGATGGCTCACGCTGACAGCTCCGGTATCGACCTGGAACCCCGGTTCGGGCTGCGCGGCACACCGTCTGGCTGTTCCTGCTCATGCTCGAGGCCGTCATCGCGCTGTACATGCTGCGCAATTTCGGCCAGCCACCGCCGTGGACGGCCGCCGCCTCCTCCCCTGTCGTCGTGGGCCTGGTGCTGCACGAGGGGATTCGCACCGCGTGGGTCGGTGTCGTCGCCGTCGCGGTCGTGCTGGTGACGCTCGGAAACGCTGACATGGGCGGCTTGCAATGGCGATCACGACGGCGGTCCGCGTGACGAGAGCTTCAAGGACGTTCTGATCGGACGTGCCGACCACTACCAGGAGCTATCTCGCGGCGGCGGGTCCCAGGTTGTCACAAAGTGTGCAGCTTCTGTGATGAACGCCCGGCCGGCGCGATTCGCGCAGGTTCGGGTGCGGCGCCCGCGAGGTCGCGCGCGGTGGTTTCGCCGACGAATCCTGACGCCGAGGAGGACTAGGCCGAATTATCGGTTCTCGGTCATGGCTTACCTGCTTTCGATGTCGGTCCGAACGCGGGTGCGCCGGTGGGGTCGTTCCCGAGTGGGCTCACGGCGTTGTGAGCGCAACGACCGGTCGCATGCGGGTGGCACGAACACTCGTCGACAAGGTCGCAGCGAGGGCGATGGCGAAACCGGCTGCCACGATCGCGGGGTACATCCACCACGGACCGGCCGGGATCGGGGACCCGGTCTTGACGATGCTGTAAGGAACGACGGTGGCTGCTGCCGCAATCGTGCCCAGGACAACCGCGATGAGGGTCGCGACCGTAGTTTCGACCGCCACGACGCCCAGCAGTTGACGCCGCGTCGACGACGTCAGCTGGAGCAGGCCGAACTCCCTGCGGCGCTGCCAGGTCGCCGCGATCAGCGAATTGCTGACCGCGATCGAGCAGAACGCGATGATCATCGCCACGACAAGGTAGTTCGCGGCTGCGAACTGCGGTCCGATGTCATCGGGTGCGTGATCGACGATGCTGTCCTCGGTGCTCTGCATGTACAGCGTGCCGGTGGCGATACCGACGAGCAGGGCCAGCGCGCCGACGACCGTACTCGCTTGCATGGCACGGGCGCACAGATTACGCATCGCCAATCGGCCGACACTGCTCGGCACCAGCGCCGCGATCTGCCCGAGCATCACGACGAGCAAGGGACTCAACAGCGCCAGGCCGATCGCGACACCGATGCACGCGGGCCCGGCTACCGCGGCCAGCAGCGGCCCGTCGGCCATGAACAGCGTACCGATCCCGGAGCCGATGCCGATCAGCAGAAATGCCACACCGATGATCGTCTTCGCCCGGGAGACCGGGCCCGTCTGCGTGCCCGATGGGTCGGCCAGTGCGAGCACCGGCGCGACCATCGCCGCGCGCCGACCGGCGAGCACCGCCGCCGCCACCGCCGACAGCCCCGAGATCACCGCGCTCGCAGCGATGGTCGCCCCGCTCACGGCAAGCTGGATCGGCTCCCGAACCACACCGACCCCGACCATCCGATCGAGCAGGAACACGCCCAGTCCGATACCCGGTAGGAGCCCGGCCACCACAGCGGGCAACGCGACCGCGCTCGTCTCCACCACTACCATTGCGCGCACCTGCCGCGGAACCGCTCCGATCAATCGGATCAGGGCCAGTTCCTGTGTGCGCTGCTGAATTACGAGCGTGACCGTCGAGGCGATCCCGAACGCCACAACAACCACGGTCCAACCACCCATGATCGCGGCCAGAATGGCCAGCGATTCCCCCCTGCCCTCCGGGGTGGTAATGCCGGTCTCGACCAGCGCCGCGAACGCGGTCAGCAACGCTGTTCCAGCACCGATCACACACGCCGAGGCGATATAGGCAGAGGCCCGCGCTCGTACGGTACGCAGGGCAAAACGCCACATCATCGCATCCCGCCCTGTTCGGCGAAGCCATCGGCCAGCCGCGCCATACGCGCCGCCACCGCGCCCGCGTTGGGGCGAGGCAACACGTCCACCACCCGCCCGTCGGCGAAGAACACCACAGCATCGGCCACCGCCGCGGCGACCGGATCGTGGGTGACCATCACGATGGTGCGGCCCCCACTGTCGACCGCTGCCCGTAACAAGCCGAGCACTTCGGCGGCGGCGCGGCTGTCCAGTGCGCCGGTCGGCTCGTCGGCGAAGATCACCGTGGGATCGCCCAGCAACGCGCGGGCGATCGCCACCCGCTGTTGCTGACCACCCGACAACGCCGCGGGCCGCGAGTGCTCGTACTGCTCGAGGCCGAGCCGGGCCAGTACGTTGCGCACAGCACCGGCCGGAATCGGCCGGGAAGCGAATTCCATGGGCAGCGTGACATTTTGCGCCACGGTCAAGGTTGGAACCAGATTGTAGGACTGGAAGATGAAGCCGAACCGGTCGCGGCGCAGGCGTGTCAACGTAGCCTCGTCGAGGGTCGTCAGCTCTGTTCCCTCGATCGAGACCGATCCCGACGTCGGCCGGTCCAGCCCTGCCGCGCACTGCAGCAGCGTGCTCTTTCCCGAGCCCGACGGCCCCATGACCGCGGTGAAGGTGCGCCGAGGAAACCCCCAGCTCACTCCGTCGAGAACTCTGGCCGCGGTAGGGCCCTCCCCATACACCTTCACCACCTCACGCAACTCCACGCTGTTACGCGCGAGTACCGCCTCCGACACATTTCCCGAGTACACCGTACGAGTCATAAATACACCGTACCGAGGACCTGCAGATATCGCACACTTGCATGTCAACTGTCGCATTGAGCTGCTCACATACGGAGATCGCCACGATTTTCGACACAACAGAGCCGCCAAGGTAGACTTTCGTCACCGCTCGAAGATCCGTGACGAAAAGAGGCTCGTATGCCGTACTGCCAGATCTGCGGCCGCGAACTGCCCCCTGCGGTGCGCGGCAGACCCGCCACATACTGTTCCCGCGCATGCCGCGCGCGAGCGTATCGGGACCGTGTCGCGGCGAAACAACAAAGCGCCCCTGAATCCCCGGCGGTGGCCGATGCCGTGCTTTCCGTCGATCGCGTCGTGCGGGCCGCGATCGAGTTGGTCGACCGCGAAGGCGGCGCCGGACCCTCCATGCGCCGCACCGCCGCCGAACTCGGCGTCGGCGTGATGTCGCTCTACCGCTACGTGTCCGGCAAAGAGGACCTCGGGCGACTCATGATCGACGCGGTCTTCGGGGATCACCCGCTACCCGAACCCGGCCCGCCGGGGTGGCGAGCGAAGCTGGAACTCTCCGCCCGCAAAGAATGGCAGATCTACCGCGAACACCCTTGGGTACCACAGCTTTTCGCGTTGACCACCCGGCCACCGATCGCACCGCGACTGATGGCGTACACCGATTGGCGCATCCGCGCGGTCGACGATCTCGGCCTCGACTTCCCGACCATGGTCCGGATCGCGATCTTGGTCTCCACCCACACCCAGAGCGCGGCGTATCCGCTGGCCCGGGAACAATTCGCGAACAACACCCGCGAGGAATGGATCGGCGCGCGCAGCGGCGAAGCCCAGGAAACGTTCGCCTCGGGCACACTGCCGATGATCGCGCGCTTCGGGACCGACGCCTTCGAAGCCTCTCAGCCGCACAGCATCTTCGAATTCGGACTGCACTGCATACTCGACGGCGTCGCCAACATCGTTCGACCGCAACTCCCACTGACCACGCACGCCTACCCGCCAGGACCGTAACTCATGTCGCCGATTTCGCCGTCGCCAGCTTCTTGTAGCAGGTGAGTGCGGCGGCGAGGGCGAGGAAAACGCAGATGCCCTTGCCCTCGAACCGCAGGTTGAGCCGGTGATAGCCGCTCAGCCACGAAATCGTACGCGCGATGCCCCAGCGGCGTCATCCGAGATGCTGCGACGATTCAATGCCCTCGCCAGCGATCCGGACGGCGATACCCCGGCCGCGGACCCAGCAGCGCAGATCGGCGATGTCATAAGCCATGTCCGCGTGCAGCTTCGCGGATCTGCGCCGCCACGGTCCAGGCCGCGAACACACCGCAGGTATCGCCTTGACGAACGGTTTGAACGCTTCGGCACCCTTGGTGTTGGCCGACGAAACCCCACGGCCAGAGGGATTCCCGAACGGTCGCACAGGACATGGATCTTCGAACCGGATTTACCGCGATCGACCGGATTCGGCCCGGCCAGATCGCCCCCGAATTGCTCGCACGCTCGCCGCGTCGATCACCGCCCGCGATCGGTCGATCAAGCCTTGACTGCCCAACTCGTCGAGCACCGCCCGATGCAGGCGCCGCCACAGACCCGCCCTGGTCCACATCGTGAACCGGCGATGCGCCGTCGGCACGGTGACCCCGAACGACGGCGGCCGCAACCACCACGCGCAACCGCTGGTCAGCACGTACACCACCGCGGTGAACACCGCCCGCTGGTCGGCCGGCGCGGTACCGCCGCCCTGCTTGCGCAGGCCGAACTTCAGCAGCAGCGGCTCGGCCAGCTCCCACAAGTCTGGCACCAGCCGGCGCGACAGCTCATCGATCACGGCCCGACATCATGCCGCGCAACCGAATACGACACACTGCAAACGAATCACGACGTGAGACACGGTCTCAGGGGCCAGACTGCTGGAAAGAGCGATGCCATTGCTGTTCAGAAAGTCGAGAACGTCTCCGCGACTTCGGTTTCGGCTAGTTCGCGCGACACGAAACCGAAACAGGACGTGATCAATTGCCGGAATATCCCGGGCCACCTCGGCTACCGGGGCAATAGTCCGGCTGACGTGTACCCCATCAGACATGGAGATGATCCATACCAGGCCCTGGCCGACGAGCAAGGGGCAATTCACGCCGAAAAAGCGACTTTCGACGCCACCGCGAAGGCGATCCCCCGATATTGGGGGGCAGAAGAATTCATGGCGAGTCACGATTCGTTTGCACGGTTACTCTCGTGCCGTTACCACTCGGAAAAGGAGCCGCATTTGTTCATCACACGGTTGGCAGTAGGAACGGTCGTCGCGAGCGCGGCGGTGCTGATGTTCGGAACGAGCTCGGCCGTCGCCGAGATCACACTGGATCCTCCGTCGACCGCAGCGGATGTGCAAGGGCCGCAGCCGATTGCCGGACTTCCCTCGACGGGCTCGTTGGACTCGTTCGGCAAGAACGGCTGTGTGCCTGTTGGTCCCGTAGTGAATTGCTACTGACGACTTCGCCGGCGGACTGGATGCGCCATGGCATCAACTCCGCCGGAGTGGGGGCTGAGCCAGTCGCCGGGGCCGTGTAGACAGTGCCGAGAAAGCCGGCACCTGCGGTCTGTGTCGAAGTGTGCGATGGGTTGGCGCTGCTGTGTGGTGCCAACCCATCTGTGTGTTCGGGGGGTCTGCGTTGGCGTATGGGCGAGGTCTGCGGTATTTCGGGTAGCGACCGAGCAGACCTGAATACAGACGCAGACCCCGGCGGCCAGCGCAGCGGTGGCGGGGCGAGCGGACCTGAGCGATGCCCAGCGGGCGGCGGTTGAAGCCGTTGCTGCCCCGTAACAGCAAGGGCGGGCCGCCCGCCGCAGTGGACGAGGCGCCAGCTGAATCCTCCTCGGCTGACAGCGCTGAAGCACTCGGGCAGGGGCTCGACAGGTAGAAGCCCGCATCCGCGAGCGGTGGCCACACCACGAAAGGACCAGGGGAATCGCCAAATGCGTTGCCCCGAAGCCGATTTGCCCGACCGCGACCGCCGTCTTCGCGACCGCGCCAGTCAGTGCTGATCATGCCACGCCACCACCCCTGCAGATCGCATGTGCCGACCAAGACGTTGCTTATGCCGCGACGTTGTCCGACGATCACCGCGCCGAGATCACCAACCTGCGGTCAGAACAGCTTTCTCTTTTTCCGACAGCCTGCTCCCCTGCGCGTGCGATGCGGTTCGTCCCCTGGCCACAGCGCTTACCGCATCACCACACCAACTAGTCCTCCGCCCGTCACGACGAGCTGCACAGCCCCGGCTTCGGGCGGCTCTCCTGTGGGTGCGAGTATCGGCGGCGAGATGATCGGCAGCGCCTGTGTGGCGGACACCTCTTGCATAGTGTCACGTGACGCAAAAGAAGGTAGTGGCATGCCGCAGACGTTCCCGCTTACAGCTTGAGGTGGTCAGTCCTTGTAACCGCCGCAATACTGGCCTGGTCGATCATTGCACAACCGTTGCACCCCTTGGTCTTTGCTGGACTCGGCACGGCCATCATCGGCATGGTGCTCGTCGCTCGCAAGGTTCTGGCCGCCACCGAACAACTTGAGGTCCCCGCGGTGCGCGAACCCGCAGGGGAGCCAGAAGCTGCTGTACAAACGCCACCGTGTAGTCGCGCCGAGGGCGTCGCTGCGACGTCCTCTACGCCAGGCTGAAAACCAAACAGCTCTACCGGACTTCGCGATCTGCCACCGCCTGAGAATCGACGCGAACCAGGTCATAGACATACGAGCGGTCACCCTTGCGGCTCACCCACACGCCCTCGGGCGGAAGATCACCAAGGCCCGCGTCGTCGAACGGGCGACTGGACACCTCACCGGACTCCGAGCACACCACCCACCCGAAGCCCGGGAGTCGGCGGCACCAGATATCCAGGTCGACACGCTTATACGACGGAAACCCATGAACCTCGCCCTCACGGGCGAACTCATAGGTCAAACCGTCCACACGACGCACGAACTTCACTCTCGACATCTCCCCATCCTCGATGCCAGAGCGCATTCCCTCAACCAGATAACCGCCGAAATCGACGAACACCGTGGGACACCCCAGGATCCGCCGACCAACAAGGCCACGCACGACCACTGCCGCGCGGAGCGCCAACGAGCGGTCGATGTCGCGGGTCAAATGCACGGCCTTTCGAGCTGCAGCGGAAAGCCCTCCTTCCACCAGCAATAGCAACTGAGCCGGGTTGCCCGGCCGCCGACTCCCCCACCCACCGCCAAGCCCTGCTCGGCATGATCCTCGATGACGTCCTGTCCAACCCCGACCTCGTTGACGACCCCGCCACTCACGACCTCGCCGCCATCGCCCCCGCCGCCGCGGTTGCCACAGGCAGCCGCGGCGGAGCGCACCAACTTCAAGCACCCTGACCTCAAACGCGCTGACCACTGGTGGGCCCGCTCAGGCCCGCCCTCGCGACAACCCTCGCCGCCGCAAGTCCGACGCGATCGTCCAGCAACCCTTGAATCACTCAGCCAGGGGCAACTATTCCCATACACGACAACCTCGACCGCCGGACCCTTGGTGACAACGTCGGGGAGTCTCCCGCGCAGACACCCTGTCGCAGCGGTGCCCGTCTGCTACGGGCCCGGCGAATCCCAGCACCGGGTGTCGGGGCGTGCCTCGGCCGGACACCGATGCCCAGCCACGACCGTGCGCTTCTCCGTCGCCGCGGCCCTGCTCGCGCGCGTACCTCGCCGGAGCACCACGTGGTGTGCGACCAGGCGCCAGCTGACACGGCGGTCGTCGGTCTGGCCGATGCGACGGCCGCAGCGACAGCCGTGGACAGGCCCAGTGCAACGCATTCGGGACCAGCGACTGCACGTGCTCGCGAATGTCCGCGCTGGACTCGACGTGCCGGAAATCCTGCGTGACCACGGTGATCACCTCGGCAGCGACGGTGCGCCGCACCACCAACCCGCACGGCTCGTGGGTGAACCAGCTGACAAAGGTGTCGTGCCGGCGCAGGAACCGGGTGACCGTGCGCACCATGGCCGCGAGATCCGGGCGACCGGGAACCTCGAAGGAGATCATGCACAGCCGCGAGGCTGCGCACACCCGCATCGAGATTGCCCAGGGTGGCCCGCAGGACCTGCTCCTGCTGATACGAGGGCGCGGCCGGATGGGGTGAAGCGGCCAGCATGGCTGCGTGCGGCTCCGGGGCGAGCGTCGAGCCGGTGACCCGGCCCGGAGCGGGATGCCAATCATCGATGAAGCCGGCTTCTCCCCCGCACCCCCTGCCTCCCGATCCCGAAGCTACCGATCATCCGGACCGCCCGTCCGGGCACTCGGCCCGTGAACATTCGGCAAACTTCACCCGCCCCCAGACTATTAGGTGTCGTAAAAGGCCACGTCAACCCCATACTTCCAATACTTGAACGGTGTTCAAGCTCGAGGTAGATTGCCTTGGCATGACTGATGGACTGTTGAATCTGTTGGTGGACAAGGCGTTACGCCGAACGGCTCCGACCCGGGCGGAGGCGCTGGCATTACTGAGCGGCACCCAACCGCTCATCGACGTCGTGGCGGCGGGCTCGCGGGTGCGACACGAATTCTTCGGCGCGCGTGTCAAACTCAACACGATCGTCAATATGAAGAGCGGCCTGTGCCCGGAGGACTGCGGGTACTGCTCGCAGCGGATGGGCTCGGCATCGGGTGTGCTGAAGTACTCCTGGATCACGCCCGAGCAGGCCGCGCGGGTCGCCGGGCAGGCGATTGCGGGCGGGGCCAAACGAGTGTGCCTGGTCGCCAGCGGGCGCGGGCCCGGAGAACGGGATCTGACCAGGATCGAGCACACCATTGCCGCCATCACGGCCGACCATCCGCAGACGGAGATCTGCGTGTGCCTGGGCCTATTGGGGGAGGGCCAGGCCGAGCGGCTGGCGGCGGCCGGGGCCCACGCCTACAGCCACAACCTCAACACCTCAGAGGCGCGCTACGCCGACATCTGCAGTACGCACACCTTCGACGATCGCGTCGACACCGTGCTGCGGGCGAGCGCGGCCGGGCTGTCACCTTGTTCCGGAGCGATTTTCGGCATGGGCGAGTCGGACGAGGACATCGTCGATCTGGCCTTCGCACTACTGAAGCTGGACCCGGACTCGGTGCCGGTCAACTTCCTGATCCCATTCGATGGAACGCCACTGGCGGGACAGTGGGAACTGACCCCCGACCGGTGCCTGCGCATCCTCGCGCTGTTCCGCTTCTTCTTCCCCGACGTGGAGGTGCGGCTGGCCGGCGGCCGCGAGCTCCACCTGCGCGGCCTGCAACCGCTGGCGCTGCACCTGGCCAATTCGATCTTCCTGGGCGACTACCTCACCAGCGAGGGCCAGCCCGGAGCCGACGACCGGCAGATGATCACCGATGCCGGATTCACCATCGAGGGCGCACAGGAGCAGACCCTGCCACCGGCACGCCACGACCTGGTCGCGGTGCGCAAACGCGGTGCGGGAACGGACCTTCCGGCGAACGCGTAGGTTTCGCCCTGGGCGGCTCGCCGACACCTCCCCCACCACAGGCACCGCGGTGTCGATCATTCCATCGAAGCGGCCTACAACACGCAGCACAACCGCGCCGCGTCGGCGTGCGAACGCGGCGAACAACACCGGCCGAGCCAGTGCCTCTTCGATCAGGAATCTCGAGCTCGGGCCGAAACAGCCACGGGCGCAGGAGTATTCGCAGACGTGGCAGGCGACAATGACGGTCATGGTGGTGGCGCTGGTCGAGACGAGTTCCGGGTTCGCGTGTGTGCTGATCTGCCTCGGCGTCGCCGCCGTGCAGGCGACCGGCGCAACGATGGCACTGGCGGCCTGCGTCCCCCCGACCCGTCGCGGCGACATCGCGCGACGGGTCGCGCAGGCTGCGCCGGTGTTGCTGAATCCGCCCGGCGGAACCGGCTGGGACGGCTCTGACCTGCTGGAGCATGCAAGTCCTTCATAACAGAGCAGTTGCTCTGTTATCGTCGCTGGCATGCCCCGACCCCGCATGCACAACCCCGACGTCGTCCTCGACGCCGCGGAGAACCTCGCGGTGCGCTCGGGACCGAGCACGGTCACCATCCGCGCCGTCGCCGCCGCCACCGGCGTCTCCAACGGGGCGCTCTATCACGCATTCGGGTCAAGGACCGAACTGCTGTGTCGCACCTGGATTCGCGCGGCGCAACGATTCCTGGCGGTGCAGGCCGAACAGGTCGGCCAGGCCGAGGACCCGGTGGCAGCGGTGCTCGCCGCAGCCGAGGCGCCCGCGGTCTTCGCCGAGCAGCATCCACTCTCCACGCAACTGTTCCTGCGGGTGCGCCGCACCGACCTGTTCGGTGACGACCTGCCCGAAGACCAGCGCGCCGCACTCGACGCACCCCAGCGTGAACTCGTCGAGCTGATGAAACAGCTCGCGCGCCGGCTGTGGGAGCGCGCCGACCCAGCTGCGATCGACACCCTCACCATCTGCCTGGTCGACCTGCCGACAGCGATCCTGCTCCACCGCGACCGACTCGCCAATCCCCTGGCCCGCCGACAGTTGCGGGCCGCCGTACAGGCAGTCCTGCACGTCGGTCCACCGCCCACCGCATCACACCCCACCCGATGAAGGACACCCCCATGCCCACTCTCACCCACCTCGACAAGGTCGAAGCACAGATGAAGGTCCAAGAACTTGCCACACCCCACCTGAAGTCGATCATGGGTGTTCAGAACAAGAACTCTCCGGCCCGAGTGTGCGGCCAGCGGCCTGCGCTCGCGAACACCGTGTCCTCCCATGTAGTTCGGGTCGTACTGGATGTGGCGGAGCTGGCCGGGGTACAGGGACCACACCTGGCACACATCGGCGGCCTGGACCGATCACTGTTGCCCTACAGCCGAACCCGGATCCCGACCGCGGATCTGTACCAGTTGTGGGACGTCCTGGTCCGAACAGCCGGTCGCGAAGTCGGCGTACAAGCAGCGGCCTCGGCGGAGTTCGGGCGGCTGCACGTGTGGGACTACCTGTTTCGCAGCGCACCGACACTGGCGGAGGGCTTCCGTGACGCGGCTCGGTTCAGCGCGGTCATCTGCGACCCAGCCGCCGAATTCCGAGTCGTCGAAAACGGCGACCAACTCCACGTGAGCTTCGTCGACACCCACACCAGCGAACCTGTCGACACCGTCCATCGCGAGTTCGCGCTGGCTGTGGCCGTACGGCGAGCCCAGGAAGGTTTCGGCAAGGCAGCCACACCGGTGCGCGTCGACTTCGCCCATCACGCGCCCACGCACCGTGGGTACCTCGTGAAAGCCCTGGGCACCGACAACATTCACTTCAACCAGAAATCGGACACGCTCACCTTCCTCAACTGCGGACCAACGAGCGGGTCACTCGACCACGACCCGCAGCTGCGCGAAATTCTGCACTTCTACGCGCAAGCGGTGATCGATTGCACCGAACTCGTACCCACCTGGCTGGAGACGTTCCGCTCCGCACTCGGGGAAACGCTCTCCAGCAGCACCGACAAAGCGATCACCCTCGACGCGGTCGCCCATCGGCTCGCACTGAGTAGCCGGACCCTGCAACGGCGTTTGACCGAATACGACACCACCTGGCGTATCGAACTCGAGACAGCTCGACGTGAGCTGGCCGTCGCACTCCTGCACGATCGTGAGCGGCCGGTGCAATCGATTGCCCGCCAACTGGGCTACAGCGACCAGCAGACCCTGGCACGTGCGTTCCACCGATGGACCGGGCAATCGCCCGCGACCTATCGCCGATCCTTGTGAACCTCTCCCCCCCCGGTGCCTCCGGAGGCGACCGATGATTTCGCGGGAACCGCCATCATCCCGGAGACGAACACGTCGATCGCGCTCCACACTTGCGGGTTCATTTGGGAATGTCGGTACCGGCGCGCGTCCACGTGCGTGACAGGTCGGGATGCGTGGCGCGGGCAGCATGGACCAGGTCGACAGTCGCTGCCACTGATGCTCGTTACGGCCACGCCCGTAGGCGTGACAAAACGCCCGATCCGGGCACCTCGCCCCATCCGGCCGCAGCCACGGCGACACATCCACCACCACCAACCGCCCGTCGGCCACACGAGGCAACCGCACCCCGGCCAAAACCGTTCGCAGCCGGTCGATTTCGACCCGCCCGCAGTTCACCACGTCATACGAAGCGCCGCGGCCGCGGCCGTGTTGCAGCGCCAGAGACAAACCGACCAGCCGGGCGTACCGGACCGTCGGCGCACAGCACCGCCTCGCACAGCTCGAACAATGCATCCGCTCGCCCGGTCAGGCACTCGTAGAAGCCCCGCCGGAACGTCACCAACTCCCCAAGCGCGCTCTCACGCTCGCCATCACCCATGCTGATCACTGCAGCATTTGCCTGAAGTTCCTTGTGTCGCAACAGGAATCATCGGGCACGGGCTGCGTGCATAATCAGCCGGGGTCACACCACCGGCAACAGAGGTCAACAGGAAAACTCAGACGCCCTCTGCCCGTGTCCGGGTAACGCCGGGACTTCGGACGTACTCCTCAAAGCCAGGCTGCCGATGACAGCCTGAAACAGGATCGCCGAGTTCGGTCCGCCGCACGGCGACCCAAACTCGGCTCAATTGTCCATGTTGTAGCGACGAAGAGTCGCTAGGCTGGCGAATCATGGAAATGGTTGCGCACGATCCTGATTCGGTTCCGGCGGCGGTCGGTGGATATACCAACGGGCTGGAGGTAGTCGGGGCGGGGCGTCTGCTGTTCGTCAGCGGTCAGATCCCGCAGGATCGGGTCGGGAACGTGCCGGACGACGCGGCGGCCCAGTGCCGACTGATCTGGGCGAATATCGTCGGAACGCTGGCACATGCCGGGCTGACCGTCGCGAACATTGTCAAAGTGACCACCTATCTGAGCGACCGCTCGCTCGCTGCGGCCAATACCGCCGTCCGTACCGAGGTCCTCGGCGACCACAAGCCTGCGCTGACGGTCGTGCTCGCCGGAATCTTCAACCCGCAGTGGCTGCTCGAGATCGAGGTCATCGCCGCAGCCTGAGCAGAGCCACCGCACAGGTCCCCGATCGTCGGAACGCCTCTGATCGGTGCAGACGAACACCAGGTGATCACCTCACCGATCGCGAGCCGCTCGGACGGTAGAACTTTCGGTCATACGCTCACCGATCACCCGGTCATCGATCGCCTACGATCACCGACCGGGGTTCGGACCAGCTCATCCAGGCTCACCCACCCGCCGCGGTATCCATCACCTCGTCCAGATCGGCGGCCGATGGCACACCATCGGCCGCCGCGTCGCCCACCAACCGTCAAGCAATCCTGACGCACCTTCGGATGGGCCCGCTCACCAGACGCCGGGGACCAGGCGCTTGGTGGATTCGCGGTAGGTCTCATAGGCCGTGCCTAGGGCCTCGACGAGGGTTCGCTCTTCCAGGGCAATCCGGCGCAGGAGGGCATAGGTTGGGATCACCGTGGTCAGCAGGAGAGAGACGTAGTTGTCGGAGGCAAGCCCGAAACCGACGGTGATTCCGAGGATTCCGGTGTAGGAGGGGTGGCGGATCCAGTGGTAAGGGCCGTGGTCGATGACGGGCTGCTCGGCGTCGACCTCGACGGTAGTGCGGAAGTGCTTGCCCAGAACGGTGATTGCCCAGACCCGGACGGCGAAGCCGAGCCACATCAACGCGATGCCGGCGACCAGCCACGGGAGGCTGGGGCCGGGGAAGCGGAGGGGGCTTTCGGCGGGGAGGAAGATGGCCGCGAGATTAGCGCCGGTCATCGCGACGGCCACCAGCAACCCGATGGTCACGCGGGTGCCGCCGTCATCGGCGGTAGAGCCGATACCGCGCAGTCGATCCCGCACGCGCAGACCGATTTCAAATGCCAACCACACCCAAGTGGTGATAATGGCGAGATTCACAACGGGCTTCCCTTCAACGCGACTGATACAAATTGCCTGAAATTCCCATCTAAGGCTGTCCACACACATCCAGCATCAACCCTGAGGATGAATCGTTACGGCTCAGGGCACCCCTGAAGAACTAGTGCGACATGCAAACAGTACTGCTCGAGCCGCATAGCGCTGGCGGCGCGCTCGATCGGCACGATGATCTGGCGCAGGGCCAGGCCCTTCCACGGCATATAGCGCAGCATCATGGTCTCCCCTTACGGAGCACCGTGCATCCTCGTCGTGACCACCGGGATTCACAAACAGCAGGTCCCCACCCACGCTGGTGGTCGGTCGTCGGCAACAGATCACCCGAGGTCGTGCCGCCCGGAGCGGTTCTGGTCAACCCAGGTGGGTGCCGGGAGTTCCGGCTCGTCATCAGCGCCCCGCAACACACGGAACGATCCTGACTCGATTTCCGGTAGCAAAAACAGTGGAGAACGGCTGTCGGCCCCGCCCGACAACGCCCACAGCTCTGTCGCCCTCGCGGACTGATCGACATCGCGAGCGTCACCCGGATCTGCTGACATTCTGACGTCATTGAGTCACTGACATTTGGGTGTCGCCTCGCACTTCTGTGCCCAGCAATGGGAAGCTCTGGGGTGGTGTCCGCATCGAGAATGTCGGGGTGACACATACCTCCGGTGCTCTGATTACGGATCTCGCGCAGGTCGTTCCTGACATCGGCACTTACGCGCGGCTCGCGGTTCGCCTGCACCCCCGTCCAGGCCGGCCGACAATTTCGGAAAGCCATATCGGGGGCCCGATCCTGTGGCCGGACACGCAACCGTGGCCACGGTGCGGTGCCATCGACTGTGCGCACAACTTGGCCCACTCCATCGCGCGAGGAGTCGCCTTGTCTGTGCCGCCGGATCAGCTGACCGCTCGTGAGCGCGCCGCCTGGCTGCGCCGGAAGGCCGCCCCTCGTCGCCGTGCAGACCGAGTGAGCGTGGCCGTACGTACGGGGCTTCTGAGCAAGCCCTGCACGATCCCATTGATACCGCTCGGGCAACTGTTCGCCGCTGATTTCCCCGAGATCACCTTTCCCGCAGGCAAAGACATCGCGCAGTTGATGTGGCGTGGGCTTGCCGATCGCAACTCCATCGAGGTCATCTGGCAGCGGTCCACGGACATCACGGGCATCCAATCGCCCCCCACCGCTGAACTCGACGAGGAATTCGGCAGCACCATCACAATGAGCGCCTGCATCCTCGACCCCGAACGGATATCGGATCTCCCCTATTACGAGGAACTTCCGCACAACATCCGTGAACAACTGGTCCGGTGGCGGCCCGAACCAGAAGATACCGACGAACAGCACCACCATGGTGCTCGACAACATCCACCCTCGTTGTACTACCAGCTGTCAGCCGCGCCCGGCTTCAAAATCGGGGGAAGCATGAACTGGTCAACCAGCGACATGCCGGATCTGATCTGCCCGGACTGCAAAGCGCCGACCTCGCTACTGTTGCAACTCGACACCTACGAGTGGCCACCGCAGCAGCCCGACTCCCCCTGGCGCCCCCTCCAAGACTGCCAACTCGTTCCAGGCACGCCGCACTACGAACTTGCCTGTGAGCCAACGGGTTTGACGATCGGACGGGCCGGCCGCGGTGGCGTGTTCACCTGCTCGGTGAACCCGGAACACAGTGCACAGTTCATCTGCCAATAGCGTCGCAAACGTGTTGCCATGGAAAAACTTCGGGGGTGTCGCTCATTTGCGGTGAGCTCCTTGAACCGCACCTCCACCCCGTCGCAGTGCTGCACCAGGCCGGCGATGGAATCCCCGAAGCGGTAGTCGACATCGAACTTGCCGGCATCGAACAAAATTGCCGCCAGATCTCCGCGCAACACCTCGCCATCACCGGGCGAACGCAGCCCGATCAGCTCTGGCCCGAGCGTAGCCAGCGCCTTCGCCTCGTCGTCCACCCAAGCCCCGCCCCGCATATCGGTCGATGCCCACTTGATCTCGGGCATCAGCCCCCATCCGCTCCACAACTTCCATTGCCACAACGGCGGTAGGGGTTCGTCGTCGGTCAGGCGCAGGAAATGCAGGGCTCTATGAATCCGGCCGTAGTGGGCGATGCCCCGGCTCAGACTGGTGGGATTGCCGTCGCAGGAGATCATGCGCGTGGCCTCGCCCGCGGACACTTCGCCGGCATGCATCGCTGGCGCGATCGTGACCGCACCGCCGCGACTCCACTCCGATCGACAGGACCCGGTGACCCGCCGCGTCCGCCCCATCCTCACCTGCTTCCCGTGTCCTTCATGATCACGACCAAGCCTTCCCACTGGTGATCACAGCGATAGGGTCCGAATCATGAGGCGCATGCGATCGCAGACGTGGGCCGGTGCTGCCGCCACCGTGCTGCTCCTGTCCGGCTTGGTCACCGCCTGCTCGTCCCCTTCGGGCCACAACCAGGCATCGTGCGCCACCACTCCGAACGGGGTCCCGGTCACCTCCGGTGTCCCCGCAGGCACCGCCTCGACGAATCTGGCGACGAATCCGGAGATCGCCACCGGCTACCGCACCGGTATGAGGCCTGTGCGCACCGGAACTTTCGCAGTCTCCACCGCCAACCCGGTCTCCACGGAGGCCGCCTGCAAGGTGCTGCGCGACGGCGGTACCGCCGCGGACGCGCTCATCGTGGCGCAGACCGTCCTCGGCCTGGTGGAACCCCAAGCGACCGGTATCGGCGGCGGCGCGTTCCTGCTGTACTTCGACGCTGCCTCCAACAAGATCGACGCCTACGACGGCCGCGAGAGCGCGCCCGCCCGTGCCACCCCCGACTACCTGCGCTGGATCAGCGAAACCGACCGCACCGCACCACAACCCAATGCCCGCGCCAGCGGGCGCTCCATAGGCACCCCCGGTGTCGTGCGCCTGCTCGAACAGGCACACGACGACCACGGCAAGCAGCCGTGGAAGGCCCTGTTCGACCCGGCCATCACCCTTGCCGACCAAGGCTTCAAGATCGGCGCTCGAATGGCGAGCCAGATCGCTGACTCCGCAAGCGATCTCGCCAAGGACCCGAACGCGCGCGCCTACTTCCTGCAACCCGACGGCACCGCGAAACGCCCCGGCACCACGCTGACCAACCCGGCCTTCGTCAAGACACTGTCCGCCATCGCCACCGACGGACCGAACGCCTTCTATACCGGAGCGATTGCCGCCGACATCGCCGACACCATCGCCACGACCACCAGTGGCCGCACCGCGGGGCTGACCACCGCGGCGGATCTGGCCGCGTACCAGGCGAAGAAACGGACCGTGCTGTGCGCGGCGTACCGCACTCACGACATCTGCGGCATGCCGAATCCCTCCTCGGGAGGCATCGCTGTCGCGGCCACGCTGGGCATCCTGTCCCACTTCGATCTCGCGTCGATGAAGCCGGGCAACACCGACGGTGACAGCAACACGGCACTCGACGGCGGTACACCCACCGCGACGGCCGTGCACCTGATCTCCGAGGCCGAACGGCTCGCCTACGCCGACCGCGACAAGTATGTGGCCGACCCCGATTTCGTTCCGCTGCCGGGCAATTCGCCGCAGACGCTGATCGACCCGAACTACCTGAAGCAGCGTGCCGCGCTCATCGACCCGAATCACAGCATGCGTACCGCCAAGCCGGGCGACTTCGGCCCCGTGCTGGTCGGCAACGGTGCGCAGCAACCAGAGCACGGCACCAGCCACATCTCGATCGTGGACAAGTACGGCAATGCGGCGTCGATGACCACCACCGTGGAATCCGCGTTCGGCTCGTTTCACATGGTCGACGGATTCATCCTCAACAACGAGCTCACCGACTTCTCGGCCGAGCCGGTGGACAGCGACGGTGTGTCGGTGGCCAACCGGATCGACGCCGGGAAGCGGCCGCGCAGTTCGATGGCGCCGACACTGGTCTTCGACCGAAACCCTGACGGATCCCGCGGACCGTTGTCCTTCGTCACCGGTTCGCCGGGCGGCGCGGTCATCATTCAATTCGTGGTCAAAACGCTTGTCGCCATGCTGGATTGGGGCCTGAACCCGCAGCAGGCGGTATCGATGGTCGACTTCGGCGCCGCCAACGTCCCCACCACGAATATCGGCGGCGAACACCCGAACGTGAACGCCGCCGACAACGGCGACCACGATCCGCTGGTACAGGGACTACGTCAACGGGGCCATCAGGTCTCGGTAGCTCCTCAGTCCAGCGGCACATCGGCATTGACACGCGACGGGAACGGCTGGATCGGCGGCGCGGACCCCCGCCGCGAAGGCACGGTGCTCGGTGACGCACCGTCGAGATAGCCGGTGGTCAGGGCGCATGTCCGCCACATCGACGGGCTGCCCGCGGTCGCGCTCAGGCTCGTAGGTGAACACGACCGCGCGTTCCTCGTGCGCGATGGCCGCGGTTTCCACCCAGGTGAGGGTGTCTTCCGTTGCGGCGGAACCGATGTCGAGCGCGCTCAGCCCCAACGGCAGCACCATGAACCGTGAGCGGGCCTTCCCGGGTCATATCGGTGTCGGTGATGCTGCCGGTGGAGGTGGTGCCGGTGGCTCGCAGACCGGGAGTGTTTGTGCGAGCGGTACGCCCGGAGGAGGGCCGTCTGTTGCAGAAAGTCACGAAGACGAGCAGGCAACCCGTCAGGATGCGACGCGCGATCGTGGTGATGGACTCGGCGCAGTAGCAGCCGGTTCCTGCGATCGCCCGGCACCCTCCATCGGGCGTGTCAGCAGCTTCCGAATGAGCCGGTGCACAGGCGCGGCGGCAGGCCCGGGCGGCCGTGCCGGTAGTCCCCGTCGAAAGGGGCGTCCCACGGTGGCGGGTAGCCGCCGATCGAGGGCGGACCAGGATAGCTGTTCCGCCAGCCCTGGTCTTGGTGCCAGTAGTCGGGGCCCGGATTCGGTTGGTCCGGACAGCTGTTGGTAGCGGAGTTGCCGGGCATTGCGTTGGCCAAAACATCCGTCGCCACTAGGGGGATCGCCGAAAGCGCCGCAATGACGCATACCCGGGCCGTGACTCGCCGGATCACGGGCTTCTTACTATCGAACATCGCGGTTCCCCTTCTAACGGATCGTGTTTCAAACATTCGCGCCGCGAGTCTATGGCGGTCGATACCGTGCGGGACGCCGTCGCTCTCTCCACTCGTGAGAAGTCGAATCCTGCTCCCACACAAAGGGGTTCACTAGACTCTCAAGCCTTGGTGACCCGACTTCGCCAGTAATTCCGCGGAGCCAGGCGAGCAGGCTGCAGGCACCGAAAGAGGGTCCTGTAGCAACAGTGCAGAAACAACGAAGTTCGTGTAGCTGCTGGGCAGCGCCTTCGTTCGGCTCCCGGGCCGAGGAGGCTGGTGAACTCACGCATGGCCTGCGGTGACGGTTTGAAGTAGCGGCATAGGTTCTCGGGTTTGCGATGTCGGACTTTGGCCATGAGTTCGAGCAGGCTTGCCCCGGATTCACCCAGATATGTCAGACCGGAAAGCCTGAGTTCGTGCAGGTCCCACCCAGTTCCGGGACCGTCGACGGCGGTTGCGGCGTCGAGCAGATCGCGCGCCTGGTCGTAGGACAGTCATGCCAGCCCGATGTCGGGGCAGATGTCGCGGTCGGCGAGGTACTTGCCGGGTCCGGCGCAGCGGTGGGTGACGAACAGCGGACCAACGCTGCGGTCCTTGATCAATCTCGGCAGCAGCCGGGCGGTGCCGGCATCCCAGTACACGGTCTCCAGGACGTGTTCGTGGTGAGCAGCGCCGCGGCGGCGGGTACAGAGTGTTGCGCCTGTGAATTTCACCGGGCAACAGCGCCCGGCCAGGTCCAGATCTTCGATGTTGACCTGAAGCAGTTCTTCTGCGCGAGCACACGTTTCGCACAGCATCCGCCACAGCGTCTTCTCCCGGATACGGACCTCGCGGCGGGCGATGAGCCGGCCAGCTGTGGCGGGAACGGCCGGTGCGTCCCAGCCCTGTTCGCAGCACCAGCTCAGCCACTTGCCCACCGCGGCGCTGCGCGCGTTCCAGGTATTGACCGCCGCTGTGCCCCATAGAGATTCGAGGGCCGCGGCCGATCTCGCCATCGGCCACCGAGGCCAGGAGACGACTCGGTGCGAGCAGACGGTCCGGCACACGGCCGTCGAGCTGGTCGACGGTCGTCACGATCGCGATGCTGTGAGGGATACCGGCACATCTCCCGCGCAAGGACTTTGATCGCCTACCCCGATCACCACCGCCGCCACACCCCCTCGACCTCGGCCTCGGTCAACGGTGTCCGCTTCTCCGACAACGGTCTTGTCGAACCCATCGCGCATCCCATCCTCGATCACCCGGACAAACCCAGTGTTGCACTGACCCATTGAGACCACAGGCATGTTCGGACGTCCAGTCCGACGACCCGGATGTGTTGGCCGATAACCGGTCAGCCGCCTCGGTCCGCGGTGGACATCAATATCACACCGACGTCATCCGGGCGTTCTCGGCCACGAACCGCTCCTGTGCGAGTGTCTGGAATTTCGGTCAGGACTCGGACACGGTCTCGCTGGCCCTGCGAGTCAGAACGGTGAGGGCATTGAGGTGGGCATGGTAGGCGGTGCGACCCTTGTAGGTGAGGGCGAGCCAGGTTTTCGGTTTGCGCCCCACATAGCCCTTGGTGATGGTGACGTATCCGGCGGTCTCCAGGACGGTCATCGCTTTGGAGAGGGTGGATTTGTTCAGCTCGCAGAGGTCGGAGACGACCATGAATTCGGCTTCGGTGCAGCCATCGAGGAATGCGACGAGTTTCAGGCGCGGCAGGGAGGCCAACAGCTCGTTCAGCTCTTCCATGGTGCGATCTACCGTCGCGTCTTCCACGATGCGATCTGTGGTCGTGCCTGGTCGAACCAGCTCCATCCGCCCATGATCAATCCGGCCAGCAGTTGCAGCAATGCGCCCAGCCTCGGATTTCCGAAGCCGAAGTCCGGAATGAGGAGCGCCACAACCAGCACCACCATGAACTTCCACTCCGCCAGCGGAACAGGAATGAGCCCGCGCGCACGCCGAACTCGGCGCAGCCACCGCACAATTGCGTACCACACCGCGAACGAGGCGATTGCGCCGATTGCGGCCGTCCATGCGATCGGGTCGTCGAGTTCGAATACCATCGCCACACCGACAAGCGTGACATACAGTCCTGCGAACACACCGGCGGCGATAGGTCCCCAGCTGGGCAAAGCGGCGGCCTCATGCGCCTGCCGAGTAGTAGCGGCGGCAATGTCCAGCGCCTGCTGTGGTGTCTGTGCTTCTTGCATGAGCTGACCGTACATCAACGAGTTTCCAATCGGCAACCCGTTTCTCATCTGACTGCTCCGCGTCTCGAGTCGCTCATCGGGCATAGAAAGACGTTCTGCGCCTTGGGTGTATGGACGTGGGGAACGTCCTGCTGATGCGCTTGTCGGGCCCGGTCTACCACTCTTACCGCGCCGGGGCTTGCCGAACGCGCTCCACCACCGATTGGCCGAGCAGATCCGCCACGCGGTCCGCGTGGCCATCGTTTCGCCGGCCTCGCGGGCTTCATCGGCCAGAAACCGGTAGCCGAATTCGGGGTCGTCGCGGTGGGCATCGAACAACGCATTGGCCCGATACGCCTCGGTTACCTCGCCTGCGGTCACCGGATCGGCCAGCCACCGATACTAGGGCTGGCGAGCGAGCTGCAGCACCCGGCACGTCACCGCCACGGGAATCTCCTCGGCGGCAAGCTCTTTCACGAGCGGGTAGAGCCTTTTCCCGGTATCTGAGCTTGTGACAGATACGCCGCGGCGCGCCGCAGGACCTCGTTTTCCTACTCCAGCAACCGGATCCGACGGCGGGCATCGCGCAACTCAGCGGACTCGCTACGCGTGGTTCCGGGTCCCTCCCCCGGCACCCCTCGTTTCTATGACCCAGCCGACGCTGCATACTCCGCCATACGGACTGCGCGGCCTTCGCCATGAGCGCGCACCGCCGGCGGTCGTACGACGCTCTGCCCGTTGATCTTCCGATGCCCCGCGCTGGCCGGTTCGGTCAGCGCGGTATGCGGCAAGAGAGTGCGTTCGGGCTCACTGATCCAAAAAGTAGCCTCTGCATGTGCAGATCGACACGCAGGGCGCCATCAAACTCGCCCGGCTCCGGGTAGCCATTCCGTTGGACGTGGACCCCAGAAGGTATCGCGAGCCTCTGCGAGACCACCAGATGGCGACTCGAAGAACTGGCACCGGAGGACCCGCCGTACACACTCGCCACTAACCTGAGTGTCAATCGCTGGCACGAGTCGTCGTCACCATGTTGTCCGGACTCCGAACAGCGGCAGGCATGCCTCCAGCCCAGTCACTTCCACCGGCAGGCTCCGATGGGCTTCCCATCGAGCACGGTTCAGCCGTAGCCGTCGTATCACCGCCGGTTTTCCGCGCACCGCGTGCACCTCGAGCCCGTCGTGCTCGTACCCGAGTTTGTATGAGACACCATGCGAGCCCAGGTTGTCCTCGAACGCGCCCGATACCGCCGAGTTGGCCCCGAGATGAGCGAAGGCCAACTCCAGCACCGCCGCCCGCATCTCGGTTCCGATTCCTTGGCCATGGTGGGTTCGGCCGAGCCAGGATCCGGTGTTCACCTCGGAGCAGACCGCGAAGTCCGTCGCACTAATCGTTTGGGTACCGACCGTCTCCCCGTCCCGGAGCACGACGAGGTTGAGCGTCCACGCGTCGACCTGCCAATCGGCCCAGCATCGCCAATGCCACCGCAGCACCCGCTGCGCACGTTCGTCCGGTTCTGCATCCGTCCACGCCGCGGTGAACGGCTGCACCGCAGGATCATGCACTCCCTGCACGGCCAGGTCAGCAAGCGCGCCCAGATCCTCCAGGTCAGGCATCCTCAGTTCCAGGCGCGGCGTCCGCACCCGCAATCCGGCCAGGGGCCAATGCGACATCAAACTCATGCCTGCCATTGTCGCCGACAGACAACATGTGGTTAACCAGCGGGGGCTCGATGCGCGAAGGTCACACGTCGCGGAATCTACTGCGCGATACCCTCCGACCACGGTCGACACGCAGAAGAGCAACTCCGAATCACGTGCCTCGCAGCAATTTCCCAGCAGTGGGAAGCATTTTCGGACTCAAGTTCAACAACCCAGCGAACGAATAGTCATCCCAAATGCATGCCCCACCGCACTGCAACTCGACTAGTGGCTGCCGCCTTCACATGGGCGTACAGCGGAACCTGGAGTGCATCCCAGCACGTTGACGACACCACCCGGGACGTGGAAGTTGCCGTGGCTGTCGGAGAGGCTGTTCGCTCTGTGGGACCCGCCCGAGTGAGTGCTGCCGCCGTCGTTCGAGTGACAGCCCTGGGCCGCCGAGGCGAGCGGTGCTGCAGCGATAGCCATCGCTGCGAGCGCGGCGGTCACGAGAGAGGCGGCGAAGATTTTCCGCGCTTGGTATGTAGTCATAGCGGTCTTCTCTGCACGGTCACTCCGGGAGGGCCCGGAACGACGATTGAACTAATGTACCGCTAGTTAACGGCTCCATGATTAGCGGCACAATGAAGCGTTGTTCCCCGCAGTGAGAACCGCAACAGTCCGAGCCAGACGACGACGCGCCTCCCCGAGCAAGCAAGGCCGGTCGAACGCGGACTCAGCCGGCTCAGCTCGCTGTCGCAGCGGCCGGCTCCCAGCTGAGGAAGGAGCACAGATACGCCCTGAAACGGTTGTGCCGCTATGGATCTCGATGCCGGCTTCCGTAACTTCCTCCGCACGGCATCGAAGTCACCCAAAGCCCGGTCGTCACTGCCGATGTTCGACAGCGCCCAGCCTCAGCTGGGCGGTCACGACTGTGGACGGCGATGGTCAGCGCCTGCTTACAGAGGATGCGGGCGCACACCGGGGTCGCTCTTCATACGCTCGTTGTCGCCCAAGCCCGCGCAGTGCGACGGCTTCCACCATCGGATCGCGATTAGATGGTGTGGGAAAGAGTCGGTTCAGTGAGGAGTCGGATTGGTTTCCGTTGGTGTGCATCCCGACGTCGCCGAGGCGAGGCATCTTCTCCGCCGTCTGGGTTTGGAGGTTTCGGCTCCGGTTCCGGAGACGGAGAACGCTGAGTACGGAGCTTTCGTCTCCCGCGTGGGTCGCGGGTCGGTCAGGTTCCGGGTGGGCAAGCTGACACCGACGAAGGTGGGTCTGTTCGTGACGGTATGGAAGCGTGCCATGGATGGTTCGACCGAACCATGCGCTGCAGAAGACGGCATCGATCTGCTGGTGATCACCGTCCGAGAGGGGCAACGCTTCGGTCAGTTCGTCTTCCCCAAGACCGCGTTGGTCGAGCACGGCATCGTGTCCGTGGCAGGTCGTGGCGGAAAGCGTGGGTTTCGCGTGTATCCGCCTTGGTCCGAGACCCAGAACAGACAAGCGATGCAGTCCCAGAAGTGGCAGTGCGGCTACTTTCTCGCTCTCGACGACGCCCGAAAAGTCAATATGCAGAAAGCACGAAGCCTCTACGACATGGCGCATCCCGCGTCGGCACCGCAGCCGTAGACGCCGACACCGAACTCGTCGTCGCGCTCGGAAAGCCGTTACCGGGCGCGCTGACCGAACCGGCCAGCGCGGGGCACTGGCGGCCGGAACCCGGTGCGCCGCAGACCGTCCGCTATTGGCACCCCTCTATGTCAAGACTTCGGTGTGGGTGTGGGGTTGACCTGAATCTCGGGTCCGGGATGTGGCTTGTCCGAAGGGTCGGTGTGTGGGTTGAAGCCGGTCGCGTTGGAGTCAGTAGTCGTTCCCGATTGCCCTCCCGGGCCTGCCCATTCACGGCGCCGCTGATCAGCGAGCATCCGCGCGTAGATCACGTTCGACAGTCGTCGTTTGAGGGCCCGCAGCGCTTCCATCGAGGTCTTCCCACCCGCTTTGCGGCCGTCGTAATAGAGCTGGCCTGCAGTGCGGTTGCGGAGTTGGACAATAGCCATGATGTGCAACACTCGGTTGATCTTGCGATTTCCAGCTCGGGAAAGCCGGTGTCGCTGTTGATCTCCCGAAGACGCATCCAGTGGTGCGGTGCCGTTCCAGGACGCAAATCGGTCCCGGTCCCGGAAGCGGCGGATGTCGCCGGTGTCGGCCAACAGCCGCGCCGCCGAGGACGGTCCGATCCCGTGTAACTCCATCAAGGTCGAACCGCGGTCGGTGACCAGCTGCCGCAACTCCTTGTCCGCGGCCCTGGTCTTGCGGTCGATGGTTTCCAGATCCTCGATCAACTCCACGACCAACCGCAGCCGGACCCTTGTTGCGGCATCCAGCGGCGTGATCGGGGCGATCAGGTCGCGGGCCTGCCGCGATGACAGGAAGGTCTTGGCGCCACCGGGAATCAGCTCCAGCAGCAGCCGGTGGAGTCGGCACAGAGTTTCGGTGCGGGCACGACCGAGTTCGTCGCGACGATCGGCGAGCATACCCAGCACGATCAGATCCGGATCGGCTTCGACCCGTCGCAGATTCCGTGCGTGCAGTGCGGCGAGCGCGACCGAGTGGGCGTCGACCGTATCGGTTTTGCGGCCGTTGCCGGTCGCGAACACCCTCACCTGCGCCGACAGTTTCGCGGGCACGTCGATCACGGTCTCACCGTCGTGGACCAGCCGATGCGCCAGGTGGCGCCCGATGCCGTTGCAACCCTCGACAGCCCCAGACCCGATCGACGAACTTCCGTCCCGCAGAGAGCATTTCGGTGTATCCGGCGGTGTCGGTGGCATACCGGCCGCCGGTCAGGACCCTTCCGGTCGTGTCGATGATTTCGATGGTGGCCGAGCGTTTGTGTGGATCCATTCCGATGATGATGGTCATCGCCGGTTCCTCCCGTGGTCGACATCGTGGTGTCCGTGCGGGAGGGCACCGCTAGTTCGAGCATGGGGCAGGCCCCTCTTCAGCCACTCCCTGCACGGCACCCGATGGGAGGCAAGCCAATAGAGAGCCACACCAAAACAGACGGCGGGCAGCCGAATATAGGGAGCATCCCACCGGGCACCTGGATCAAATCCTGGCCGGGATCCGATCCTGACACCAGTCTCTAACTAGCCGATGAGCGAGCTGACCAGCGACCATCAGGGTGAGCGGAACCTGCTCCCGGGTTTCCAACTCTGGGAAATGGATGGCCTCGAGCGAGAATGGACCGCTGATGGGAGCGGACATGGACATCGAGGAAATGCTGGACCGACTCGGCTCGGTGATCGGGCCGCCGCCCGCGGGCGGAGTGATCCCGGTTCCGTGGGAGCTCGGTCCCGAGGCGATCGGTTTCCAACTACCAGCGGACTACCGGGCGTTCATCGACCGGTACGGGATGGTGAGCATTAGCAACGAGCTGCACATCTACGCACCATCGGCAGCGCCCAGTTCCCGGATCGGGGAGCCGCTGGGTTTCGAGGGATTCCTGTACGCCACCACGGACCCCTACAGATACTGCGCCATGCTGGCCCAGGCCTACCAGGGCGGGGACTATGACGAGTGCCCGTATCCGCTGTTCCCGGCCGAGGGCGGGCTTTTGAAGTGGGGCAACAACTTCAACTCCGACCACTTCTTCTGGCTGATGCGGGGCCCGGACCCGGACCGTTGGCCGGTCGCCGCCAAGTTCGACTCGATGCGGGAGTGGGACCTGTTCGAGGGCGGCTTCCTGAAGTTCGTGCTGGCGGCGGTGACCGAACAGTATCCGTACCATGGGGACGTTGTTCCCGGCGGGATGAAGCAGGTCGGCGACGGCCGTGGCTACCGCCCTCGCGGTGACTGGTCGAAGCAGCTGCGGCAGTGAACCCGCGAACATGGTCAACGGCCATGCCCGCGGCGTCTTCGGCATGGGCGACCTGAGGGTCCCGTCTCCGTTCGGGGGTGACGCCCGTCGTTTTGCAGAACTCGCCAGGATTACACGAAACGCACCAATCTGCCGCTGATCGAGTGAACTGACGAACAGGCCTTGCCCTTCGCAATCGGGGGGCGCCGTGGCCGCGCCAACACACTCACATCACCATGTCGCGCTGCTGGAACGGCCAGCGCGGCACCTCGGATGAGCAATCTGCAGTATCCATCTGGTGCCGGCTGAACACACGTCAGTGCCGATCATGCGTCGTTATACCGGTACCCCCGCGACCGAGGCGGCGAGCCCAGCCGATCCTCCAGGTTGCTCTCGCGGCGACTGTACAAAGCTCAGGTTCGTCGTGTGGCTCTTGGGGAAAACCCCGATTGTCGGGGCCCTCCGAGCTGATTAGCGTTCTCGATCATGCTGGAACGCAACGCTTTTCGAATCCCGCCTGTGCGGTTGCCGGACTCTCGGTACTGGTCGCCGCTGCGGTGATCGCCCCGGCTCCGCAGTCCTCCGCCACGGAACTCGGTCCCGGACTGGTCTGTGGCGATGACTACACGTGCCGCAACGATTCCGACGACACCTATCGAGTGACCTGGCAGATGGTTTGCACCACCGGCCTCGGCAAGCAGTCCACCACCTGGGTCGGCCCGCACCGAACCGAAGCCTTGCGGCCGACGTGCCCGGCCGAGTACAAGCCCGGCTTCACCGATGACTTCAGCAAATGGGTCCCCGGTGCCCCGCGCAGTATTCGATACCTGGGCGCCATCATCGACAACGACCCCGCTCCGCACGGGGCCAACGGGTCCGCAGGGTGAAGCGGGCCGGTCGTATCGCGACGACAACCTGGACGAAAAGGCCAGCACGGGAAGTGATTCCAGACAAGGTTGCGCACGAGCAGGTTCAGTGGCCGCGGCTCGAACGAGCCGGGCCATTTGAAGCCCGCCCAAGACCCGCGTAGCCGCGGCCGGACATACGCTCATACCGCGTTCAGGAGAGGCCGAGTTGTCACTGGCTGGCTTCCTTCGGCCGTATCCGGGTGGACTGTGGCCCAGGCGGGGAAACGCAGCCACTCTATTGCCTCTGGGACGGGGTAGCGGGCGGGGATTTCCGGGTGCCGAACGCGTCAGCCGAGCCGGTCCGGTTCAGCCTCCTCGGGTGAGGTGGGGCTTTCGAGCCACGCAATGCGCGCCACCCCGCGGGCTGCTGTTGCCCTGTGGCTGTTGGCTATGGCCCAGGCTCTGATCGCGGCGCTCTGTTCCGGGCGCATGCGCGGCGTCCAGCGGCCATACCGCACGCTTTCGATGCCCACCTTGTGTCCGGTGAGCCGCGAGAGCAGTTCGAACTGGGACGGTGTCACGAAGGCCAGACAGTAGTCTTGCCCGGAATCCAGCGACGCCAAAACGGTGCCGAGGGCAAAGGCCTGCTCACCGATCTCTTCGAGGAACGCCTGGATGTAACCGACGCGATCGTCCTGGGCATGCTCGGCGTCGAAGGCAGCGACCCAATCCCATGGCAGCGCCGAGGGATAGGAGCTCAGCGATGTCAATTGCTCGCGGACAGACTGGGGATCGGCCTCGCGGGAGATGACCACCATACCCGCGATCCCGTCCGGAGATTCGACGCCGCGAACCGGTTCGGCCGCACCAGGGGCGAGGAGTGCCCGCCGTTGCGCCATGACGGCCCGCACGCCGAGCTCGAAATCGGGTTGCCGGCGGGCATAGTCGTGACAGTAGGCCGCACTTTTCGAGGTCTGGCGTACCACGCGATCCGGTTCGGGCGGGGCGGGCCAGAACTGCAGGAGGTAACGGTCCACTAGTGGCTCATCGTCGAGTCTGACGTCCTTCTCCCGTGCCTGGTCCATGCCCTGCGCGCAGTACCGCACCCGGTAGTCGATCCCTTCCTTCAAGTCCAGTTCCCAGTAGGCTTCGCCTGCCCACTGCGACAGGAAGCTTTGATCCGAGACCGGGTAGAAAGAGACCTCCACGACGTCTTCCCATTCCGGATCCAGCGGAGGAGCCTGGCCGTGCACTTCGACGGTGAAGCCGACGCGGCCAGTGTGCAGCCCGGTGCGCAGAAAGAGTGCGCCGGGTACCGCCGCGCCACACAGTCCTGAGCTCTGCCCGGCGAACGCCTCGTCCATACGCGAGTCGATCCCCCCGCGGGCACTCTCGACATAGATCTGGCTGTAGGAGACACCGACCTCGCGCTCGAACCTGAACACGTCTCACACCGTCCCCACCGGCGAGGGCCCACCATCGCCCGGTAGCACCACGGGCAGCGAGGCCCCCGGTGACGAGGGGGTGCTCGTCTCAGCACGATCGGTGCTGACTAGCTCGAGGGTGGAGTGGTCGGCAGCAGCGTGGTGCGGTCTGGTTCTCGAAGCGGCCATGGGGGGCAGCGTAGAGAAGCCCACCGACAGGGCGGCTCCCAACCCTTGCGGCACACACAATCACAGAATTCGACGCTTGTGCGGCGCATCGGCGGCCACCGCTGCCGAACGAGGACTGCGCTGATGCGCTGCGCAAGCACTTTGAGTCTCGGCTTGGAATGCACTGTATTGCCGCTCATCGGGCGGTCGCAGGTATCCGCGCTGCAAGAAAGCGGTTTCCTCCGGGTGGCCGAGCAGGGCACATCCCCCAGTTTCGCCAGATGGGCCGCAGGGTTCGGCCTAGCGCTAGCTGCGGGTGTGGTGTGGGTGAGCCGGTAGGAGTCGGTGCCGGTCTCGATGATGTTGCCGCCGAAGGTGAGCCGGTCGACAATCGCAGCACAAAGCCGGGGGTCGGTGAACGTCTTCGGCCATGAGGAGAAGCTTTCGTTGGAGGCGATCGCCACACTCGCTTTCTCCTCGCGTTCGGTGAGTACCTGGAACAACAGTTCCGCACCGCGCTTGTCGAGTTCCATATAGCCGAGTTCGTCGAGACAGATCAGATCCATCCGCCCGTAGCGGGCGACGGTCTTGGACAGCAGTCGGTCGTCGGCGGCTTCGACGAGTTCGTTGACCAGTTTCGACGCCAGGATGTATTTCACCCGGAATCCCTGCATGGCCGCTTCGGCGCCCAACGCGATCAGCAGATACGATTTGCCGGTACCGGAGTCGCCGATCAAGCACAGCGGCATCCCTTCGCGGATCCAATCGCATTTGGCGAGGGTGGAGATCACTGCTGGGTCGATGTTGGTGTCGGCGTCGAAATCGAACTCCCGCAACGACTTCTGCCGCGGGAATCCCGCGTATCGGATGCGGCGTTCACTGCGGCGGCGGGCGCGATTCGTCGTGGAGATCGAGGCCTACCCCAGTAGTTCCTTCACCGACGCAATGCCCGCGCCGCGGCGCCGCCGTGAACCGATACGCCTCCACCGTTTTCGGAGCCAGCTCGATATCGGCGGCGAACTTGGACAACGCTTCCGAGACTCCCGCCCGGCCCGGCTCGGGAGCCGCCCTGCTAACGCATCGGTTCGATCTCCAGTGCCAGTTCACCGCCATCTGGGCGAGAAAAGGATTCCGGACAACTTCCAAGGCAACAGGGGCGCTCTGTTCTGGTCGTGCTCGCTCTCGCCATCGGCGCGCCTTGCCGAGGCTCTACCTCAGGATCGCACTCACAGGGCGGTTCAGTCGCCGATCATGTGAGCCGCACACAAACCGTCCGCAATCACAGCTACCTACCCCCTGCTGGCGTGATTACCTGGCTTCACGCACGGTGGCAAGAATGCTGGCGACCGCTGGATCGATGGCAGCAGCTTCGTCGAATGCGGCGGTAAGGGTGTCGCTATAGGTAGTACTGGCTTCACGGTAGCGGGCACGACCGGCATCGGTGAGAACGGTGTACATGCCACGCTTGTCGTCAGGGCACGGATCGCGGTAAGTGAACTCGGCCGCATTGAGACGACCGACCAGGCGGGTGACCGAACTCTGGTTGAGCCCGACCTTGTCGGCCAGGACGGTCATGCGCAGTTCGTTGTCCTGCGCCTGGTCAAGGAAGCTCAGGGCGCGATATTCGGACAGCCCCAGGCCGTGACCGCGCTGCAAGGCAGTTGCGAGCCGGTTCTCCACGTAGGCGTGCAAGGCCAGCAGCCGATTCCACACCTGCGCATCGGCGCTGTTCTCCACGGCGTTGACCTTCGACGACATTCGACTTACTCCTCGGGGCACGAGGGTGACCGACCGGGTTGACGGGCACCAGCATACACATCATTACTTGTACATACATCCTCTTTCCTGCTTGCATATGCATACAATGACTCAGGCGTTGCGACCGCCGATTGCGGGTGTCATCGCTGCGACCGGCATCACCAGGATCGCAACCTACCTGCCCGCGGCGTGATCCGAGACGGCGAACACCACCGTCACGACATCTGCGCATTTACGAAGACGTGTCGCGCCCACTCGGCGTGCGCCAGCAGGTCGCCGTCGCGCCCGGACGGCAGCGACAGCAGCAGCCCAGACGTGGGCCCGCCTACCGAAGCCCGCACGGGTAGCGTGATTCCGCAGGTGCCCAGGTAGCTAAGGACCATTGTGGTGCGCAGCGTGGTGGCATTCGCGCTGTCGTAGTCGGCCGGGTCTCGGAGATCGGCCAGGCGCGGCGGTGGGTGACGCACGGTAGGGCACAGCAGTGCCGCACCGTCGAGTTCAGCGGCGAATTCCGCGCGCAAGGCGTTCATCCTGGCGTATACCGGGGCGATGGAATCGGCTGTGTGCGAGTTGTTTTCGAGCCTTCGCCGGGTGGCGGGCTCGATCGGCAGGCTGGAGCCGAGACGGTGACGGTGCAGCCGGTATGCCTCCGCGCCCACGATGGTGCCGAGCCCGTCCATCAATTCCTGTGCAGCACTCAGCGATGCCATGTCGCGCCTGCGAATATCAGCTCCGGCGCACCGGATTTTGGCAAGTGCGGCCTCGAAATCGGCGGCGATCCCGGGCGTGAGGTCTTCTGTCCACTCGCCGCCGGGCACGACGAATCGCCGCAGCGGCGTGTGCTCGCCACGTCGAATGGGCGCGAAAATCCGGTCGAGAGCGATGATGTCGTTCACGCTGGTGGCGAGGATGCCGGTGCTGTCGAGTGTGCTGGACAGGGGCGCGAAGTCGTTCGCACCGTAGCGTCCCGGGCTGGCGCGATACCCGATGATTCCGCAGTAGGCAGCGGGCACCCGTACCGATCCCGAGGTGTCGGTGCCGACCGCCAGCGGGACGATGCCGCGCGCGACCGCCACCGCGGATCCGGATGAGGACCCGCCCGGGACCAGCTCCGGGTCGAAGGGATTGGCGGGGGTGCCGAAGTGGAGGTTGATCCCGAGACCGGAGAAGGCGAACTCGCTGAGGTTGGTCTTGCCGATGGTGACCAGCCCGCTGTCATGGGCGCGTCGGACGAGGCGGCTGTCCACCGCGGCGGGTTCGTCGTGCAGGTGGCTGGCCGAACCGCTGGTCGTGACCGTGCCCTGGATATCGAAGACGTCCTTCCACGCGATCGGGACTCCGTCGAGCGGACCGCGCCGGGTGCCGCGCAGGCGGCGGCGATCGGCAGCCCCGGCCTGGTGTCCGGCGCGCTCGGCGGTGACGGTGACGAGTACCGCGGTCGAATCCGATTGCCGGGCCCGGTCTACGGCGGCTGCGGCCAGTTGGGCCGAGGTCGTATCGCCCGCTGCGAGCGCCTGCCCCATGGCGGTGGCGGTGGTCATGGACAGGACGCTACCCAGCAGTATTTCCGCCTTGATATGTAGGAAGATCCATCGAATTCCGATGATGCTGTGTGATCGTCCATTTCGACAGCGCCAGCTCGTTCGGTTGACTGAGCTGCATGACAGTGTTGAGCCATCCGGAGCCGATTACCGTGCCGGCGAGGCGAGCCCGGGCGGTGACCCTGAGCGCCGGTGAGAGGTTGCGGATCACCGATGTCGATGGCGGCCAGGTGGGTGATGTGTTCGCCTACAACGCCCACGACCTCACCGAGCACCACAGCGCCTCTCACACGCGCACCCACACCGCGCGACTGTTTCCCGCGCTCGGCGAGTCGTTCGTGACCAACCGGCGGCGACCGATCCTTACCTATACCGGCGACACCTCGCCGGGTGTGCACGACATGCTGATCGCGGCCTGCGACCCGGAACGCTATGCGGCGTACGGGGATCCCGAACACGCCAACTGCGCCGACAATCTGCGCCACACCGTGACCGAGCTGGGATACGTTGCGCCGCCGTTCATTCCGCAACCGATCAATGTGTTCATGCGCATTCCGGTAGCCGCGGACGAGAGCCTGACCTGGCTCGAGGCCGCCACCGCGCCCGGGGACGCCATCACCTTCCGCGCCGAAATGGACTGCCTGGTGGTGGTTTCCGCCTGCCCACAAGACCACAACCCCATCAACGGGGCACGACCCACGCCACTGGCCCTGACCGTCCTTCCCCCGATCAGCGAGGAGAACCACCGATGACCACCACCGAACTCGCCCACCCCGCACTCGAGCCGTTCGAGCTGGACACCCTGAAACTGCGCAACCGATTCGCCGTGGCGCCGATGACCCGGGTCTCGGCCACCCCCGACGGCACTCCCACCGAGCAGATGGCCGCGTATTACCGCGAATACGCGCTGGGCGGATTCGGCCTGATCATCACCGAGGGCATCTATCCCGACGCCGCCCACAGCCAGGGTTACTTCAACCAGCCCGGCCTGGTCACCGAACAGCACGTCGCGGGCTGGCGCGCGGTGGTCGACGCCGTGCACGCGGCCGGGACTCCGATCGTCGCGCAGCTGATGCACGCCGGAGCCATTTCCCAGGGCAATGCGCACGGTTTCGAAACCATCGGGCCGTCCGCGGTAGCGCCGCGCGGGCAGATGATGGTCGATTACGGCGGGGTCGGTGGAGCGTGGAACGCGCCCCGGGAGATGACCGCGCACGACATCGACGATGTCGTGGCCGGTTTCGTCGCGGCAGCGGAGAACGCCCGTGCGGCCGGTTTCGACGGCGTCGAGATCCATGGGGCCAACGGCTATCTGCTCGATCAGTTCCTGACCGACTACACCAACCAGCGCACCGACGAATACGGCGGGCCGGTGCAAAATCGCATCCGGCTCACCGCGCGGGTGCTGCATGCGATTCGCGCGGCCCTCGCAGACTTCCCGATCGGAGTCCGGCTGTCGCAGACCAAGGTCAACGACTTCACCTATCGCTGGCCTCAGGGTGAAGCCGACGCCCGCACCATCTTCGCGGCCCTGACCGAAGCGACGTACCTGCACATCGCCAGCGAGGGCCGGGACTTCCTCGAAACCGCGAAACTCCCCAGCGGCACGACCGTCACCCAGCTGGCGCGGGAGGTGTCCGGTCGCCCCGTCATCGCCAACGGGGGCATGCACAATCTGCCCCAGGCCGCCGATGTGCTGACCGGCGGGCACGCCGACATCCTGTCACTGGGTACGGGCGCACTGGCCAATCCGGACCTGCCGCGCCGGGTCGAGACCGGGGCTGAACTCTCCTCGTTCGATCATGAGATGCTGCACCCCATGGCAACCCTGGACTGCGCCGAGGCATGGCGCGAGCGCACCGGCGAATGAGCGCTCTAACCTGGACCCGCGGCGGGGCCGCGGTGGCGACGCTGACCTTCGACGTGGACGCCGAGACGCCGATTCTCGCCGAGGGCCGGCACTACGCCGAGCACCCCATGGTGATGTCACACCAGGCCTACGGACCGGATGTGGGGGTGCCGCGCATTCTCGACCTGCTCGACGAGATGGGTGTTCCCGCAACGTTCTTCGTACCCGGCTGGGTCGCCGAACAACGCCCGGGACTGGCCGCGTCGATCGTCGAGCGCGGGCACGAGGTCGCACACCACTCCTACAGCCACCGGCCGCCCACCTCGCTGCCCCCCGGCGCCGAGCGCGCCGATTTCGAACGCGCCCTGCAGGTATTCACGTCCCAGGGCATCGAGATCGCCGGGCATCGCGCCGCGATGTGGAGCGCCAGTCGCGAAACCCTTTCCCTGATAGCGGAATACGGCCTGGCCTACGACTCCTCGCTGATGGGCGATGACCGGCCGTACCACGTGGACACCCCACAGGGCTCGGTCATCGAACTTCCCGTGCACTGGTCGTTGGACGACTGGGAGCAGTACGCCTACCTGCCCGCACCGCGCATCGGCTCGGTCATCGAGTCCCCGGTCAAGGTCGAGCAGATGTGGCGGGCCGAGCTCGACGGCATGCGTCACTACGGCTGCCTGTTCAACGTGTGCATGCATCCGTTCCTGACCGGCCGTCCGGGCCGGATGCTGGCCCTGCGCAACCTGATCGCCTACGCCCAGGAACGCGGAGACGTCACCTTCGGCCGCTGCCGCGACGTAGCGAGCTGGGCACGGGAGGACACGCACACCCCGACCCGTCCCCTGCCTGCCTACAACGTGGACGAAACCGTCTACCCGCAGTAGCACACGTGGGTGGCGGGAGACGATGCCCTGCCGTGCACGGGGCGGGCCGCTGGGCCGCGGCGGCGGTAGCGCACGGCCGGAAAGTGATCCGCAGCGAATGCCCTGCGCCAGTCATGTTCTGCTCGGGGTGCGGACATGGGTGAGCTCACGTCGACGCGCGTGTGAGGCGACGGAGCACATCCGGATCGAGGCCGGTCAGTAGGTGGACGGGCCCCTGGCCGGGCCCAGCGGTTCGGCCACCAGAGCCAGGTACAGGTCGATGGTGTCCTCGAGGCGATTGACATTGCGGCCGGTCAGCTCAGTGATGCGGGCCATGCGATTGCGCAGGGTGTTGACGTGGACGTGCAGGGCAGCGGCCGTGACCGCCCACTGACCGCCGTGCGCGAGGAAGGTGCGCAAGGTGTGCTCGAGGTCGGTGCGGGCGCGGGCGTCGTGGTCACGGATGACGCCCAGCACCTGCTCCGAGAACCGTTGCCGCACCTGGTCGTCGAGTAGACCGAGCAGCATCCGGAAGGTCGCGATATCGGCGAAGACAGCGGTGTCCGGGCCATGCTGCACTCGCAAGACCTGGCAGACCTCGCGGGCGCGCACCAGCGATTCCCGCAGTCCACCAGCCGTGGCGATATCTCCCACGCCGATCACGACCCGTTCGGCGGAGACCCGTCTGCCGACCTCCGCCGCCAGGTCGCGGGCGAAGCGCGCCAGCTCGTCCGCAGAGCATTCCCACAAGCAGATGGACACCACATCCTGGCTGCCCGCCGCAGTGAAGACAGGTATGCCCTGGGTGGCGAAGAACGCCCCGACCGCGTGGGCGATATCGCCGGGCAGGGTATCGGCGTCGGAGGCGGCGACCGGTGCGGACACGAGCACTCCCAGCGATCGGTCCGGTGGCACGCCATAGGCCCGCAGGCGGCGAATCACCTCACCGCTGCTTCGCGGCCCGGACAGGATCATCTCCAATAGCTCGGTGGCGAAACGCGCCTCGATGGCGTGTACGGCCTGCTGCTTGGTGACCTCCAAACTCAGGAAGCGCGCCGCCTGGGCCAGCGCGTCCCGATCAGCAGCGGTGAGAGTCGCGGCCGGTTCCAGGCAATAGAGCCCCGCGTCGATCTCCCCCATCGCACCCTCCACGAGATACAACACCGCCGGTCCGCGCCCGAGCAGATCGACCTCGATCGGCGGTGGGGTGCGATTGAGCGCGGCCGCAGCCATCCGCACCTGCTCATCGGTCGGCTCACAGCCGATACTGGCCAGGCGGCGACCTTTGCGGTCTACCACAAGCAGCGGCAATTCCGTTTCACCGCGCAGAATTTCGAGTACACCCGCCGCACCGCTGCCGCGCGAGAGAGCGGTGGCGAGGGCGTCGCCACGATGGACAGTGGCAGTCAGTTCCGCCTGCAGCACCTCGTTCTGGATCCCGGCGGCCGCTCGGGTGAGCGCGGCGAACGGCACCCCGACACACAGCTCGATGAGCGGCAAACCGTGTGAAAGGCACAGCGCGCCAAGCCCTTCGGGCAGCGACGGGGTTTGCGCCGTGAGCCCGAACACCAACCCGGCCGCACCCGCCCGCGCGACCGCCGCCACGAACCGATCCGCCGAAACATGTGGCAGCCACAGACCATTGGTCAGTACGAGTTCGCCGGACCGGACATACGGCGACGGGTCGGCGAGCTCCGTAGTGTGCAGCCAGTGGATCTCCGTCCCCAAGGATTCAGTGAGTTCCCTCGTCACGACCCGCAGCCCCAGGGCGGGATCCGCGACGAGCCTGCTAATAGTCAACACCTGGTGGAATGTACACGGCACACCAGTGATTGGTGGATGAACATCCATCCTTTCCTTGGCAGCAACGGTGCTGTTATGAGGTACCTCACTACAAAGGAACACTGCTATGGCCTCTCCACAACCTCCCGGCACCGCTGAGATCACCTCCCCCACCGATACTGGCGTCCGCTTCGACGAGCACGGCATCGC
The DNA here is from genome assembly GCF_054781395.1 of Nocardia tengchongensis. Classification (NCBI taxonomy): domain Bacteria; kingdom Bacillati; phylum Actinomycetota; class Actinomycetes; order Mycobacteriales; family Nocardiaceae; genus Nocardia; species Nocardia tengchongensis. Next base: position 113,143 of record NZ_BAAGUM010000020.1, read on the forward strand.
GCCCATCCCCGACCAGGAGCGCGACTGCTCATCCTGGGAACTGTTCTGGATCTGGTGCGGCGCGAATATCGCTCCCATCAACTGGGTGCTCGGCGCGCTCGGCATCACCCTCGGGCTCAGCCTGCTCGAAACCCTGATCGTCGTCGTGGTCGGAAATCTGTTCGGCTGCGCGATATTCGGCCTGTTCAATGTGATCGGCCACCGCACCGCCGTCAATCAGATGGTGCTGGGGCGCTCGGCCTTCGGTATCAGCGGCGCGGCGCTGCCGGCCATCGTGCAGGGTCTGCTGACCATGGCCTGGGTCGGCGTGAACAGCTGGGTGGTGCTCGACCTGGTCCTGGCCGTACTCGACCAGATAGGCATCCGAGGTGGTCTGGGGCTGAAAATCGCTGTCGCGGCGGTCATCATGGCCGTGCAGCTCGCCCTCGCACTGTACGGCTTCTACGCCATCCGCGCCTTCGAGAAGTACACGGTACCGCTCACGGTCGCGGTCATGGTGGTGATGACAGTGGTGGCGCTCGCCCGAACCCACCTGGACTGGTCACCCTCCAAAGCCGACACCCCCGCCGAAAAGCTCACGGCCATCACACAGCTCATCACCGCCATCGGCGTCGGCTGGGGCTTGACCTGGATCCCCTACGCCGCCGACTACAGCCGCTTCGCCCGCCCGAAGCTGCCCGCCCGGACCGTCTTCTGGGCTTCGGCCTCCGGCATGTACATTCCGACGGTCTGGCTCGCCGCCCTCGGCGCCTGCCTCGCCAGCGCCGGCGGCAGCGCCGACCCGTCCACCCTGGTCGTCGGCACTTTCGGTGCCCTCGCGATCCCCGTACTCCTGCTGATCATGCACGGCCCGGTCGCCACCAACATCCTCAACCTCTACTCCTGCTCGCTGGCCGCCCTGACCATCGGCATCCGCATCGCCCGCTGGAAGATCACCCTCTTCGCCGGTGCTATCGCCACTATCGTTCTCGCCATCTTCATCAACTCATCCAGCTTCGCCCACGCCTTCGACAACTGGATGGTTTCCATCCTCATGTGGATCAGCCCCTGGATGTCCATCCTGCTCGTCGACTATTTCCTCATCCACCGCCGCACCCCGTCGATCCCCGACCTGTACCGCGACGCCGCCTCCTCTGCCTACGGCAAGCTCAACATCCCCGGCCTGGTAAGCGTCGCAGCCGGCTTGCTCGCCAGTTGGAGTTGGCAATACGGCCTGGTCCCCACCATGCAAGGCCCCCTCGCCAAAGCCCTGGCCAATACCGACTTCTCCTGGCTATCGGGCAGCCTGGTCGCCGGCGGGCTCTATGCCTTCCTCGCCGCCGGTCGGCGGCATTTCTCGACGGCCCTGCACCGGGCACACAGGCAAGGCTGAAAGGACCAGGCTTGCCTGGCGCTTCCCTGTTGGATCCCCCGGGTGAAGTAGCCTCGGCTCGGCCGATCACCTTGCGGCCGAGCCGAAGTTCTTCACGGACAGTGAAATCGAGCAGGCGTAGGTTGGCGCCCTCGGCCGTGCGGGACCTGCACGTGCTTCGCGCTGCGGCAACCAAGGACGAAATCGCCGATTTCGAAACCGATGTGCTATCGCGGTTCGTGCTGGCTCGGGCATCGGCCAGCCTGGTCGACTCGACCATCCGCAACGACGTGAATCACCTCGAGCTGATCCGGGATTGGTTCGGGCATCCGTTGTGGGAGAGGCAGCCCGAGGGACACCGACACCTCTCTCGGCAAGGTGCTGCGGGACGCGAAGCCCTCGACACGCACCGGCCGTGCAGCCGCGCTCACTGTGTTCTTCCACTTCCTCGATCTGCGGCACAAGGTCGAACTGCACAACCCCACCGGGCGAATTGTCGAATACCCCTCGATGAGATCAACCGGCCCCGCACCGCGGTGGATCCGCAACTACCGACCCCGCCGACGGTCGAGGAGATCGAGGCACTGTTCGCCGGGTGCCGGACAGAGTCGGCGACCTGCCGCAAGTCCCCCCCCGCCCGCAACTACGCGGTCGCAAGGGTGGCGGCCGACCTCGGGTTGCGCATCAACGAGGCTCGCATGCTCGATCTCGACGATGGGCTGTGAGCTGGGCCGGTTCGGGAAGCTGAATGTCCCTTACGGCAAGGGATCTCGCCGTAAAGAACCGAGCCCCGGCTGGCCCCGTTGATCAACGACACCGACCGCTGCCTGCGCTGGTTCATCGAAAACGTGCTCGGCCAGTTCGACACCGACGCCGCAGACCACGGGGTGCCGCTTCCCATCCGAACGCAAGAACACCGACGGCAGCGCCGACAGGGCGACCGCAGATGTATTCCGCCGCGCCCTCTCCGAAGCGGTCGACAAGCATCTGCCGACGTGTTCGGGGAAGCCGGCCGGACACCAGTTGCCTCGCGCGCCTGTAGCCCTCGGCGAGCGCGGCCAGCGCCGGCCAAATTGCGGCCTGCGGCGGAATCCCCATCCTGGTCGACCCGAAACACGCCTGTCCGACGGTTCCTGCGTCGTGCGCGCCTACGGGCAGCTGGTCGCCAGGGGTGCGCCGCGCAGAGCGGAGTCGATCAGTTCCTGCATGGCACCGTCGATGGGCTCCTGACCATGGGAGACGGTGCGGCCGGGGCAGAATGACTGGAGGCTGACATTGGTCGCGCCGGGCAACGGATTCTTCTCCGCCCCCGCGCTTTCGGAGAACAGGTGGTAGGCGGTCAGGCCCGGCGGCACCGCGGGGTCGGCATTGAGTCGCGTCAGGAACTCCGAGCCGGGCACCATGTCCCGACATCCCGGAGATACCGCGGAGCACACCGTTGAGAGGTCGTCGCCTTGTTCGGGTGTGCCGTAGTCGAGATAGGTGCCGACCGAATCCGATCCGCCCAGGAATTTCACGTAATCACGCTGCGCCAGACCGCCCATGGAGTGGCCGACGAGATCCACCCGCCGCGCGCCGGTCCGCTGGCGAATATCGGCGACCTTGTCGGCCACGGCCTGCGCCGAGTCCGAGATCGATGCTGTCCCACTGGGATTGCCGAGCAGCACCATCGAGAAGGCGGTGTACCCTCGCTCACCCAGCCAGACCCGCAGGGTCTCCAGCCGCGCCTGATCCGCGTAGATTCCACCGATCAGCAGCACCGGGTTCCGGTCGAGGCCGCCCGCGCCCGCAGTCGCAGCTTGACCGCAGACCAGTCCCATTGCCATGCAAAGCATTACAAGGATCGAACGCGTGATTCGAGGGAGGGAGCTCATCAACCGCAACCCTAACATCGGGCACAACTTCCGTCCTTCCCACAGCTGGGAGTTCGCACCGTCGCTCATGCATGCGTCGAATGCTTCGGTCGGCCGACGCAGACTCGGGTGGTCACCGCATGATCCGAAATGTCGGTCAGGCGGTGAGTTCTGCCGAAGCGGTGTCCTCCTGTTCGTCGGTGGCGGCCAGGCCGCGGGAGCGGGCCAGGACGTCCAGGCCGAGATAGCGTCGGCCTTCGATCCATTCGTCGTGCTGCTCGGCCAGCACCGCGCCGACCAGGCGGATGATCGAGCCGCGGTCGGAGAAGATCCCGACGACATCGGTGCGCCGGCGGATCTCCTTGTTCAGCCGTTCCTGCGGATTGTTGCTCCAGATCTGACGCCAGATCTGTTTGGGAAACGCGGTGAACGCCAGCAGGTCGGCGCGGGCGGCGTCGAGGTGGTCGGCGACTTTCGGCAGTTTCTCGGCCAGGGCGTCGAGCATCCGATCATATTGGGCGGCAACCGATTCAGTGTCTGCTTGATCGAACACCGAATGCAACAGGGTGCGGACCCACGGCCACGACGATTTCGGGCAGACGCTCATCAGATTGACCGTGTAATGGGTGCGGCAACGCTGCCAGCAGGCCCCGGGCAGCGTCGCGCCGACCGCGGCGACCAGACCGGCGTGGGCGTCGGAGGTCACCAACTTCACCCCGGCCAGGCCGCGGGCGACCAGGTCGCGGAAGAACGCCAGCCAACCCGCGCCGTCTTCACTCGAAGTTACCTGCAGCCCAAGGATTTCCCGATATCCGTCGTTGTTGACCCCGGTGGCGATCAGGGAGTGGACGTTGACCACGCGACCGTTCTCGCGGACCTCGAGCACCAGTGCATCGGCGGCGACGAACGTGTAAGGCCCTTGGTCGAGTGGGCGGGTGCGGAACGCTTCGACCTGGGTGTCGAGGTCGCGGGCCATGATCGACACCTGGGACTTGGAAAGTGTTGTGATGCCCAGGGATTCGACGAGTTTCTCCATCCGGCGGGTCGAAACACCGAGTGGGTAGCAGGTCGCGACCACCGAGGTCAGTGCGCGTTCGGCGCGTTTGCGGCGTTCGAGCAGCCAGTCCGGGAAGTAGCTGCCCGACCGCAGTTTCGGAATGGCGAGGTCGATGGTGCCGACGCGGGTGTCGAAGTCGCGGTGGCGGTAGCCGTTGCGGTGATTGACGCGGTCGTCGTTGCGTTCGCCGTAGCCGGCGCCGCAGGCCGCGTCGGCCTCGGCGCTCATCAGGGTCTGGATGAACGTCGAGAGCATGGTGCGCAGCAGATCCGGGCTGGTGGCAGCCAATTGCTCGGACAGCAGCTGGCCTGGGTCGATAGGCTGGATAGCGGTCATCGCGTGAGAGTTCCTTCGAGAGAATGTGAGAGTTCCTTCGAGGATCACGCGGTGACCACCCTCATGTCCGGGGTTCGGCCTCATCGGCCGAGCTACTAGCCGCTACACCACTCTGGTGGACGCAACCGACCAGGACCGTGTTCCGGGACATGCAGGAATGGGAGTGGATTCCACGACCGATTCGATCCGACCTCGGCACTGGGGACTCCACGCAGCGTGTTGTCGGTAATCGGCCCGAATCCGCGCGTGATCGCCGATGACGTGTGGGCGAAACTCCTCTGGGCAGGACTCAACATCGAGTCCGGCGATCTGCCGGCGGTCGCTGCCGCCAATCGACCGTGCTATCCGATCGAACTCGTTCACGCGATCACCCTGACCTGGCTGTTCGCTGGCCAGCGCAGCGACGAAATCGCCCGGCTACGGGTCGGCTGCATCCGCTGGCAGCACGACGGGATGCCGATCCCCGGCGACACCGACGAAGTCCTCGCCCGAGATGCCGTATGCCTGTTGGATATTCCGACCCACAAGACCGGCACCGCCTTCACCAAACCGGTCGATCCGCTGCTCGGGCAAGCGATCGAGGCTTGGCAAGCCGTCCGCCCCGAACAGCCGAAGATGCTCGATCGCAAGACCGGCGAATACGCGGAGTTCCTGTTCGCCTTCCGCGCTCGTCACGTCGGCAAGTCCTATATCAACTCGACGATCATCCCGGCACTCTGCCGCAAAGCGGGAGTGCCGACGGCTGACGTTCGCGGCAACATCACCAGCCACCGGGCGCGGTCCACCATCGCAACACAGCTCTACAACGCCAAGGAGCCGATGACCCTGTTCGAGCTGCAAGCCAGGCTCGGACATCGCAGCCCGGCGTCAACGCAGCACTACGCCAAGATCACCCCGAACACCCTGGCCCGCGCCTACGACGACGCCGGCTACTTCGCCCGCAACGTCCGCACCATCGAAGTCCTCGTCGACCGCGACGCCGTCACCTCCGGCGAGGCCGCAAGCGGCGACCCATGGCAGTACTACGACCGCGGCCACGGCTACTGCACCTACAGCTTCTTCGAGCAGTGCCCGCACCGAATGGCTTGCGCCCGTTGCGATTTCTACGCACCGAAGGATTCCAGCAAGGGCCAGCTGCTGGAAGCCAAGGAGAACCTGCAACGGATGCTGGCCAGCGTTCCCCTCACCGACGACGAACGCGCCGCCGTCGACGACGGTCAGGCCGCACTCGACCAGCTTCTCCAACGACTGGTCGACGTTCCCACACCGGCTGGGTCGACACCACGAGAAATCGGCGCTCCGGCGACGGCCACCCTGTTGCCGATCGTCTCGGTGAAACAGGGCAAATCGGCGTGAACTTGACATTTCAGATTCCACAGAATGTGCCGCTACCTGCGGAGTCGGGAATTGCAGCGCGAGATCGAGGAAGGTCTCAATGTCATCGAGTCGTGGAACCGCGCCAACAGCGTCATCTACTACGGCAAGACCGGCGAACTGTCGTCCAACCGGATCGACGAGCAGGAGCTGAGCGTGCAGTGCCTGAGAATCGTCCAGGCGTCGTTGGTCTATGTCAACACCCTGATGATCCAAGACCTCATCGACGACCCCGACACCGGCGACATCCTCGTCACCGCCGCCGACAAACGCGGGGTCACCCCGCTGTTCTGGGAACACGTCCTGCCCTACGGGGAAGTCAAACTGAACATGACCAGTCGTCTGACCCTCACCGGATGAGATGATCCGGGACTGTCTACGGCTCCGTCGAGATCCCGAAACCTGTGACTCGCGGTGGGAAGTGGCGGTGTTCTCGCGCGGTCAGCTGGCGCCGATGACGAGATGGCCGCCGCACTCGGCGATGATCGGCATATGACAACTACTCAACCACCTCGGTGGCGGCTCGGCTGGAAACGGGCCCTGAAAGCGATCGCCACTGTCGCGATTACCACCGTGTGGGGCTTTGCCGGCCTGGTCCTCGTCACGATCAACGCGTTCTCCGCCGGCTGCGACGTTAGGGCGACATGGACAAGCCCCAAAACGGCCGACCATGCCACCGGGGCCATCGTCATCGGACTTATCTGGGTTGCCCCCTTCATCGTCGCCGCCGTGCTACGCCGCACTCGGCTGACGCTGGTCCTGGTCGGCGTCGCAGTCGTGGTGACGATCCTTGCCGTATCCAAGAGCGGCTGCGTGGGTTTCGCCTGAACCAGGCCACCCCTCTTGGGCCAGTTCATCTTGGGACAGGGGCGGGCTCGACCGCAAATCGAGCCGTCCGGGCGCGTCAAGGTAACGTTCGTTCACGAGACACCCTCCGCCGCAGCAAGTTTCCGCAGACAGGATCTGTAACGGTTGCCGTGTACGCGCCAACGTCAACCTGTTGGAGGTTCGCAATACACTTCGCGCCATGCGAATCGGCTACGGGCAGGTCTCCACCCGGGACCAGCACCCCGAAGCCCAGCACGACGCGCTCACCGCGGCCGGATGCGAACAGATCTTCATAGACAAAGCCTCCAGCAAACTGGCCTCCCGGCCGGAGCTGACCAAAGCCCTGCTGGTGGCCAACCGGCCCAAAGACCAACTGGTGGTGACCAAGCTCGATCGGCTCGGACGCTCCCTCGAGCACCTGATCGAACTGTCGAAGATGCTCCAGGAACGGAGTGTAGACCTGGTCGTGCTCGACCAGGGTATCGACACCTCCACCGCCGTCGGCCGCATGTTCTTCCAAATCCTCGGCGCGATAGCCGAATTCGAACACGCCCTGATGTCCGAACGCACCCGCGACGGGCTGGCCGCAGCCCGCGCCCGCGGACGTACCGGCGGCCAGAAACCCAAACTCGGCCCCAGACAGGTCCAGCTGGCCCGGCAGATGTACGACGAACTCGACGAACACGGCAAGCGCCGCTACACCGTCGACCAGATCGCCGCCGAGTTCGGCGTCACCCGCCCCACCATCTACCGCCACCTGAACAAGACAACCCCCTAGCCACATCGCGCCTGACCAGGAGCTACGAGAACCTCGTTGGATTTTCGGCGATCACCAGTCTCTCCGGAACCCCGATTCTTGAGACTCTGGGGCACCTACTTTGCGGCTCGGGCCAGCTTCAGGATTCCGGGCCACGTAGCCCGATCAGCGCTTCATGTACCTGGTGACACGATCGTTAACGGGCACCCAAGCCGCCCGCCCCGCGGCAGCTGTCGAGCTGATGCACAACTTCACCCTGGTCCATGACGATGTGATGGATGGTGATCGTCTGCGGCGGGGACGAGCGACGGTATGGGCGGTGTGGGGGGTGAACGATGCGATCCTGCTCGGTGATGTGTTGCACAGCCTGGCGTTTCGGATGGTATCTGCTGACATGCCGTCGGGCCTCGCGGCGGCTGTGTCCACACGGTTGGCCGCGGCCGGGATCGAGGTGTGCCGTGGCCAGCAGGAGGACTGCGTCTTCGAGACCCGCGCAGGGGTCAGCATGGACGAATACATCGCCATGGCTGCCGGCAAAACCGGGGCCCTGATGGGATGCGCCGCAGCCCTGGGAGCGTTGTGCGCGGGAGCACCCGAGGACACCGTCGAAGCCGTGGAAAACTTCGGGAAGGAACTGGGGCTGGCCTTCCAGTTCGGCGATGACATCATGGGACTGTGGGGCGATCCCGCGACCACTGGTAAGCCCGCAGGCCAGGATCTGGTGCGGCGCAAGCGAACTCTGCCGGTGATCGCGGCCTTGGAATCCGACACCGCGGCCGCGCGCTCGCTGACCGAACTCTACCTGTCCCCACAGCCGATGACTCCTTGCGAGATAGCCGCAGCCACCGAACTCGTGGTTGCGGCCGGCGGCAAGCACAAGGCAACCGAATACGTCGAAAAGTGTGTCACGGCCGCGCTGATGGCGCTGCCCACCGACCTGCGTACCCCGGACTTGAAGGCCCTGGCCCATCTTGTAGCCGGCCGCGACCGATGACACCGCCATGCTGCGCAAAACAGAGAGAGGAATCTGCGCACCACCAACCCGATCGAGTCGACCTTCACCTCGGTCCGGCTGCGAACCAAAGTCACCAAAGGACCGGGCTCCCGCGCGGCCGGAATCGCCAGGGCCTACAAGCTGATCGAGGCCGCCCAAACACGCTGGCGCAAGGTCAACGCCCCCGAACTCGTCGCGCTCGTCGGCAACAGCGCCCGGTTCCAGACGGGCAAACTGCTCGAACGCCCCCGCGACATCACCCCGCCGCTATCAACCGACCCGACCGACACCACCCGGACCGAGGTCGCCTGAACCGTGCCGAACGACAGGTTCAGACAACTTCTCCGCGCTGGCCGACAATCCGCTCAGGCGTGCTTGCCCGTGGTGGCCGTGTCCGTTGATCGTCATCTGCGCGAATGCTCGATTGTTTTGCTGTGCAAGATATGTCAGGACTGGTTGCCGTAGGCCTGGCGCAGTTGGCCGTTGAGGATGCCGAAATCCATGCCGACGGCGGCGTAGAGGTCACCGGCGAGCGGGCTGGCGTTGTCCGCCAGCATCTCGACCGCGACCGCAGAGTGGTCGACGACGATGACGCCCGCCTGCTGCAGGCGCAGCAGTCCGGTAGCACGTTTGGTGTCGTTGAAGGTGCCAGAGGCGTCGATGACGCCGTAGACGTCATAGCCCGCGGCCGTGGCCGAGAGCGCGGGCAGGGTGAGGCACACCTCGGTGGAGATGCCCGCGACGATCAGTTTGCGACGCCCAGTGGCCGCCACCGCCGCAACGACCCGCGGGTCGTCCCACGCGTTCACCGTGGTCCGGTCGATGATCTCCAGCTCGGGCGGCAACGCCTCCACCAGTTCCGGAGCCAGCGGCCCCCACAGCGAATCGGCGGCGGTCGTGGTCGCCACGATCGGAACACCCAGTACCCGTGCGGCTTTGGTCAATGCGACGACATTGTGCTTGAGTTCGGCGGTGGTGTAATCGCGGACTGCGGCGAACAACCCGACCTGGTGATCGACCAACAATAGCGTGGCGTTCTGCGGTGTCAGTGTTTCGATGAACTTGCTCATGTGCGAAACGCTATGCCCACATCGTTTCTCGGCAAGGTCCTGTTCCATGCCACAAAGGGGACCTCCGACGCCACCCGGACACGCGATTCATCGTTGTCAGCGTCGCGACTGTAGTGATTTAGGCCGGGTTCGACGATCATGCTGTGTGATCTTGTCGGCCATCGAGATGTGACGAATCGCCCCAGTGAGAGCCGATATTTCAGCAGTCGTTCTGGCCACGGCAGTCATGGATGCCACAGCCTGCCAAGACGATACGACCGTGACCGGGTCCGTCTCGACGAGCAGCGCGAGCGCCGCGTCCACCACGACGCCTGCTTGGAGCCCGGTGATCAGGCCTGGCGTTCCGACTACGTCGAAGGAGACGACGACGCGGTCCACGTCGGTGACGGACACGCACGGCACGGCGTGCGAATACGTGACTCGTCAACAGCCGCAGCAGGTGCTGGACGCGAGCCGCGTCCCGTCGGGCCCGATCGTGCTCGGGGAACCACAATGCAAGAAATACTGGGCAATGGCGTGGTCACAGCACACCGATGCCGCACCGCAGCCCACGGGATCCCTGTTCCAGGTGTCGTCGCAGGGCTTCTCGCACTTACTCACGCAGGGCACCGCGATCGACTGCACCGCGAATGGGGTGCCGGCCGACATCGCCGTGATGTTGCGCGTCTGCCGCAAGTAGCGTCGAAGGCGCGCCCGGCTGGCACTGGGCAGGACGCCAAGAGCTGACCCTATGTGAACCTCGGGCCGGCGTGCTGTCCGCGCGGCACCGTCGACTGCAGTAGATGCCGCTGAGCCAGCAGTTGAATTCTCGCAGCTCAGCACACATTCTTCTGCATTCCTCGGGTCACCCATTCCAACGAATGCGGCGGGTTGATGCAGAACAATGCCGACCGGTCGGCATTGTCCTAAGCTCATCGTTCGTGACCGCAATCGACACAGCCGGGACGACGTCCACTGCGATCACGCGCCTGGTCGTGGATGGCGCGGTTCAGCTCGGTATCCCCGCAAGCACATACACCAACCTGCTGGGTCTGGCTCCGCAGCATCTCAACGACGACCTGTACCGAACTCCGGCCACATCCAACATCCGGCTCTGGGAACTGGTCGCCCTCAACGCACCCTGGACCGAGGCCGCGGTTCTGATGACACATCGGTCCCAGCTCGGCACGCTAGGACTCTGGGACTACCTGATCACCGCCGCCCCCACCGTGCTCGAAGGCATTCGAGATGCCTCGACCTACCTGGCCACCATGGGCGACGCGAGCACCGAGACACTCGAGGTCGTCGAGGACGGCGAGCTGATCACGGTGCGCCACGTCAATCTCGCCGACACCAGCTACCACGCCGCCTGCGCGGTCCGTGCCTACGCGCTCGGGCTGTACCTGCGCCGGATGCGTGAAGCCGCGCACCGCCCGCTGACCCCGGTGCGTGTCGAGCTGGCGACCGAAACACCCCCGCAGCACGGCGCATTGATCGAGCTGTACGGCACCCGCGCGATCGACTTCGGCGCACCCGTCAGCTCGATGACCTTCCTGGCCGAGGACCTGCGAGTCCCGCTACCCCATACACAACCCGGGCTGTCGAACGTGCTGCGTCGGCACGCCGAACTCAGCCTGGCCGCCGCAATTCCCCTGCATACCTGGATCGACGTCTTCCGCACAGCGCTGTCGGCCGCCTACAACGAGGGTGCGCTCACCCTGCCTCTGGTCGCCCAGCGGCTCGCCCTGAGCCCGCGCACCCTACAGCGCCGCCTCGACGACCACGGCACCTCCTGGAGCTGGGAGGTCGACACCGTCCGGCGGACGCGGATCACTCAACTGCTGCAGAACACCGAACTCAGCGTGACATCGATCGCCTCGCGCACCGGCTACGCCGACGCCCGCGCCCTCCGCCGCGCTGTCCAACGGTGGTACGGCGACACCCCTGGCACTGTCCGACGCACCCTCACCACCGTGGAATCACCCACCACCTGAGTGCTTCGGTTCGTGGTCGGGTGTCGTCGGCCATGGTCATCCCTGGTGTCATATCGGTGAATCGGACCGGTCCTGGTGTCGTGGAGATCCTCAGATCGCCAGGCGCGCGGCGATGCCGTCGAGGACGAAGTCCAGGGTGGTCTCGAACTGCCATCGCCGATCGTCTTTGCGGTCGACCTCGACGACGTAGCGTTCGTAATTCGCAAAACGGCCGGTGCCCATGAGCCAGGCCATCCGGGAGGCCGATCCCGCACGGGCCTGCCCACAGGAGGACCAGCCGCGGACGTGCATCATCTGCCTCAGCACACCCGCGACCGCATCGGATCGGCGGTTCCGCTCAGACCCGGAAAACCACTGAGCCAGAAGGGATCTCACCGTGATCGAGACCAAACCCTCCACCATCATGCGAGACCTGGGCATCGTCCAGGCAGGCACCGCCATCCTCAAACAAAGCGAGGCACACGAACGTATGGCTCAGCGCCGAATCTCCACCTGGCTCTGGAGTTTCGCGGATCGCCCTCTCGCGGACGCCGTGGGTGGCGGTGTCGTTGCACCCGAGCATTGCCGCCGACAACCGGCGGACCGGAACGGATGCGCTGCGCGGCGCCGAAGGGTTCTTCACCACGTGGACCACTTACACGGCACCACCGCTGGGCGGATTCCCGAGACCCATACGAGCGTATGCGGGCGTGCGGCGCGCCATGATCGCCAGCACCACGGAGTTCCTGGACCCCTCGCCGTACCCCCATGCCGAATTGCATTACAACGGAGCGGGGTTCGCTGCGGCACCGGTCCGAGTGAGTGGCGATGCAACATCTGTCGATGAGGTCTCCCACAGGGTCGAGCAGGACTATCTCGAACTGCAGTTGGTGGCGCTGACCTCGTTGCTGGCCCACCACGCCGCGAACTCCGGTGCCGGCGGCGACTGCGAAATCCGCGGCCAATTCCTCCTGACCGTGCTCGAGCGCGGTGTGCCCGGGCCCGTTGCGGTCGAAACGCCAATTAGCTCGATCGCGGGTTCGGGAATCGATGCTCACCAGCGGGCGAATCATGCATTGGCAGTTGTGACGCAACAGGATCCGGCTCGGGTCACGGTCGATCTCGATGAGCTCGTCAGCGACCCCCGGGCGGTGGTTCGAGCGGCTCACTCCTTGGCCTCGGACATCCTCGGTGCCTTCGCTATCGCCGATCCCTGCGTGCTGCGGGTCGACGGATTCCTCGACCTGCATCGCCTCCACGATCGGTACCGTCCGGCGTACACACCTTGGGCGCAGGCCAACGGTCTGGTCGACACTCCCTGACACCGCCTGTACCGGATTCGGTGGCCTCCGGCCCGCCCGCCCCATCTGCGGGGTGACCAGGCCGCCGACGCTGCCGATCAGTCGCAGGCCCCGGTCGATGGTCCTGAGCCAGGTCGTCGCTGATTCGCCAGATCGAGGTGACCGCGCGGGCTCGCCGGTCGAGCGTGAGGCCGTGGGTGTTGCGGCGTCGAAGCCGGCGTCGGTGCAGCAGCCAGGGCGGATCGCGGTGGAAGGCCGGGCTGTTCGCGTCCATCGCGATGATGGGTCCCGAGGTTGCTTGTCCCACTCGCATCTCAGCCTGCGGATGGGATCGATGGCAGCTCGGGTCGGCAGTGAGCCCAGGGCGTAGGGTGCGCTGGTGCCAATCGAAATTCCCCCGTGGGCCGAGGCCCGATTGCGTGGAGTCACGGTCGCAGAGGTGTTCCAAGTGCTCAGAGCACGTCGCCGCTGGGCGCGTCCCTCGACGGGGCATGAATTAACAGTCACACTGATTGCAGGCCGGACAGATTCCGGTCGACCGATTCTCGTGGCAGTTCGAGAGGTCGCACCGTTCGAGTCGATCGTGATCGCCGCTGGCGAATTGATCGGCGATAGTCTGGACGAGTTCACACGATGGGAGGCCGAGACCGATGAGCCGTTCGCAGGATAACGCCGCCGCGCTGTACACCGCGCTGGTTGACGCTTACGGGCCCGACTTCGACATCGACAGCTTCACACCAGACCCGAACGCCGCGCCGGTGGACGTGCCCCGCCTGGAGGATCCCAACGATCTGGTGATGACCCAGGACGTAAGCCTGAAACTGCCGTGGCCGGTGCTGCAACAGCTCCGGGCCCGTGCCGCCAAGGCCGGCGCCAGCGTCGAAGAACTCGTCTCGGAGTGGGTCACGGTGGAGGCGTCCGCCGATGATTCCGTGCCCCGCGACGTCATCCTGCACATGCTTGCCCAGCGCCAGCGCCGCTCGGCCTGAACAACCCTGAACCCCAACACTGCGGGCCCGGCCTAGGCCAGGCCCGCAGTGCGTCCACACCCAGTTGCTCGGTCGCCGGGAGTCCGGGCTCAAGGTAGCCGGCAATCATCAGCCGGACTTTCCTCCATGGTCGTCTATGCCGCTGCAAGGCAGCGCTCACCGTCCTGGCTTGCGGGCACAACGGCGACGGCCTAGCCGTAGACGCCGGCCGGACCCCTATCAGAGGGGTTGTCCATGCCCAGCGATCATCCACTCCGATGCCCTGTTCATGCTCGAGGCCGCGGCATTGCGCGGTGGTGAAAACGGCACCGCATCGCATGGGCTTTTCGCGACAAAAGCCCATGGAGAACCCTGTTTCAGTGTGTGCGGCGGCCGATCGAATCGAGCCACACCGCCGAGCGCGGAGCATCCCGATTCGGTACCACCACAACCGAATTGGAAACGAGAATGACTCACGCTATCTACGTCCTGCTCATCGTTATCGGAGCGTTGATAAGCCTGATCACCGCATTCATCGGCGGGGCCCTGGTGCGCCACAACGGCACCGCACCAGGGCCCCGCGCCGGGCATCGCGCTCGGCGCGGCTGGGTTCCACCACGTCCGTGCGCAATACCCTCGCCGGGTACCTGTGAGGCATCGACGGCTCCCACGACGATATCGCCGACGGCCACCGGCAGACCCTCGCGTAGCTGAACGAGATGCGCCAGGACCTGCAGCGATGAACCAGCGGGCCCTGTCTGCGGCCGTCGACGCACCGCCGCTGCGCCTGGTCGGCGCCGACGGCCCGGCGTCGGCCGATGACCACGCCGATGCACTAATCGCGGCCTTCATGGCGGCCGCCGACGCCGACAACACCGTCCGCACCTATGCCTCGGCGTGGCGGGGGTTCGCCGCCTGGTGCGCCGAGCACGGGCACACCGCGCTCCCGGCCGCGCCGCGGATCGCGGCCCGCTACCTGGCGGTGTGCGCCGCCGACACCGAACGCGCGCTGAAGAAAGACACCTTCACCGTGTGGGCGGCCGCGATCGGGCGGATGCACTCCGGGGCCGGACTGCCCGATCCGACCGCTGACGCCACCGTGCGCCGCACGATGCGCGGCATCCGCCGCACCCAGGCTGGCGAAAATCCGGACCAGGCCCCGCCGATCACCCTGGAGGTGCTGCAGGACATCGTCACCCACATCCACGACCACGCCGGAACCTGGCGGCAGAAGGTCGCCGCGCGTCGCGACATCGCGCTGCTGGTGCTGATGTACGCCGCCGCGCTGCGCCGCAGCGAGGCCGTCGGCCTCGACATCGGGCACTTGCGCGTCGTGGACGGCCCCGCCGGGACCGGTCGGCTGCGAATCCGGTTGCACGGCAGCAAAGCCAGCCAGACCAGCGCCGAGGACCTCTACCTCAAACCCGGCACCACCGACGCCCTGTGGTGCCCGTGGTGCGCGCTGATCCGCTGGCAGGTCGTGCTCACCGCTGCCGACCAGGCCGCCCACACCACCCGCATACGGCTGCGCGACGAACACGGCCACACCGACGACGACCCGGAAACCAGCCCCGCCGCCGACCAGATCATCGATGCAGTCTCGATCGCCGTGCAACGGGTGATCCGCACCGACGACAGCGACCCGCACCAGCACCGCTGCCACGACTGGCCCGCCCCGTTCCGGGCCCGCGCCCGCCTGTTCCGGCCGCTGTCGCACGGCGGCATCCCGCACGACGCCGACACCGCCCTGACCGGCCGCTCGGTCGACCGCCTCGTCGCCGCCCGCGCCGACGCGGTCGGGGCCAGCGGCCGCGGGCACTCCCTGCACGCCGGCGTCGCCACCTGGATGCGCGACAACGGCGCCACCAGACCGGCTTGTAAACGGTGTATCAGGATGAATTTCATTGTATCCGAAGGGGATCGAGGTTGCCGATCGAAACCCGCGAGAGGGAAGCGAACGCGGATGTGAGCGACGCGAGCGGACGGGGAGCGGCCCTCCACACGCCGTCGGAATAGAATTCGCGCCGGTTTTTCCGACGCTTGTCGGTGTCGATTCTTGGACTCCAGCCCGGCGCATTCGTGTACCTGATGACCCGGATCGCCAACTGTCCAAATGCTCTTCGGCGAGCATGCCGAGTAGCAGCCCGGGCCAGGCGCCCCGGGCATCGCGGTCCCGCTTGTAGGGCCGGACTTGGCGCACACCGGATGAATGCGAACCCACCGCGCCCTATCCGAAACCTCAACCAGGACTGGGGGTGCCCCGATTTGTCGGGGCTCCCACCGCAGTGGTACATCACCGTACCGTGCGGTGCGGGCACAGTGAGAGGAGTGGGATGAAAGTTCGAATTCGTTGCCGCACTGCCCTTGTGGCAGCACTCATCGCAGTATCGCCCATAGTCGCGGCAGCAATACCGGCCTCAGCGGATATGACCCTGGCATCGCCGGGCGACGATCCGTTCTACCGCGGCCCCGACGGTTGGCCGATCAGTGCACCCGGAGCCGTATTGCGGACGCGCACAGTACCTCTGGCCCCAACCACGGTGCAGCTGCCGATCGAAGCCACCCAGGTCCTGTACGCCACGACCGATCAATTCGGAAAGCCTGATGCGACGGTCGCGACGGTGATTCGCCCACCGTCGGCGTCGGGCCCACTGCGACTTGTTTCCTACCAGAGCGCATACGACTCACTGAGCGCCGGCTGCGATCCGTCATACGCGCTGCGCGGAGGCGGTGGTGGCGCACCGCAGGACGCGGTGATCATCGCCGGCTACCTGGCGGCAGGGCTGACGGTTGTCGTATCCGACTACGAGGGCACCAAACTCGCCTATGGAGCCGGGCGGCTCTCGGGCACGGCTACTCTGGACGGCATCCGCGCCGCCCTGCATGTACTCGACGCTCCCGCCAAGACGCCCGTGGGGATGTCCGGTTTCTCCGGCGGATCCATCGCCACCGAGTTCGCGGCCGAGCTCGCCCCGTCCTATGCACCCGAGCTGAACATCGTCGGTGTCACCGCGGGCGGCATGCCCGTCGACATGGCCGACACCATCGATTATGTCGATGGCAGCCCCCAATGGGCCCTCGTGCTGCCCTACGTCATGCAAGGTGCTGCGCGCGGTTTCGATCTCGACCTGACCCCATACCTGTCCGACTACGGCCGCGATGTCATGGCCCAGATCGCCGACCACTGCGTCTCGAACGGACCGCAATTTCCCGGATTGCACCTGTCCCAGCTCCTTAGTCCCGAATACCAGAACTACCGCGCGATCCCGGGTTTCGCCCACATCCTGACCCAGAACCGCATGGGTGACACCGGCACTCCCACCGCACCTATGCTGTTCGGCGCGGGCAACGCCGACGGCATCGGCGACGGCGTCATCGTCGCCGCCGGCGAACGCGCCCTCGCCACCGAATACTGTCGTCGAGGCGTCACCGTCCAATACCTCGAATACCCGGGCAGCAACCACCTTCTCGCCGGTGCCCTGTTCGTCCCCACCGCACAGGCATTCCTCATCGACCGCTTCGCCGACGCCCCACTCGACAGCGGCTGTTCTCAACTCGACCGATAGTCACCCACGCAGCGAACCACGCCTGACAGAACTCGAATCCGCGCGGCCGTGTCGATGCCGGTCAGTCGCCGGGTGCGACAGCGTTGATCACCGAAGGCCGACGGCGCGGCCCAGGGGTTCTCGAATCAGCCGGTGAAACCGTCAGAACGCCGAAACACGCAGCTCTGCAAGGGCATAAGTGAGCCACGAGGACCGCAGTCGGTAGCCCTCGCGTGGCCCGAGCACCTCGAGCAGCGGATAGCGCTGCAACACTGCCCGCGCCAGCTGCACGGCCCCCATCTCACCCAACGCGAGGTCACCGTCACGGGCACCGGCACCGGCACCGGCACCGAGGTCCGCATCGGTGCTCAGCCGCTGCTGCAACTGCCCGCCACCGGCGACCCCGCGACCTGCCCGGTGCGAGTGTTGCGCCGCTGGCACCAGATCCTCACGCACGGCCCCGACGCCCGCCCAGACCGCCCCCATGTCCGGCCCCAGGAAGATACACCGGGCGGTTCGCGCAGGGTGCCCCGCTGGTTTTGGTGGGTCGCCCGCATTGGTGGTCGAGCTCGACGCGGCGGACGGCGGCACGCTGCGCGGCCGCGGCGGCATTGAGCTCGCGTTGGGTCCGGTAGTCGGCGTCGGCGCTGGTGGCGATCTCGGCGTAGTAGATCAGCTCCTCGGGGCGCAGAGGCGCACGCCAGTTGATCCCTTTCGGACCCGCCGGGGCCACCGGGAGCTTGCGCTCGATGATGTCGTAGGCGAACTGCAGCTCCCCGAGATCGGTGGCCACCGTGCACGCAGAGCGAGACAGAAGATCGAGCGAATCCGGTAGCCGTAGGTCAGGGTCGGAGCCGTCATGTGTTTCGCGGGCATGCTCGAACTCCTCGAGGGCCCGCAAGAACCGCCGCGTAGCCGCGAGGATGGGCGGGTTAGAGGTCTTGCGCGGCGATGGGGACGGCCGGGCGGAACGGTCGCGTGATTTGCGGCCGCGCTTGCTTGCCATGGACTTGACTCCTCCTGCCTGAGGCGCGAATTGGGGGTCTACCTGCACAGATGATGCCGCGTGCGCGCCAGATGCGGTCGGATAGCCACGCCAACCTGGCCTGATCTTCCTCGCGACGGCAGGAATCGGGGGCACCCGGGCCCAACTCCTCTGGCGCGTCGCCCAAGCTGGAGCTATTCGAAATCTAGACTCCGCGGCATGACCGACGAACTCCTCCCGTGTCCCTCGTGGTGTATGGATCACCACGAGCCCGACCCGAACTACGACGCAGATGGCGGAGCGCACTACTCGAGCGAACTGCAGGTTCTGCTCACACTTGCCGATGACTACTTCGAGGGCGCCGTCTCCGTGCAGGCTAACGCGGGCGACCAGGACGGTAAGCGCGACACCAATATTGAGCTGACCGCTCCCGGGGAGGTTTGGACTCGTCTCACCGCGACCGAGGCCCGACAACTCGCCGAACATCTAATCGTCGTCGCCGACCTCGTCGACCCCCAAGTAGCTCAGCACTGAACAGCAGCCGCGCCAGCAGCCATCCTGCCGCCGAACGCGCAGTCCTCGGGATGGTCCGCCCGGTACAGGATTCGAAATCCCACCCTGGACGGGGTTGTGCCCGAACAGGGAGGGATACGCGAAATGCGAAGCCCGGAAAAAGAATTCGCCGCTTTCACCGATAGAGCGAAACATCTCGACCACGAAACGCTGGCAATGCAGCGCGACGAGCGGCACAAGGAACGTGACCTCCTCGACCAAGCGCGGCTCGCTGTCCCCGCTGGTGTCCGCCGCGAGGCGCTGGACAGGCTCAGCCAGCAGCCCTTCGATGTGCTGGAACGCCGCATCTACGCCCTGAGAAACCCCACCATGCTCGGGCCCGACCATCTCAGGGAACCTCCTGACCGCCACCGGGAACGCTGAGGCCCCAGCGGCACGAGTCAGATGCCGTAGCGAGCGGCGATGGCGTCGACGCGGTCGAGCAGGTCGTCGAGTTCGTCGCTGACAGCCTTCATCCGCCACCGGGCGGCGATCCCACGCTCGTACCAGCCAGTATCGAGGTCCGGGCCCGCGCCCGGCTCGGGCGGAGCCAGCAGGTGGGCGGTGGCGATATCGGCAACGGCATCGGGGCTCAGCGGCTCGAGTTCGTCGATATAGCCGTGCGCCATGCCACGCGCCTCGAACCCGCACAACAACGGTTGCACTGCATATCGTGCGGGGAACTGCTGCGGCACATACACTTCCGCCTCTCCGTCCTCAGCGTCGGCGGCGGCCGCGCCGGTGTCGGTGAGGAGTTGTTCGAGGCGGATGTGGCCGGTGGCGGCGGGTGCGTGGGTGGCGATAGCGGCCCAGCGGGAGAACACCCGCACCGGACACGACGTTGTGCCGGTGGTCGGCAGGACCAGCAACGGTTGGGCACCCA
The DNA here is from genome assembly GCF_054781395.1 of Nocardia tengchongensis. Classification (NCBI taxonomy): domain Bacteria; kingdom Bacillati; phylum Actinomycetota; class Actinomycetes; order Mycobacteriales; family Nocardiaceae; genus Nocardia; species Nocardia tengchongensis. The sequence goes on from NZ_BAAGUM010000020.1 coordinate 132,949, forward strand.
CGGTGACGGCCCGCTCGGTGAGGGTGATCTCGAACTGGCGCAGGGCCGAGATCTGCTGCCAGGAAAGCCCTTCGGTGGCCAGCAGCAGGATGACCGCGTCGCGGCGGCCGGCCAGGGCCTCGGGCCAGCCGGTGACCGGCAGTCGCGTGATGATCGAGTCCGCGTGCGCACGCAAGCTCGACAGGCGTTGCGCGCGGCCCGGGTTCAGCGCGCGACGGACGGCTTCGGCGGCACCGGGAATCGGCAGCCGCTTGGCCTTGTGCGCGGCGTTGAGGGCGCTGACGCGGCCACGCTGGGTGGCCGGAGTGCCCACGTTTTCGGCGAGGTAGGCCAGCACGGTGTCGGCGGTGGTGGGCAGTGCCGGCAGCTCCGCGGCCGCCGCCCAGCACACGAACTGGCGCCACTCGCGCGCCTGCTCACCAGCCAGGCCCGGAATCTGCACCGGGGCCACCGAAATGCTGGTGTCATGCAGGTATTCGAGGGCTGCGGTATTCGGTTCTGAGTTGTTACCTGGCTGCATCATCGCGCCCTCGGCTCGGGGGTGTCTCCGGTACTGGTCGGTTCGCGGTGCCGGCCATGATCGATCAGCTCCATAGCGGCGAGTGCTCCCATTGCGGCCACACACCCATATGGCTGATCGGGACAGCAAGGTTGTGCGGATAGGAGTGGACGACGGCCGCAAGCACACGAGAGGTCGCGACCCCTTGCGCCTCGCGCATGTGCTGAATCAGGGTGAGTTGAGCGAAGGTTCGGTGTTTGACAGGGCCGACTTGGCCGAGCGCCGGGATGCCACCTCCTCGTGGGAGCTTCGGCGTGAGCGTGAGTGTTCGATTGAACAGTCGGCCATGGTGGGCGCAGATGTTGCGAATCACGTTGAGGGACTTCAGCCAGGAACCCAGTTGCGGTCTGGTGAGCCCGTACTCACTAGCAACCTGATACTGCACGGCGTCGGAAGCGAACTCGTACAGGTAGTTCAGCCCACCCCAGTCGAGGATCTCGACAGCAACCCATACAGGCAGAGTCCCGCCATAGCGGCTGTGGTGATGGGTGACGAACTCCTCTTTCGACCGGCCGAGCTTGTCGAAATAGTTCTTGGTCCAGCGATCGTAGTCCGAGCCGGTTGCGCGGATGCTCAGGGAACGGGCATGCAGGTGAGCGCATTCGTCGACCTCGCCGAGCGCATGGCCCAGGGAGGCGCGCAGAGCCAATTCGACGGGAACCAGCGCGTCGAAAGTGGCCGTCCGTAGACGGCTGTCGAAATCGTAGAGTGCGACGACATCACTGAGAGTGGTGCCGGGATAGAACTCGTCTGCCCTGACGCCGTTGCCAGCCTGACGCCGAAACGAGTACCAGTATCCGCTCAGCCGGTAGTAGTTGAGACGTCGCAGCTGTGAGATCGCAGTATCACGATCACCGACATCCATACCCCGAGCGATCAGGATGTCGAGCTGATCGTCGTAGGACTTGAAGGCTTTGACAGGCACGGGCACAGAAACATTGTGCCTGGGGAGAGTGCTGTACCTGGAAAAAAATGAGGACCGGCCCTGGACCTGCCGAAGCAGGCGGAACCGGTCATAGTCTCAACAGCATAGCGAACTGCGCCGTTGTTTGTCGACGCCTGCCATCACGGGTCATCTCATGTCACGGCAGCGCAACAGTGATCCAGACTGGGTATGAGCAGCGGTGCGGTATCAGGTGGGTCGGGCGGTCGCTGTGGGTGTGAGGTTCCCCCGAAATAGTGGACGGGGGTTTACGCAGATTCGGCTGCGGCTGTCAGAGATTGCTCGTAGCGGACCGGGCTGATCATCCCGATCGCCGAGTGGCAGCGTCGAGTGGTGTACCAATCGATCCAAATGTCAACTGCGGCAGCGAGTTCAGCCTTCGTCGCGCAGACGTGACGGTAGTAGTACTCGTGCTTGAATGTCGACCACGGCGATTCGGAAGGGCTTTTGTCCCAGCATATTCCGGTATCGCCCATCGATCGTTTCAACTTGCGGCGAGTGCAGGCGTTCACGGTCAGTGCGGCGGTGAACTTGACGGGACCCCGTGATTCGGTCCACCAGGTGTGAGAGCCGGTTATCGGTGGATGCAGGTTGCAGCGTATCCGGCTGGAGTGCTGTAGCCCAGCGCGGAATGTCTTCGGCGGTGGTTGTATTCGTCCTTCCAGTCCGTGATCACGACGCGGGCATGGGTGAGGGACCAAAAGCTGTTGATGTTCAGGCATTCGTCGCGGAGGCGGCCGTTGAAGGATTCGATGTAGCCGTTGCGCCAGGGCTGACCAGGCGGGACGAACGCCAAACCGACCCGTTCCCCGGCCCAATCGGCCATCGCCGCGCAGGCGAGTTCGGGTCCGTTGTCGCAGCGCAGAGCGGCCGGATACCCGCGGTCGACGGCGATGCGGTCGAGTTCGTCGATGAGCCGATCGGCGGTGATCGACCGCTCGACCAGGCCGCCGAGGCATTCACGGGTGTGTTCGTCGACGATCGACACGATCTTGACCGGGCGCCCGTCGTCGGTGGCGTTGAACTGGAAATCCACTGCCCACACCCGATTCGGCGCGTTCGCGGTCACCGTTGTGGCAGTGGTGGCGCCCAGGCGTTTTCGGCGGCGCCGTTGTGGCACTCGAAGTCCCTCGTCACGCCAGAGGCGTTGGATCTTCTTGTGGTTTACCGTCCAGCCCTCGCCGCGGGCATCGTGGTAGGCGCGGCGGAAACCCCTGCCGTGGATGCGCTCTCGCCCAATCACGCAACCAATCGCGCAGCGCTGCATCAGGATCCGCGGCAGTCGTGGCGGCCGGAGGATGGCGTTGGGTGCTTCGATTCTGCCCGGTGACCCGGCAGGCGAACCGTTCGCTGACCTGCAGCACGCGCATCAGGTGCGCGACGGCCGCCCGCCGGCGTTCCGGGTCTAGAAGTTTCCCTTGGCGATCTCCTTCAACTCCGCCTTCTCCAGCTCGGCTTCGGCGAGAAGGCGCTTGAGAGTGGAGTTTTCGCGTTCGAGGTCTTTCGACCGTTTGGCGTCGTCGGCCTTGAGTCCGCCGAACTGGTTGCGCCACCGGTAGTAGGTGGCCTCGGTGATCTGCAGGGTCCGGCACACGTCGGCGATCTCTTTGCCCTCACCCAGCAGCCGGTCGGCCTCGCTCAGCTTGCGCACGACCTGCTCAGGGGTGTGCCTCTTGCGGGTTGCCATGGTCTTCGAGCCTTCCTGCCCACTTCGTGGGCCGCAAGGCTCTCACACTCCCCGGACCGAAATCATGGGGTCAGGTCAAACTCCCCACCACGGTCGGAATGCAGCACGGTACCAGCCACCGCGGACGGCGACCGCGGCATCGATCCAGCGGTCGGCTCGAAACCGGATCGTGGGCTATTCCATCGACTCCCGCATGAAATCGGCGCTCGCTGTCCGCGCTCTCAACAACGCCGTCGCCAAATAGAGCTTGCCTTCGCCGGTGTGGTGTTCGGAAATGTCGACCAGCCACGTGACTCAGGGCAGCGCAATGGTCTGTGTAGCCCACGGGGTACCCGCCGACATCGCGGCAACGCAGCACGGCTGCCGTCACTGAATGCGATCGCGCGGAACAAGGAGCGGATCGGCTACCGTCCGCATTGACGTATCTGGTTGCCGGGTGAGCCACAATCCAGCCCCAAACATGTTGGGCCTCTGACAATTCCAGATCTATCATAAGCCGAAGAGAGTTCCCTGTCGGGCTATCCGCCGCTATTTCAATTTCACTCATCTTGCCCCCGTTATCGGCGGCCCCAAATGTTGGGGCTATCGGTGCCCGTGGCCGGGGTTTCATACTGGCTCCCGTCAAGATCAAGAACGATGGAGTCGCAGATGAATTCGAAGAAGACCCTCGCCACGTTCGCCGTGTCCGCGGCGCTGCTCGCACCCGCTGCCGCGCTGGCTGCTCCCGCCCAGGCTGATGCGCCCGCGCCGACTGGGGCCCAGGCCGTGGATGGCACCGCCACCGGCTCCTCCAGCGGGTCCTACTCAGTCGCCAACAACCTGGTCTGCATCCTCTTCCACACCAGCCTCAACGGTTCGGTGGGCGTCCCGTTCTGCTGACGGCCGCTGGCCGGGACCGTGTGCCAGCACGTCTATCTGCTTCAGTGACCCGTACCGTCTCGGCACCGCTTACCGTGCTCGGGGCACAACAGTTTGTTTGGGAAGGTGGCAACAAACGTGATCGGTACGCGGGCGAAGCTCGATGAACTGGCCAAGATCCTGGAGATGGCCGCGGAGCCGGCCGGTGAGGCCGGTATGGCCAAGCGGGCGTCGAAGGGCAGGTGACGATCAACGATTGGGGCCCGCCCACTCGGCGGTAGCTTCGGCGTGGCGCAGGAAGTTGGAGTACACCCCGGCGTAGCCGAGGGTGAGCGCTTCCCTGTCCGCCCGGACCGGTCGGTCCTGCAGCGGACGGACAAGATCGTCGGCGGCGTCCTGCAGGGCGAAGACATAGCCTCCGTGCACCCATTCAAGCAGGTCCGCGGAGGCTATGAATGCCTCGATCGGGGTGTTCGCGGCGTCGGGGCGGTGTCGCGCGAGCGAGGCGTCGACGCGGATGGCGCCGTGCTCGACGACGGTGAGGGAGTTGGCCACCGACAGCAAGAGGTCCTCGTGGGGTGGGCCTCTTGTTTGAGCCGATAGCCGGGCACGTAGGCCGCGACCTGCTCGACCATCGTCGCGATCGATGCCCGGATCCGTTCGCGGCTGCCGGGATCGGCGGCATCCACCAGGCAATAGACCGTGTCGCGCATGATCAGCGGCGGTTCGGCCGGATTGAGGATGATCACCGCTTTTCCGCGCTCGGCCCCGCCGGCGGCTCGGATCGCGTGCGAGGTGGTCTCGGTGAATTCGTCGATATTGGCCCGCGTGCCCGGACCCGCGGAGCGGGACGCGATCGAGGCGACGATCTCGGCGTACATCACGCGCGTCACCCGCGAGACAGCGGCCACGATCGGGATGGTGGCCTGGCCACCACAGGTCACCATGTTCATGTTCGGGGCGTCGAGGTGATCGTCGGCGTCGCGCTCGGCCCGTGCACCGGCAATGTCATCGCCTATGAAGCTGTGCGGGAATGGATTACCGGTCTCGGATTCGCCGAACTCGTCCCGCGCCGGATCGAGGAATTCCGCAGTCGGGGCCCCAATGATGGAACGGTGGTGCTGCCGCGAATGAAAGGAACGAAGTGCTCTCGATAAGCAAGTGGCGCAATGCGCTGACCAGGTTCGTGATCGCTGGCGGGATCGCCACCGGACTACTCACCGCCCTGTCGGTTCCAGCGACCGCGGAGCCCACGACAGAGGTCGCGCCGGCCGATCCACAGACGTACAACTTCGCCGACTGTTATCGGCCAGAACTCAAGGACGACAAGGCTTTCCAGGACTGGTGCACCGGTGTTCGCTGGGCCAACGACCCTGCCAACCCTGCCAACCCGAACAGCCCACTCAATCCCAACAACATGAGCCACCACTAGCACTGAGGTGCCCTAAGGCTGCGTTCCTCAATGATCGTGTAACTTGTTGCTGCTCTTGGTGGTTCGGGCGTGGTCGAGGTGGGTTCTACCGAAGGTGTTGGTTGCGTGGACCGCGCATAATGTGTTGGAAGAGCGCAAGATTCGAAAACTGGCCGCAGCTCGGCAGGCGCCTGGAGATTGGATCCGGCGGGCGCGGATGATCACGGTGAGTTGGGATGGCAAGTCGACCGCGCAGATCGCGGGCGAGCTGGAATGTCATCGACAGACGGTGCGAGAACGACTGCACCGGTTCAACACTCACCGACTGGAAGGGCTGGGAGACCGGGCCGGGTCAGGGCGGCAAGCCGCGGCTGACCAAGGCCGAGCGCAACCGCACTGTGGCCTCGGTCGCCACAACGCCGCCAGGGCGTCTGATGCAGCAATCCGACGGTGGGCTGCACGCCGAGAAAGACGCGGCAGCCTCGTGCTGGACGCTGGATTCCCTGACCGATGTCCTGCGCGCCGAAGGCATCGTCGTAGGACGTAGTCAGGTTCGCAGAATCCTTGTCGCAGAGGGCGTTCGATGGCGTCGGCCACGGTCGTGGACGACGAGCAAGGATCCCTACTTCGTCCCAAAAGAACCCACATCGTCGGTCTCTACACGCAGCCACCCGAAAGTGCCACGGTAGTCTGCGCCGACGAGCTGGGCCCGGTGTCGCCTCGTACCTTCGACCCGGGGGTTGAGGTCCAAGTCCGCGGAATCCGGCGCTAAGGAACCACGGGTCGCTGTTCACATTGTGCGGCAATGACTTTCAGCAGTGTTGTCCTGTGGCATCGATCTTCCTGCGCGGGTCGAGATCTCGACACCGGCGTTGACCCCTGCCGGATCGCCACACGACGGGCCAGCAACGGCATACGGAATCGACGACGCCGGCGAGGGGCGGGCATGGTCCTTCCCTCGATTGGATGCGGCCTTCCCGTGCCTGGAGGGCGGTTCGACGAGGGAGCCGAGGACAATGAGGTCGCGTGAGGATCGCAACGAGCCTGCTCGGGCGGAACGGGGCACCAATGTGTTCGAGCGGCCATGAATGAGCACCGGCCTGACAGACTCTCGATCGAATCTGCCCGCCAGCTCCAGCGACACCTACCAGCCGAGATCACACCAGGACTGACCCACAGCGAATTCGACCCATCGAATCCCGCTACAACTTTCGATAGTGGCGCAACTGGCCGGAATCCGGCGCTAAGCCCGTAGAGGGATTCCTCACCTGTTTGAGACCGGTTGACCTTGTACGGTGAGGCGGGCATGTGTCAGTCCAGCGTGTACTCCAAAACGTAGGAGTGGCTACCGTCGGACTGAATCTCGAAGGCACCCGTGATCCCCGCGAGGTCACCGGAACCTGTTCCCTGGACCACGCGGATCGCGATCTGCTCACCACGGCTACCGGGCGCGCTGTGCTGGAGGACAAAGGAGCCCTTGCGGCCGTTGAGTTCACCCGTGAATCGCTCCACGGCGACATAGGCGGCGGGACTGCCCTCGATGCCGGCGACCGACAGCATGTGCACGGTGCTGGAGCCAACCAGGCCGCCCTGGAAGGTCTTGGTGATCCGCACACGGCCAAGCGCGGCGCCCAGGCCTTCGTCGAGCACCTCCGGTTCGAATGATGTGAGGTCCAACGTTCCACTGGCCTTCGTGCTCATTCCGCACCCCTCGAATCTTGATCGTCTGTATCGCGCAGCAGCCTTGCACACAGCACCGACAATCCCTGACGGACCTCGAAGGAGGTACAGCGATGTCGAAGTCCAGAGGCAACAGCGGCAGCCACGCCAGCGGCGGCAAGATGACCGCCAGCAGGGCCCCCGCGATCCAGAGCGCCGGTGCCCGCAATCCGAGCAGCGCCACGGCGACATCCGGGTTCGCCAGCCGGGCCCAATCCGCGGCCGCGACCAATGCCAGCAGATCCGGCAAGAAATAGCAACAGCCACAACCACTTTCGTGATGCCTCGGGTCTACGCTCCGGGGCATCGCTGCGTTAGCGCCGGATTCCGGCCGGTTGCGCCACTACCCCCGGGTACACCTCAGCACCGCAACCGCAACCGATACGGAATCCGTCAGATTGAAGCCGGGTTTCCGAATGCCCGGGGGCCGCAACACGTGCTTGTCAGGTCTGTTGTACCCAGGGCTGCCGAAGACTTCTGCGAGGCACTCACACCCGGTACCATGATCACCGAACCCGCCCCACCCCCTTCGGGGCGGGCTCCCATATCTGCTGCGGTCATGGACCCGCCTGGCCTCCGAGGGATCAACCGGGCGGGGTCAGCTGGTCAACTTCGTTGGATCTTCGGTAATCCAGTCCGGGACCCCCGGTTGTCTGCTCGATTTCCGCCCTGGTGGGGCTGCGGCTCAGACCCCATGATCAGGTTTGCATCGACCGCTGGAGGCGGAGTACTCGACCCGGCGCTTTGAGGGGTGAGGTCGTGGACGGCCCAGTCGCTGGAGGCGAAGAAGTCCAGGTATGGCGCTGCTCGATCTCGGTCGACCGCGAATGCGAGCAGCTGGGTGGGTCGTGTTGCGCCGACAAATACCAGTTGGGCAATCTCCTGCACGGTACGGGTTGCGCTGTTGAGGTCCCCGTTTGTTGCAAGCAGTCGCAGCACCTCGTGGACGTCGTAGTTCTTTCCGCTGCGGTTCAGGCATTCCAGAATCAGGGTCGCGGTATGAGTTTCGCCTTTGGCACTGTGGATGGACCCGAGTTCACTGTGCACCGTCTCCGCTGCGGCTTCCTGGTGGCCCGCAGCCGTCGGGGAGCTACCTGGTAGCGGTGCGACGTAGTGCGCGAGTTCGCCCAACGTGATCGGAACTGAACCGGCTTTACTCAAGAGCTCTGACAGCGAGCCGGTCATGCGCTTCATCAGACGGTCCCAGCTGATTTCGTCGTCGTTCGGGTCGGTTAGGACGTCCAGGAGCAGGGCCCTCGCGCTGGCGCCCGGAGTCCCGGGGTTTCTGCTCAGGGAGCGCAGTGTCGGCAGGGCTTCATTCGTGGCGGACTTGGTGGCTGTTCTCACCGCCTCCCACAGGAGGTCGACTGCGGTGTGGCTTGCACCGGAGCGCCATTGTTCCCGTGCTGCGCGCGCGGTGATGAGCAGTGAGGCTTGTCGACCGTCTGGGATGGTCGCGGCGTATCCCGGTACGTAGCAGGCAAGGGATTGCGGGAACGCTTTCGACGTGCCGGGTCGCACGCGTGCGGCGAGGACTCGTGGCGGATGCTGCTGGAGCATCGGGAGCGGGACGACCTCTGCTGCGATCCGTTCGAAGGCAGGCACGACCTGGGTCACCGAGTTTTCGTCGTAGAGCAGGACCGCGATCGTTCCGGCGGGACCCGCGCCGCGGATGTGCTGGCGGCGGTGGACTGTGAGTGAGCTGGCGAATTCAGCGATGGAGCTGCCGAAGCGGCGGCTGACGGGTAGTTCCAGAGAGTCCGGGCGCGGGAACGAGGACGCGGTCGTGGCGGTGGCGGCGTCGGTGAAGATTCGCTGATTGATGTCACCGACGCGTTGCACGATGGTCGAAGGGTCGCCGAAGACCTGGTTCAGCAGATTCTGTTGTAGCGCGCTCGTGTCCTGCATTTCATCGATCAGGACGAAGGGGAAGCGGTGTGCGACTGCCCGGCCCAGGGCCGGGCACCGGGAGAGGTGGAGTTCGGCCAGCGCGAACATGTCCGCGTAGCGGAAGATACCCTGGCGTGCCATGAGACGCTTCAGCTTCGTGAACTGTTCGTAACTCTTGGTGTCAGGCCCGAAGGGCAGCTCCCGCGAGGACCGCACTTCCAGCTGCCCCGACTCGAAACTGAACTCGGCCGCGCCGACCACGTCGTCACCGAATCTCTGTCGGCCGAGATAGCTCTTCAACGCTCCGAATTGCTGATCGCTAGCGAGGACGCGTTTGGCCCGGTCCGCGTACACATCGTTGTCGACGGTCTGGACTTGGATGTCAATCCCGCGCAGATGCGGCGACGCGAGGAACGTGCTGGTGAACGACTGGATCGTGCCGATGAAATGGGGGTAGCGCTGCAACCGAGCACCGGCAGGGGAACTACTGATTCGGGCGATGATCTCGTCCTTGGCGGTATTGGTGTGCGAGAGCACGCAAATACCGCGGGTCGTGCTTGTCCAGTGTTCGGCGAGCATCAGGAGTTTGAGTCCGACCAGGCTGGTCTTCCCCGAGCCCGGTGCTGCCTGCAAGTCCAGCGTGTCGACACTCTGGAGAAAGTCCCATTGCTGCCGGTCGGAGAGCTGAAGGTTCAGTTCGGAGGCGCGTGCTCGAATGCGTTCATGGGTGAGGGCATCGGTGTGGTTGGGGGTCGTCAACGTCGGGCCCCCGCGCGCAGGTGGGCGAAGGCCTGGACCAGGTAGTCGGGCAACTGTTCCTGCGTGATGGGAGTGGTCCCGAGCAGACGTGCGGCGTGCTGTGCGGCGATCGGCTTGCTCGCTTTCTTCATGCGCAGCGGCCTGTAGATGTCGATCGCGGCGGTCTCCAACGGTTTCCCGTCGTCGCGCCACTGCGTAACTTCCTTGGCCGCGGCCGTGTCGGACTGCGCGAGGGCGTCCTCGCCGGGCCAGGCCGACTTCGATGCGATCGCCGCCTGCACCGCTTGATGCATCAGTGTCGCCATTTCCCAGGATGCGGCGGCGAGATCGTATTCGAGGGTCCAGTGGTCGGAAACGAAGGTTTTGACGTTGCCGCGGTCGTCGGCGGTCAGGTTCTCGACATGCCGGATGATCTCCTCCGGTTGCATCTCTTTTACGCATTTCAACTGGCGCCGCATGTCGTCGGGTGTCCCCTCAGGCACGAGATCACGGTCACGGATACAGGCGACTGCCACGGGGATCTGCTTGCCGTCGCGTTGAAAGATGCGGCTGTAGCGGAACAAGCCAACCGTCGCGACGTTCACAACGGTGACGCCGCACTCGTTGAACGAAGCCCCCGTCGCCTCAGCCAATGCGGGTAGAAGAATCGCCTCGGCGTCACCCTCCACGATCGCAACAGCGCGGGCGAAAAACAGGCCTGCCTTGGTGACATCGAGGAAACGGGTCAGAAACTCGTAGTCGCCGGCGTCCAGGCGGGTCAGGTCCGGGGCGAGCCGGAAGGTGTGCCCCTTGGCCACGAGGGTCAAATGCTCCACCGGGATCGCAGAAGCCAGGTTCGGGCTATGGGTGGTCAGGAGAACCTGAACCGGAGCGGTCGAGCGCTTGCTGCCCTTGTCGATTTGGGCGCGCTTGCGCAACAGGTCCATGATCCGGGCCTGCAGTTGCGGGTGCAGATGTGCTTCGGGCTCCTCGATCAGCAGCAAGGGGGCGATGTCGCTGTTGCCGAGCAATAGCAGTTCGGCGGCCATGAACAGGGCATTGTTGTACCCCAGTCCTCGCCGAGTCCACTCACCTGTTTCCGGGGCCAACGCCAATTCCAACCGCTCCAGAGCCCGGGCCAGAGTGGCGTCCCCGGACACCGTGACCTGGCCCCGCAAGTTGTCCGAGCCGATCGCGAATTCGCTCAGATAATCGGTGTTGATGTCGTCGAGTGCCGTCGCCACCGAACTGTTCCTGGCCAGATGGTGCTCGGCACGACGGAGGATCCCTACCAGAGTGCTCGCGGTATCGGCCTCTTCATCAAAGTCGTTCACTTCCTCGGCGATCATGGCTGGGTAGCCGGCGAGGATTTGAGAGAGCCGTGATCCTCGGCCCGAACGCAATTCGGCTTCCGCGTCCCGCAGCGGACGTAGGTAAGTCGCCTTGAGCAACTCCCGTGCCGCGCCGTCGAGCGCCGGACCGCTGCCGTCGGATCCGGTCCGGGTAGTGACCGAGATGCGCTGTGGCCGCGGCGGGTCCATTGCTTCGGCGTGGACGGTGACAAAAAGGCTGGCCGTGCCCTTGCGGTCGGTCGTGACGAACTCGAGAAAGGTCGCCTGCTCCTCCACGGTGAGGTCGGTGAAGCCGCAGGTAATGGTGAAGGCTTTCGCCCTGCCTTTCGGGCCGACGTGAAAGTCGTCCCGGGTGACCCGGTAATAGTCCGCGGCGGTGGTGAGCAGGCAGATCCGGATCGCATCAATTATCGCGGACTTACCACTGTCGTTCTCGCCCACCAGGACGTTCGTTCCCCGATCGAGCTCCAGATTCAGGCGACTGTCTTCGACACCGTGTTCCCCGGGGCCTGTTCCGAAGATCCGGAAGTTTTCAGCACGCACGCACGACAAATACAACGCCGCTCCCTGTCACCAGCTCTGCGCTGTGCGCAGGCATTCGCAACCGCCCACCGAAATGCGGCTTAGAAAGATGTTACGAGCCGCCGGGTTTCGCCCCGTAGTAGGGATTTGATCATGGCACGATATGTCATTCGTGAGACGGACACCGCCTTTGAGATTGGTGCGGCAAAGTCGCGGGCCGCGCGCCGCTAGATGCCGTAGCGGGCGGCGATCCCGCGCTCGTACCAGTCGGTGTCGAGGTCCGGGCCGGCGCCCGGCACGGGTGGGGCCAACAGGTGGGCGGTGGCGATCTCGGCGACGGCATCGGGCGCCAGCGGCTCGAGTTCGTCGATGTAGCCGTGCGCCAGGCCGCGCTCGTCGAATCCGCACAGCAGCGGTTGCCTGGCGTACCAGTCGGGGAACTGCTGCGGCACATACACTTCCGCCTCTGTGTCGTCCGTGCGTGCGGCGGCCTCGCCGATGTCGGCGAGGAGTCGCTCGAGGGCGATATGGCCGGTGGCGGCCGGGGCGTGGGTGGCGATGGTGGCCCAGCGGGAGAACACGCGCACCGGGCAGGCCGAGGTGCCGGTGGCGGGCATGACCAGCAGCGGTTGCGCACCCACGGTGACGGCCCGCGCGGTGAGGGTGATCTCGGCCTGGGTCAGGGCCGAGATCTGGTGCCAGGACAGTCCTTCGGTGGCCGGCAGCAGGATGACCGCGTCGCGGCGGTCGGTCAGTGCGTCGGGCCAGCCGGTGACCGGCAGCCGCGTGATGATCATGTCCGCGTGCGCACGCAGGCCCGACAGGCGTTGCGCGCGGCCGGGATTGAGCGCGCGGCGTACCGCTTCGGCGGCACCCGGAATCGGCAGTCGCTTGGCCTTGTGGGCGGCGTTGAGGGCGCTGACGCGGCCGCGCTGGGTGGCCGGGGTGCCCGGGATCTCGGCGAGGTAGGCCAGCACGGTGTCGGCGGTGGTGGGCAGCGCGGGCAGTTCCGCGGCCGCCGCCCAGCATACGAACTGCCGCCACTCCCGTGCCTGCTTACCCCGCAGGCCCGGAATCCGCACCGGGGCAACCGATATGCCGGTCACAGCCCGGTGTCGACGTCGGCGCTGCGTTGGGCGCGGCGGCGGTCGTAGCGCAGGGAGGTTTCGGGGCGCTTGTGTCCGAGCAGCGCCATGACCTCCTCGACGGTGGCGCCGTCGTCGAACAGCTGGGTGGCGACACCGGCGCGCAGGCTGTGCCCGCGGCGGGGCCCGATCCCGGCGGCGAGAGCGCGCTGGCGGACGACGGTGTCCACCGAACGGCCGGACAGGGCGGTGTCGGGAGCGTGGGGAAGCCCGCCGTTGGCCACGGGCCGGAACAGATACGCGCGTGCCCGGCCGGCCAGCCACGTAACCCCGTCGCAGCAGTGTTCGACGGGATCGCCGGCGTCGCGGCGCAGCAGCCGTTGCACGGCGATGGACACCGCAGCGGTGACGGCGCCGGCGTCGTCTCCGCGGGCGGTGGCGGCGGCATCGTCGGCGGCGTTGAGCACCGCGATCCAGCGGGCCAGCGCGCACCAGGTGCAGTACCGGCCGTCGCGGGCGCTGCGCGGCCGGTAGACGTATTCGGTGCTGTCCTGGTGGGTTTTGCCGCCGCGCAACCGGATTCGCAGTCGCGGCTGGCGGTCGGGGTTGTCGTCGACGATGTTCAGGTCGCCGAGCCTGAGGCCGGCGGCTTCGCCGCGGCGGCGGCCGAAGTCGTAGGTGAGCAGGATCAGCGCGATGTCGCGGCGCGCGGCGACCTGCCGGCGCCAGGTGCCCGCTCCGGCCCGGGCGGCGTCGACCATGGCCTCGATGTCGGCGGCCACCGCGGCCGGGGCCCGGTTGTCGGTTTCCCCCGCCTCGACGCGGGACTTGTTGATGCCCCGGCGCACGGTGCGGGCGCGGGCGTCCATGGTCGGATCCGGGAGTCCGGCCTGGGCGTGCTTCCACGCGATCGCGGCGCGCAGCACCTCGAGCGAGCTTCGCGACGCCGGGCGGTTGGGGTCGTCGGCTGCGGTGACCAGGAACCGGTTGATGACGCGGGTGCTCGCCGGCAGCGCAGTGTAGCCGTGCTCGTCGCACCACCGGTCGAAGCGGTTCCACGCCCAGGTGTAGGTGCGCACCGTGTTGTCGGCGTCGGCGGCCGCGGCGTAGGCGGCGACCCGGGCGTCGAGCTCGTCGTCCTCCGGCTCCGCAACGTCGGGCACCACGTGTAGCGGTGGGCCCTCGGCGCGCCGATGACCTCGCCGGGCGGCGGTGGGCCGGTTCATCGGTCGAGTTCCCGGTGCAGCTCCTCGAGCCACCGCAGGGTTTCGGGGTGACCGGCTTCGATTTCGGCGCGGCCGTCGCGGTACCCGAAAAGGTCGGCGGCGAGGGTGCCCAGCACGGTGGCGGTCGTTTCGCCCATCGAGGTGAGCTCGTCGTGATCCCGCAGCAGGTAGGCGACCTGCGCGACCTCCCCGCTCGACCAGATGAGCCGGTAGTCGTCGAATCCGGATTCCCGGACCAGCCGCGCCCGCCGCAGCAGATCCTCGCGACGGGCGTCGCGCTCGTCGGGGCTGGGACGGCGCGCCTTGATCTGCTCCCAGCTCAGCGGCTCGTCGTCGTCCTGGTCGTCGCCGTCGAAGTGCAGGCCCTGGTCGAGCGTGGACGCCGCGATGGCCAGCTGCCGTTGCAGCGCGGCGAGGGCGGGCCCGGCGTCACGCAGGGCGCCCGCCGCCGTGGCGGCGTGGGTCTGCGCGGTCGTGCCGTCCGTGGCGCCGGTGCGCAGACGCGGGTCCGCGGCGACGGCGTCGGCCCAGCGGGCGAGCTGGCCGACCAGTTGCGGCATCTTGTCGACCGCGCCGGCGAAACGGCGGACCACCCGCGCGCCGTCGCCCGGTTCGGGCAGCGTGCGCAGCGGATTGCCGATGGTGGCGTGGTTGGCGTAGCGCAGCGCTTCGTCCAGGGCGGCCATCAGCTGGCCCAGCGCCTCGGCCGTGTAGGGGCCCTGCAGGGGCCAGGTGGTGTGGATGACGGCTTCGCCGTCGAGCGGGGTCGCGCGAGACATCGGCGGATCCTTCCCGAAGTGGTGGTTGCTGCTGTCGGGCGAGTTCGTGGTCGGGCCCGCGGGCGGTCCGGCTCGACGGCCACTCGCGGATGCCGGTGCTCGGAGCGGTCAGTCGCCGGGGTCGAGTCGGTTAACCTGGCGGCCGGTGAGTTCGGACAGCTGGGCGTCGCCGTCGTCCATGCTCATCGCGGCGCGCAGCGCCATGCCCTGCATCGTGTCGGCGAAGCGGGCGATATCAGCCTGCTCGTAGCCGTCGGCCTTGAACCCCAGCGCGGCCATCCGCTCGGCCAGCATCCGCACCTGCCCGGCCGTGCGGAACGCCAGCCGGGCCAGCTCCCCCACCTCCGCGTCGGTCCTCACGATCGCTCCCCTGCCCGCGACCCGCCCACTGCGGGCGAGGCGTTCCCATCGGTGGCGCCGCCGCCGGTCAGGGCCCGGTATGCGTCCTCGGTGAGCCGAGGGTGAGGATCGCCGGTCAGCAGCTCGTGGACGAAACCGCCGGCGGTGGCCGTGGGGTCCGCCTTGAGCGCGGCGTGCAGGCAGACGCGGGCCTGGGCGGCGAGCCACGCCGCCACCTCCGGCGATATGGTCAGCACCAGTTCCTTGTCCAGCACCAGGCGGACGGTGCCTGCATCCCAGCTGAGGCCCAGGACGCGCGGGTCCGGGCGGTCGAGATGCGGCGCGGTCTCTCCGGCGGCGCTCATGTGGTTCCCCCTCCAAGTTCTCTCTACTACATGCGGAGCCGACCCGTCACGTGACGGCCAGATCCCCCAGGGTGCGGCTGGTGTGGTGCAGCCGCACGCCGGGCTCCGGCGGTTCGGCCACGTCACCGGCAGAATCGTACCCGAAATCTGGCCTCTGACATGGACTTCGGTGCGTTTCCCTTCCGTTAATACGCCTTATCGGACGCTGACCTGAACTGGTTCCGAGAACTGGGTCCGTCAATCTGGATTGACGGTTGTCAGTTTTCGAAGTCGTCTTCAGTGATGTTCGAAGTGCTGTTCAGTGGCTCCGTCGCGTGCTTTTGGCTCGTACTCGGTCTTCAGCGCGGGAGTTGCGCGGTATGGCCGGGGGATTCGTCGCTGTCGGATCGGGGTGTTCTGACCGCGAGGGCGCAGTGTGGAGTGAGTGATCGGGCTGCCGCGCGGTTGGGGGACGCAGTCGTGCCGGTGCCGTGCGGCGAGCGGGCCGTCGCCGCAGCCTCGTCACCGTGCCTATGCGAGGTCGGTGCGCCGGTGGTGGCGGCGGGAGATGTTGGCCTCCAGCAGGGCAGTCGAGGAGGCCACATCGATATCGTGGGCGCCGATCTCGGGCAAGCGTCCATCCTCGGAACGCAGCTTCGCCAGTGCCTCGGTCATCGCCGCGTGCGCCGCGAACAGACACGGCGTGGAGTAGATCGCGGCATCGACTCCCAGTGCCCCGAGCTCGGTCAACGACAGCCGCGGCGAGAGCCCGCCGGCGATCTGGTTGAACAACAGCGGTTTCGCGCCGATCACGCCGCGGACCTGCCGGATCCGTTCCACGCTGCGCACACCGTCGACCAACACGGCATCGGCGTCGGTTGCGGCCAGTGCTTGCGCACGTCGCAGGATCTCGTCCTCGTCGGTGGCGTCGGTCCGCGCGACCACCACCAGGTCGGTGCGCGTGGCCAGCACCAGGTTCAGCTTTTCCAGATACTGCTCGAGCGGCAGGATCTGTTTACCCGCCACGTGGCCGCACCGGCGTGGACGCTGCTGATCTTCCAGGATCACCCCCGAGGCGCCGAGCATCTGCAACTGCTCGACCACGTGGCAGGCGACCTCCACGTCGGCGTATCCGTCGTCGATGTCGACCAGCAGATGCCGGTCCGGAAACGCCAGACGTAACCGCTGCACGAATCCGACCATGTCGGGCCAGGCGATGAACCCGATATCGGGCAGCCCGTAGTAAGAGGCGGCGAACCCGAAACCGGACACGAACATTCCTTCGAAATACTGCGCGGCGATCGATGCCGAATACATGTCGAAAATCCCGACCAACGGGGTCACCCCCGACCGGCCGATCTCCTCGCGCAACGCAGTGCCGTACCGCATGATCTCCTGCCTCCCGTCTGCGCAGGGAGCTCGGCCGGTGAGACCGGCCGCCTGTCACGATGGCTGAATCCGGTGGAACAGCTCGGCCTCGGCCTTGAGTGTGGCGATGCAGCAGCACGGACCCGGCGTCGCCAGCCTTGCGCTGGAGGGAACCGATACCTACACAGACTGCTCCTTCGCCGCTTAGAAGATGCTGAGAACGCATTCGACATTCTCGCCGCGGTGCCCGACGCGGTCGTCGAGTGCGGGGTTCGGCGCGGCCGAGCTGCTGTGCGCGGTGCGGGCGGCGGTTGGTCGTGCGCCTAGACTGAGCGAGGTCGACGAGGTGCTCGGGCTGCTGATGCTGGGCGACGTTAGTCGGGGGCAGCACCTGTCGAACAGGTGTCGCTGCGGACGTCGTGCTGACGCGGCTGCGCGGCCTCGCCGGCCCAGTGCGTGAGGTCGAGGACGAAGAGCGGCCGATTCTTCGACCACCACCTCGCCGACGATGTGGTGGTCGAGTTCCCCTACGGCCCGACCAGGCGTACCCGCCGCGTTCTCCGGCAAGGACTTGGCCTCGACCGCGGTAGCCGACGAGGAACGTGCCCTGGTCTCGGTGTCCGAGGATGCTCACCCGAGGCAATCATCCCGCGATCGTCTGTGGCCCGGTTGCCGGATGCGGTGACGGTAGGGCGGTAGCGTCGGAGTTGCCGCGTCCGATACGCGGCCGGTATCGCAGCCGATCCAGGGGTGAAGCCTCGCCCCGTCCGGGTGAGGCTTCACCCCACAGCACCATCGATCACCAGTCGCCGCCGCAAATGAGTTGGTGCGGCCGAGTATTCCCGACGCAGTAGGGGCCCTCGATGTGCATCGCGCAGTGGGGTCGGTCGGCGAAACCGCGGGCCGCGATCAGGGCGCGGACGCCGGCCACACCGAAGAATGTCACCGCCCTCATGTCGAGGATGGTCATTCGCCGACATCGACACTGCCGAACAGCGCCTTCTGAAACGCAGGGGCGCTCAGAATTCAGAATGTCGATCTCGCGCCAATGGTGCAGACGTGGGTGTTTGTCGAGTGTGTACCAAGTCCCTGCCGTAGGACTGGATCCGGTCGGGCTTTTCAGAAGGTGAACTGGTCGCCGTAGGCGGTGGTCTGCGCCATCCCTCTAGCGGTGGTCACCGTGACGGTGACGAAAGGGACCGCCGATACCGGAGAGGCGCATTGGGCGACCGTGAGCGAGGTGTCGCTGAACCTGATGCGATACGGGAAGGTCGTGTGGGTGTCCAGTCTGGCCGTCGCCGTCGTCGCTTTGGTGATCTGGCCGGGTCCCAAGTCTGCGGCCAGGACTTCGGACAAGCCCAGTATTCCGCCAATTGTGGGGTCGAGATCGAGGCTCACGCTGGGCGGGCCGGCCGGGACGCTCGGCGGGCTGGTCGAGGTGGGCACCGCGGTGACGCTCGGCGGGCTGACCGAGGCGCTGGGAGAGCTGATCGAGGGGGAAATACTGCCGACCAGCCCTTGATGCGGGTCGATCCCGACGGTGACACCGCCATCCACACTGATCCCGCAGCCCAGGATGAACCCCGCGACGGCCTGACCGGAGGTGATCTGGCCACCGTCCACGGTGACCGAGTAATCGCCCGACATCTGCACCGCATGGGAGAACGTCATGAGGAAGTTCGGTGTCCGATCACCGGGCGGGTTCGCCCCGACGCTGTCGACCGACGCCGTCAGATGAACTCCCCCGCCAGAGATATCCCCGCCGGGCGGCTGGGCGCGGCCGAGTTCGGCGCCACTGGCCCAGGGGCCCAGCATGGCCGGACTTGTCGCGACCGTAGCGGCGGCCACGGCAACGGTGAACGAACGTCGCATGCCTTGAGCCTTCCGGTCCGCGACGATCACAAGAACAAACCCACACGGGATACCGCTTGGCAAGCGTAAACGGTGGCACCGGCCAGGCGTCGCCACAGCAAGGCGTGTCCAAAAGCGCATCCGCGTCGGCCGCGCGGACATCGACACCGACCCGTGGCGACCGGAGAACAGGCTTCGCGGTTCGGGCCGTCTTCACCGGTGCCCATGCCGAGGTCGGTCGACGTCGACCTCGACCGACGAGAACGGTCGCGGTGGGAGCGACCCAGTCCCATGCCATCACCAGATTCCGCCCGCCGCACCAGGGATCGGTCCGGTTCTGTACTCCTCGTTCTCAGCGTCGCCACAGCGGGTGATCGCTACGGTGGTCTGCCGTGACGGATATGACGACATCCCAGCTCGGCGAGACCAAGCGCATGCTGAGCAAGGTGCCCGAGGTCACGGTGTGGTTCTGGGCCATCAAGATCCTGTGCACCACGGTGGGCGAGAGCTTCGCCGACTGGATCAACACCACCCTCGGCGTCGGCCTGAACCTCACCGCTGCGCTGTTCACGGTGGTGCTCGCGGCGGTGCTGGGCTGGCAGGTGCGGCTCAACCGGTACGTGCCGGTCGTCTACTGGCTCACCGTGGTCGTGCTCAGCGTCACCGGCACCCTGTACACCGACATCCTCACCGACAACCTCGACGTCCCACTGGCGTTGAGCACTTCAGTGTTCGCTGCGGTGTTGGCGGTCGTGTTCGGAGTCTGGTTCGCCCGCGAGCGGACGCTGTCGATCCACAGCATCGTCACCGCGGGGCGCGAAATGTTCTACTGGCTCGCCGTTCTGGTCACCTTCGCCCTCGGAACCGCCGCCGGTGACTGGACACTGGACGCCACCGGATGGGGACCGGGGACATCGGTGCTGCTGCCCGCCGGGCTCATCGCCGCGATAGCCATCGGCTGGCGGCTGGGCGCGAACGCCGTGTTGTCGTTCTGGCTCGCCTATATCCTGACCCGGCCACTGGGCGCGAACCTGGGCGACTGGTTCGCCTCCCCGCGCGTCGATCACGGCCTCGGCGTCGGCACCGCCGGCACCAGCGTCATCTTCCTGGCCGCCATCCTCGCCACCGTCGTCTTCCTCACCCGCACCCGCGCCGATGTCATCGACGCCGACCAGCGGCCTCGCACCGGGGCCCCGACCGGTAATCCCGCGCGGGAACGCATCATGCTCGGCTACTACGCGATCGTCGCGATCCTCGCGGGCACGCTACTGGTGTGGGCGGCCGGGCAGCCACATGCCGCGTCCGCCAACGAGGAGGACGGATCGCCCGCACCGGCCACCGCTGCCCCGGGCCAGGTGAGCGCGCACTTCCCGCTGGTGGAAGTCGCGAAGTTCCGCACGATCACCCAGGACACGCAGGCCCTGGTGCAGGCCGGCAAGCAGGCCGAGGCCAAGGCCCGGATCAAGGACCTCGAAACCGTGTGGGATCGCGACGAGGCGAGCTTGAAGCCCCTCGACGGGTCCGTGTGGAAGCTGCTCGACGGCCAGATCGACGAGGTGCTCCACGCGATCCGCGCCAGCCACCCCGACCCCGCAACCGAGACCCGGTCCCTGGCCACCCTGCTGGCCACACTCGGCTGACGCAACGACAACAGGCTCGCTGGTTCGGTCAGCCGATGGTGCACGGCATCACCAGGCCAGAGTCCGATTTAGGGTCCCCTAACGACACCGCCTATCCTTCCAGCTATGGTTAGCATCACCTAACGCCGCACCTGGGCGTTGAGCTGGAAGGACCTGGAATGAACGAACGCTCGAGCGGCATGCCGCCGATGCGCACGACCCTGCTGCGCGTGTCGGCGCTCGGCGCGGCGCTCGTGGTCGCGGCGGCCTGCGGCAGCACGAAGTCCGGCGATGGCGACGTGAAGGCGCTCGACGGAAATCATTACGCCCAGGTCAATATCGCTTCCAACAAGGCTGAGGACAAGGCGCAGTTCACCTTCCCCGACTTCATCAACGCCTGGGGCATCGCCGACCGCCCCAAGGGCGTGGGCGGGCACTTCTGGGTCGGCGCGGGCGGCAACTCCTACCAGTTCGTGGGTGACGTCACCGCCTCGCCGGATGCCAAGTACCAGAAGATGTTCCAGGATCCGCTCAAGCTGGTGAAGATCCCGGGCGCGGACTCGGTCCCCGACTCCGACGGCGACGACAGCGAGGGCAAGACCACTGGTGTCGTGTTCAACGGCGCGCCCATCACCTCCGATGTGTTCGTGGTGCGCGATCAGCCGGTCAGCTACGACGGCAAGGACGACAAGCTCACCGGCTCCGCGCGTTTCATCTTCGCCACCGACTCCGGCAAGATCTCCGGCTGGACCGAGCAGGGCGCGGCCGGCGCCATCGTGCGCCACGACGGCCCGGCCGTGCTCGAATACGACGGCACCGCCGCGGGCATGAAGTTCAAGGGCATCGCCCTGGACCCGTCCGGTGCCAAGCTGCTGGCCGCCGACTTCGGCAAGGACCCGCAGGTCCGCACCTTCGACAAGGACTGGAAGCTGGTGCCCACCACCGGTTTCGCCAACCCCTTCGCCACCGGCGACGCCATCGACCCCGCCGACGCCTCGAAGGGCAAGAAGGCCAAGATCGGCGATCCGGCGCCGTTCAATGTCGCTGCCGTCGGCGACCGCGTCTTCGTCACCTACGCCCTCACTCAGGCCGACTCCAACAACCCGGCCAAGTTCAAGTCCGGGGAAGAAGACAAGGCCGACAAGGACCAGGAGAACAACGCAGGCAACAAGGCCAAGAAGGGCCAGGTCGCCGAATTCGACAAGAACGGCAAGCTGGTTCGCACCCTCGAAGCCGACGGCCGCCTCAACGCGCCGTGGGCCGTCACCATCGCCCCGCAGGGCTTCGGCCCGCTGTCGGGCAAGTTGCTGGTCGGCAACTTCGGCGGCGCAGGCCACATCCTGGCCCTCGACGACGCCTCCGGCACGTTCGTCGACTACCTGCGCGACGCCGATGGCAAGCCCGCCGAGATCGAGGGCCTGTGGGGCCTGATGTTCGGTAACGGTGAGAGCCTCGGCGACGCCGACGCCCTCTACTTCACCGCGGGCCCCAACGACGAGAAGAACGGCCTGTTCGGCAGCCTGCGCCTGAAGTAGCCCGCACAGACAGAGGGTGAAGGCCCCGAGCCGTTGGCCGGGGCCTTCACCCCGTGTGCCGCAGCGGCAGGTGCGCATGTCGATCCCGATCCGGAGCACGCCAGCCAATTTAGGTTAGCCTACACTTCCTTACTGATCGGATTCGGGTGATACGGCATGAGGGGCGGTATCACCCGAATCCGACCGTTAGGACACCGCAGTACGGCCAGCGAGCCAGCAACTCGCCCAGCTGACATTGACATTGTCGAGTCCTACCTGAAGACGACTTCGCCCTGAAGGGGACGGTCGGAACGGAGTGAGATCACGAATCAACGGGCCTCTGTCCCGGCGGGTTCTCTGAACTCGGTTCTGGCCTGCCTGGCCAGTATGGCGATTCCGGTGAGCATCGGAAGCGTCACCGCCAGGGTCACCCAGCCGGTACCGAGTCCGAGCCCGTCGGCGTGGGAGGATGCCAGCCAGTCGGTTACCGATGCGCCCAGCGGCCGGGTCACCACATACGCCGACCAGAACGCGGCCACCGCGCCCAGGCCGAACCACCGGTGCGCGATGGCCGGGACAGCGATTGCCACGGCGAACAGACCCGCAGACGGGAGATAGCCCAGGTGCAGGGTCGCCGCGGTCAGATCACCGGCGACGGTGCCGAGCGCGAAGGTGGTCATCACCGTCGCCCAGTAGAACGCCTCCCGCCGCCGTGTCGTAATGCTGTGCACCGACAGGGTTTTCTCGCTGCGGTACCACCACGCGAGAATGCCCGCGAGGACCACCGCGAACAAGACCGTGGACGCCGGTAACGGAATGCCGACCACGAAATCCACGACGTCGGCGACCATGGTGCCCACCACGCTCACCATCACCACCGCGGTCCAGTAGGTCCACGCCCGATACCCGGGCGCGCGGAACTGCAGCCACAGGCTCGCGCTCAGCAACAGCACCCCGCCGCCCACCGCGAGCTCGGGCGCCACAGTATTGACGAGGAAATCGGAGAAGGTCTCTCCCATGCCGGTGGACAGGATCTTGATCACCCAGAACAACGCGGTGATCTCGGGAACTTTGGTCAGCGGCCCTCGCGTGGGCGAAACGGCAACTGTCGCACGGTTTGTCACGCACACAGCCTGTCAGGGCCACGCTGAGAAGCCGCTGTGAGGAACAGCGAACGGCCCCGTCCCTGTCGGACCATTGTGGGCGGCAGCCTCATTGAGGCTGCGAAGCGCGTCGCTGGCGACGGCGGACGACCACGACCGCGGCGACTATCGCGATGCCCGCCAATCCGGCGATCGCGTAGCTCGGCCCGCGGAGGGTGTCCTCGAGCTGCTGCCAGTTGGCGCCGACGGCGTAGCCCGCGACCGCGAGCGCCGCTGTCCACGGCAGGCACCCGGCCAGGGTGTAGAGACCGAATCGGGTGGCGGGCATCTCGGCGATTCCGGCCGGCAACGAAATGAAGGTACGGATACCGGGCAGCAGGCGTGCCCAGAACACCGATGCCGCGCCGCGCCGCTGGAACCAGTCGTGGGCGCGATCGATGTCATGGCTGCGCAGGAAGATGTAGCGGCCCCACCGGTGCAGGACGGGGCGGCCGCCGTAGCGGCCCGCCAGCCAGGCCAGGTAGCTGCCGATCACGTTGCCGGCGGTACCGGCAGCGATGACCGCGATCAGGTTCGGGTGCGCTCCGCTGACGGCACCGGCCGCCAACGCCCCGCCCAGCAACATGGTCACCTCCGACGGGATCGGAATGCAGGCCGATTCGGCGACCATGAGCAGCAAGATCGCGGACACGCCGTAGGTGACGATCAGATGCTGCACGATCGACCGCCGAGCAGCCGGGAATACGTGTTCACCACGCCACCCTCACAAACCGGCGCTGAGGACACGCTGAGGACCGGCACTCGCACACCACCCGGAGACACTCCCGGTCACACCACGACATGTAACAGCTACTACATGGCCGACAGTGACGGCAGGTATGGTCGCTGGCTGTGACATGGATGCTGGTGATCGTGCGGCTGGCCGGTGAGCCGTCGCGGCTACGGGTCGGTGTGTGGCGGGAGTTACGGCGAGTGGGTGCGGTGCCGCTGGCGCAGGGCGTGTGGGCGATGCCCGCGACACCGGTGTTCACCGCGGCGGTCGCCGCCGCGCGGGAGGTGGCGCGGCGCGGGGACGGGGAGCTGGTCTGTGTCGAGGTGACCGGCCGCGACGAGGACAGCGCGAACGCGCTGCGGGCGGCGTTCACGGCGGCGCGAGCCGAGGAATGGGCCGAATTCGTGGCCGACTGCGACAAATTCGACGCCGAAATCGGCAAGGAGATCGGCAAACAGAAATTCACCCTGGCCGAACTCGAGGAGGAAGAACAGAGCCTGGAGCGGCTGCGGCGCTGGTATCGCGATCTGAAACTGCGCGACGTGCTCGAACTGCCCCAGGCCCGCGAGGCCGAGCAGCGCCTCAAACAGTGCACCGAGGTCCTCGCCGACTACGCCGACCAGGTGTACCGGGCCATGCACGACCCCGCCCAGTCCGGCCCGGCCGACACGAACCAGGGATGAGGAAGGCCGTGATGATTTCCGCGACAAGCTATGCGCGCTGGTCGGACCCGGACCTGTTCGACGACATCAACACCTTCGCCCGCCGCACCGGATGGCTGCACACCCCGATGTACGACCTCACCACCTACGGCCCGATCCTGATCGGTGTTGCGCTGCTGGCCGGGTGGTGGATCGCCCGCTCCCGCAACGACACGCGCGCAGTCGCGGCGGCGGTGTGGGCGGGAGCGGCGACGCTGGCAGCGCTGGCGGTGAACCAGCCGATCGCGAACACCATCGCCGAACAACGGCCCTGCAACGACCGTCACGACATCCTCGTGCTCGTGCACTGCGCCTCGGACTACGGCTTCCCCTCCGACCACGCGGTGCTCGCCGGTGCCGCCGCGGCGGGCCTGCTGATCTACACCCGCCGACTCGGAGCGTTCGCTGCGGGATTCGCTGTGCTGCTGGCGTTCTCCCGCGTCTACACCGGCGCTCACTACCCAGGCGATGTGCTCGCTGGGCTCGTCCTCGGCGCTGCCGTCGCGGTGCTGGGCTGGTGGCTTGCGGCCCGTCCCCTCACCGCGGTGGTTGAGCGCATCGCCACCACCCCGCTGCGACCTCTGGTGACCGCAGCACCGAAGCAGCCGACCGGTACGAACACATGACCGATGGGCCGGGCTCCAGCTCGACAGCCGCCGTATCCGGTGTCGTTCCCGCCACCAGCACGGACGCGGCCGGAGAGAATACGGCCGCACCCGCACCCTGGGACCGACCCGCACGGCCGCAGCGGCAATCTCAGTCGTTCGCACCGGCACCTGCGTCAGATGTCAGATGCCGTGCCGGACACCGAACCTTCGGAGTCGCACGGTGCCGCGCCAGGGCCACCGATGGGTTGAGATCGGATGGCGAGGATGGGTAGCCCGTGTTCACTGAAGCCGATGGTGCGTAGCGGGTGAGACCGACCCATGACATCGGCCCCGGTCAAAGACCGGGGCCGATCATCGATTATGCACGCACCCAACATAATTGGGGCTCGGATCACGCAACACCTCCGGCCGGATCGGAGAGCACAGCGCTTGGGGTGTGTCGGGTTCAGCCGCCGAACCATTCGGTGGCGTCGGCGGGATCGGTCCAGAATCGCGGCACGGTCTTGATCTCGGTACCGCACCCCTCGGGGCAGGTGCGGATCTCCCATTCGAGGTCGTCGGTGAGCCGACCCGGCGGCCAGGACATGTACTCACCGTCACACGCACCCGGGCAGGGCAGAAACTCGCGGTATTTGATGTGTGTGCCGATTCTATTGCCGCTCATCGGGTTCCCCGTCGGCCGGGCGTGGGTGAGCAAGCAGCGAATCGTATTGCGCGACCGAGGGTTCGGGTCTGGTGTCCGGCGGCAGGTCCGGGACCGCGGTGACGGCGGGTGCGTTGCGGATGGCGAGAACCGGTACGCCGTGCTCACCGGCCATGCGGTCGACCCAACGGATGAACTCCAGTGCCGATCCGCCGAACATCCTGCGTACCCGGTCCTGGAACGCACGCACGTCGTGGCCGGGCAGGAAGTCGCGGGTCGAGATCTCGCCGCACCCGCATCCGCAGGGCCGTTCGCGGAACGCGGCCTCTTCCGGGAGGTCGCAGTAACCGACCGGGTTCTGGGAGGCGTTGACCACCGGATCCGGCTTCCCCATCCAGGCGTCGCGGACCGGGTGACCTTGCGCCAGCACTTCACCATCGACGGCGACGCGATCCTCATGGACGGACACACCGTGAATCTCGGCAACGGCACAAACCTGACCATCACCGATGATCAGGGCGAACTTCTCCCGGGAAAGCCGTTCCTTGTTTGCCTTCCATACGCCTCGGCCTGCCGCCCATGCCTCCTCTTCGGTCATACGCGGGAAGTAACCGACATGCTCACGCTGTAGCGGATCATCTGTAACAGGTGAGTAGTAACCGAGCTTGAACCGGACAGCCATGCAGAACACTCCTCGCGTAGACCTGGTGCGGTGTGCATAGTGTCACATCGTTTCAAACCAGCTTGCAAACAATGAATTCGAACAGCTCATACCGGGTGTATACCGATGCCGGTAGTTCGGTGCGAACCGGGTTGGGGAGCATGTTCGGCCCGAATGATGGTTGTCGGCAAACGATCATTTGCCGACAACCATCTGCGAGCGGGAGAAACGCCAGGACGCGAGTGTCGGAAACCCATGCCGGAAATCAACGTCGACAAACCCGGTTTCGGCTATTTTCGACAACATGTTGATCGGCTACGGGCGGGTCTCGACCGCCGACCAGAACCCCGCGCATCAGATCGACGCGCTGCGCCGCGCCGGGGTGGATGAATCGAACATACACATCGACACCGCCTCCGGCGCGAAATCCTCGCGCCCGAAACTCGACCTGGTCCTCACCCTCGCCCGCGCCGGGGACACCATCGTCATCACCCGCCTGGACCGCCTCGGCCGCTCGGTGCTGCACCTGATCACCCTCGGCTCGGTGCTGCGCGAACGCAACATCGGGTTGAAGGTGATCGAGCAGGGCATCGACACCGACACCGCCGAAGGCCGCGCCATGTTCGGCATGCTGAGCGTGCTGGCCGAATTGCAGCGCGAGCTGATCATCGCCAACACCCGCGACGGCCTCGAAGCCGCCCGCGCCCGCGGCCGCAAAGGCGGACGCCGCCCGAAACTCACCGCCCACCAGGTCGAGCAGGCCCAGCGGCTCTACGACGAGGGACGCCACACCGTCGCCCAGATCGCGGGCATCCTCGGGGTCAAACGCGGCACCCTCTACGGCCATCTCGACCCGGCCAGCATCGGCGGGCGCCCCCGCTCCGGTCCCGTCGATCCCGCACCCGCGACGCCCATAGCCTCACTGACCGTGGAAGCGGAAACCGTTGCGGTGCAACCCGATCCGGAACCGGTGACCGTGTCCGTCATCGAAGCGTCCCCCTCGGTGGCGCCGGTGGCCGGCGGACTGTCGATCCGCGAACTCGCGCGAGAGAAGATGCGCCTGCGCCGCGAACAACTCGCTGTCCCGTGCCCGACCTGCGGCAACCGCCCGACAGAGGCATACGCGGCCCAGCAGCAAACCCAAGACCTGACCATCAGCTGGCTCGAACCCGACCCCGACCAGGTCGGCGCGGTGATCGAGCGGCGGCACTGCGCGGCGTGCCAGCCGGGCGGGCAGATCGCCGCCGCCGACTGCGGCCTGTGCGATAACGGCCCGATCCTGGTCGGCGACCTGGCAGCCGAACTCATCGAATGGCACACCGTGGCCGAACCCGTCCGCTCCTGGCTGCTTGAGGCCGGATGGCGTGCGCACCCCCGGCACGGACTCATCTGCGCCGACCACCCCACCGCGTGAGTCGCCGGGGGCAACTCGTCGTTGTTCGTGCACGTGGATCGGTTGTGCGGCAAGCTATCCGAGCGTGGAGCCACCCGAGATACGCATCAGCCGGTACGAGCATTCCGTCGCGATCCGCTGGGCCGGAGACGAGAACTGGTACCGGTTCGAACCCGACGACTTCAAGTACGAACTTCCCGGAACCGAGCGGCACAAGGTCGGAACACTGCCCGGGGCATGGGAACCCGACCATGAATGGATCGACCCATTCGCCGACCCGCGCCCGGACATCCGGCGCTGGACCGAGCCGATGCGCCGCGAGCTGCAATCGGTGCTGCGGTCACTCGACAACGCCGAGAAGCATCCGTGGTCGGGGTAGTCACCGACCACGGCTGGCGAATCGGTGTCTACAGCGGTCGGTTTTTCTCGGCGGCCTGGCGCAGCAGTTCGGCCGCGTTGGCCTCGCTCATGATGGGCGGAGCCTCGTCGACGGGCACGTCTTCCCAGGTCAGATCGGGATTGTTCATGAAGGCTTCGACCTGCTCGGGCGTCGGCACCGGATAGCGGGACTCGCTCACTGCGCGCCGCCGAGTTGCTCACGCAGCTGCCGCTCGCCTTGGTCGAGCAGTGCCCGGACATGGCCGTAGGCGGCCAGGTAGTCGGCGGTGGTGGGTTCGGTGCCCGCACCGGCGCGGGCGCGCGCGACCTGCTCGGCCTGTTCGGAAATCTCGCGTTCGACCTCGCCTTCCAGCACCTGTGCGGCGTCGGCCGTGCGGGCGTCGGCAGCGTCGGCGGGATGGGTTGCCTCCCATTCCTGGGCGGTGGCCGCGGCCTCGGTCAGCAGCCGGGCCCGGCACGCGGCGGCGACCCACGTCGAGAGGTTCTCCCCGGCCGCCCGATGGACCTGCGCCAGCAGTGCATCGTCGAACGAGATCGTCGCGGTGGCCATGCCAGTCAACGATAGGCCCGTGCCGGCGGTCGGGGACCCGAAAACCGGGTTCAGGCTTGCAGATCCCCGATCACCGCGCCGATGGATGCTCCGATCCGGCAAGCCGTGCCCACTCCGCTGCCACCTTCTCACTGCAACTGATGCTGTACCGCGCTGCTCGGCGTCCTATCTCGGTGGAGTCGACCCCGCAAAACCATTGCGCGAGCGTCTGGCCGTTCTTGTTCAGGTTGCATGGCGCACACGACGGTTCGAGATTTCCGGCGCAACTGTCGCCACCAGCAGCGATCGGGCGTACATGATCGATGCATGTCGCGAGCGCACCGCAATAGACGCACAGCGATCCCGGCGGACAGATCACACGCCGCAGCGGTTCGGGGATATACCTGAGTCGTTCTCGGCACTGTTGACACCGACCGCTGAATCCAGCGTCGTAGTTGATCTCGCCGCGGCATTCGGTACACACCGACGGTTCCCCGGCCGCTCGGCGCGCTGCCCGTCGTGCAAGCCGTTGGGTCTCTCGAACCTGGCACGGCCCATGACGATCCGCCCCGGTTTTCGTACGGACGGGCTTGCCGCACAACACACAGACCTTCGTGACGTACGCCATGGGTATGCCTTCTACCGCGAGCAGCCGATGTGGAACCGATACGGGGACAGCCGCATTCGGTTCAGGATTCGAGATCCTGGTTCAGGACGAACTTGCGCTTCTTGGGCGGCTCCATGAACGAGTCGGCCAGGTCGCGGTAGGTTTTCTTGAACGCGGCATTGTCGTAGGTGGTCTTCTTGAACTGCTCCCACAGTTGCGGGTGCTCGGCTTGCGCTCGCGTGTCGTTGAACCAGCGCGGCGAGTCGGCCTTGTCGAACGTGGCGATCCCGGTGATGCCGCGGTTCTTCCCGATCGCGATCATGATCGCGCGCCGCAGCGGCTCGGCCTCCTCGGTGAGCCTGCGTAGCTCGTCCTCGATCGCCACCAGCCGACGATGAGCGGCGACGATGTCCGCGCTCGGCTCGATCATGACCTCGTCGTTGTCGACCCCCTCCAGTTCGGCCACCTGCTCCTGCTC
Organism: Nocardia tengchongensis; assembly: GCF_054781395.1. NCBI lineage: Bacteria > Bacillati > Actinomycetota > Actinomycetes > Mycobacteriales > Nocardiaceae > Nocardia > Nocardia tengchongensis. Next base: position 162,647 of record NZ_BAAGUM010000020.1, read on the forward strand.
GGCCAATTCCGTTGGCAAGACCTCGGACAGGTAGTGGCGAAGCTGCGCCATCCCCGCGCGCACCTCGTCTTCGGTGAGCCGGTACACCTCCTTGCGGTGCTTGACCTGCCGGTCGGCCCACAGCCGTTTGAGGAACCGCTCACCAGCCAAGTCGTGTTCGGTCTCGACGAAATCGAACAGCTCCAGCTTGCCCGCGCTGCCGGTGCGCAAAGAGCTCTGCCGCGACGACAGCGTGCCCGCCTTGCCGAGTTTGTAGAGCGAACCGGTGTCGTACGCAGAAACGTAGGTGTACCCCATGATTGATCCCCTGCTATCTGAAATATGTTCCCGCCCAGGCGCGAAACAGCGAGCCCCCAGCATCGCAGCACCCTCCGACAGGTTTCACAGTCCAACCCGCCCCATTTCCGCAGGTAGAACGGTCGGTTTCGTTCTCCGCGTGGCCGGGGACACGGGTGCTCAGGGATAGCCGGCCGGGGGTCACCGACTCGGTTCTCGCGGCGGGTCGGGTTGAAGGTCGTGACGGCCGAACCGGTCGGCCGTGGGCAGGAATTTCAGCGGAATGTCTTGCGAGAACAGCCATATCCGCTGTTCCTCGAAGCAGTCGAGGGTCCGGCATCCCCGGGTGAGCAGCTGGAGCAGGGTGTGCGCGGCGTCTCTGCTCACGCGGGCGGCGGCGTAGCGGCCCGCGACGTATGCGCCGAGGCCGTGTTGCCAGTTGCGTGGCGGCCCCGCTGGTATCGGCCGCGCAGGCCACCAGCGGGGCGGATACAGTAGCGAACCGCGCTCGCGCGGCGGATAGGCCGTTGCGGGAGGATCTCCGGGCGTCACCGGCCGGTAAGTGGGTTTGACCAGGGCGGGGCCGAGTTCGCCCAGGGCAGGAATCACGCCGTCGGCGGCCAGGCGCACGGCTGCGGCCGCAGCGTGAAGGAATTTCTCCTAGATCTCCCAGTCCATATGCTCGTACGCCGGCCAGACCGCCAGCCCGGCCCGCGTCGGGTAATCGGCGCAGTCCCAGACCCTTTCCACGATCGCGCGAGCGCGGGCGCTGGCTGCCCAACCGGCGATGGCGAGTTCGTCGAGCAGGCAGCGCAGCAGCCGAAACCACACCCCGGCGTGTACCGTCCGGCCCGGCAGCTCGACCATGCCGGTGGTCAGTGCCGCGAAGGTGTAGCCGTCCAACCTCGACACGTCCTCAGCCACCGCGACCGGGGGGAGCGGGTCGCCGCGCGTCCCGGCCGCGACCGCCGCGAACCGTTCCAGGCGGCAGCGGTGCTCGACGCAAGAGATCATCAGCGGCAACGACCACACCAGCGCCCGGCCCCGCCCGGGGTCGACCGCACACGCCGGGCAGGCGCGTGGCCTGCGTATCCGTGGCTGCCACGGCCCCGCCCAGCGGCCCAAGCCGTGTACCGCGTTGCGTCCCTGCGCGCCCGGTAGCAGCAACACCGACTGGCACCGCACATAGTTGTCGAACGTCTCGTACTCCTCGAATTCCCGCGCCGCGAGTCGGTCGAACAGCCAGGGAGCCCATCCCCACAACGTCATCGTCCTCAGCCTCGGCACCGCCACCCCGGTCCGTTCGGCCAGGACGGCCAGCACCGGCGGCGGCGGGTCGATGTCGAGGAGGCCCGAGACCGTGCCCACGGTGACGTCGGCCTCGGCGCACAGATCCGCCAGCAGCTCCCTCACCGTCAAGCCATAGACGCCTGCCAGCCGCGTGAGCCACGACGAGAGCGACTCGAGAGGCTCCGGCGGCAGGTGTACCGGCCAGCGAGCCAGACGGAGGTTCACAACTCGAGCCGGGCACGCAGCTGCCCGAGATCGTCGGGAGTGAACAGATCGGCTGTCACACAGCGGGATACGCCGCGCCGTGGTGCCTCCTCGGCGTATTCGGTGAGTACCCGCGCGATCTCACCCGGCTCGTGCCCCATGTCGGTCAGCAGAGACTCGGTTTCGGCGCGGGTCCGCAAGAAATGCGCAGGCACGCCCCATTTCCGGATGAACAGTTCGCGTTCCTCGGCGATGCGTGCCGGTGTCGGATCGAATGCGACCAGGAACGCCAGCACGTCGCGGGCGGTGTCGGGATCGGTGCGCATCGCACGTTCGACATCGGCCACGAGGTCGTTGATGGCGGCCCAGTCCTTGACCCGCATCGCCGACCGCAGGTCGCCGATCGGCACCGGTGTGCGGGCACGGGCCGGATCGTCGCCGGGGTAGACCGAGTCGTGCACCGGGGCCCTCAGCAGCGGGCCCAGGACACCGCGCGGGTGGATCCGCCCGGCGGCAACCAGTTCCACAGCGACCGCTGCCGCGGTGAGCAGGTCTTCCTGACGAGGCCACGGCAGACTCTCATACGGCTGCCACATCCGCATTCCGGCGCGCTCGGGCAACTCGGCGGCCTCCCACACCTGCGCGAGGATGTGTGCCGGTGCCTTGCGCAGGGGGTTGGTGGACAGGCTCAGCTCGTCGAGCAGGCAACGCAGCAACCGGAACCACACTCCGGCATGCACGGTCCGACCCGGCAACGCGACGCGCCCGGTGGTCAGCCCCTGATGGGTGTAGTTCTCCACGGTCGCAACGGGTTCGGCGATCGGAACAGGAAGCAAGTCCTGCCCGTAGAACTGCGTTTGCGCCACCTGCTCCGACGAAAGCAGTCGGCGACGGTGCTGCGTGCAGCCGATGGTCAGCGGCAGATCCCACACCAGCGCCCGAACCGGCTCCGGCGCCGCGGTGCACAGCGGGCAGGACCGATTCAGCCCGGCGGCGGGAATCCAGGGGCCACGCCAGGTGCGCCGCCGCGTCAACTCGAAGCGCGTGGCCTCGCCCGGCGCCAGCAGCACCGAGTACTGACGCACATAGTTGTCGAAGGTTTCCTCGGCATCGCGGGCCGCCATCGGGTAGCTGTCGAACAGCCACGGCACCCACCCGGGCAACGTCATCATCGCCAACCTGCCCACCGCCACCCCCGTGCGCTGCGACAACGCCGCCAACAGCTCCGGCGGCGATTCCTGATCGAGCATCTCCGGAATCGCCGCCAGCACACCGAGATTCGGCCCCAACAACTCGGCCACCGGCACCCCGTACGCCTCCGCGATCCGCGCCAGCCACGACGACAGCGACTCCAACGTCCCCGGCGGCGGATGCAACGGCCACCGCGGCGCGGCCCTCATGCCAGTTCGCGTTCGAACATCCGCCGCCGCTCGGTCGGCCCCACATACGGCGCGAGCAGCAGGGTGCGTTGATTGATCGCTTCCTCACCGGAGTCGATCGCCGCGATCGCGGCATCGGTGAGCAAGCAGGTGAGCTCGCCGATCGTGCCCTCACAACGGGTCAGCAGGTAGGTCGCCATCTCCTCGGTCGCGATCAGCGAAGGCCGGCGCAGCGGGAACGCGGCCGCGAAACTCGCCAACAACGCGCACGCCTCCTCGCCGGGCTCCCAGCGCGGCAAGGCCAGGGGCGCGAACCGGTTCTCAAGCTGCCCGTCGGAGCGGATCGCCAGATACGCGTCCCGGATCCCGACACCTACCAACGGGATTCGCAGGCTGTTGCCCAGGAACCGCAGCAAGTTCAGGAATTCCCGCTGCTTATCGGCGCGGCCACCGAGCATATTGTGCAGTTCATCGATCACCAGCATCTGCACCCCGACCGCGCGGCACAGCCGCAGCACCAACTGTTCGAGGTCGGCCAGCCGGGGCGCGCGCGGCCGGATCGGCGCACCCAGCGCCGCCAGCAGTGCCACGTAGAAGCGGCTCACGCTCGGCTCCGAAGGCATCTGCACCGTCAGCACCGCAATCTCCTCCCGATCATCGTGCGAGATCGGCGGGTGGTCGCGACGGAACTTCTCGATGATCATCGACTTGCCGTTGTGGGTCGGCCCGATCAGCAACAGATTCGGCATCCGCTGCTTACTCGGCATCTCCAACAACTCCTCCAACCTGGCGAGGGCCTCGGTGGCGCGGGTGTAGCCGATCCACCGATCCGCGCGCACATGCCGCACCCGCTCGGCACCGGGCAGCATCGCGATCGCCTGCGCCGAGACGTGCAGGTGCGACAAGTCGACACGCTCCCCGCTCACCATTGCTCGATCACCTCGAACGGGCGCGCCACCACCACCGCAGCATCAGGCGGTGGCGGCGCTGGCGCGGAGGACCCAGCACGGGCCGAGGACCGAATCCGCTTGTGCCGCTCGGTATTGCGACGCGCCTTACGGCTGGTTTTGGTGGCGGAATCGGTGATATGGCGCATCTGCTCGACCATCGCGAACAGCGCGCTCTCGTCGATCTCGGCGCGGCCCTGCTCGCGGAGCCGCGCTGTGGCCGCCCGCTGCTCCCACAAGCTGATCGCCGGCCGCGACCACGTCCGGTACGGCACCTCGAGGTACTCGCCGGTCTCCGGGTGCAACGCCCAGATCCGGGAGATATCACGCGGATCGCGGCGCAGCACCACCTTGCCCAGCCCGTCGCGGCCCGCGATCAACGGCTTCAAGGCGTCGCTGTAGTACTGCACGTGATCCAGCACGAACCCGGTGCGCCGCAACGAGCGCCGCTCCACCGGCAGGAAGTCGACCAGGAACGCGGTCTCGTTCGTCACGGTCGGCAGCGCACCCGCCGCGGCGGCCTTCTCCGCCCACACCCCCGCCGGAGTCCGCCCGCCCAGACCCTCGTGCGGTTCGCCGTGGTAGCAGGCCACCGCCAGGGTCATCCAGCGTTGCAATTCGGCAAGGGTGAGAACGGCTTTCGCGTCGCTGTCGTAGTCGCGGCGCGAACGAGTGTCGGAAAACGTTGTCCCGGGCAGTTCGTGGACCATCGTCATCATGGTGCCGACCAGCCGCTCGATCACCCCACCGAAATGCGGCTGCCCCAAAGGCCGGTACTGCACGGCGATGCCGTGCTGTTCGCTGCCGCGCCGCAACGCCTCGCTCTTGAACTCGCTGGCGTTGTCCACGAACAACTCGCGCGGCTTGCCGCTCATCGGCCACACCACCTCCACCCCCAGCCGTTCCAGCCAGGGGCGTTTGTCGATCGCCATGTGCGCCAGACACAATCCCACCGACGTCGCCGACGGCGCTTCGAGGGTGACCACGAACCCGGGCACGCACCGGGTGGCCTCGTCGATCGCGGCGGTGACATAGGGGCGGCCGATCGGCAGCCGATGGAATTCGTCGACCACGATCACATCCGCCGGGGTGTGATCCATCTGCACCCGCGCCAACAGCCCCTCCACCGGCGGCGCTGCCCCGCCCGCGGCCCGCAGCGACCGCGCCGCGTTCTGGCCCTCCCGCGCGGTCGTGGTCTTGATCGGGTCGAGCTTGCCGATCCGCCGTGCCACCGAAGACCGCGACGGCGGACGTAGCCCGGCCATCTTGCACTCCCGGTCGATCTCGCGGCAGATCACCGCCACCGACCGCCGCTGCCTGCTCAGGTATCGCGACCGCAGCACCCGGCGCACGATCGCCTCCACCTCGCCGCTGAGCCGTTCCCCGCCCCGCCCGCCGGACGAGCGGCCCGGCAACAGATCCGACGCCACACCCTCCCCGTCGCGCCAGCGTTTCACCAGCGCATAGACCTGTCGCTGCGTCACCTCCAACCGGGCGGCGGCCTCGTCGGCGACGGGCACGCTCACCCGATCCAGTTGCGCGAGAGGGCCGATCACCTCCGCGCGGCGCACCGCCGTCTGCCAGTCCGCCTCCGCCGTGGTCAGCACACCACGATCCGACAAATTCCCGGCCATCTCGACAACCCCCGTGCTGAAGACGAGTACGAGTCAAAACGCACGGTACTGAACACGAGTACGAGACACGCCGAAGTTCGAAGTCCCCTTCAATCGCAACCGAATCCGCACGTCAGCACTGAACACGACTTCGAACAATCACAACGGTGTCAATGTCGATGTGTGCGACTCGTCACCGTGCGACTCGTCACCCGAATGTCAGTGCGCTGACCTGCGGCTTCGTCACTGAGTGTCAGTAGTTCTCGTCACCTGAATGTCAGTAACCGGGCGCTCGCGACCTGCGGTTTTCCACCTCAGAGAGGTGGGTGTGGGATTCGTCGTCGCGGATGTCAGTGAAACGCTGAAATGGGGGCTGACCTGGGCCTTCGCGCCTGACCGCCGATAATATTTACTTTGCGGTGCTTTTCGGGGCCTAAGGCTCTTCGATGGCGAAACCGCGGCAATGTTCGGGTCGCTTGAGGATGCCTCGAATCGTGCGGGTTTGGCATCCGAGCATACTCGCAATAGCTGCCCCTTCGGCGGCTCTATGCTTCGGCCAGACCCGTTAGGACCTGCGCCTTTCGTACTCGTCGAGGCAGAGCTTGAAGGGGACGGGTTGGGGGCGAGCGCCGGTTCTATCCGAGCGTCGCAGGACGGGGATAGCCGGGTCGGTGGAGGGTTGGCGGTCTGTGCCGGCGGGTGTGGTGCGAGGGTGGTCGTCGAGGGGCAGCGCGTAGCGCAGGTCGGCGTCCTCGCTGGGGCGTAGTCGCGGCCAGTGCCGATACGCGGTAGCGTTCGCCAGCCAGGTGTGTTTGTACGGGTGGCGGGCGGGCAGCAGGATTCCGCAGGCGTCGACGGAGGCGCGCACGGTGCGGCCATACATCCCGGTCGCGTCGATGAGCAGCCCCTGGCGCCGGGGGTCGTAAAGCTCGAGGTAGGTGCGGGCGGCCAGCAGCAGGGGCCGGGCGTGGGTGGGTACCGCGAACACGCGCTGGCCCTGTGGCCCGCTGAAGATCCAGGAGCCATCCTCGGCCAGATGGTCACCACGCAGGATCTTCATTTCAGCGGGCAGCGCGCCGGTGAACGCGGTGACCGCCAGGGCGGCGGCGCGGACGGTGCTCGACAGCCCGTCGCGGATCCGGGCGGCCAACTCGGCGGTGAACGGGATAGTGGTCAGTCCGGGACCGACCGCGCAGGGCAGGCTGCGTAGTTCCAGGTACCAGCCGTGTAGCCCGAACGCAGCCTGCGCGCCGCGGAGCCCGGTGACGGTGTAGTGGCGTCCGGGACTGTCGGCGACCAGTCCGCCCAGGGTCCGGCGCAGCCACTGCAGATCGGTGAATCGGGGCGATCCCGGGCCGGGGGCCACGTGTTCGGCGACGAAGTCGTGGACCGGACCATGGGGCCGGCGACGCCACAGGCGGCCGAGATGCGCGCTGTCGTCGCCGAGTACCGCGCGTTCACGCCAGGCATGCTCGATGTAATGCTCGTGTCCGGCGGCCGGCACACCTTCGTGATCGGCGAGGGCACGGCACACGATGGCGGCACTGTGGCGGTAGACGGTATCGATGCGCTGGAATTGCCGCCGGTCGAGGCAGCGGGCGGCCGTGGCCCTGAATTGGGCGAAGTCGACCAGCGGTACGGCAGGCAGGTCGCCGTGGTCGGTGACCAGCCAGGGCTGATGCCGTCGCCGCGGTTTCAGAGCGTTGAGCAAGTCGGTCAGGTCCGTGCTGACCCGATGTGGGATCCCGATCAAATCCAACTCGGTGGCGGGATCGGTGTGGCAGGTGTGCCAGACCAGGACCAGATGCACGCTGGTCAACCAGCGCAGTTGGAGCAGGCGGGTGCGCTGGCGGTCGCGCAGGCGGTGGGCGCGCAGCACGACGAGGTGGGCGATCTGGTCGGCGATCAGCCAGGACGCTGATCCGGCCCAGATCGCCTCTCCCCCACTGACCCGCTCGTCAGTCAGCCGGGTGACCGGACGCCCCAGTGCGGCAATCACATCGGCCCCGAGGGCGTCCGCGGAGCTGGTCGCTGGCGTCGGATGGACCACAATCACGCCCGCGGCAGGATTGTGCGCGCCGAGCAGGGCACGAGTGACACTGACGTCGTCGCATGGGTCCAGCAGCACCGTGACCGGTGGGCCGGTATCGGTCGCGACAGTCATTCAGTACGGCCGGACATCTTGGAGAACACCAACCCGAGCACGTCTTGGTCGACCTGTTCGCGGTCAAGGCGCTTCATGGCGCGCACAGTGTGGGCGGTGACCTTGGCCCAATTACGGAAGTTGCCGTGACCGGCGTGGGCGTCGGCGAAGGCGACGATCTTCGAATCGGTGTTCTCCCACACCGGGTGGAAGGCCTGGATCACGCGCGCCACCTGATCGGGAGTCATTGCAGATAGACGTCGAACTTGCGGCGGGCCCGCTCGCCTTTCCGGAGTCCGGCCAGGTCTCCGGGCGACACGTCTTGGCGGATCGCGCGGTGCAGGGTGGCCAGGCTCGGTGCGGGCGGGCCGCCGCCGTGGGCGCGGTCGGTGAGCTCTCGGTGCAGAGCGGAGGCGTTACCGCGCCAATACGCTAGGCGCACACGCAGTTCCGCGTCGATCCGAAACCGGTCGCGCGGGCGGCGGTGGCGGCGTGCGCCCGGCCTGAACCCACCGCCACACCGTGCGCTCGGGGACACCGACGGTCTGCGCGGTGAGCCGCACGTGCTGGCTTGTCAGTTCGCCGACCTGATCCAATGCCGTCAACCGGTGCGCAGCGGCAAGCCGTAACGCACGCACGCTCACCTCGGCCACGACCAGGTTCCTTTCGAACCTCCTTGGCCTGCGCTGTCACATCGAGGCCACTGGGATCCCGAGCGAATTGGACCACGATCACGGTGACGACACGCGGCAGTTCACTGACACGCTCGAGAGGAAAGCCCAACTGCCGGACAGACAGGATGGTGACGCGAGTTACCACGCGCCGATCACGCACCGTGCGGCTTCCCGGTGCTGGTGGGTGGGTTGGGAGGGGGTTCCGCCGTGGAGGTGGGAGTGTTGCGGCGACTCAGACGTGTCGGAGGAGATTGATAGTGGTGGCGTCGAGAGTGGTTGTTCAGCACTGCTGGCAGCGTTTCGTGCAGAACCGGGCACGTTCGGTAGCTTGCTGCGCTGGTTGAGGTCTGGAGTTCTGGTCTCACCGTTACCGGCCTGATCGGCCGTGACCGCACTCCCACCATTCGGGACTGTGAAGGCATGCCCGTCCCTGTAGATGGATCGGCGCCCGTTCAGTCGAGCTACCCGGTGTTGTGTCGGACGGCTGGCGGCGGATAGCTCAGAGGTCGAATGTCGACCACGGTGAATTCTTCCTGTTGCTCGGCCTATCCGCTGCGGCGCCCCGCCGGATCACCTCCGGTGAGCGCTACGTCATGGACCCCGTGTCACCACACCCATAGACCGCGACTTCGGTCGTATTCGGGCTACGCCCATGCCATTTTCGGCTGACAGAAAGGTTGATAAGCGATGAGAACACCGTTGCGACGCGTCCACCGGGGTTGGCGTGCCCTCCCGTGGCTGGCCGCCGGCATTGTGTTGGCCGCGTGCAGCGCGCCGAGTGCAACGAGCCCCGCACAGACTAGTGCTCCGGTCGCGGCGGGCACCCTGCGTTCGGTTGCGGTGGTTACCGACAGCAGTCCGGCCGACGCGTTCTGGAGCGTGGTTAAAAACGGCGCCCTGGCCGCGGGTAAACAGCTCGGTATCCGTGTCGACTATTACTCCGCCGATGATCCCGGTGCGCAGGCCAGGCTCATCGACAACGCCGTAGCGCAGGGTATCGGCGGTCTGGCCGTGTCGATGCCCTACCCGGAGCCTTTGCGCCCGTCCATCCAACGTGCTGTCGCCGCGGGCATTCCGGTCGTGACGATGACCCAGGGCGCAGCTGACAGCGCACGTTTCGGCGCGATAGGTCACGTCGGGGTGAGCGAGCGGCTTGACGGACAAGCTGCGGGCAAACGCCTGCACGATGCCGGGAAGACCAAGCTGCTGTGCGTGGACCATATGCCTGGCCAGATCAGCGGTGACGAATTCTGCGGCGGCGCTGCCCAGGGCTTCGGTAACCCGATGACTACCGTGGTCGTCGATATCAACAACCCGACCGAGGTGGTCTCGCGCGTCAAGGGCGCACTTCAAGCCGACCCGTCGATCGACGCGGTGCTGACGCTGAACGCGCAAATCGCCGCCCGCACAGTCGATGCGGTACAAGAAGCCCATTCCGTCGCCGCTATCGGGGCCATGACGGTCAACACCGAGCTGCTCGACGACATCCGCGCGGGCAAAGTGCTGTTCACCGCCGACTCCCAGCAGTACGAGCAGGGGTATCTGGCGGTGGTGATGTTGCAGCTGTACAAGACGAACCTGAACACAGTCGGCGGCGGTCAACCCATCGAGACAGGTCCGTCGTTCATCGACAAGTCCAACGTCGACGCCGTCGCTTCACTCGTGGCGCAGGGAACACGCTGAGACCGATCGGGGAGTGTGAAATGACTGTAGTCGCACCGTCGTCCGAGTCGGCGCCGAACCGAGCAGAGCAGCGTGAACCGCGCCCGCGACGGCGTGTGCCGCTGTTGCAGTGGCTGGCATTGCGTCCGGAAACCGCAGCGGCGCTGGGCGCGGCAGCGGTGTTCGTTTTCTTCTCGGTCGTCACCGAGCAGTTCCTGAGCCCGTTGGGTGTCTCGACGTGGCTGGATGACGCGTCGTCGATCGGCATCATGGCCGTGGCGGTGGCGCTGTTGATGATCGGCGGCGAGTTCGATCTGTCCGCGGGTGTGATGACCGCATCGACCGCGCTGGTCACCGCGCTGTTGGCGGTGAATGCGGGCTGGAATGTGTGGCCTGCGCTCGGGGTGTCGCTGGTGTTCGCACTGGGGGTTGGTGCGCTCAACGGCTGGCTGGTGATCCGCACGGGCCTACCGAGTTTCATCGTCACCCTCGGCACATTCCTTGCGCTGCAAGGCGTCAACCTCGGTGTGACGCGATGGATCACCGGCACCGTGCAGGTGTCGGGTATCCGCAGCGCGCCTGGCTATTCCTCGGCGGGCGCGGTGTTCGCCTCCACGACCAGCGTTGGTGATACCCAGATCAAGGCGTCGACAGTGTGGTGGATCGTGCTCACGGTGATCGCCGCGCTTGTGCTGACGCGCACCAGATTCGGGAACTGGATCTTCGCGGTCGGTGGCTCGACTGCGAGCGCCCGAGCGGTCGGTGTCCCGGCCGGGCGCACCAAGATCCTGCTGTTCATGACCACCACATTCGCCGCCTGGGTGGTGGGCGCAGGCAACATTCTGCGGTTCGACAGCGTGCAGGCGAGCCAGGGCATCGGACTGGAGTTCCAATACATCGTCGCCGCGGTCGTCGGCGGCTGCCTGCTGACCGGAGGCTTCGGGTCGGTAGTCGGCGCCGCGATCGGCGCGCTGACCTTCGGTATGGCCCAGCAAGGCATCGTGTTCGCCCGCTGGAACAGCGACTGGTTCGAGCTGTTCCTCGGCATCCTGCTGTTGTCGGCGGTGCTGGTGAACACCGCATTCTCCAAGCGAGCAGAAAGGGCACGCCGATGACCGCCTTGATCGAAACCACCGCTGTCGGAAAGAGTTACGGCGGTGTGGTGGCGCTGCAGGATGTGTCCATGGTGGTCAACGCTGGCGAGGTCACCTGCGTGCTCGGCGACAACGGTGCCGGCAAATCCACCCTCATCAAAATCCTGTCCGGTGTGCACCAGCACGACACGGGTGAGCTGCGGATCGAGGGCGAACCGACCCGGCTCTCCTCACCACGTGCCGCGCTGGATCGCGGCATCGCCACCGTGTATCAAGATCTGGCGCTGGTGCCACTGATGAGCGTGTGGCGTAACTTCGTTCTGGGCTCCGAGCCGACCCTCGGGGTCGGACCTTTGCGGCGACTGGACCGAGGCAAAGCGCAGCACATCGCCCGGGAAGCCCTGTCCGACTTGGGAATCGGCATCCGCGATCTGGAACAGCCCGTCAGCACACTTTCCGGCGGCCAGCGCCAATGCATCGCGATCGCCCGCGCGGTGCATTACGGCGCCAAGGTACTCATCCTGGACGAACCAACCGCCGCACTCGGGGTGAAACAAGCCGGTGCGGTGCTACGGCATGTGGTGGCCGCCCGCGACCGCGGGCTCGGTGTCGTGCTCATCACCCACAACCCTCACCACGCCTACCCGGTCGGCGACCGGTTCCTGCTGCTCGAACGCGGCAGCACGATCGGCACCTATGAGAAGCCCGAGATCGACCTGCCGGAACTCACACGGCAAATGGCCGGAAGCGCCGAACTGGATGCGCTACAGCACGAATTGCAGCGGGTGGTGACATGACCGAGATCTGGCGACTGAACGGGACCCGCACCCGATCGATCAGCCCGGAGAACCCGACCGGTGCGCCGGGCGGCGGCGGGCGGGCCACGCACGGCACCGGCGCTCGTGCAGCTGCGGAACTGGGCCGCGGCTGGAAGGTGTCGCCGTCAATCGAGTTGGCAGCCGGTGAATCGGCCACACCGATGGACGTATCCGGTCCAGGGGTGATTCGCCACTTCTGGCTCACCACCGATCGCAGCTCACTGCAACGGATAAGACTGCGCATGTACTGGGATGGCGCGCCAGAACCCGCAGTAGACGTGCCTGTGGGGGCGTTCTTCTGCAACGCCTGGGACGAGCTGGCACTCGTGAATTCGGACATGGTGGTCGTCGCGCCAGCCGGCGGGTTGAACAGTTACTGGCCCATGCCATTTCGCTCGTCTGCCCGCATCACACTCCACAACGATAGCGAAAACACGGTACCGGTGTATTACCAGATCACCTACCTCGAACAGGAGGTAGATGAGTCGGCCGGCCACCTGCACGCGCAATGGCGGCGTACCGATCGGGTAGGTCAGCCGCCACTACACACGATCGTCGACGACATAGCCGGCCCCGGCCGATATGTCGGCACCTATCTGGCCGTCGAACCAAACGCACCCGGCTGGTGGGGTGAAGGCGAACTGAAGTTCTACCTCGACGACGACACCGAATTCCCCACGATCTGCGGCACCGGAACCGAGGACTACTTCGGTGGCGCCTGGAACTTCGATCTCGACAGCACCTACCGCACCTACTCCACTCCATATCTCGGACTGGTTCAAGTGCTCCCACCGCACGAGATCTACCGCTCCTACCAACGGTTCGGAATGTACCGCTGGCATATCCAAGACCCCATCTGCTTCGACCACAAGCTACGCGTCACCGTGCAGGCACTCGGCTGGCGAGATCACGGCCAGCCCTACCTGCCACTGGAAAATGCTGTGATCGGCTCGACCGCCCTGTGGTATCAGCACCACTCCGTTGCGACGCGTACAGATCCAGGGTGACACGACACCGCTGAACGAGGAGACCGTCGAGTCACACGAGGCTCACCCACACACGACATGCGCGTTCTCAGACTGCCCGACGAATCCACCCCGACCGAACACACTCAACTAACTGTCCGATGAGGCACCGAGAACGACCAGTCCACTACTGACATCTGTCGTGACGAGAACCCACTGACAATCCGCTGACGAATCGCAGTCAGTGCGCTGACCTGCAGCTTCGTCACTGAATGTCAGTAGTTCTCGTCACTGAAATGTCAGTAAACGAGTGGTCGCGACCTGAGGTTTCCCTCACGGGAAGATGCGTGCGGGATTCGTCATCACAGATGTCAGTGGGACGCTCGACTGCACACGAAAGGGGCGCTGAGCTGACGTTTTCCGCCTGACCACCGATAAGTGTCGGCAGCACGTGAAAAATGGATCTGGCACAAATTTCGTGATCCGACCGACCGGGTTGTTCACTCGCTCAACAGGATTCGCTTGCGGAGCAGGTCAGTTTTCGCGCGGCCGAACATCTGGCGCTTGAGCATCTTGATGCGGTTGACGTGGCCTTCGACCGTTCCGCTGCTCCAGGACATGGTCAGACCAGCGGTGACCGCGTCCTGATCGCGGCGCAAGCCGCGCACGAACGAGTGCAGCCCGGGCTGGTCGTCGGCATCGACGGCGGCCATCCACCGTTCGAGATCCCCACCGCGCCGTTGGCCCATGATGTCGGCGAACGCGCGGACGTACCCGGTCAGCGCAGCCAATTCCGGGCTGACTGTCAGGATCGCGTCGAGACTCGTCCGATGCTCGGCAGCGAGGGTGTCGGGGTTGGCCATGATCCAGGCGACGACTTTGCGGACGGATGGCGGCTTGGACGGCGCCACCGGGACGTGTGTGACGGCGCGGAAGGGCTGCAGGTAGTTGCGCACCAACTTCTCACTGCCTTGATAGCCGCGAGCCTTGATCTCCTCGAACAGCTGGGTTGCGTTGGTGCACCCCTCGTTCCACCGCCGATGCAGCTCGGGCTTGTATGCCTCAAGGAGGCTGACTCGGAATCCGAGGCGGTTGTTGACCAGTAGCTCGTCGACCGACTCGGCGCGGGCGAAGCGGCGTGTGGTGCCGCGGGACAGGCCCAGCTCACGGCTGATCGCCAGGATGCTCGTGCCCTGGTCTAGCAGGGTATGGACCTGGGCCCAGCGCTGGCGGGCGCGCACCGTGGCGCGATCCTGCCGTTCGCCGGTGTCCTGGCTCAGTTGAACTGATGCGAAGGCGGCCAGTTGAGGTGCAATGCATCAGATTAATTGAGTCGTCGAACCTCGACCCGACTCAATTGATCTGATGTCTGTGGAAGTGGTGGGCTGCGCGCTGGATTATTGTGTCGGGACCCGGTCGTCGTATTGCGCATAGAGTCGGGCCCGTGGATCTTCTGGATAGGCTCCGGCTGGATGTGCCTGTTGCGCAGGCCGGTATGAGTGGGGAAATCGCGAGTGGTCGCCTCGCTGCCGCGGTAGCGGCAGCTGGAGGGCTCGGGACCATTGGCATGATGCCTCCGGTTGAACTGCGCGCCGCCATCGCCCGGGTGCGTGAACAAGCCCCCGAGCGGGCGGTGGTGGTGAATCTGCTGATGCCGTTCGCGCGTCGTCATCACATTCGGGCGTGCCTGGACGCGCGCGTCGACGCGGTCGTGGTGGCGTTCGGTGGTGATCTCGCGCTGGTGCGTGAGCTTCAGGACGCCGGGATCTTTGTGCTGATGATGGTCGGCACTGAAGAACAAACCCGGACTGCGGTGGCGTGGGGTGTCGACGGCTTGATCGCTCAGGGCAGGGAAGCTGGTGGCATTTTGGTGGGAACCGTTGCAGCCCTTGAGTTTCTCCCGCGTGCCGTCGCGATTGCCCAGGATAAGCCGGTGTTGCTCGCGGGCGGAGTGGCGGCCGCGGCTGACACCGCCGCAGCGTTGGCCGCTGGAGCGGCAGCGGTAGTGGCGGGGACTCGGTTCTTGCTGACCGATGAGTCCGGTGCTCACCCGGAATACCAGCGTCGGATCCTGGACGCGCGGATGACGTTGGAGACCAACGTGTTCGGGCTCGGGTGGCCGGCGCGTCATCGGGTGGTGCCAAATGGCGTGACTGATCGGTGGTGCCGCGAGGACGGCGCAGTTCGGAGGGTTCCTGCGCTGATCAATGCCTCGAGTGGTCCCCTGGCGCGGCTGACGCCGGAGAGGCTGAACGGCGCGATGCTGCGTCTGCAACGCCCTTGGCTGCCATTGTTCAGCCCGATCGCGCCGCTCGAGGGTAACCCGGCGGCGTGGGCGGATCGAGCGGCGTTGTATGCGGGTGACTCCGTGCTCCGGATGAACGACGTGATCCCGGCGAAGCAAGCTGTGGCCGAGTTGGCTGCCTGAACCTTGCTATCGGGAGAACGGATTCGCGGTCTGCGATGCGTGGGTTTCCGCTTCGCGCATCCGGTATGCGGGCAGGCCGTTGCGAGCCATCAGCGCCGCCAATTCGGCTCGCTGTCCGGCGCGTTCGTCGGCGACCTGGTCGATCCATTGCTGTAGTGGTTTGCTCTGAATCGGCCCATGGCGGATGCTGCCGAGGATGCAGCGGTCGATCTCGTTGCGGAATCGGTTGCGAGTGCGTGGATTCGCAGCCAATTTCTGCCAGCGTGGGGAAACCAGCAGGGCCGCGGTGGCGACGACGCCTGGATAGGTCGCGGCCTGACTTTGCGGGTCGTCGAGCAGGAATCGGCTGCGGTCGGGGCTGATCACGTTGAGGATCTCGTCGACCCCGGTTGCTCGAGGGCATGGTCCTGAACTCGCCCCAGACCTCGCGCGCGACGTGGAAGGCGTAGCCCATCTCGCGTGACCCGTGCGTTCGGGCCAGACGGCGGTGTCGCCGTTGCGCCCGCAGGACCGCCGGCGCTGGGCTGAGATCGAGCAGGGCGTCGCTGCGGCGGTCGACCGCGGTCAGCCAAAGCCGGTGACGGGCGCAGAGGTTGACGTGACGCAGGTGGAAGACCCAGATTCGTCAGCCGCGGTGGCGGCGTGCGCAGCGGGTGCAGGCTGGGTGTCGTGTCCGGGTGAACAGGCCCGACTTCAGGTGAGGCGGGTCGAGTTCGGGCAGTGTCGCGGTCAGTTGGCCGGTGATGTAGCCGGTGCAGATCGCCAGCCGGTGCAGATTCGCCGGGGCCAGGGCGTGAACTTCCCGGTGCGGTTCCAGGCCCAGGTGCAGCTTCAGTTCGTTGAATTGGATGTGGTTGAGGGTGGCCAGCCGCCGCAGGTAGGAATCGGTGGCCTCGTGCAGTGCGGTCGGGGCCGGGATCGGTAATCTGCGCGCTAACCCAGGTCTGGGTGTCATGCGACCCCTTTGCGTCCGCGAGAACGCTTGCCAGGGGCCGTTTCCGATAGGTTCTGTGCGGCCCGGTCCAGGCGGATGCCGTCGAGATGGGCTTTGGTGATCTTCTCGGTGCCGTCGAGGATGGCATCGATGGCCGCGCCGCGAATCAGGTGCGAGAGACTGCCGAGCATGCCGCCGGTGCGCTGGTAGAGGTATTCGCCGTGGCGCGCGAGCGCCCCGGGGGTGTGGCGGTGCAGCCGCAGCGCCTGCTCCATCGTGATTACCACCGCCCGCCAGTGCTCGCGCTGGGTCTTGGTGCCGAAGGCGAAGGGATGGGTGGCCAAGGTGATGAACCGTGAGGCGATCTGGCGGCCGCGGATGCCAGAGAACAGGCCCGCGCTCTCGACGTCGATCCCGGCGTAGACGAATGTCGCCGGAATGCGTTCGGAGAAGTATTTCAACTGGTCGGAGACCTCCGCGCCCGCCCGGGTGGCCAACGAGATGTTGTGGATCTCATCGACGATCACCAGGTCGGTGCCGACGTCGCAGAGCACCGCGCAGGCCGAGTTGGTGATGTCGGTCAGATTAGCGCGGGCGGTGACAGGCAATCCGAGGAAGCGGGCGAATTCGACGGCGACCATGCTGGAGTGGCTTCGCAGAGCAGGGCCCGCCGCAAGATCTGGACCAGTGGGCGCTGCGGAATCTCGACCAGTTGGCCGGACCCGAGACGCGGTGGCTGGCCTGGGCGGAAGGGGAGACGTTGCTACACACCGACCTTCGCCCGGACAACCTGCTTGTCACCGCCGGCGGGACGGTGGTCGTGGTGGATTGGGCGTGGCCGTGCCGTGGTGCGGCGTGGGTGGACCTGGCGTTTCTGGCTCCCGCGATCGCAGGAGCCGGGATCGACCCCGATCCGATCCTGGCCGACCAGCCGACGACACGGGATCTCGACCCCGTCGCGGTGGATTCGCTGCTGTGCGCGATGGTTGGGTATTGGGCGACGCAATCTCGGTTGCCGGGGCCACCACGGTCGCCGGGTTTGCGGGCATATCAGGCGCGTGCGGCGCAGACGTCACTGACCTGGCTGAAGTCTCGGACCGGGCGGTCCTAACACCGAGTTCGCGCGGTCAGGCAGCGAGCAGTTCGGGGCGCGGCCACGGATCTTGTTCAGGGCGGCATCGGCGCGGTGGAGCCGGTTTAGGGCAGGTTTCCTGAAAGAGGCGGACCGCATCGATCAGCGGTCGCGCCGCAGGCGGGATCACCCACACACAGGGAATGACCACAGACGACGGAATCATCGAAGATCAAGGCGTCACCGATGTAGGACTCGCACGGAATCGCCTTGAGCTCCTCCACGATCGCTCCGGTGAACAGTTACACAGCTACCAGGAGCAGCAGCCGGGCGTGGGTGGGCACGGGAAAGACCCGCTGGCCCTGTGGCTCGCTGAAGATCCAGGAGCTGTCATCCGCCAATGGTCGCCACGCAGGACCTTCAGCTCGCCGGGCAGCGCGCCGGTGAACCCTGGCGGATCGCGCGGTGCAGGGTCGCCAGGCTCGGCGCGGGCCCGCACCAGCATCGGGCGAGCTCCGTCTACCTCGAGATTCGATCACGAACCGGTCAGTGACACGCCGCCATCGACTGACATACGCGGTAACGAACACCCTCGACAGTGCCGACCTGGAAGTCACACGGAAGCTGGTTTCTCATGTCCCACAGTTGTTTTCACGATGGTGTGAGCCGGGACGCGGCGTAGTTCAAGGCGTCGAGGGCGGATCGATGGCGATGGCGATGGCGTGCGTGCTGTCAGAAGCCGAGGCCGGAGGAGCCTGTCGAGGTAGGGCCGGTGGGCTGGCGACCACCGCTGACCAATTGCCACGTCCCGCAACTGGTGGTGGAAAATGTAGCTGCGCCGCCGCCGATGCCGATCTGGATCTGGCCGTTGCTGCCTCGGATCGCGGAGCCGATGCCGCCGGAAAACAAGGCGTTGCCGGCCGCGTCGTAGACCACCCATTCGCAGTCGTCGTTTGCATGGTAGGTCATGTACTGACCCGGCGCGATATCGCCCGGAATCGCATATGTTCCATCGTGATCCAGCACGGTGATCGTCGCCGACGCGGGGCCCGCCCCCGTGAGCGTCAAAGTGATTCCGAGCCCGGCGATCCCGGCCACGGCTGCGAGCTTGCTGTTGATTTTCGACACGGGTGCACAGTATCCGCTTCCCACATGTGGGAAGCGGATCATCCGAGACCAGGGGTCGCCGGGCAGATGGGGGCCGAGCTCGTGCTGAACGAGGGCGGTGATGGTGGGCAACGGTGTCGGTGGCGAGGACCATAAGCCGCTCCCACTGGTTGAGGACCCGTAGCCGCCAACAATCTTGGGTGTGGCCGAGGATGAACGCCACGCCCGAGCCGGTTTTCGGGGCGCTCGACCACCATGAGGTCGAGTACATGTCAAAGGGAACACACTGACCTACTGACATTCCACGTGACGAATGAGTACTGACATCACACTGGCGAATCGCAGTTCCCGCCGGAATGTCAGCGCTTTGACCTGCAATTTTCCCACGAATGTCAGTAGTTCTTCCCACCAGATGTCAGTGACTGGGCGATCTTCGGGGTGCGCTGAGCTAGGCCTTTACGTCATCTGGCAAGGGCCGACGAACGTCCTCCGGCGGGATTCCCCGTCGGGCTCACCCTCTGCGGCGGGGCGCGGACAATGCTCCGGTGGCCTGGTGGACTGCAGCCAGGCCGGGTTTGACGTAGCGCTGGACCGATCGCAGGCTCTTGTGGCCGGTTTTGGCCATGATGACGTTGGCCGAGACGTTGGCTTCGCCGAGGTGGGTGGCCGAGCTGTGGCGCAGTTGATGCAGACGCAGGCCGTCGCCGTAGTGGGCGAGCAGGACGCGGGCGCGGTCGTAACCGAGGCGGATGTGACCGGTATCGGGGCAGATGTCGCGGAATCGGTGGTGGCGTGGCGATGCGGTCCGGGCCGGTACGTGGACAGGAACAGTGGTCCGTGTTCACGGCCGGCGATCAGTCGCGGCAGCAGGTGGGCGGTGTCGGTGCGAGGTCGAAAGTGATTGCGTCTCAGGTCGACATGACGGATTGCTCCGTCGCCCGCCCACGAAGGCCAGCTAGGCGCCACACCGTTCACGGGCATCCGTCGCGGCCCGACGAGGACGAGGACACGGCATCGTCGACCACCTCGCCAACTGCGGGGTGGTTAGCGTGGCGTGGAGGGCGCGCGGGTGGACAGTGCGGGGGTGGAGGAAAACGCTCGACCGGCACCCGGGAGCGGCTACGCCGCCGGGTCGAGGCGATCCTGGACGACCGACACGGCGCGGGCACTGTCTCCTATTCCGCGCTGGTTACATCCAGATAGAGATAGAGCCGCCGGATGACCTCGTAGGCCACCTGCTCGGATTCCAGGGCCGCCACCAGCTCGGCGACTGCCTCGACACCGGCGCGGATGTCGCGGAATTGGGCAAGGGTGTGCGATTCGCGTAGTCGGGCGGCGAGGTTCAGCAGTTCGGTGTCAATCGACCATGATCTTCCCCGAATCGTCAACTGGACCAATGGTATCTGCGGTCAGTAGAACTTCTTGGTGAAGAAGCGTTCGGTGGGCATGGGTGCAGGCCCGTAGTTGAAGCCGAAGATCGACGAGAAGTCCAGCCCGGTTCCGGTGGGGTGGACGGTGAATCCAGCCTTGCGGTAGAAGCGCTCGAGGCCGTGGTCGTCGGCCTCGTACTGCCCATAGAACACATCGGCCTGCGAACCCTTCACGATGCTGAGTGCAGCCGCGACCAGGGCGGATCCGGCGCCACTGCGGCGGTGCGCGTCGTCGACGGACACGAAGTGTAGTTTCGAGGTCCGCAGAATCCCCTTCATGATCGGTTCCGGCCCCGCCTGCGGGGGCATCCTCGACAGGAAGTACTCCGAGGGACCGGCCAGCAGACCACCGATCGGGCCGCTGTCGTCTACTGCGACCAGCGCGAAGGTGTGCGCCCAGTTCATGGCCTCAAGCTGGCCGGCCCGGTAGGCGCGCTCGTCGGCGGCACCGCAGGTCCTGAAGTCGAGCGAGGTGGCCAGGAACCCCTGGTTGTGCGCCTCGATGAGCCTGCGCGCGGTGACCGGGCCGCCCGCATCCGCCATGCTCGCCCACCTCTCGAACTGCGCGAGCTCCTCGACGTCGGCAGCGTGGCGGATCCGCACCGAGGAACCGGGTACGGCCAGGGCCGGGGTTCCGGGTTGCGGTCGTGCCGCTTGGGCCGCCGCCGCGCGTTTGGCGCGATTGCGATTGCCTTTGGACATGTGAGTTCCCCCTGTGGTGTGGATGCCCAGCGGTTGTCCGTGGCCGGCCACGTTACCTGGCCCCACCGACGATTCTGGCGGCCCGCGTGATCGCCCATCGGCGGAATCGGCATCCGGGTACGGTGCCGCACAACGGAATTCCCACCACGCCCCCGGTACCCGGCAGCTTCTACACCTGGCCGCCGCGGGCCGCTTCGAGTTCGGCGCGGGTGAAGGTGGTGCCGTCGCCCGCGTTTTGCAGCAGTTTCTCGAGTCCGGGCCCGCCGCCGTGGAACCCGTCGGCGGCGGGGGCGGTGATGTCGTCGAGCAACCGCGCGATGAGCAGGGCCAGGGTGTTGGTGCCCGCACCCGCGTAGCCCCAGCTGATCCCGGGGTAGTCGCGCCGGGGAGCCAGGTGCACGGTGCCATCGGCGAGGCGGACCCAGATCGGTGTATCGAGGGTCACCGCCACCAGGGGGCTCGTAGTCGGGAGTCGGTGCGGCACAGCGGCGAGGAGTTTCCCCGAGGTCAAGCGGACCGCGGGCGCGTCGGTGGCCGGATCGGTCAGATGGTCGGTGATCGTGTCTTTCGCGGCGGGATCGAGGTGTCCGTAGAGAATTTCGAAGCCCGCGTATGGGCGGGTCGGTCGCAGCCGGGAGGCCCATTGCCTGCCGAGCCCGGTGCTGGGGTCGACGTACTCTGCGGCGGTGTAGGGCAGTCCGGCGTTGTCCCCGGATTTGAGGACCTCGGCCATGACCTGGTGGCCGAGGGTGTCGGTGCGGGCGGCGATGGTCAGCCAGCCATCGCGCAGGACGACCTCATCGAGGTCGTCGGGCTCGGGCACCGGCAGGTTCGTCGCGGCCAGCTCGACCCACGGCGACATGTTCGGATCGTCGGTGATCATCTCGATGGTGTGGGCGACACCGGTGTTGGTCCGGTGCTGGGAGTGCTGCGCGAGTGTGACCAGCACGGCGTGGGCGGTGTCGCTAGTGGGAATAGTGGTCGCCAGCCGCAGCAGGGGTACGGGATCGGGTGCTTCGATCTGCGCGGACACCACAGCCGGTGGGTCGCCGGGCCGCCAGGCTTGCATCGCGGCGAGATCCCGCAGCCGGTAGGGCCAGTACGGTGCCCGGCCACCCAAGACCAGCGCGAGTTCGGGCCAGACCGTCTTGTCGCCCTCGATCCTGTGGCCGGACTCCTCATGCACCCACAGGGACGGCCCGCGGAGCCCGAAATCGTGGCGTACCTTGATGACCCGCGACACCGCAGGGGAGAGTTCGAGGGCGGCCGCGGCCACCCCGCCGGAGGCGAATGCCTCCACGGTCGACCACGCCACTCGCAGCACCACCTCGTCCACCGACCAGTCCTGTGCCACACCGTCTTTGATCTCGCGCGCTCCTTGATAGACCGCCTCCCCACGGGGCCAGTACCGCAACGGCACCACCGCCGCGGCCTGCGGACGCGCCGCGGCCAGCCACTGCCATACGCGGTCCGCCGGCCACCGTCGTACTCCGTCGCTGTCGGGCTCGGGCTCGGGGAACCCCGGTGCGCGCAGCTCCCGACGATTCACACTGAAGACCTCGTGGAGCTGGTCTTCGCTCAGTTGGTCGATCTCCCACACAGCGGCGCCCTCCTACCGACTCGCCCGAATACTCACTCCACCAACGGAATCCGCGATCCCACACTCGCACAGAACACCGACACCTGCTGGACAATGGGGAGCACCAACCGGTGGAAGTCCGGCGAATCGGTGGCCTCAGCGCTGCCGGTCGATGCCCCGTAGCACGCCAGTTCTCCCGGTGGGGCGCACGGCACCGGCCTTCGTGGTCATCATCAGCCCGCCGACCAGTATGGAGAATCTCGAACAGGCGTGGAAGGAGATCCGGCCGATGTTTTAGTTCACGAACCGGGCTGCGCCCGGTCCCGGATGCCAAGCGGGCAAGCCGCCCCCGGATCCGGCCGGGCACGCTACAAACACACTGCGAGCCCGGCCAAGCCGGGCCCGTGTGCAACGCCATGTCGGTGGGCTACTTGCTGTCCTTGCTGGCGGTCGCGGTGGTGCTGCGGCGGCGGATCTTGATGCCCAGCTTCTCCGCTTCGCGCCAGCGCGCCTCGCGCTGTTCCGGAGTCAGCTGCACGCGGGTTGCACGCATCGCTTCCGTGTTCCGGCGGACTTTGCGGCTGGTCGCGGTCGCGGTATCGGTGATGGCGCGCATCTGCTCGACCATCGAGAACAGGGCGTTCTCGTCGATTTCGGCGCGACCCTGCTCACGCAACCGCACCACCGCGGCGCTGTGCTCCCACACGCTGATCGCCGGGCGCGTCCAGGTGCGATACGGAATCTCCAGGTAGTCACCGGTTTCGGGGTGCAGCGCCCAGACCCGGGAGATGTCGCGGGGATCGCGCCGTAGCACGAACCGGCTCAGGTGTTCGCGGTGCGCGATCAGTGGTCGCAGCACGTCGGCGTAGTACTGCACGTGGCCGACGGTGAACCCGGTGCGGGTCACCGGAACAGTTCGCCGAACGCCTTATCGGAACGGCGGTGACCAGGGCCGGAACCATCGAGCCCCGGTGTTCCGGTGGGCGTTCGGCTTGCGGAACACAGCACCCTGCCGCAGCCATTGCATGGCTGACTGGTCGGGGAATTCCCAGCAGTGGGTACCGGGTCGGCCGCTGCGTACTGTGCGCCAGTGGGTTTGGAGATCGATGTTTGTATTGTCGGGCTGGGGCCGACGGGTCGTGCGCTGGCCCATCGCGCGATGCGGGCCGGCTTGTTTGTCACAGCGATCGATGCGCGGCCGCAGCGATTGTGGTCGCCGACCTACACCTGCTGGGTCGATGAACTGCCGGAGTGGCTGCCGTCCAGTGTGATTGCGGCCCGCCTCGAGGCCATGACCGCGTGGACCAGCCGCGAACACCGAATCGAGCGACCCTACTGTGTACTGTCCAATCAGGGACTGCGTGATGCGCTGCCACTCGATGACGCGACAGTGCTGACCGGCCGCGCCGTCCGAGTGGATGCACACGAAGTGGAGCTCGCAGACGGCACGATCGTCGGTGCCGCAATGGTCTTCGATACCCGCGGACTTCCGCCGGTCAAACAACGTCGTGCAGTCAGCGCCCACGGCATTTTCGTGCCAGCCCAAGCCGCAGTACCTATGGTCGGTGACGGTGAAGGACTGCTGCTGGACTGGCGTGCGAGCAACGGAACCGGACCGCAGGAGCCGCCCTCGTTCCTGTATGCGGTGCCCGGTGGGCGATGGGACGGTGGTCTTCGAGGAAACGAGCCTCGGACTGCGTGGTGGCATGCCTCAGCGTGAATTGCGCAAGCGTCTGCTGAATCGGCTTGCCGCTCATGGCGTCCGGGTTACCGGCGAGGAGCCGACCGAGGCGCCGCACTACTCACTGGATCAGCCGCCGCCGAAGAGCGGTGCGGCCGCGGTGATTCCGTTCGGTTCACGCGGCGGCATGATGCACCCGACGACCAGCTACAGCGTGGCCGACTCACTGGCGCTGGTCGATACTGCCGTCGCCGCGGTGTGTGAGGAGCGGGATCCGGTCGCCGCGTTGTGGCCTTGGCAAGCCCGAATGGTCTACTGGATGCGGATGCGCGGGCTGTGGGGTCTGGGACGACTCACCACCGACCAATCGATCGCGATGTTCGATTCCTTCTTCAACGCGTCGCCGCGCGGACAGCGGGCACTGCTGTCCGCGCACGACGACTACACCGCCCTGGGGGCCGTCCTTTTCGACACCGTCGCCCGCTTGCACCCGTTCCGATGGCGCTATGACCTGGTCGGCTGGACCAACCGGAACCGTTGGGTGGGATACGACTTCGACCAGCCGAAACGCCCTGCGAAACAACATCATCGGATCGGCAATCCGACCGGAATCTTCACCTAGTCCGCAGGTTATGCCGGAGTGTTGCCTCCGCGGGCTTTGCCGCTAGGTGCGTTCTTCGATCGGACCGACCCAGCAGGAACGCCGGCCGGATGGCGCGGCGACCAAAACTCCACACGACATCGATCCAAGAGGAGCTCGCGATCGTTCGCGCAAAAGTATTGCGTTCCTACGCAACCCGAAGGACGTGGAGTGTGCTGATCCCCACCGCCCTGCTGGGCGCGAGCATCTGGATCGTAGTGATGCTCGCCGCCACGGTATGGACTGATCAGCATCTGACCGGAGGCAACGGCCAGGCGCAGATGCTGGAAGGTGGCACACCGTACTCGATCAGGGCAAATGTGGAGAAGGGTGATCAGATCACGTGCGCGATCGCACCCATGTCCGGAAACAGCGGAATCGAACGCATGTTCACGGCTCCTGCTCAGAAGATGTGGAAGCGCACCGAGATGACGACCATCGGAAAGTTCTCTGTCCCAGAGTCGGGCTTCTACTCGGTGAGCTGTCGGTCTCCCAGTGGTCCGGTCGGTCCCGTCCATATCGCACCACCAACCCCGACGTCCCTGCTCGGGATCGGAGGAATCCTCGTGGTCCTGGGCGTCGTTGCCGCGTTGGCACACGGCTATAGCCTCGCGGGCCGTCGACGGAAGACCCCGTCGAGACATAGCTGAAGCGAACCCTCGCTCATAGTCGCTACCACGACTTCTCAACGCGGTCACGGGGCAATCCCGACGCAGTTGTCGCCGGGCCGGGGTCCGTAACTGGCTTTCGCCAGGCGAAGTCAGCTGACATTCGATGTCGTTGCGGCACTACCATTCTCATGTTGCCTCCCAGAAATAGGCGTTTAGTCTGCACATTCGGCGTTCTCGGTGGCTGCGCTCCAAACCCACGGTCCTTCATGCCCCCACCCAGGCAATCACGGGCGGCCCGACCGACGAATACGAAAGGGTGCGGCGATCGATCACCATCAGCACCGAGTTCGTCGAGGCTCGAACCCCATCAAGTCTCGAAGAGCTCGCCGAAAGCTGGGATGCGCACGTGAGGACCGCGCACACAGCGCCATCGACATCGTGAGCAGATTCGCAGCCGCCGACACCGTCGTCCTACGCGCTGATGGCACCCTCAACGTCGCGGCCGTCGACCTCAAGCGCGCGAACGCAATCGCCGAATGGGCTCGAGCCGCCAACCCCTGACCGCGAGTCGGCTGGCATGTTTCAGAGAAGAGATCGGAACCACGGCAAGGCTTCTCGCGGGTGAAGCCGACATCGGCGAGCTGAGGGCGATGCCACAACAGTCGAACGGCCGCCAACCTACCGTCGGCGAGATAGATTGCCGGACACGGAACCAGACCAGACCGATCTGGTCCCCGGAGACACGTCGCGGGCCCGGCATCAGACCAGGCCCGCGAAGGATGCGCGAATGCTCAAGCCCGGCGCTGACGCTGAGCGAGCATGTGCAAGATGTCGTCACGCGGCACCGAATCCTCGGCAGAGGCCTCCACAACCACCCACTCCTTGACGAGCTCGTCGACAGTGACGCCGGCCTGGCCGGCGCGAGCCTCTAGCCGCTGCAGCACCAGCCACGGCAATGCCAACGTCACATCCCGTCGCATCATCAGGTCGGTCGGATTCTCCAGTCGGGACACATCCACCGGCGGGGCGTCGGGATCCGGCGTGAAGCTGTCGATGTCGAAGTCAGGCCCGTAGGCGTCGACCAGCGCTGTGTGCAGCGCGGCCGCATCATCCTTCGAACGGCTCATCGGTCTCAGCCTCCCATCGTGTGAATGCATCCAGATATCTCCTATCAGCTCGCCAGCGGCGATGATGACCCACTGAAACGGCGCAACCTCATTCACCGCCACCAGCCAAACCGGACCTGCTCCGCACGCGAATCCTGTTGAGTGATTGAGCAAACCGCTCAGCAAGTCGCTGAGTAGGCCCAGGGCGCAGTCGTGGGATTGCCCTGCTCCGTGTCCCCGGACCTACTCAGCGAGGCACTGGGATATTTGGGTCATCCGCTCCCGGCGTGACGGGTTTTTCCAAGACTGGGGCGATCAGCTGAGGAGAATCGGCACCCGTGAATGACTATGACACGACCGTTGAGCGTCTGGAGCGGGCGTTGACACAGATGGCCGAGGTAATTTCGACGATCGAGGCCGAGCAATCGGGGCTACCAACCCCTTGCGAAGGCTGGGACGTCCACGCCCTGGTTCGGCACATCGTCGGCCAGAGTCTCCGAAACTTCGCGGTGGCGGCCCGTGGCGAGATAGCGGACTGGCAGGCACCGGCCGAAGAGCTCCACAGCGATTGGGCGGCGCAGTTCCGCACCGGTGCCTCCGCATTGCTGGAGATATGGTGCAGTGCCGACCCCGACCGCCTGGTTCCCGCCGGCGACGGCGAAGCTCCTCTGCGTGGCCGGTTGGACCAGCAGATCGCCGAAATGGCCATGCACGCTTGGGATCTCACCCGCGCCACCGACCAACGCACCACCTTGGACCCGGAACTCGCCGAGCACAGCCTGACCTGGTCACAGCGGATGCTACGTTCCGAATCTCGCGGTACGGACAAAGCTTTCGGACTCGAGGTCGCCGTCACCCCGGATGCCCCAGCCTACGACCGCCTCGCCGGCTGGTTCGGTCGCAATCCGGACTGGAAGTCACCCAACTGAGAAACACCCGAAAAGCTAGCTTGCTTCGGGGCGGCATTGAGGGACTGCTCATAGTCGATGGGTGAGCGCATCCCGTTGGCCAAATGCCGCCGCCGATGGCTGTAGAAGCCTATCCAATTCTCAACTGCAGGAGCGAGTTCAGCCCTCGTGGCGTAGGTGTTCCGGTAGTAGCACTCGTGTTTGAACGTCGACCACAGCGATTCCACACTGGCGTTGTCCCAGCAGATCCCGGTCGCGCCCATCGACCGGAACAAACCATGCCGAGCACATGCCTCGGCGGTGATCGTGGCCGTGTATTGGCGCGGACGCTGTACAGGATGGTGGCGGTGCAGCGTCCGCCGCGCACGAACACGGCCCGATCCACCGCGTGGACAAGAGTTCGGCGCGCATGTGATCGGCGATCGCCCAGCCGAGCACTCGGCCGGAATGATCGTCACGGATCACACAGAGGAACATGTTCCCCTCACCACAGCTCAGATAGGCGATATCCGACAACCACACGAGGTCCGGGCCACCCTGATCGAAGCGACGTCCGACCAGATCCGGTGGGAACGACACCGCCACATCGACAACCGTAGTGGTCCTGAACGAGCGCGGACTGATGCCTTCGATACCCAGATCGGCCATGATCACCGCGACGGTGTTCTTCGATACTCGCTCGCCCTGGGCGAGCAGATCCGCCGTGATGCGCGGCGAACCGTAGGTGCCACCCCAAGAGCGATCGTGGGCAAGGATTTTCACTTCCAGATCCCGCCGGCGCTACACCCGCACCGAAACTTCGGGTTAAGCTGCGGACCTGCAGAAACCGGTTATGCCCGAGGTCGAAACACCGAGCAGTTCGGCCATGCGGGTCACCTCGAAGCCGGCGCACTCCACAGCCATGCGCGGCGGTCGCAACTCTCATACTTGAACGTGTTCAGCATTCTGCTTACCCTCAGAGTTGAACACGTTCAAATAACGAAGGAGCTGGGACAATGGACCTCGTTGTTGCCACATACGCGACCTACGTGACCGTCAGCTTGGCGCTCACATTCTGGGTGGCACGCACCCTGCACCGCACCGGCGCACGGTTTCTGGTGGATGTCATGAACGGAGACAGCGATCTCGCCGAAGTCGTGAATCATCTGCTGGTCATCGGGTTCTGGCTCGTCAACGCGGGCTTCGTGGCGCTGGCCTTGCGCATCAGCGGACCGGTCGTCGACGGGCGCGCCGCGATCGAGGAACTGGCCTCGAAACTCGGCATGGTGCTGCTGGTGCTCGGCGGCATGCACTTCGCAAACCTGATCGCCCTGAACAAGATCCGACGCAGCAGGCACCAGGAGAAGCAGGACCCGGTCCCTCCCGTTCCGGTCGCCACGGCCGCACTAGCCTGAGCCTCATGACCCGCCCCGAGCCCGCGACCGCGCGCGGTGAGGAAACTCGCCAGCAGATCATCGACGCCGCCCTGCGTCTGTTCGAGCAGAACGGCTACACGAAGACCACCATGCGCGCGATCGCGGGCGAAGCCGGTGTCAGCGTCGGCAACGCCTACTACTACTTCGCTTCCAAGGAACACCTGGTTCAGGGCTTCTACCAGCTGATCCAGACCCTGCACGAACAGCGGGTCGAGCAGACCGTCCGCGGTGACTCGCTCGCCGCCCGATGGCAGACGATGGAACTGGCCTTCGTCGACGTGGCCGCCCCCTATCACGAGTTCGGCGGCAAGTTCTTCGCCAGCGCCGCCGAGCCCACCAGCCCGCTCAGTCCGTTCAGCGACGAAAGCCGCCCCGCCCGAGAATCATCCATCGCCATCATGCGCAACCTGGTCATCGGCCATGACGTCAAGGGTGACAAGCGGCTGATGGCCGAGCTGCCGAATCTGTTGTGGCTGGCCCACATGGGCATCGTCCTGTTCTGGGTCCACGACCGCAGCCCCGACCAGGAACGCACCCGACTACTGATCCGCCGAGTCGCCCCACTCGTCGAACGCGTCGTGGCGCTGTCGAGACTCCGCCCACTGCGCGCGGTTCTGTACCCAGCCCTGGATCTCATCGAGGACCTCGGTAAATAGACGTATATGCCGACGGAGGATAGATGGCCCATCGTCGAGGCGCGATCAACCCACGTCCGGACTGGACGCACAAACGTATCTCGATGCCGCTGGCAGCGCTGTGCGGACCGCCCACACCGAGGCTGACCGAATGCACCCTCGTAGCCGCATATCGGTCGTTGGGGGACGATGTGTTCGCCACTCGGCAGTGCGATAACTTGTTCCACTTCTGTACTGCCGTCGGTGGTCCCACGACTGGCACCGTGGTGGTCCCACGACGGTGGCAAACGACACCCAAAGTCCAGTCCGAGTGCCGGGAGCAGACGCCAGCCGCGGACCTCCCAGTTGATACGTTTCTCCGCGTCCCGGCTGATTTCGGGCACGAACGAACTGAACATCTCCCCGAACTTGTTCCGCGCGCTCCGCTCCCGGAATTCGTACCCAGGAACATGAACGACGTGTGCTCGTAGTCACGAGTGCGTTTGTTCTCGTCCTTGCAGTAGACGATCCTCGTCTTACCCGGTGGAGTCACCTGTCCCCATCTGCCCGAGACCGGCATGAGCCGGGATGCCCCATGCCCGGGCTGGACCGGGTGAGTGAGTTGTCATGCGCCGGTGAGTGCTTCGTGCCAGCGGGCGGTGTCAGTGTATTGGTGCAGCCAACGGATGCGGCCGTCGGTCACACGCCACAAATGAGCGAACTCGGCTTCGTAGCGGCGGCCGGTCGCCCGCGCAGTGCCGCGGTAGTGGCCGGTGACCACGATGGTTGCGGTGCCGGATTCGTGCCACACCTCGTCGTAGGGCGCGGTGTCGAAGTCTCGGAAGACCGCACCCCAGATCCGGGTCAGCGCCTGCTGCGGACCCTGAAAGCTGCCTCCGGCCGCGCACGGCATGCCCGGCGCGACGTGAGCCTCGAAGTCGGGATGGAGCACGGCAAGGATCGCGGCGGCGTCGTGCTGTTGCGCCGCACAGTAGAACGCCTTGACCACATCGGTGGAGTCGGACATCGACACTCCTTTTTAGAATCGATATTCTAGAATGAAGGAACTATAACCACGAGGAGATGTGATGGGAAGACCCGCGAAGTTCACCCGAGACCGGATCCTCGACGCGGCGGGGGCGCTGGCCGCTGAGGGCGGCGCGGCCTCGATCACCATCGCGTCGATCGCCGCGCGGCTCGAGGGACCGGTGGGCTCGGTGTATCACCGGTTCGCGTCGCGGGATCTGCTGCTGGCCGCGTTGTGGCTGCGAACGGTCGAGCGGTTCCAGGAGGGCCTGCTGACGGCGTTGGCAGCCGACGATCTCGAGCAGGCCGCCCTGCACACCCCGCGCTGGTGCCGCGAAAATCCCATTGATGCAACGCTTCTGGTGCTGCACCGACCGGAGGATCTGGTACCTCGCTGGCCCGACGAGCTGGCCAGCGCACGAGCCGAGGTGAACACACGCCTGATCGATGCGCTGCGAGCCTTCCTCGAGCGCAACCGCGGAATCGATGACACGAGTGTGCTATTCGCGGTCGTCGATGTCCCCTACGGTGCGGTACGGCGACATCTGCTCGGCCGCGAAACGCTACCCGCACGGCTCGACGAACTCATCATCACCACATGCCGCGCTGTGACAGGTACCCAGCAGACTGGGTGAGATGTGGCGAGCCAGGGCGTTCAACCCGCTCGCCGGCCCGCGAATGCCAAAGCACTACTTTTACCGCATGGCGTGCTGAGCGAATCGGCCAGGCGCGAGGACTCGAAGATCAACGACCCGAGATCTCGGGCCGTGGCCTCGGTTGCACCGTCCGCAACTGCCTGCGGGTTCAGGCGGTCTTCGCAACACCTCAGAAAGAGCAGGCCTGCCTCCACGTATCCGGGCACCACTCGGTCGATGGCCTCGGCGGCGCGGTCGGGAGTGTTGAGCACGCCCCGACACTCGCCGCGCCCGTCAGGCCGGCACGTAACTCGCGCTCCACCCATGGCGCACCGGCTGCGCAGGTAGCGCGGGTCAGTTCGTGGCGCAGTTCGCCGCGGGCCCGGATGAACAGGGTGCGGTAGATCGCTTCGTGCGACACATATCCAATGCTGGACTGCAGGTTTCGCGCCACCGGCCCGCGATCTGCTACGGAGACCACCGCTGAGCACGCTTCCCGGCCACCACAGTAGCCAGCGTTCGATCCTGGGACAGTTTGGTCGGTTTCGGCTGCGCTGCCCGCACCCAGGGCGCACGGCCCGCGGGCAACGCCCGATCAATGCCCGCGGCGAGTGATCAGCCGTCGACGGAGTGCCGATGAAGGAAGTCGTCGATCAAGCTGTTGACCACATCGGGTACTTCGAGCGCGGCCAGATGGGCGGCATCGTGGAGAAGCACGTACTCCGCGCCAGGGATCGCCGCCGCCATCTCCGCCGTCTCTGCGGGTGGGAAAGTCGCGTCTTGCTGCCCTGCGATCACCAGGGTGGGGGTACGAACCGACTTCAGCAGTTGGCGCTGGTCCTCACGTTGGCAGACCACGCTTCGCACTGCCGGGGCAACGGAGGTGATGTCGTTGGCCCGAGCTGTCGCTATCACGTATCGAACCACCTCAGGGCGTGTCGCAATCGATGTCGGCCCGAGGAATGCCTTGACCACTGCCCCGGTCAGGGGAGGGTGGATGCCGCGAAGAATTCTGGCCATCACCAGCAGCGCGTCGAACCTGATCCGCTGGCTTCGAGAGGCCACCGAAGCGGTGCCGTTCATCAGCACACTGCACCGCACCCGGTCGGGGTGGCGGGCAGCAAGAGTTGCACCCACCATGGCTCCCCAGGAATTGCCGATGAAGTGTGTCCGGGCCACATCGCATGCATCGAGCACCTGAACAACACAGTCGGCGCATTCGTCGAGGCTGAAAAGGCGGGTGAGCCGGCTACTGGCACCGTGGCCGGGCGGGTCGACGGCAATGGTGGTGTACCTGGTCGAGAAGTGGGCGACTTGGGCATCCCATAACGAGTGGTCCATCAGCAGGCTCGGCCACATGACGATCGTGTCGTCTCCGCTGCCTGTCACCCGCACCCTGAGCGTGCCCAGCACGGTGTCGATATTGGAGTCTTTGATGGCCATAACTGTCCCTTCATGTTGCCTATCAGAGGGAGCGTACGACTCGCACCGGGCGCGAGACAGACACCCGAGGTCATCGCCGTCGCCGATTCGGTCCGAGTGTGCCCAGCATCGCCGCGAGCCCGAGTGTGGACTTCGGGCACATAGGCCGACCGCCACAATCCCCCATGCAGGGCTTGGTCGGTTCGGACGCACCAGCTGCATCGAGCCTCCAAGCACCATCAGGCAGGCTGCATTGATCGAGATGCGGGCTCACCAGCGTGCGCGGCGGGCAGAAGCAGATTCCACAGCCGCCCGCGGCCCGAGCCTTCGCGCGAAGGGTGTCGGGCAACGACATCGGCGCTGGTCATTCCATGGATCGCCCCAGAATCACGCAACGCCGCGACGTCGTGGTGGTACTGGGGCGACGGGCACGACCTCCTCGTCGACGAAGCGGCGAACACGCTCGGCCAGCTCGGCCGCGTGTTCACTCGGTGCGAAGTCCATCTCTCCTCGTTTCGGTGTGGCGGACGAGCGGTCACAACCGCGGAGGTCCGCACGCGGGTTGAAGCGTCCCTCTCGGTCCCGCAAAGCAGAGCGCAAGGGCACCAGGAATGTTGATCTGCAATCCTGATCGAGCAGACGGTCCGTTTGAATAGGCCTGGGGCACCCGAATGATGTGCACACGCACATCCGTCCTTGAGAGACCTCGAAAGCGGCGAGGAAAAAGATCCGCCAGCGGCTTCCCGGATACCACGAAAGCATTCCCGCCTACAACCGGGTCGATCCCGGCTCCATCGAGCAGGACACCCATGCGGGCAGCGGCCACGCACACCGCACTGGCTGCCTGTAGCCGGCAGCCTGTCCAGCGGTCGGCTCGATCAGCACAACGTCAGGCCACCGGACGCGCGGGGCACATCCGTCCGCCCAGATGCGGGGGCCCTCAGCCACGACGTCGGAGATGCGCATGCCCGAATTTCTCTCGGGGTTCTACCGGCCGGGACCTAACACGGCGTCGGGGGTGACAAGGCCGACCAGCGCGCCCACGACTTGCCGCAGCGTGGACTCGCTAACGACGCCGATGCGGTCGTGCAGCCACGGCCGGTACAGGGGTGTGATTCGGTACACCACCGCGGACAGGCCAGGAAGAGGGTCGGCATCGGAAAACGGGACAGCCAACCCGGGCATCTTCGGCGTCAGCTCGACCGGGACGGCGAGCACGGTCGGCAAGATGGTGTTGGCAGCGGTGCGGGACAGAATCAGCACGCGATCGCTGCCGAGCGAGGATGGCTTCTCGCGTCCGGCGATGCTCGGAAGGTAGTGCCAGACCTCGCCGTGGGCGGGGACGGCGGCAGTCACCAGGCTGTGCTGTCAGCGCGGATTGCGTCGGCCATGGCCGCGCGTTCGACTTCGACCTGCTCGAAGTACTCGGCGGTGTCGCGGCCCTGGGCTCGTTCGTAGTCCGCGGCGATCCGTGCGGCAGTGATCAGCACGCGGTCCCGCAGTGCGGCCTCGGCGAACACTGAGAAGGTGACCCCAAGCTCGCGAGCAGCCTCTTTGGATTGTTCGAGCACGGCCTCATCCACGCTCACCGAGGTATTAGCTTTCATAATAGAAATCGTAGCAAGACTACTCGCATGCTCTCGAGAATCGAGTCCCGCCATTCAACCAATCCAATAGGCCGCCACGGGAAACAACACCGCACACGACGCCCCCGAGGCGACTGAGCCGCACCATCCAGCACGGATCTTCCGGTGCGCCCCGGCCGCGATCAGGCCACTGATTCCCGGCGGCGGTGACGGCCGGCCGACACCGGGATCTCCGCGACCGCCGCGGGAAGCCAGTCGGTCGGCGCTTCGAGCAGGCTGTGTAGGTAGTCGCAGAATGCTTCGACGTCCTATCGGACGTCGACCGGGCACGACCGTCGAGGCAAGCGGCTCGGCACAACAGTCCTCGCCCGCTGAGAACGGCCCCTCACGCCGCCGCCCCCGCCTGCCGCCCGTGATTGCTGCAGGTCAGAGCCTCAAACCGCGTGAGATCGAACGCTGTCGAACTTTTCTGGCCAGGCCCATGTCCATACCTCAAAACGGGGTATCGATCGCTCTATGGACAGAATAGAGGCCAATTCGGCCCGCGAGAGGTCCCCAGGGCATTCCAAAACGGTCAAACTGGCCGTAAATCGACTGATTTCAGCATCTCGCCAGCAAACGTGGGTGGCGGGGCTCGCGTCACCTCCCACACCCTCGATCCGCAGACACTCGACACACGTGTGATGTCGTTCAAGACGCGGCCCACACCCGCCTCGAGCGCACCGAGAAGCGTATCGACACAGGGGCAAGCAGCAGGCCCCGCGCAATCGGTTGAATTCGGATCCCATGCGAGTACGGACTGTGCACAATACTGACTTCCGCCGTCCGCCCAGGTACATCCGCGAGCACAGTGCACCGAAGAACCAGCACAACCATCGCCCGCAGGCTCCCGCACTACGAGAGAAGCGTTGCGGCACATCGACCGCCGCAGGCGCCGACCCTCACGGCTATCAGCTACCCGCTGATCAGAGCTAAAGCATCGGCCACTCGGATCACCTCCGGATCGCGTGGCCATTGTTCGCAACTGTGCGTGTTTCGCCCGCGCCGCCCGCTCGACGGCGGCCGACCGAGGACGCGCCCGAAGAACAGCTGCCAACTACTCCGTCATACTGCGTTGAACTCGCCCAAGATCCGTGCACGACAACCGACCCGACACACGCGGCCACGCCAGCACCGGACGAGACATTGTGCACCGATGGACGAACGGAGCGCCGGGGCTCGACACATGAAGGCAATCGGTGGCGCACGAAATACCCGTTCCCATTGTCCAGTCCAGTACGAGCGACATCCTTCGCCGGACAGCATCGTAGGAACGCATAGGCGGCGGACACTTTCCGCGGCGCGTCAACTTCTCGACTGTCCCGGAGTGCTCGACGGGGGGCGCACTCTCGACAAAGTTTGTTGCTCCACCCACGCTGGGGATCGCCAAATGTGCACCCCACTCCCCCGCTGACAACCCTTCGTCCTCGTATCCGTACGACGCGGCGGTGGGTTCAGAGCTTCGAGACGCCCATTGCCGCGGATAGTGGCGCGTGGACGTCACCGCGACGGATACCGAGACGCTCACAGCGGAACTTACCCGCGACGATCGCAAGGCTTTGAAAGCATCGGGTATTGGCCCGACGAAGAACAGGAGCACTAGTGATCGCGGACGATACGACCCACTAGTCGCCGACGGTCCTGTGTCTCGCGCTCGAGCACGAGTAGAGGTGGGCGTGGGACACGACGATGACGCCTCGATCGGCATGGCATAGGCGATCGACGTTAGACTTCACGGCAACGCGGATTCACCGTGAAGCACGAGTGATCGAGACTGCCGTTAGGGAGGTGAGCGCCATGATCGCACAAGCGATCTCGCCATTCGGTCGAGCTGCGCTCCCCTACCCGATGAGCCGCCCAAACGGCTCGATCCACGCTAGCGTGTCACCCAGACGTGAGGCATCCGAGAGAGATACCGCACTCGAAAAAATAGCGTCTGAACTGCGAGGATCAGTTA
Source organism: Nocardia tengchongensis (assembly GCF_054781395.1). Classification (NCBI taxonomy): domain Bacteria; kingdom Bacillati; phylum Actinomycetota; class Actinomycetes; order Mycobacteriales; family Nocardiaceae; genus Nocardia; species Nocardia tengchongensis. The sequence goes on from NZ_BAAGUM010000020.1 coordinate 198,604, forward strand.
CTACACAGACAGAACCCTTATCTCGCACCCACTCTCTGGCCAGACCTAACGTCTTACATAAGACAGTACTCAAGACCGATCCTGCGACTGTCGATAAGACGATATGTAAGACGTTAAGACAGGACATCGCTTGCCCAGGAGCTCTGACAGCTCATGGGGCTGCTGAATCGATCGGTTCGATGACTGTTGCAGCGTCCACCCGATCGATCCTCTCAGCTACCGTTGAGAAAGCTCTGTTCCGGGTGGCAACACTGATTCCATGCAAGGCGCACATGATGGTTGAAGGTGGGGTCAGTTGGCCAGTCGCAGAGACCATCAGATACCGGGTTCTCGGTCGTGCGGCCGGAACTGCCATTCAGACGCTCTCTTATCTGGGCGTCAACTGCGCGCATCGTCGGAGCGTTCCACTGAGCTGTGCACTGGCGACGAGAAGGGACAAGCACGCGGCAATGCCTCGTACCGTTGCAGCGACCCTACTGCTGGCGATGATGCGGACCCTGTCAGCGGAAGGGTCAGATGCCGTGGGCATGACATGGGAATCGTCCACTGCCTCAACCTATGTCAAGGCAGGCGACTCCACCCGATACTGCACCGGACATGAAGCTCTGAACATGATCAGGTACAAGATCCAGGTCCAGAACCATGCTTCGACTGATCGTGCTACCTGTTTCGAGCTTCTTCTCAGGACCAGCTCCACGACGCCACTACTTACCCTGACGACTACCCATGAAATGGGGAATCATCACCCCATCGCTTCACCCCCTCCCAAGTCCATTACAGAACTCTTTGCGCGAGCCATGTTTCCGAGTCGTCCCACTACGCCTTCATCGGCAAATCCACAGGCGAGGATGCCGACGCATCTTCTGCTCGTAGAACCGCTCATACCACGTATGACATGCAGTGACGCTGGTGAAGTCGAGATGAGCGCATATGACCGGACAGTGGACGAGGGTGGATATCGGGGGTACTCGCCTACCCTTGTTGGCGTCCATACAAGTCTCTCGGTACCGACCATGTCATCGGCCGTCCATCGGCCATCAAAAGCGTCTTTCGACAAGGCATTTGATAGTTGCTGAGCCGCGATATCAACAACCACCTGAGCAAGTACGCGACATTTGATGCGCGATACTGTCGGTCTATCGATCTCGGCCTGAACCATCGAAAGCGGTGAATCTCTGGCCGGAGCTCGGAGCAATTGGCTTACAGGAGATTTCACCCTGAACTGAGGCGGAGACGTCGCCATCGCTCTGCCTGCGACACACCCCTCCGAGATGGTTGTTCCTTCCGCACTGCCTCCGGTACTGTCCACGGCGTGACGAGTACGCGTTTGCTGTCAGATCTCCGTGCGGTCCGACGAACGATATTGGTGGCCAACCAAAAAGGGGGAGTGGGGAAGTCCTCGATCGTCGCGGCCATCGCAGTCGCGGTCGCGCTGCGCGGCAAGCGTGTGCTGGTAGTCGACGCCGACCAGCAGGGCAACTGCACGGTACGTGACCTCGGCGTCGCAGACTCCGACGACGGCCGTTCCCTGGCAATGACTTTGCAGTACGGCTCCGCCCTCGAGCCGGTCCGGGACGTGCGACCGGGACTCGACGTCGTTTGCGGCGGAAAGCTTCTCGCGATGGCGGGAACGGTTGTCACCAACGCCGAACAGCACGGCATCGATCCACGGCAGAATTTGCTGGTCGCGCTGTCGGCCCTGGTCGACAGCGAGGGCTACGACCTGGTACTCATCGATTCCGGCCCGGGAGACCGCGGGGTGCTCGATCTGCTGCTGCAGGTCGTGAGCTGGTTGATCGTCCCGACCAAGGAAGACGACGCGAGCATCGACGGCGCAGAGCTCTTGGCCCGCAGGTACCTGTGGGCTCGGAAGAACGGCGCCATGGTCGAACTGATGGGAATGGTTCTGTTCGACTGCAATCCACGCGCAGTCCGACGCAACGAGGACACACTCGGCAAGATCATGGACCTTCTCGAGGGCACGGGGATCGAACCGTTCAAGAACTTCATCCGCCAGGACAAAGCCGCCGCTCTCGACTCTCGTGCCTTCCACCGCACAGCCGAGGAGCTCATCGATTTCGCACCACCCCGCAACGGTGATGGCGCAGACTCCGACGACCAGCCCTCGAAAAAATGGTCACGTGACACCGAGCCCTTGGCCACCGACTACCAGAAGCTGACCAGGGAAGTACTCGTCCGCCTCGCGGCCGGCGAACGCGCGAAGGAGGGCGTGTAAATGGCCAGGAAAGGCGCATTCAGGGACAACGATCTCGACGACATCGACGACCTCCTTCCTCCGGTGCCTCCCGCCGAGACGGTTGTCGCGCCACCGCCGGTGCCGTCGATCGAGCTCAGCGATCCACCGCACGGCTCACCACATCGGCCGAATCCCGCCCCCAAGCCTCGTAAAGCAGCTCCCCGGGCCACCGCAGGCCCACCCGAGGCAACCAAGCGTCCCCGAGCTACGCAGACACGCGCCAAGACCGGTCAAGGCACCGCCGAGGCCCATGTCGCAAGTGTGGTGGCAGAAGCATTGCGCAAGCGCACCCATGGAGAAAAGGAACGCCGCGGGAAGGGGCGCAGCTACGGTGAGGTGGTGCTCGACGCCATCGAGACCTTCGAGCAGGACATCCAACAGCACTTTGCGGCCCAGGCCAATCCCAAGCCCACAGGGCGACTGTTCAAGCGAGTCGACCATTCCCGGCCACGGCGCCGCCGCCATGAAGAGCCGCCCGTGAAGATTCCGTTGGCCGGCATCATCCCCGCCGACATCGAGATGCTCGACTCACTGGCCGTCGAATGGCAGGCGGGAAGCCGTAGCGCGCTGGTCGACTACGCCCTGAAGCTGTATTTGTCGGACGATATCGCGCGACTCGAGGGCCAATCCGACCCGGACGACGAAGCCGGCACCGACATCTAGATCGATTCCCTTGCATTGCTGGTCGTGGCGCCCCAGGTCGTACCAACCCTGGGGCGGCACCGACGAGGGTAGCCGTCGAACAGGGGGGCGAGCAGTCCCTTGACTGCGACTACCGTAGCGGACCCAAATCGTCGACACCGGACACCGCGATCCGAAAACGCCGGCCACTTCGGTCTGCCGAATTATGCTCCACCGCAAAAGATTTCATGCTGGATCCGGCCGCTGTCAGGCGGCGGCAGATGTCGGTAATCAACGCGCCAAGGCACGGAACCCAGGGGACGCCGGGATGTGAGGAAGGCCTGGGCGCAGGACTACACCCGCATCCGTCGTGTCCACGTTCGCTTGTGGGTACACCACCATCACCTGTTTGAGCCCCTCGGTGAAGTCGCGTCGGAACTGGTGTCGCCGACGGCGATCGGAGCTGTCCGCGGCGGAACCGAACTGAATCATCAACGATTCCCACGGCACCGTCGTCTCTCGCTTCACTGAGAACATGCGATAGGTCAACCAGGCATAGATGTCCAAGCGCAGGGCCGACCCGCCCAACGCCTTGATCGCATTCATGTCCAGCGGCACCGGGTGCGCGGTGACCTCACGGAAGAACTCGTCGCTGAGTCGCACGGTCGAGCTGAACAACGACGGGTGTCCATCTTCGTCATCGGCCCCGCACCAAATGTTGTAGGCGCTGGCCACATACAGCTTGGCGCCGATCCGCCGGTTCGCATCACCCTTGTACTCGATGGTCAAGGTAGCGTTGAACAGTCGATGCGACTGGTTGCGCATCCGGGTCAGCGACCCGTTCTTCCCCCCGGTCGCGGCCAGACCCATCGAGCGCATGAAGTCGGTCAGACTGTCGCCGAGGACGATCTCCTGCGAGCCGGTCCGAACCGCCTCGGTCGACAAAAAGGTCAGTATGAGCCGCGGCATGGTCCCATAGGGATAGCCGATCGACACCGTCTTGTTGTTCGAATCGGTGGTCATACCGGGTTGAACGGTCAATGACAGGTCGCCGTTGCGTCGACCCCAAGCCGGCACGTCGCCCGGGTCGCGGTAGGGCAGCGAAGTCTGGGTGAAGACGCGAGCAAGGTAACCGACTTCCTGCTCGCCATCCCAAACCTCCGCTGCCGCGCGGACAATGTCCAACGGGCTGCGTTTGGGGCGGGGCATGGACCCTAGCATTGCACGTTGACCGGAAAACACCAGCTCTTACTATCCCCGTGTCCGGGAATACCTCGCGCATAATCGCGGACCGACCCGCGTCCAGGCAATACGCATAGATCGCGGACATCGATGAATCGGCGCAGGTCAAGAGGCCTTGGCGCGCCCTGGGCCCACGCATAATAAGCGGACATCACACAACCGGCGGGGGCGTTCCGAGGTGACGCGCGCCATCTTCGATGGCATGCCACCTCCACCGGCCGACGCACCCATCCCACCGAAACTCACGTAGTCGCAGGTCACAGCACCCGAGGACTGTCGGCTCGGGACCAGCGACACGCATAACTCGCGGACATACCGGACACGGGCAGGTTGCGATGACAGTGGTGGGGCGGGAAGCGCATATCTCGCGGACACCCCGAGGCCACGCATATCTTGCGGACACGCGTCGCATCGTCCTCACCAACGCCGAAACCCACGCATACCTCGCGGACAAGCTGGCGGCCGCGCATATCTCGCGGACGCCGAGGGGTTGTCCACGCATATCCTGCGGACTGGGGATAACCGGCGTCCGTAAGATATGCGAAGCGTGCCACCGGCCCGGGTGCGCGGAACCGGCGGCTTCTCGCAGGTCCGCAACTGTTTCTCGCCCGTCCGCCGCGCAGCAACATCCCGGAAGACTCGCAAGACATCACGCATAACCAGCGGACGGATAGATAGGCCATCTATCCACGCATATCCTGCGGACACCATCCACAGGGTTGTGCTGTGAGTTCACCGCGTCCGCAGGTTATCCACGCATATCCTGCGGACACCGCTCACCGCATTCCCCCAGGAAGCCGCGCATATCTTGCGGACACCCCACGCATATCTTGCGGACGACGCCCTATGGTTTCCGCAGGTGACACGCACAAAATCGGGCCCTCATGTAGTTCTTCTCCTAGAAAAGAAACCTGTAGTAAGCTGGCGTCGGCTGTGGATAGAGATCACGCCTCAGCCCACCCCCAATGACCTTCCCTAAAGCTTCAACCTGCTTTGCCGACCGTTGTCGGTCGCTCAGTGCCACAGGTTTGTTGCTTCCCTGCTCCCGGTCCCGGCCATCGCAGCTGGGCGGAATCTCCCGGTGATTGCCCACGCCCAACGCACTTGATCTGGCCCCGCTACGTCCTGGCATCCAGATTGCACACGGACGCGGACGCCGTCCCATCATCGCAGCCCTGCCTTTCGCAGGCTTTTGCTACGGATCGGCTAACCAGTAATCGAGGCTGCCCCAATGTCTTTCGCTCAGCTGGCCACCGACCGCTCCGGCTGGGAAGGCCAGCCTCTGCGTCATCTTCCGGCGATGATCGTCGTCGGCACACCATTCCGGCATGTGCTGCCTCGGCCGGCAAAGGTCAGGACTCGTATTGCGGCCCTTGCGAGCACCGCGAGTGCCCCGCGCTGCCCGCGGGGAGACCAACCGTGTGAAGTCCCCCGACCGAAGCCGTGATGCGCGCAATGCTCTGACATCGACGATCGTGACCCGGTGTCGGTGATTCACGCCGTTGTCGCCCAGCTCGATCCCGTATCGACAAGCCACTCAATGGAGTTCGCGTCTGCCGCGCCTACATCGCGCATTCCCGCATCGACAGATACTCACGCGCCAAGGCCAGGCGCCGACCGGTGACCCACGACCCGCACGGCGGCCCGATCTGCGCCAACTGCTTCATTACCGACCCACACATGACTTGACCAACCCGGCCGGAGGCACTGTCATGGCCCCAGCTGGGCGTGGGTGACCACCTGCGGCTCGTCTGTCCAGCCAGCTTCCCGGAGAATCCGGGCGCGATCGACGAGTCGGCCGGCGTCCTGAGCAGTTGGGGCCTACAGGTCGAGATCGGCGAACATGCCCTGGACAGGCGAGGCTACATGGCCGGGCGGGACCAGGACCGACTCGCCGACCTCAATGCCGCCTACACCGACCCTCACGGGGTCCCAGTAACAAATCGCCGAAATGGCCCTGCACCTGGTGAGGGATGATTCGCTGGGTTCTGCTGCGAGCCAGGATGGTTGGTGGTTGGCTTGGCGGCCTATGAGGTTGGTAGGTGTGCTGGAGGTTGGGGTTCGTGGCGAGGCGGGTGTTCGCGGACGAGGAACTTGCGCGTCTGCGGGAGTTCCCGGAGATCAGTCGGGGACGATTCCTGCTCGTGACACGCTTCGTACCGACGCCCCTTCCCGCCAGGTTTCATCACGTTCCTTCCACGCCAACTCCCTGACCGGCCCACCGTGCTGGGGAGCTGGGCCTGTCACTGATCAAGTGCCGGGAGTAGCCGAAAGGGGGCGTCAGTGAGTGGTCAACGACGCCGGTGGTGGGGAAGTCCGCCGCCGGAGAACAACAACCCGATCACCGACGACTCGGTGCGCAATCAGATCACCGGCGACCATGCGGGAACGGTGGTGCAGGCTCGCGACATTCACGGCGACGTCACCGTCATGCACGACAGCTCCGCGCCCCTGCTCGATGCACCGATCACGGTGAGCACCCAAATCCTCTCGACGAACTCGGTGACAATCGAACCGCTCGTCCCGGACGGCCCTGACGGGGAGCGTCTCCCGGTCAGTGGCGGCCAGCAGATCGAGGTCTTGCTCGAGACCCGTATTCGGCAAGCGGTCGTGCTGCACGGGATGCAGGTGGTAGTGATTGCTCGGACCCCTCCGCGACCGTCCGTGGACGTGGATGGGCTCACGGGGCTGATGCCGGTGCGCGGCTTCGCGGTCGATCTCGACCCGGATCCGCCGCGGATCACTGCCCACAGCGCGGACTTCCCGTTCAAGATCTCCGACAGTAATCCGGAGGTTTTCGTGTTCGAGCCCACCATCACTGCCAACGAGGTCGAATGGGCGCTCGAACTCGACTGGACGTGTGCTCGTCGCCGCAGCACGACCCGGGTCCCCGAGCGCTGGAACTTTCAGCTGTATCCGATGTATTCGAGCCGAAGGTCCCATCCCGGCCGGAGATGACCGGACGGGCAAAATCTGGCAATGTCGGTGAAACCCTTTGGTAGCGTGGCGATCCGCTGTGAGTGAGCCACTCGAGTGTGAAGAACGGCAATGGTCGAACCTGTCCTGACCGTGATGGCCGCGACCGGGCTGTATGACCTGGTGCGCAAGAAGTTCGCCAAGAGCGCGGAGCAGACCGCGGTCCTGGAGGCGGCGGTCTGCGCGGGCACCGATTCGCCCCAGGTGCGGCAGCTGGCGCAGGCGCTCCAGCATGCCGAGCTCACCGATCCGGCATTCGGTGCGCAGCTGCGCACCGAATGAGCGCGGATCTCGCTCGGCGGGGCCATCGGGGAGGGCAATGTCAGCAACGAGATCTCTGGCACGGTGTCCGGAAAGGTGGTGCAGGGCCACGATTTTCACGGCGACATCACCATGTGACCATCGCGGAGTCCCGCAGTCCAGGCTGCGGGACCGCCCACAGCTCGTCTATGCGCTTTCCCGCTTGGCGTGCCCGAGTTCCAACCCATGAATCCCGGCCCCTCGACCCGGGGGTTCCTGGTACCGCCGGTGTGGATGTAGGGCCAACTCGCGGCCGAACTGGCTGCCGGGCCACCACTCCTGGGACGCCAACGCCGCGCGGCTGCGCCACGGCTGATCAAGGACCGCACCCACGGACCACTGTTCCTCACACACCGGCGGCCCGGACCCGGGAAGTACCTCGCCGACCGCGACGTGTGCCCCGACACCGGCTGGCCCGGTCGTCCTACAACCAGGCCCGCGACCTACTCGACGCCGCCATCGACGGCCCCGGAACCGGGCGGGACCTGCACGACCTCCGTCACTGCGGCCTCATTCACCTCGGCGAGGCCGGCGCCAGTCTGCTGGAACCGATGGCCAAGTCCCGCCACCGCAAGGCCGAGAACCTGCGCCGCTACGTCCAACCCTCACCGCAGGCCATACGGCGAGCTCATCAGCCCAATCGGTCCAGGGACCGACCGTCGCTGACCAGCGGCTACGCCATATCCACCCGAAATTCGGCGCATGCTACGGGGACCCCTCACCCTGCTGCACGAGACGAATCTTCCGGTTCAGTCGGTGGCGGCGGCACGACGTGGATACCACGATGCTCGTGGGTTCGATGGGCATTGCTGCGGTGGCAGGGTCAGGCCCCGGCGGACTTTCGTCGAGACCACCGCAACCGGGTCGTGACCCGAGCTCACCGGACCGCCTCAGGCGGCTGTCGGGGGTAGCCCTTCTCGCCGGGCCAATGCCTGATCGATCAGTTCCGCGACTGCCCTGGTCGTCATCAGTCGCGCGATCGCGACGTTCGTGTCGAAGACCGTTCGGTCCTTGGGAGCGCGTTCCGACGCCGCATACGGTTGGCCTGCAAGGGGAGACAACACCGCTTCGGCGTAGCGATCGGCCAGCCGCTCGCAGTCGTGCCGGAGCCTTTCGACCAGTTCAACCACTGCCGAAACGGGGAGCCCGGCATCCACGAGCCGGGTGGCAAGATCGCAACAGCGCGGATTGACCAGCCGATACCCTTCCAGCGGATCATCGCTGGCTGCGAGCGCCTTCTTGAGATAGTCCGGAAGGTCGGGGGAGTACTCCTGAGGAATCGGGTCCTCGACCGCTTCGGACACCGGTTGATCGGTCACCCCGAGAACCTCGGCCAACCCGTCGCCGCGGTCCCACGCGTCCAGCAGTTCGCGGATACCGTTCAGCTTCATACCGCGGCTCAGCAGCCGGCTGATGGTTTGCAGCCGATCGAGGTGGTTGTGGCCGTAGTAGCCGATCCGGCCGCGGACATCCGGTGAGGGGAGTAACCCACGTTCGTGGTACACGCGAACGCTGCGCACGGTAGTGTCGGCCGCTCGCGCCAGTTCATCGATGGTGTAGTCCACTGTTGCGATCGTCCTCGGGATCAAACCTGCACGTAGCTCTGGCATGCGGTGTAAAACGCAATCGTACAACGATGCAACACACACGGCGCCCAAGTCAATGAGCCGTTATATAACGGCGTAAACCTTGCGGGGCGGCACATGCGTCGATTAACGTGCAAATTGCCGGCGATGGCAGCCGGCTTTCCGGGGACTGTCGAGCAGCCCTGACGCCCGTCCGATCACTGGGGCACCACCAAAGCCTTTGTGCCCTCGCATTTTCCGGAGACGGCTATGAGCTCTACCCATACCCCTGCGCTGCGCGGGGTTACCACTCGCGCGGCCGATACGACCGCTCACACGATCGGGCCAGACCGCCCGCCGTGTGCGGAGGGACCGAACGACTGGGACCTCGATATCGGCACACCCGACTCCTGGCGAGTCGCCGTCGAGATCTGCCACGACTGCCCCCTGCTGGTCGAGTGTGCCCAGCTCGCACAGGGCTTCATCGACCGCGGCGACGCACCCCGATCGATGATCTGGGCCGGAGTGCCCTACGACAACTCCGGCAAGGTGGTCGAAAATCTGGACCGCCACCGCATCGCCCCCTTCGACCGCAAGCGGCCCATGCGGATCATCCACAACGGCACCAGTCCCTCACGCATCGAGTCCGCGCCGTCCGCGCCCCGACGCCATCTCGTCCTCGGACGTCCATTGCTGCCCGCCGGAACCGAGAGCGCGTAGGGCGCCGGAGCCGATTCGAATGAAATTCTTTGCAGTGATAGGGGATTCATGACCGTACTGGCCTTGGAGATCGGTGACGGACGCTTCGCCGCCTGCCGTGTGGCCCCAGACGTCGGCACTGATCAGGTCCGTCGAATCAGCTATCCCGCCCGGGCGGCATGGGACAGCTGCCGCGACCTTCTGATGGAGGTCTCCGCGGGTGGAAACGTCGACGCTGTCGGCATCGCGTGCACTGGTCCGATCGATATGGCCGCCGGAGTGGTCGCCCCCACCGAAATCCCGGAGTGGCGGGCAGGTTTCGCGATCGTGGAGGCTGTGCGGAAGGTGTTTCCCGCCGCGACGGTGCCGCTCGCTCTCGACGGTGCGTGCCTGGCGGTGGCCGAACAGAACTTCGGAGCCACGCAAGGCGTCATGGATACGGTCACCATCTCGGTGTCCGATCGCATCAGTGGGGGGCTCACGGTGGGCGGTTTCACGGTGGTGGGCCGCACCGGCAACGCCGGAAGTATCGGTCACACACTGGTTCCGGGCTATGACGAGCGGTGCGAATGCGGCGGACGTGGCTGTCTGGAGGCCGTAGCCGGCGGCGGCGCCGCGGTCCGCTGGGCGAGCACACAAGGCTGGCGAGGCAGCTCTGTAGCCGAATTGGCACGTGATGCCCAGGGCGGCAACGATATTGCCGTAGCGGCGGTCGGCAGAGCAGGAACAGCGTTGGGCCGTGCGATCGCCTCTGCCGCCGCGCTGCTGGATGTGGACCTGGTGGTCGTCGGCGGCACCATGGCCGCGGCCGGTCGGGCATTGTGGAAGCCGCTCGGTGAGGCCGTCACCGCCCACGCGAAACAGGCCTACCTTCCTGCTCTGCGGGTCGTGCCCTCCACGCTGGGCGAGGTCGGCGTCCTCGCCGGGGCCGGTGTGCTCGCCGCAACCGTTGCGGGGGACTGAGTTCGGCGTCCGCACAACGGCCCCGGTCCACCGATCACCTGCATTTGCCGAAGATCCGCCGAACGACAGCAAGCTAAACGTGTTGAACGAGCCGCTGGATAACGGTACATTGACAGACGGATGTGATCGAGGAGAGTTCGCATCGTGAGGACGGCTGGTACGGGCGGGTGTTATGCAGAGCGGCTCGGTGATTCCGTGGATAACGGCAGAGATACTCACGCCGGAGGCCATCTCGGTGGCGTCGATGGGAGGCATACCACGTGACTTCGCTGGGTGGCAGCGCGTGCTGCAACGGCAGCTGGCCAAGACTCCCGCGCTCTACGACGGCCTGAGCACGGCCTCTCTCACCGACGCCGTGCAGGTCTGCCGAGAGCTGGCGCAGGACGTCGATCTGAGCATCCCGACCAAATCCGGGGCACACGTCCTGCATATCCGACCGGTACTCGGCCCGGCCGCAGATGTGCACGCCGTGCGGCTGTGGATGGGCCCCGGCAGTATCTCCCTGCCGCCGCCGACACATGCCGTCGGGGCGATCTGGGATCTCGAATCCCAGACGATCGCCGTTCCCAGCGGCATCGCACAACTCGCCGGTATTTCTCCCGAGGAATACACACCAGCGATATCCATTGCCGAGTTCTTTCATCGGATATCGGGATTCGACCGCCATGTCGAAGTTCTCGATCTCCTCTACGACCCGAAGCCCGGCGCGAAGCTACAGTTCGAGGCTTCGGTGACCGACAAAACTGGATCGCCCGGCCGCTGGTGCGTGACGATTCGAGCGCGCGATGACGAGCGCGGCCGCGGTGCTTGGTGGCTGATCGAGGACATCACCTCCCGCCAGGCCGTCATGCAATGGCCGACGCTCGAAAGCGTGGGATTACGCGAAGCGCACCGTCGAGCGGGTATCCATCTCGCCGTGGTTCACCTCGACCACGCCGGCATATCGCACTGGCTCACCGACCCCGCGCCGTGGATACGGTGGGACTATCTGTTCAAGCCCAGCGACGTCTTCCACCCGGAGGAACCAGCCCGGCTCAAGGAGCTGACCGACCGAGTCCGCGGCGGTCACACCGTCGCAGCCACCATCCGAACCCTCGACTATGACGGCGGCTACACCCCGAGCTCGCTGATGATCTACCCCTATCCCGGCTACTCCAACCAGCCACTGGCGCTGGTCCAGTTCGCCTGCACCACCGGCGAGCCTCCCGTCTCACGACTTCCGCCACCACCCGAGGAAGCGAGTGAGTATCTGCCACCTATCGGTTATGACCGACAATTGCGCCACCAAGTCGCCGAGCAAATGCGGCGCACCGTGATCTGCTGACAACTTTCCCATCAATGGGAACAAGACCGAATAGGGTCGGGCGCGCGGTCTCTACCATTTCGAGGGTGACTACCACCGGCGGCAGACGCGCGGATTCAGGGGAGATCCTGCTCCGCAGGATGACCGCTCGCCGCCGTCGCGACAACATAATCGTTGCGATAGTGGCAGTACTCGCCGTTCTCGGCGGCGGCCACGCGGTGCTGGACGCCTTTTCCACACCACCACCGGGGCCATCGGACAATTCGACGATTTCGCTGATCGGCCGCGCCGACCTCGCGGAATGGTTCGCTCGGGAATTCGTCGTCGTATATCTGAGCGCCACTACCGGCCAGCAGGATCGGATCGCCGAATACGTCGGCGGCGCACAGCAGGTCAGCTTGCCCACCACAGCACGACAAGTGACAGATCCGGCCATCGTGTATGTCGCACGTAGCCTGTCGAACGCAAACACCGACATCTGGACCGTCACGATATCGGTGCGCATCGCCAAACGGCCCGGTGCGACCGACGACGCACGCCAGTACTACCGGGTCGCGGTGTCGGTGGTCGACGGACGTCTGCGGGCCCTGGCACTGCCCTCGGCGGTCGAGCCTCCCGGTCGCGGCGCGGATCTGGCCCTGGACTACGCCACCTCGTGCATCCAGGACACCCCGCTCGCGCAGGTCGCCGCCGGCTTCCTGCAGGCGATGCTGACCGGTTCCGGCGACATCACCCGCTACGTCACACCGGATTCGGGGATCGTGTCGCTGCGCCCGTCACCGTTCACCACGGTCGACACCGCAACCGTCCGCGCCGACGACCCGGGCTGCGGCACCACCGCCGATCACTCTCGAGTCCTCGCGACCGTCAATCCCAAGATCGACGGCGGTGTCGCACCGACGCTGGCCTACCCGCTGGTCATGGTTCGCGCCGCCGGTCAATGGCAGGTGCAGTCGCTGGATCTCGTTCCCGCACTTCGGAGTCCGCTGCAAGCCACGACCGACCAACCCTTGCGGGACACGTCAGCGACGCCGACCCCGTCGGCACGAACGCCCTCGAGCGCGGTGCAGATTCCGCCGGCGACACAAAAGTGACCGGGAAAGGACCCCGCATGGGCACCAGCCTAGAAACCATTCTGTCCCTGATCCTGCAAATGGTCCGATGGATCGGCATCCTCATCCTCACGATCGCGAGCATGGCGATCCTGATCTCCGAGGCCACCAAGAACAAGCTCTCACCCGGCAAGGTGATCTCCGTCGTCGGATCGGCGCTGGTCGCCGCGGTCCTGTTCTGGGTGCTACCCAGCCTGGTGTACTTCGCCAGGGCGGACTCGAGCCACGTCGTGCCTGAACGGCCTATCGGCCAGTACGGCCGATGAGCCAGGTCATCAAGGTCTTCACACCGGTCAAACGAGTCCCGACCATGATCGGAAAGGCGCAGAACGGGCAGAAATTGCCGTTCGGGCCCTACACCCTCCCACAGGTCGCCGCCGCCGCGGCTCTGCTGCTGGTCACCTCGGTCAGCTCCATGTCCTTCCCGGTCAACCCCGCCATCACCTTCATCGCCGGATTGTTCGTTACCGCGGTGATCGTTTTCGCACTCGGCCTCGTGCCCTACACCGGGGTTCGCCTGACCTCTCGCGCGCTCTGGGTCGGCCGGCTGATCCTCGACCGCAAGCCGGTATCGGCCTCCGGTATGCCCGTCGACTCCGCCTCGGCACGAAACACCCTGTTCATCGAGGAATCGGTCGTCATCATCCTGCCCGCCACCCCCATGATCGAGCGACCGGCACCCGCCGAACAGTCCGGCAACACACTGCTGGACTTCCTCGTCGGTGACCGTCGAGCGATCACCGAAGGACGGTCCCGATGAGTTTCGATCGCGACCTGCAACCCACCGCGGCGATCCGAGGCCACCTGCAGTTCACCCACCAGGGCCTGGTCACCGCAACGTACTTCATCAACCCGCTCGGCTACGGCCTGCGCAAGGCCGCCGACAAACATGATGTGAAAGCCGCCCATCACGCGCTGATCAACAACGTGCCCAGCGGCTCTCTGCTACTGGGCATCCAAGCCGGCCTCAACACTCGCGATGTCCTGAGCAAAATGGTGGAAGGCGTCGACCTCGACGAATGCGAGGCCTACGCGGTCGAAGTCGTCGCCGCCTTCGAGCGCGTGCGAGCGATCCAGCCGCAGACCCGCATCTTCTTGTTGTCGATACCGGTCGGATCGACCAACCCCGGAGTATCTGCCCTGTCCCGGATGTGGCGCGGCAGCAGGGCATCCGCCGACGCCGCCGCCATCGCGCGCGCCGACCTGGACGCCTACGAGCAGAAGGCGAACGAGATCCTGTCCAGGATCGGTAGCGACTTCGACCCGACCCCGGTGCCGGCCGCGCTATTTCAATGGCTGTGGGAGCACTACCTGTCCCGAGGCGCCGCAGGCGATCCGATCGCACCGACGCGAGTCGGCGCACTCGACGACGCGACCGCGGCCGTGTTCCGGTCCGCCGCGCTCGACGAAGGCGCTCAAGCCGACAACAGCCGGCGCTTACGGCCCTCGTTCGTGCCGGTGATCAAGGTGGTCCAACCCGACCTCGAAGCCCGACCCTCCTATCAGGCCATGCTCACTCCGCACTCGTTTCCGTACGCGGGCATGACCTTTCCCGGCGGTAGCGAGTTCCTCAATGTGCTCGAAGGCTTGGAAGACGTCACCGTCGACTGGGGAATCCGGGTATCGACCAAACCCGCCGACCAGGTCCTCAAGACCAACGAGACCAACCTGCGCCGCCTCGGCGAGCAGATGGACCAACGAGATCAGGAAGTGTCCTTCGCGCACAACACCCTGTTGTCCAAAGCCCAGATGCTCGGCGAGTACAACCACCACTTCGAGGTCAACGGCGGCGAATCGGAAGTCTCGTTCACCACGGTGATCGCGGTGGGCGGCGCCGCCCGCGACGTGACCATGGACGCGGTCAACACCCTCAAACGCCGGTACAAACGATTCCAAATCGACCTGACCGCACCGCTGGGCGCACAGGTCGATCTGTGGTCGATGCTGGTGCCCGGCAGCCCATCCCGTCGTGCCTTCGACGACTACGCCCACATCGTCCCCTCGGATATGTGGGCCGGATTCGTGCCCTTGACCACCAGCCAGATCGGTGACGACAGCGGTCCGGTCATCGGCATCAACCTGATGTCGGGCAATTTCGAGCCCATCCACTTCGGCATCATGGAAGCCGCCCTGCACGACCTGTCCGCCTCGTTCGCCGTCACCGGCGAACTCGGCTCCGGCAAGTCGTATCTGCTGAAATTGATCGCCGCACTGGTACACGACATGGGTGGCCAGTTCCTGGCGATCGACCGCAGCCAGGTCGGCGAATGGGAACATTTCGCCGCCGCCATCGACAACGCGGTCGTCATCGACCTGGCCAACCCGACAGTGTCGCTGGATCCGCTGCGCATGTTCGAACCACGCATCGCGGGGGAGCGGGCCCTCGATTCCATTCTGCCGCTGCTGGATCTCTCACCCACCTCCGGAGCCGGAGCCGCCGCCAGCACCCTGCTCACACCACGCGGAATCGCCGAACACCGCATCCAGTCACTGCTGGATCTGTTCCACGCCGTACGCCACCTGCGCGAAACACCCGGTATCAGCGACGAATACGCCGATCTGGCCGCCCGCCTGGGCACCGTCGTCGATCGCGTCCCGGTGCTGTTCGATCCGAACCTGCCCCCGTTGCGGCTCGACGCCGCCGCCACCGTCATCCGCAGCCACAACGTGGCGCTACCGAGCGCGGAGGAACTCACCACCCCACACCTCTACAACAGACTCCCCCTGACCAAAAGGCTCGGGACCGCACTCTACGAACTCGTCGGAGTCGCCGCCCGAGAGGCATTCCTCAGCGACAGCGGGCGATTCGGTCTGCTGGTCGGAGACGAAGCGCACCACTTCACCCAAACACAGGTCGGTGCGGCGGTCACCTCCGACTTCAGCCGCGACGGCCGAAAACACCTGGCCGCCATCGCCCTGGCGTCGCACGATCCGGCCACCGACTTCCAAGGCGCGGCCCACAATCTGATCCCCAACCGATTCGTCTTCCGTCAACGCGACGAGACACTGGCTCGCAACAGTCTCGAATGGCTCGGCGTCGATCTCGACGAAGCGCCCTACCTGGTGCAGATCCTGCGCGAGGAAACCTCGCCGCCCATCGGGCCCGGCCGCCAGGTACCCGAGGAACGTCGCGGCGAGATGTTCATGCGCGATGCGCTCAATCGCATCGGCCGCGGGAAGGTCCTCGGCCCCGCCCGCGCCGATCGCGCGGTCGCGATCACCAGCACCCCCGCAGCCGCACGCGTCGCGACGGCGAGTCAGCAGACGATGCCATGACCACCGACGCGGCTGGGCGCCACCATGATTCGCCGACGGTGACCGCCCGGTTCGACCCGGAGCAGTTCTGGGATGAACAGCGATGGCAGCCTCGCGCCGTGCTGCGCCGCGGCAGGACCTGGATCACCTCTTCGCCACCGCGCCGACGAAGCGTGACCGTCAGCGCAATCGTGATAGGGCTGTTCGTCTTCCCCGGGCTGCTGGGAACGGTCGCACAAGCCCAGACCGGATCGGGTGGCGCAGCGTCCAACAGCGCGCTGAGCTGGATGAACGTCCGGGACTCGACCGGGGTGGACCTGTCAGACTACATGTTCGCCACCGACACCCACACCAGCCTCCTCGATCCCGCCCGCGCCGGACTGATCGTGGTCATCGGCGTCGAATTCGCCGGCTGGATTGTGATCGTCACCACCGGCATCTGGCTGATCGGATACGTGCTTTCGTTCCAATGGCTCGACCTGCTCGCCGCCCCGCTGCGGACCGTCGCCCGATCATTGACCCAGACGTTCGGCGCGTCCTCGATACTGATCACCGCCGTCGCCGTAGGCGCGTTCTGTGTCGCCTGGTTCGTGCTGCGCGGCCTTCACGCGAAGGCAACCGTCCAAGTGGTCACCATGCTGTGCGTAGCGATTCTCGGTCCAGTGATGTTCGCCGACCCGCTGGCGGAGGTGCTCTCATCCAACGGCTGGCTCAGTCAAGCACGCGACGTGGGCATCTCGGTCGCGGCCGGGCTCAATGGCGATCGGAGTCCACAACCAGGACAACTGATCTCGACGATGCAGCAAGACCTGGCCGACAACTTCGCCCGCCGCCCACTGCAAACCTGGAACTTCGGACATGTCATCGACGGCGAACCCGCATGCCGACAGGCCTGGACGACAGCAGTCAAGGTCGGCGACGAGGACCAACTCAAAACCGGAATCCACGATTGTGGCGATCGGGACGCATACTCGGCCACCAAGAATCCGTCCTTCGGGCAGATCGGTGCCGGACTGCTCGTCCTGCTCACCGGAACCCTGCTGCTGGCCTTCGCCGCGGTGCTGTCGCTGCGGATCGTGCGTTCGGGACTCGATTCGGTCTACCACGGCCTGATGAGCATCTTCGGCTTCGCCGCGGGCGGGTTCATCTACGGACCCAGCCAGACCTTCCTGGTCCGGAACCTGGTGCACGGATTCTTCGCCGCCGCCCGCATGTCCGCCGAGATCGTCTTCCTCGGCATCTATGTCCTGGTCCTGGGTGACCTGTTCCGGCAGGCCGGCGGTCAGGTCATGCCGGTCTTCGTTATCGGCGCGATCCTCGAAGTCGTCGCCATCATCCAACTCAAACGTCTCACCGAAAGTCTTGACCGCGGAAACGATTGGCTCGCAAACCGATTCGCGCTACGAATACAGGGCGACGACCAGCCCGGCGGACTCGCCCTGGGGATGGGCACCATAGGAGCCCGCAGACACGGGCTCGGAGTGATCGGAACCTTCAGCGCGATCAATACCGTCGTCGGCTCCCCGGTCACAGGAATGGCCATGCGCGGTTTGCGTCTTTTGCTACCGAGGTCCGAAGGGCCCGAACCGGACAACCACACCCCGGAGCCGGGCGCGGGCTCGGCGCGCGGCATCGGTGATGGCGGTGGTTGGCAGGCACAGAGGTACGTCCATCGCAGGCGATACGTGGAAGCCGCACGCCGAGGCATTCTGGCTTCGGGCACACGCGGTGGCACCGATACCTACATCGGTGCGGCGGCCGCCATCCAGGCTGCGATCGGCGAGGGTGCAGGGCGCGCCGACCTGTCCGCGGCACTGTCGGGCGCAGGGTTTCGCGACGAGGCAATGACCCGCAAGGCCGTCGAGGCATGGGGCGAAGCCCAGAGCGGATACACGAACCGCGCCGGCAAGGACGAACGACTCGGCTATACGGCCGCCGCGATGCGCCGGGTACACGATCTTGCCTCACAATCGGCCGGATCCGGTTCCGGGCTCACGGAGGAAGACACCGGCGACGTCGCGGCCGCAGTGGCCACCCTGCACGCGATGTCGCACCAACTCCAGTCCGCCAACGCGCGCGGCGTGCACCACGGCGGGCAGCTCGACGACAACCAGCAGCGATACCTCGAGGACTACCTCACCGACCCCACCCGCGAGAAACTCGAGATCCTGGGCCACCTCGCCCACACCGCGGGCTTGACCGAATACGACACCGCAAGCGGGCAATGGAAGGCGCGAAACGGTAGCGGAGGCACCATCGCCGAGGGCGTCGCGAGGCTCCAGAACAACGGAATCGACCGGGCCGCAGCAGGACGCATGTGGGTGCGGCTCGGTGAACAGCACGCCACGCGAGTCCACCGAGCCGTCACCGACCTCGTCGATGATCCGACCAACCCGATGAGGCTGGAAGTCACCATGCAGGCCGTCGAGGACGCCACCGAGACCCAAGACTGGACACCCTCCGGGATGCCTTCCGTATTCCAGTAACTCACGCCACCCGGCGGGCCTTTCGAGACAACCGAAGGAAAGAGCAGACGATGATTCGACTGTTGGCGATACCCGGCGTCGCGCGCCTGCTACGGCGAATCATCGCGGGCGCGTTCGTGCTCCTGGCGACGACGTTCGCCGTGATCATCTTGGCCGTCGGCGGCGCCTCTGCGACATCCGGCAAGTTCCATTGCCAATGCGAAACCGCTGTCGGGCCCGATCCCGAGGCATCAGCACATGCCGCCGGGTCCTCTACCTGCTCGAGCAGCACACCGCCCACGGAGGCGGTACCGACGACCAACCCCTACGCAAGTGTCACCTTCGCACCCGATGACACCCATGTATCGGACTGGTACCGGGCCTGCTCGACAGCGATGCGATCGGCACCCTTCCAACAGCCGCCGCTGACAATCCGATACCAGGGCTTGGCCTCCGAATGCGCCCGACAGGCCGCCCTCACACAGGCGAGCGGGCCTGCGAACAGCAAACGACAAACCCTCGATCCGGCAGCATTGACCGCAGCGGTGATCCACAGCGCCTCAACAGATTCGCTGACCGGCACATGCCAGCAGACCACTACCGGGGCCGGCCCGCGAGGAACCAGCGCCGCCGACGGCGCTGTGGCGCAAGACGATTCGACGATGACCGCGTCGCCACGATGCCAGGATCCTGTCGCTCGCGCGGTCATCGACTTGCCGGACACCCTCGCGGCGCAAAGCCTGTGCGGACAACAAGTCGATCCCTCGGCGGTTTCGCCGGGTGATCTGGTGTTCTGGGGCTACCGCGGCTATGCACCCACTCGTGTCGGCGTCTCGATCGGGTCCGCGCGCATCGTGAGCTGCGATCCGGTCTCCGGACAGGTCACCGAAGCGAGCCTGCCGACCGGAGATGATGTCCGCATCAAACGAGTTCTCGGTGGCCTACCGTGACCAGTGCCGCGGAACCATCCGAGGACACAGCACCCGAGGCCGGAAGTGAACCCGGACCCGACACCGACACCGGTCCGGCAGACGGAAACACACCCCGCCCTGCGACCGTCAGCAAGGACCGGACCAGTCCCAAGACACCGTGGACCCTCCGCAAGAACCCGTCAGCCGATATCGACCCGGCACCATCCATCGAACCCTCGCAAGACACGACACCCGCAGTGTCGGCTGACCGTCCCGCGACCGAACCACGCTCGCCCGCACCGGGTCTCGCCAGCGACACCACACGGCCCGCGCCCGCCGCCGCACCCGCGTCACCCACCGCGCTCCGGGCCACCGTGGCTCGAGCGCAGAATCCGCCGCCTCGATCGGTCACGACACCAGCACCACCCAGCAATGCCCGGCCCGCGGACCCGCCAGCCGACGGGCCCCAGCCCGACGCACACCGGACCGCGCCTTCCCCGCTGACGGGGGCCGCGCTGCTCCCGATACTGGCCGCAGCTCTGGCCGGCGCGGGCGGTGCAAGCGCAAACGGTTCGCCCGCACCGACATCCGCGGCGGCACATGCTCCGGCCGGATCGACTGCCAACCTCTCGCCGAGCGCGCAGGCCGCGATCAAAGCCTTGCGGCTGCTGCGCGACACGTACGGCAATCGTCAGACCACCGCGCCGCCGTCGACGTCGACCAAACCCGCACCCACCGGCGGCGCGCAGTCCAGCGATTCAGCGACCGGGGCCGCGGCGGCGCTGTCCGCCGCCCAGCTCTATCAACACAATGTGGCCACCGCCTACTACAACATCGACAGCCAGCTCGCCCTCTACCTCAAGGCGCTCGCCGGCACTCACACCTTCGACTACGCCGCTGTGAAAAGCCTTCTCGGCCAGCTCAACACGGCGTTGAGCGCACTCGGAGCCTCCGCCTACACCCCCGCCGGACAGCAACGCGTCCACGACATCATCGCCGCCGCATTACAGCAAGGCGGCACCATCGTCGCCGGTGGGCAAATCAGTGCGGCCGACACCGCAGCGGCCATCGATCAACTCACCGCCCTCTACCTGTTCAACATCGCCGGACACAGCCACGCGGGCATCACCTCACCGGCAACGACAGCGACTGCGCAGACAGCGATTTCGGTGGCCCTGTCCGAACTCGGCAAACCCTACGTCTACGGCGCCACCGGACCTGACGCCTTCGACTGCTCGGGCCTGGTCCAATACGCGGCAGCCGCCGCAGGCGTAGCGCTGCCGCGCACCTCCCAAGAGCAGTATCGGCAGCTGCCCGCGGTGAACCCCGCCGACATCCGGCCCGGAGATCTGATCTTCTGTGAGTTCCAGAGCGACGGACCCGGCCACGTCATGATGTACATCGGCAATGGGCAGTGCGTCGAAGCCCCGCACACCGGCGCGAACGTGAAACTTGTTGCCCTGCCCAGCAGTTTCACTGCCGGGCGGTGGACGTAGCGACCTCATCTGACTGATTCTGCGCCGAACTTGCACCTGCACAGGGTTGGTGTGAGAACACAGATGACCGAGTGGGCCGCGGCTCTACGTCAAACCCCGCCGAACAGGGCAGACGACAAGCGGAGGTGGGAACGCAAGCTGAACACTGTTCAGCATCAAGGCTTCCACGGATCGTCACCCGCGGCCGCCATCTTTCGAGCCGATTGCCTCACAAGGCCTCGTTCAATCTCTTCCTGAGCGGTGCCCCTCATCTTCGGATCGCTGAATGTCTTCTCGTATTGTGTGGTCAGGTCCGCGTGACTCTTGGTCATGCTGCTGCCGATGTACCACTTGAGATCTTTGCTCTTTGTCTTCCATATCTTGGACTCGACCTCCTTCCTCATTTTGTCTTCGGGCAGAGCCATGAATTTCTTGGCATACTCTCTTTCGGCTGGTGACAGGGCACGGTTGGGCTTCAACGAGCTTGTCTTGGCATTGTTGGCGCCGATGACAGACTTCGCGGCGATCGCTTCTCTCGTGGCCGGGTCGTGGTCGAGATGATTGTCGATGGCGTAGGCCGCCGCAATGGCCTTCTGTATTGCCGGAACCCCGTAGCCGTCGATCAGCATGGCCTTCTGCACGGCATGCGCACGCATCGTCTGGCTGGCCTGGGTCGGGGTTGCACCGGCCTCCACCATCATCGGGATCCACTGGCTCTCGGGGACCTTTTCGTCCCCCAGCTTGTCGATCATGGTGGCCAGCTCGAGCGCGGTCCTCCGACGAGGCCGCCCAGTCGTGCCCACCTTGATTCGGGCGTTGTCACGCGCCAACTGATTCCAGCGGGCCGCCTCGTTGTTCATCGGTGCGACCGCGAGATTTTGCCTCTCGACCTTGGCGCGCTTGCGCGCCATCGGACTCAGGGGATTGGGGACACCACCGGCGAGCCATGCCGTCACCGGCGATTGGTTGATCGTGTTGACCGTGCCCAGCCGAGCAACCAGGCCATGCCCCTTCGCCCCTGCCGCGCCCATGCCGAGCGCGGACCCGCCGCCGGCGGAGGATGTGCTCATGCCGCTCTGGATCGCCACCGCGAATCGGTTGGCGAACCAATCGCCGCCCTTGGTGATACCGCTGTTGACGTCCTTGACATGTAAGACCGCGCCGGTCTGGAAGATCGACACCGTCACCATCACCGCCATCTCGTGACCGGGCACCTGCTTGAACAAGCTGCCGATGACCAGCGTATAGAGACCGAGGAAGATCACGAACACCGTCATCCGCGCAGCGGACATCATGCTGTGCACGACATTGCGCACCAGAAACGTCTGCGGCGCTCCATACACGAATCCACCGGCGGCGAAACCGAATATCGCCAGCAGGGCGTGGTAGATCGAATCGAGCGCAGACTTGATGACACGGAATGCGAGGAAGGCCGCGAACATCAATAGCAATGTGCCACAGATCAGCAGCATGAGACCGGTCGCGACCTGACCCACCGACGGTTCTGCGACCTTGGCAGCGGCGGAATCGTCACCGCAGTTCTTCAGCATCGTCTCCATCGACTTCCGATTGCCGGTGACGACCCCGGTCGACCACGCATCGCGACAGGCGGGCGTGGTATCGACCTCGTGACCCAGATTCCACAGCTGAAGCGGGCGGCGGGCGAAATTGTCTGCCATATCGTGCTGGATGGAGACGACCAGATGGGTCGGGCTCGGGTTCGAGTCGCCGTCGAGTCCGGCGGCAACCGTGAGGCCGACATCGCGTCCCTGCGAGAGAATTCCGTCGGGCGACAGCACATCGGCCAGCGGATCGGACAGAAAGATCGGTCCGATGACGGCGACACCGAGCATCGTCACCACCTGGAGGGTGGCTTTGGCATGGAACCCACGAAGTACGAACCATGCCACGCAGAACGCGCCGATGGTCGCGGCCACGATCAGCAGAGCCGGCGTCGCGATCTGGAAACTCAAAGTATGTGCGACACCGCGCAGCGCGGTCGCGAATATATTCAGCCATTGGAAACTCAGCGCATAGCCGATCAGCCAGATCGCTGTCATCACAATGACGATATATCCGGCGAATTCCATGGAGATGATGGTCCACAAGGCGGTTGTGCCGGCGTCGAGCAGACCGCCGTGGTCCGTGACGAACTGGTAGTTCGCCAGCGGGACATTGTAGGAGTCGCGGACATCCATCCAGCTGAGCCCGTCGATTTGCGAGCTACCGCCGCTCTGCGCCGACGCCACTGCGCCCACCAAGCCGGGAAATATCAGTAGTACGAAGAGGATCGAAACCGTCCAGGTGACTCGCCGCCGCCATCGTCGGTCAGCGAATCGTGCGCGCAGACGACCCGCGATGACGCGTCCCCGACACCCCTCGAAACCCATTGACGTTTTCGGCTTTCGGCGCAGCCGACCCGATCGGCTGCTCGATGAACGCTCAGCCATATCAGCGAGACTACCGACAATTACATTGTGTATCAACGCCTTCCGGCAAACCTGTGTTCTCCTGTTGGTCACCCGACGCCGGGCGCGACGCAACCTACGGCCGAGCGGTCCCGCTGCCAGCCAGTTCTCAGGTATGGGGAGCCTCGAGCAGCGAATATGAGCGGGAAACAGTAAAGTCCGCGATGCTGGGACACGGCCATATTCCCCGGAACACATCACGCCTTCCGTCAACCCCGATACACGCGCGGGACAACGGGTAATCGATGCTGCCCAATTCCGGTAGCGACCAGAACTCGAGAGGACCGAGCCCATGGAACACCTCACGAGCGAATTACCGTGGCCAGGGTGGGGATTGGACTTTGCGGAGTTGCGCCGGGGCGGATGGCGTCCCTTGGCCTTCGAAGAGTTCATCGTGAAAATTCACGGCCGCTGCAATCTGGCGTGCGACTACTGCTACATCTACGAAATGGCCGATCAGAGTTGGCGATCCAAGCCCAAAGCCATGAGTCGTGACGTCTTCACCGATGCCTGCCGGATGATCGCCGACCACGCCGCCCGCCAGGCACTGCCCGCGGTGAATCTGGTATTCCACGGTGGCGAACCACTACTGGTCGGCCCCCTCGACCTGGACTACTTCGCCCGCACCGCGACCGAGATCATCGCTCCGATCGCGACGGTGCGCTTGGGAATGCAGACCAACGGCGTGCTGATCGACGAGGATGTCCTGCGCGTCTGCGCGCGCTGGAACGTCAGGATCGGCGTCAGTCTCGACGGCGGCGAGAGCGAGCATGATCGGCACCGCCTCGACCACGCGGGACGTGGCAGCCACGCCAAGATCGTCGCCGGATTGCAACGGCTACGGGCACCGGAGCACCGGCGCCTGTTCTCCGGGCTGCTGTGCACCATCGACCTGGCCAACGATCCCCTGCGGACCTACGAAGCGCTGACACGCCACCGGCCACCCGCTGTCGACTTTCTGCTGCCCCACGGAAACTGGACCACACCACCACCGGGCCGCACTCCCGGGTCCTCGGCCACCCCGTACGCGGACTGGCTGATCGAGATCTTCGACCGGTGGTACCGGGCACCGGAACTGGAAACCCGCGTACGCCTGTTCGACAACATCATCGACCTCCTGCTCGGAAGAACCGTGGCGTCGGAAACCCTAGGGCTGGAACCTATTCGCTTGGCGGTCATCGAAACCGACGGCTCGCTCGAACAGGTCGACGAGCTGAAATCGGCCTTCGAGGGCGCCGCCGGCCTGCCGGTCCGCGGTGACGGAAACCCGCTCGACGAGGCGATGTGGGAACCCGCGATCGCGGCCCGCCAGATCGGCGCCGCCGCGCTCAGCGACACCTGCCGCGCCTGCACGTTCCAGACCGTCTGCGGCGGTGGGCATTATGTCCATCGCTATCGCGAGGACACCGGATTCCGCAACCCGTCGGTGTATTGCCCCGACCTCACCGCACTCATCACCCACATCGAGGGCCGCCTGCGCGCCGACATCGGCGCGGCACTCGGCACAGCCGCGCAATGACCCGCGGCGCGCGACCCGCAACCACAGGAGACACACAATGCCCGGCGCGGCACCCGAAATCGACACCATCATCATGGATTTGAGCTCAGGCTACGGTTCCGCGGAAAGCGTCGCGGCCCTCACCGACGGCATGCTCGGCGTGCGAATGATATTGCTGCGCACCCTGATCGACACCCTCGACGCAGACGCACCCGAGACCGCCGCGACCGCAGGGATACACGAGGCCTACCGGACTCTCGCCGACCTCCAGTTAACGCACCAGGACACGGTCGCCACGATGCTGTGCTACCCGCACACAGGCCCATGGCTGACCCACGTACTGGGGCGAACCACCGCCGAACCGGGGGACTGCGAGGTTCCGCTGTGGGCCGACTGCGGCTACCTGGGATGGCTCGCCGCCGCAGCGTGCATCACCTGCCTACCCGAAGGCACCATGCGACTGGTGATCCGCAACGGCGTGATCATGCTTCCCACACTGGGACTGGCCCAGCTCACCGCCGAAGGCTACAACGGACCCTGCGAGCTGCGCTGGACAGCCACCGGCACGCTGAGCTTCACCTGGGCCGAAGGCAGCATCGACATCGATTCACCGGCCGACGAATCACACCCGCAATGGCTACCGCTGCGCCGCATACATGCAGCCGACGGCGAACCACACGTCTGGCTCGACGACCTCGACCCCTTCCGGCATCTGATGCCGGCACAGACCCCACCACCCAGACTGGACGCCGAGCAGGCCCGCATCTGGCAGCGAGACTTCGCCGACGCGTGGCACCTGCTGCGCGACAACCTCCGACAGTATCTCCCGCCGATGCGCAGCGCCCTGCGCAGCCTCGCCCCACTCAGCGCAAAACCGGTGGTAGCCAGCACAAGTCACACCGCATCCCACGGAGTCGGCTGTGTCTACACGACCGCCCCCGCCGACCGATGCCAGTTGGCGCTCACCCTGATCCACGAGATTCAGCACACGAAATTCAACCTCCTGACCGACCAGGTCCAACTGTTCGACGCCGATCCCGGATGCCGGTTCTACGCGCCGTGGCGCGACGATCCACGCCCGATCTTCGGGCTGCTGCACGGGATCTACGCCTTCTTCGGCGTCACCGACTTCTGGCGTGTACACCGCAATTCCGACTGCCACGGATCCCAGCAAGCCCACACCGACTTCGAACTGTGGCGCGCCCAAGTCGCGGTCGCCGTCGGCCAGGCACAGACCTCCGGGCTGCTGACCGCCGAAGGACACCGATTCATCAACGCCCTGGCCCAGGCCATGCTGCCCTGGCAGAACGAACCCATCCCACCCGAGGCCGTCCACGCCGCCGCCGAAGCCATGACCGCCCACCGAACCTTCTGGCGAGTACGCAACCTCGAACCGGACCCGGCGTGGATCGCCGACCTGGCCACCCGATGGGCGGCGAACCAGCCGCCGAGCGCCGAAGTAGCCGCAGTCACCCACACCGACCAGCGGCGGATCCCCAACCACCACCGGCAGCTGCCCCTGGCGGCCCTGCTGAAGACAACCAGCACCGCCGCGCCGGCCACCCGCCGCCTGCCCGGACAACTCGAGGGCGACCGAGCCTATCTCGCCGGATACCGCAGCGAAGCAGTCGCGCTCTACACCCGCGAACTGCGCACCGATCCACTACGCCCACAGGCGTGGGCCGGACTGGCGCTGGCCGTGCCGAAGATATTCGGCGCCGACCACACCACGATTCTCAGCGAACGCGCCGAGGTCGCGGCGCGGCTCTACCGAGCCGTCGGCCCCGAAACCGACCCACTGAAGCTGCTGCGCTGGCTCTCGTGAACCATCCCCGGGTCAGTGACGCGCGAGCATCAGGTCGACCCTTATGTCCGGACCGCTTCTCGCAGCACTTCGTCGTTCGCGCGTGTCCATTGCAGGGTAGCGAGCTTTCGGGAAATGATCGCCCTAATCCTTGGTCATTGACGTGTGAACGATCCTCTCCGATCGTCGGCCGCGGACGGCACGTTCCCAGCGTTGAGAAGCCCTGAGAATTGGTGCGAAGAACGTCGAGCATCGTCGGCTCGCTGGTTGATGAGTTGAGAAGGTCGACCTGCCTAGCCGCCCCAGTTTCGACGCGCGATGGGTGAGGAATTGTATGAGCGGCTTTCTGGATGTCGTGAAGGACTGGGCTCCCAGCGTGGCGGGGATGGTCGGGTTGGCGGCCGCGACCGCCATTCCGGTTCTAGCGCCGGCCGCGCCCTGGATTTCCGGCGCGGCGGCTGGACTGGTCGGCGGGCTGGTTGCGTCCCACGAGGGGCAGCACTGGTATGAAGCCACTGCTACCGGACTTGTCGATGCAGTGACTGATGGTTTCGCCGCCCGATCGAAGCCACTTGTAAAAGCATTAAAAAAACCTCTGCTCAATGCATTAAAAAAATCTCCTGTCAAAACATTAAAGCCACTAGCTTTGCGGTCGGTGAAGACCGGCGTGTTAACTGAAATGGCGAATTCGCTGATGTTGAAATTGCCGGCCGGAAGTACACCAGGAGCCTCGAAAGTCCCGACTCCTGATTCTATCCCAACTGTGAATATATCCACTCCGTCGCTCGCGGCTCGTCATGAAGTCGGGTAACTTTAGTGGACGCCGGCCCCATCCCAAAACTCACTGATCTTCTCATGCCCAATGCCGCCCTGATGAGACGGCAGAATGCTCAAACGCCACCACCCTGGGATCGGAGATACATCATGAGTCCGACGTTGGAGACGGAATACAGGAGGCTGCCCGCTTTTTATCACAGCCTATTCTACGATCAATTCGGGAATGGGAACCCCAACCCGCCACCGCCTCCACCTGCAATCCCCACATTCGTTCCGTCGGCAAGTAGCTCGAGCGGTGACGGTCAAATGTGGAGTGAATATCAGTCGCTGGTGTCGAGTCTCAATAAATTGTTGGGACAGATGCAGGCTCTCGACGAAAAACTGCCGCCCCTCGCGAAGCAAACCTCGACCGTATCTCAGAATGCCCAAGCGGCAGTGAACCAGATCATCCAAAACATCAATGACAGTGCAGGAACCGTTCCGCCTGCCGATATGGATGAGAATCTGTGGGTAATGAAATTTTTGAACGACGCCCATTCTGCTGTAGAAGGAACGCTCCAGCAGGCTAACGATGGAATCAAGCCCCAGCAGGCGGCTGCTAACGATCTGGCGACGCAGATGAAAGGCTTGCAGGACGCGATAGACGCCCTCAAGAACGGGCAGCAGAACGCCCAAGACGCGTTGAGCGCGCTCCAAGCGAAGGCTCCCGCGGGCGCCGGTACGCCAGGCGCCCCTGCATCGAACGCCGACGACGCCGCGAAGCTGCTCAGCACACTGGGGCTCGACAGTCCGACGAAAACACCGGGAGATCCGGGCACGCCGGGCACGCTGGGCACCCCTGCAGCGCCGAGCCCGGCGACCCCCGAGGGAACGCCGTCGGCCAATCCGCTCAACAATCCGGCCATCAACACCAGCGATACACCGACCCAGGCAGGCTTGACACAGAGCGGGTCCAATAGCCCCTCAACGTCGGGATTGGGCGATATGGGGTCGCTGATTGCGCTCCAGGACTTGATGGGGCAGCGCGACAATGCCAACCAGGACCCTTACGGGCGCGATCCGTATTCCGAGCAGCAGATGCCCGAGGGCCCCATGCCGTTGCAGGCCGCACCGGTGACTCCGCAATCCCCCGTCACGACGCCCGCGACACCGGGCAACTCGCCCACGGGTCCCCAGCAGGTGACACCGGTCGGCAACAACCCTGCGACACAGCCCGCGGTCCCCTCGGCGATGCCGACCCCGGCCGCAGACGGGTCGGTGCCCTTCACCTTTTACGACGGCAAGACCCAGCAGGTCTCCCCGACGGTGTGGCAAGCACTCGATGCCGCCTTCCACGACCCGGCCGTCCTCGACGCGCGCCAGGCCTATGCCAAGACCTCGGCCAAGTGGTCGGACGACAAGAAGATCGGCGACAGCAAGGATCCGAGCGAGCTGATGACCGGAGACGTCGTGACCTGGCAGGACCCGGAAAAGACCGCCATTGTGCGGCGACTCGATGGTTCGAACCCCGACACCGACCAGGTCGAAGTTATCGTTGACCGCTTAATTCAGATCCTCGCCGACGAAATGTCGGACAGCGCAGGCAGTTTCAAGGGCTTCGCAGGCTTCGCGCGTCCGCGCGGCATCGAACTGGACCGAACCAGCCCCGGCGCGGCAGTAACAGGTCCGGCCACCGATGCCTCGCCCGCGGACGGACCCGCTGCGGCGATGACGACCTGAAACCGGCCGCAGAAGGAACACGAGCGTGGAATTGAACGTCGATCCCGGTGAGCTGCTCGACGCGGCCGCGATCTTGGCCGGGCTGGTACACCGAATGCACTCGGCGCTGCCTTCGGGTTGGCTGCAGCCCGCTGGCCAGGACGCGGATTCCCACGCCGCAGTCACCGGTATCAACCCGAGGTACGAATCCACGGTCAACGATTTGATCCAGGCCCTCAACGGCATCGCACCGCACGCCTACCAGGTCGGTGCCGCGGCGGTCGACTACACCCGAGCCGATCAGTCCGGCGCGGAGCTTCTCGGTGGCGGTGCCGGCGGGGACGCACCCGTGAATCGGGTCGCGCTCCCGCAGCCCTACGCACCCCGGTCGGCACCCACGATGCCGCCGCCCGCTTCGGTGGCCGTCGATCCGCTCACCTTCGCCCAGCAACTGCATTCAGGTCCCGGTACTGCACCCGCGCGCGCCTTGGCGAATGCGATCCGCCAATACCGCGCCGGCGCTCACAATTCCGGGCTCGACGAGCTGCAACGGACCATTCCGGTGCTGAACAACTGGACACCGGTCGGGACGATGGTGGCCGCCCACATGAGCGACTTCTGGCAACAACTCGACGATCTCGGCAACGCACTCGATGCCCACGCCACCAGCATCGACGACTACGCGAACGCCTTTCAGACCGCCAAGAACCGTCACCCCACCCCGCAGGAAATCCAAGCGACCCGCAACAAGCTCCTGGCCGCGATACGTTCCAAGAACGCCGCCGCGATCGAACAGGCGCTCGCCGAATTCAACGAGCACAACGCGCGCTCGGCACAAACGGCCGCGGACTACACGGCGGCGCTGGGCACCACGGCCGGTGACGGTAAGCCCACCGCCGGTGGCGACCCCACCAAGACCGGCAATCCCGCCACCACCGGTAGTGGTCCCACCAAGAGCGGCACCACATCCGCAAACAACGCCAACAGCGACGCCAGCATGCTCACCCAGCTCCTGCCCACCTTGCTGAGCTCACTGACCGGCGCGAACAGTCAACTGTCCCAGCATGATCCGACCATCACCGACCCCGCCACCGACCAATCCCCCTACCTCGACAGTGGGCTGCCAACCATTCCGGCGCTCTCGGACCTCGGTGGCCCGAGCGGGCCCGGTGGAGATCCGGGGTCGCCGAGCATTCCATCGATTGCTCCCTACGACGCCGGCATACTGCCTGTCGTCGAGGCACCCGCGCTTGCGAACACCGCCACCGTCGCCCGCGCTCCCGTCATCGACGCACTGCCCGCGACGGCCACCGCCCGACCCAGCGCTGGCACCGGCTACTCGCCGCCCTATATGCCGATGTCACCGGGCATGGCAGGCGCAGCCGGCGCCAACAACCGCTCCCGCGTCGTGGCCTGGCACCCCGACCGGCTCATGTACGTCGACGACACCGCGCACACCGAGGCCGTGATCGGCGAGAAACCGACCATCGCGCCCAGCGTCACACCACCCACCCCGGCCCCCGCCAATCACGCGCCGACCAACACCGGAGGCTCCACATGAGCGACATGCACCCCGACGTCCAAGCCGCTCTCGATGCCGCACGCGACCTACGGCATCGAATCGCCGAGATGCGCGAAAGAATCAACGCCATCCGCGCCCGCCGCCCGTCACCGACCGGCGCGGTCGTGCCGGAGATCGACGCCATGGGCCGACTGACCGGCCTCTACCTCGCCCCCGGCACCACCGCCCGGTTCGACAACCACGAACTGGTCGCCGAGATCA
The DNA here is from genome assembly GCF_054781395.1 of Nocardia tengchongensis. Classification (NCBI taxonomy): domain Bacteria; kingdom Bacillati; phylum Actinomycetota; class Actinomycetes; order Mycobacteriales; family Nocardiaceae; genus Nocardia; species Nocardia tengchongensis. Next base: position 229,776 of record NZ_BAAGUM010000020.1, read on the forward strand.
TGGCCGCGATCGGCGAGAGCACCGCCGACGCCGCACGGCAGTACCAGGCGCTGATGGACTCCGACCCCTGGGCCGACCCCGAACCCGCCGACACGGCCGCCGAGCGCGCCTCATGAGCGATGTCGACGAGGTCACCGTCGCCGACGCGGTGCTCTGGCTGCACAACGAAGGCCTGGTGCGATTGAGCGGCATCGGCGAACGGGCACTGAGCCCGATCATCGCCTACACCGTCGACATCGCCACCGGCACCATCACCGCATTTCCCGCTGCCGTCACCGGTCCCGGCACCGACGTGATGACCCTGCCCGCCGACGACCTCCCCGACCCGACCGGCACACCGAAACGGCTGATCGTCGTCGGGGTCACCGCCACCGACTCCGTCCTGGTGCTGGATCTGGCCGTCATCGCGGCGCTGGGCATCAACGCCGATCGACCCGAGGCCACCGCACGAGCATGGGTCGCGCAACTGCTGCTCGACCCACAGATCACCATCACCACCAACTGCGCCGAACTGGCCGTTCCGGCCGGGACGCGCTGCCGGCACACCTTCATCCCCGGCGGCGCCACCCTGTTCACCGTCGACGACACGGCGCCGCCCGTCACGACGATCACCCTCAACCCCGCCATCGACGGCCCCGACCACCTCGACGTGGCCGACGACGGATCCGCGGAACTGTATCTGCGCACCCGCTTCTGGCAGTTGCAGCGCGTGCTCAGCGTCAACAACCTCACCTGGGCCGCACTCACCGCAGAGTTGGAAATGCCTGCGATGGACCATGATTCGCCGCTGCCCGGCCGAGCAGACTGAAAGGTCACGCCCATGACAGACCACCCCGACGAATTCGACACAGACGACCAGGCCGCCCCGGACTGGCGCAGCCTCACCTACGAGGTGTTCAACCCCGACCACACCGCCGGCGTCGCCTGCAACCGCGATGGAGAGATCGTCGGCCTGCACCTCACCGACGACGCCCGTGACAACGGTGACATCTGGCTCGCCGCCGAAATCGTCCGTCTGGCCCGGCTTGCGCATCAGAAATCGCGACTGGGGCTGCGATCGGAGATGGAACGCAACGGAACCCGCTCCTACACCATCGATTCGTTCGACCTGCCGACCGAAACCTCCTACCGGGCCATGGAAGCCGCCGAATTCGGCAACTTCCGGCCTTGAGACGACAGGAGCTCATGATGACCGACGCGCTCGACATCGACGACCCCGACGAGGTGATCGCCGCCTCCGCTCGCGTCGCCGCCGCATGCGACGCCATCACCGGGTGTGTCCTGGATACGGTGAACAGTTTTGTGCCGCACAGTAGTCCGACGTCGCCGTTGGACAGTGCGCTGGTGACCGCGGTGTCCACCCGAATACTCGTGCCCCTCGTGGAGGCGGGATCGTCACTGGGCGTCTGCTCGGCCGCCACCCACCCACAGGTGGTCCTCGCCGCGCACGCCTACCGCGCGGCGGACCACGCGGGTGCGGGCCTCATCGAGCAGGCCGGGACATCGATCTGACCGCCGAATGCAACCGCCGTTCGAACACCCGCACTGGCACACGATAGTCGGCGAGAACTGGCCTGCCCTCGGCCCGGAGCTCTGGGGTTCGCAGGCACTGATCGCCCGGGAAGCCGCGCAGAATCTGGACACGATCGGGCTCGGCGCGGCCCGCTCCGAGTTCAACGAACGAGTTCGCGCCGACGGGCTGCAGCAGGTGGACGCGATCATGCGCTCCGAACAACACCGAGCCGAGGAACTCGCCCGGGCCTTGGACGCCGCCGCTGACGCCTTCGATCAGATAGCCGACCTCGTACACAGGACTCGCCATCGCATTCGCGCCATCGTCGAGAACGCCGAGGCACGCCTGGAAAACCTGCCCGCGGCACAGACCGAGGACCCGCCGGGCGGAGACGACCAGCAGCGGGCCCGCGAAACCATCGCCATCCTGCGCGAGGCTCAGGCCGATGTGACTCGCGCAGTCACCATGGTCGGTCCGCAGGACATTCCCGGACTGGCCCTGGCCGCCGAACTACTCGGGCAATCGGATCGCCACGACGATGCCGGCCCCGCCGGCAAGCACAGACCAGGCCTTCAACCGGACGGGCACGCACCGGCAGGCCCGCCCGCGCCCACGCCGGGCAACACGCACCGTGGGCCCGACGAACAAGGCCGGGACCCGTCCGCGCCGACCGCCGACCCGCCCACCACCGTGCCCGCCGCGACACCGCAACCGTTCACCAACCTCGTGCACGACCGGGCGGGGGAGGCGATGATCCCAGGCGCAACGCCGACCGAACAGGACTCGTTCTGCGGACCGCGTCGATCCGGCCTCCCCGATCGTGTGCGTGAGGCGACCGACGCGAACCTGCTCGACAATCTCGCGACCGATGAACCGCAATCGCCGGGCCCGGTCGACATTGCCGCGCAACCGCAACCACATGGCGCGGGAACCGTTCCAGCACAGTCGAATACATCACCCGCCCTGCCCCACGCCCGCCCCGATACGACCCAGGACCACCCCTCCGAAGCCGAACCGGCCGAGGAACCCGATCATGCGACTGACACCGAATCGGTACCCGGCCCTCCCGGGTCACCCCGAACCTCGGTGAGTTCGCCCGAGCCAGAGCACGACTCGCCACCAGCACAAAACCCCACGACCGCATCCGGGCTCACCGCCGACGCGGGCGGCGTCCTCGCACCGATGGGCATGACACCGCAATTCTCCGGAGTCACCGCACCCGCTGCCACGCAAGCCGGTGTACCGCAATCGGTTTCGCATCAACCGCCGCTCACCTCGCTGTCGTCCCAGGCCCGCGGCCAGGGACCAGCGCCCCGGGCGATAGCGTCGAGCTCGCCAGCGAGTCCGGCACCGGCCGGCACCGGATCCGCAGGGTCTGCACACTCCACTCAGCACCGCACTCGGCTGCAACCGCCCCGCCCGTACCGCCCCGACCGCACCGACACCGACACCGACACCGATGACGTTGCGGCGGAACTGGTCACGGACGCCGTCGGCACCGCGGCGGCAGCCGCCGCGGGTCCGCACTTCGTGGTGGGGGAGCGGGTCGACGGCGATCTGCTGCTTGCGCGGACACTGCTGCGCAGCATCCTGGCGGCAGTCGACCGATCACCGATCGCACCCGCGTGGGCGGTGATGGTGGTGCAGCATCGCAGCGGAGTCAGCGCCCATCTCACCTCCAGCGGAGGCCGCGGTTGGCTTCCGGCCGGGCTGTATCTGCCTCGCGAGCTATCCACACCGTGGATGTGGGAGGACTCGGCCACGCCGGCCTGGGAAGGGTTGGCCGATCCCGCCCGCATCCTGGCCGAATTCGGGCTCGCCCGGGCCGCGGTGTCAGGTACCGAGATCTCGGCGATCACCTCGTCACTGCCGATCGAACCACGGCTGCGCGCCGCACTGCGCGACGTCTCGTTCGAAGGAGCGGTCACCGCCGTCCCCGAAATGGCGCTGGCCGCACCCGGACCAGGACTGGTCGACCGATTGGAATTGACCGCCTCCGCACGACTGCTCGACCGGGTGGCCGCGATCGCACAGGATTCCATCGGCGACCGCTGCCTCGACCTCGCTCATGACGCACATGCACGAGTGGCCCGCACCACCGCCGCAGCCGGTGACGCGACAGGGGCGAGCGACCTTCGCGAACGCATTCTCACCACTATGCGCGGCCGCCGCCAGGTCCCCGAGGAATGGTGGGACGAACTGCGCGACACCGACAACCTGCTGGCAGCCACCACGGTGGCACAGCGGATCGATGTCGCGCGTACTCCGCTGGGACAGCTCAGAACCGAACAACCCCCCGAGTTGGCCACCCTGCGCGCATTGAACTTTCAACGACTCGGCAACGAACTGGTGCTCCTATTGGCACAGGGACCCGACCCACGCCGCCTGCGCGATGCGGTCTACACCCACTCCCACCTCGCCGACCATCCCGTCTTCTCCGAAAAGAAAACCGCCGCAACAGATATCGAACCGGATCCGCGCCGGGTGACCACCACGAGAACCAAGCTGTGAAGGCGGGCGCGCATCGCCGGAAACGCTCGGCTGCGCGACCCCCCGAACCGCGGTACCCACGACACGGTGACCCCATTTCGCGCCGCACAGCCGAGCGCAACGATTCTGACCGGCGTCGCCGAAGCCGGCTTCCCACAGGCGGGAATCCGGCTCGGGTCGCCAGGCCGTGGACCCTCGACAATTGTCGAGTCGAAGACGCGGGAAGGAGCTCGAGAACGCATGGCAGAGGGAATCAGTATCGACCCTGAGGTGCTGACGAAGCTCAGCGCTCAGCTCGAGCAGCAGTATCACGAAGTCATGAACTGGTCGAAGCAGCCGACCGACTGGCTCGAACGCTTCCCCGAAAACTACGGCAAGATCGCACACCACGTCCACGACGCCCTCAAGACCTACTACCAGGCACGCGAGGATGCGGGCGTCGCGCACGCGAACCACTACAAGCATCTCGCGGGCATCCTGAGTGACGCCGCGGCCAAGTACGCCGCCACCGACGACGCGGGCGCCGCCGCCATCCGGGCCGCGGGCACCGACAACGCGCCCGGAGCCGGATCGCCGGGCGGTGGACCCGCACCCACCGGCGGACCTGCCACACCAGCGGCGCATACACCGAGCGGACCGACCTCCGATCCAGTCACACAGGTCGGCTCACACCCCGCAACCCCCACACACCCCGCAACCCCCACACACACCGGCGCACCTTCGAACCCCGCCGCGCCGGACTCGACGCCCCAAGCGCCTATCACGCCTGCCATTTCGTCCTCCCCGTCGCCCGAGTCACAGGCCCCGGGCGGCATCTCGCCGGTGAGCACGCCAACCGGCGATCCCGCATTCGACCCCGCCCGCAACGCCGGCGCCCCGGCCTCGGACATGCCCATGGGACCCGTCAGCGGCGCTGCAGGCGACCCTCCCACCCCGCCCTTGGGAGCAACGGCCGATGCGGACGACAGCGCTTCGATGGCTCCGATGCCCACACCGTTCGCCGCGGCAGTCGCCGCGGCCAAGGACAAGGACTCCGCTCCCGCGTACGTGGTGAACGAAGCGGTCAACGCAGACCTCGTGCTCGCACGCACTCTGCTCAGCGCTGTGCTGGCCGCCGCTGACGCGCCGACGGTCGGACTGACCTGGGCGGTCTCGGTCATGCGCGGACCGACCGGCATCGCCGTGTTCATCACCTCCAACGAAGGCCGCGGCTGGCTGCCGGCCGGGCTGTACCTGCCGAGCCAGGTCTCGACACCGTGGGTCTGGGACGAACTGCTCAACGCCGAAGGCGGTTCACCCTGGGAGGGTGTAGCCGACCCGGCGCGAGTGCTCGCCGAATTCGCACTCGTGTGGGGACCGAAAGCAGACACCACGATGTCGGCACTGGTCTCCTCCGGACCCATCGACGCGAGCCTGCGCGCCGCGCTCACCGATGTCGCGGTTGAAGGCATGGTCGCTCCCGCCTACGATGTCGACCTGCGAAATCCCACCCCCGACACCGCCGACCGGCTCGCCCTCGTAGCGACCACCGACGTGTTGGAAACCATTGCCGCAGTACCGGATTCGGCGATCGGTCGACACTGCATCGAACTGGCCGCCACCGCACACGCCAAGGTCGGTCGTTCGCAGAACACACCCGCCGAGGCGGCGCCGGCCCGCGCCCTGCGCGCTCGCATCCTGGACGCCGTCCACACCGGACATCCTGTGCCCGCGCAACTATGGCAAGACCTCCGAGACGCCGACGACCTGCTGGCCGCCACCATGCTGTCTCGCCGGGTCGACGCCGGGCGAATCGAACTCGGCGCCCTGCGCATCGACAACGAAGCAGAACTATTGCGCGCCATGGTCTTCGAACGCCGCTGCACCGAACTGGCCCTGCTGCTCGCCGCCGAACCCACCCGCCAGACACTGCGAGACGCCATCTACGCCAACGAACAAATCGTGGCCCACCCCCAGTACGTCGAGAAGCCGGCGACAGTGCACGCACCCACCGCCGATCAGGCATCCGTTGCGGTCACCGGCGGTTCCATCACGCCCCCGGTGGTCCTCACCGGACCACCGACCGGAGCCACGAGCACCCCAGGGGACGCACCACCGGCATCGGTGAACCCGTTGGAGGAACGACACATCCGATGACAGCCTCGGCCCCGTCCAGCCCTGGTGAAGGCTCGGTACTCCGGTGACGGCCGACCAGAAGCCTGATGCGGGGCAATCAAAGCAACCGCTAGTGGGCTGGCCGTTCTCGGACACGACGCTACATCCATTGGTAGTGCAGCCAAAGCCGTCGATCTCGCAGCCGCCGCAACCGCAGGCGCCGTCCACGAAACCTCTGGACACGCCGCCAAGCCCGCGGGTTTCGCAGTCGCCGCAGGCGCAGGCGCCGTCGAAACCTGCAGACTCGCCGCAAAGCCCGCACTTGCAGCCGCCGCAACCGCAGGCGCCGTCCACGAAACATGCGGACACGCAGCCAGGCGGGGATTCCTTGGCACCGGAAAGGATCGCGAAACCTGCGGGCACGCAGCAAGGCCTGGATTCCTGGGAACAGAAATGGTTCGGACAGGATGCGGGCCCGGTGCAAGGCCCGCCTTCGCAGACCTCGAAGTACACACTCGAAGTGGGCGACTCGCTGGACCCGAGTCAGAAGCTCGTCAACGGGCAGTACTCCCTCGGCCTCGAAAAGGGCAACCTCGTCCTCAAAGACAAGATCGGGAACGTCCTATGGGAGTCGGGCACGACCGACGACGGCGGTGCCGCATCGCGCGTGGTATTCCGCGCGGATGGGTCGCTCGACATCAAGGTTGCGACGCCCTATCAGGAGCTGAGCAAATGGTCGAGTCTCGCCGGACTGTCCGATGCCGCGGCCCTGAGACTCAACGACGACGGCAGCCTCGTCGTGGTCGACAAAAACGGCACAGTTCTGCAGACCATCCGCGACAAGGACTCCCGTTCGGTCGTTCTGCAAGCTCCGATGGGTTCACCCAAGTACCTCAAAAGCCTTGTCAAGACAGTGCAGAATGGGCTGCAGGACACGCTCGACTACGTCGAATCGGGGAGGCCGAAGGACGCCCCCGATACCCGTGCGGAACTTCGCGCCGTTGGATTCCATGACACGAGTGACGTCGGAGAGGTGGCCCGCCAATACGAGGCGAACATCACCGCGATCAATAAGGCCGGACAGGCGTTGCACAACAATGACATCGTCGTAAAGCTCGACCTCAAAGGCACAGCGGACACGATCGCGGCGTCGGTCAGCAGCATCTGGGACAAGATCAAACACCTCAAGGAGGTGCTCCAGGCCCCGCAGCACGCGCAGAACGCACCGTCATCGGGCAAGGCACCGCCCATCGACATCCACTACACCCCCGCGGGCAACATCGACATCAACAACACGAAACTGAGTCCCGACACGGTGACCAGTCTGATAGGCGCGCTGAACAACTGCCTCGACGACGTCGACACCATCAAAACTTCACTCGAAAAAGAGCTCGACACCCCCGCCACCAAAATCCGCGATCAAGCGCCAGGAAGCCCACCCACGAAAACTGCTCCGAATCCCGCTGATCCGGGACCCGCGAAGCCTGCTCCGGCTCCCGGTGCTCCAGGGCCTGGTACTCCGGGGCCGGCCACACCGGGGCCCGGTTCTCCTGGTCCGGGGACGCCGGGGCCCGCTACGCCGGGCCCGGCCGCACCAGGGCCCGCTACTCCGGCTCCGGGGCCGCTGACGCCAGGGACGCCAGCTCCTGGTACCCCGGCCCCCGGCACTCCGGCGTCTGGCACTCCGACTCCCGGGACTCCTGGCACGGACACCAGCATCACCGACGCGGTCAATGCAGGCATCGCGAAGATCGTTCAGGCAGCAGCGACCAGCCAAACGACTACAGGCGGGGCGACATCCGGTAGCTCCGGCGATCAGAGCAGTGGCCTGATGAACACACTGCTCATGATAAATGCGATGAAGTCACTCACATCGCAGGACAATGGCAACAATCGCCCCGCCGAGCAGACCAACGACCGCGACGGCAAACCGCAGGACCCCGCGCCTGCCCAGCCCCAACCTGCCGCCGCACCGGACAACGGCGCACCCCCATCGACCACAGCGCCTACCGACGCGAAAGACCCGGCGGGCGACCCGAACCTGTTTCCAGGTCACCCGTCGCAGAGCTTGTCGCCGGTCGTGGCGGAGGCATTCAAATTCGCGAAGGAACACAGCAACGACGGCGCCGCCGACGCCGCAGCGGCATACCAGGGAACCCCAGGTGATGCATCCACCTGGACCCCGATCGAACCCGCCCAAGTCCACACCGGGGACGTCGTGAAATGGGCCAATCGCTCGGCACTGCTGTGGATCGAGAACGGCAAACAGTGGATCGTGATGAAGGGCCAGCTGGTCGAGCTGGACGATCCGTGGAACCCGCCGAATGCCGGAATCGGCGCCTACGGTGCCTTCGAGGGGTACCGCCACCCCCCGGGCGCCGGCATCGACGCCACGCCGGTACCCGCGAACCTCGCACCGCAGCAGCCCCCACAGCAGGTCTGATCTCAGCAAGAAGTAGCTGAACGCGTTGTACTACAGGGCATTTCGCCAGCGGCTGACTGTCAGGCCGGCACGTTCGACTGCGGGGCGTTCGCAGTGGGCGCATTCGGATCCGCGGCGGCCGGGCTTCCCGGTGACCCGGGCGCGGTCACCGCGGGGGTATTGGGGTCGGCTTGCGGCGCGCCCGGTTGGCCGGGTGTCTTCGCATCCGGGTGCTGCTGATCGTCGTGATGGGTGTTGCTCTTCTTATCATCCGGTTTCAACAGCTTGATCAGCTCCGGCAACATCGAGATGCCCACGATCGGCAGCATCTGCAGCATCGACATCAGGCCGCTCATGATTCCGCTCATTCCGCTGTCGCCCGACCCGGCTCCAGTCCCTGCCCCGGTTCCGGTCCCCGAGCCCGCGCCGCCGTTCGAACCTCCGCTCTGGCCGCCTCCGGCCATTTGCTTGTTCGCCGCGGCAGCCTTGTCGACCTGCGCGTACACCGCGTCGACCGTATCGGAGACCTCCAGCATGAGATCGCTCTCCTGCGCGGGGAGCAACGTCTGCGTTCCCAACGCGGCCGACTTGGCCTGCAGATCGGTCACCGTACGCTCGACGATCCGCTGGATCGCGGCCAGGGTCTGATCCTTCCCGGCCGCAACCACATTCGCTACCTGCAAGACCTGGTCATCGAGTTGGACCAGTGCGTCCTGGCGACTCTTCATCTGTGCCATCGCCTGCTGGTACGGCTGGCTCGCCGAACCTTGGCCGAGATCGGTGATGATCTGCTCGGTCGATGGATCGTCCACCGGCGGTGGCGGTTCGGTCGTGCCACGCCCGAGTAGATCCACGGCCGTTTGAATCTCGATGTGCACCATCGCGAAAAAGCTCTGCACTCCCGGCTTTGCTCCCGCCGGACACGGGAATGTCGGTACCGGCCAATAGGGCGGACCGAGAGCGGCGGTGGAGGTATCACCGGCAGTCCCATCCGACGGCTGCGGTGTGGTCTGGGGGGTTGTCATATCCGTCGGTTCCGCCTCCTATGCGTATCGAGCCCATTGTCCGAGGTTCCCGAAGATGGGAAGGCCCAACGGTGGGGCTCAGGCATAGTCGATGTGCGGGCACAGCCGATGCGCATGATGCAGAAGAGTGTCGAAATCGGCTGAGCCACACAGCAACTGCTGCACTTGGAGGCGATCGATGATGCGCGGCAAAGGCGGGTGCGAATGGCGACCGCTCTGACCGGAAACCTGCACGACGTGCTCGATTCACTGCTCGGCCTCTACGGCGCGGGCCAGCCGGACTCGGTCCAGCCCACAGCGGCGCCGCCGATCGCCGCCGAACCGAACACCCTGTCCGGATCGATATCGGTCGGGTACTCCGACGCGCGTGCGGTGCAGAAGCTGATCGCCGAGACACACGCGAGGAAAGACGCAGTGGTCAATCGGGCAGTCGCCGAATGGGGCGGCTATACCGTCGATGGCCGCAACCGGCTCACCGATCAGATCGCCGATCTGCGGACCCGGGTCCAGGCGATCACCGCGGTCAACGACACCCGGTTCAGTGGCCCGGCTCTGCTCGATGCCGCGCAGAACGCGATCACCAAGGCCGCCAAACAAGTCGATTCCGATACCGCCGCGGCCCGCAGCCTCGCCGCACGGATCGTTCCTCCCGCCCTGCCCGCCATGATCACCGCCTCGAACAGCCCGCGACGGCGTCGGCGACCACGACTACGGTCGCGCCGCCGCTCGCCGGTGTTGTCGGACGCGACCTCGGGCGGCGATGCCGTACGCGCTGCGAGCGGATGGCTGGGCACCCCTTACGTCTGGGGCGGCGGCGGTATCGGCGGACCCAGCCGTGGCGGATTCGACTGCTCGGGGCTCACCCAGTACGCGATCGCGCAGGCATCCTCCGGTCGTGTCGTATTGCCACGCACGACATATGAGCAGATATACAGCGGCTCACGGGTCTCGGTTCAGGACGCGCAACCGGGCGACCTCGTGTTTCCGGCGAGCTCGTTCAGCAGACACGGTCCCGAGCACGTGCAACTGGCGGCCGGCAACGGCCTGGTCATCGAAGCACCCAACTCGGGTTCGACCGTCAAATACTCGCGGATGCCCCGCAACGCCATCGTCGTGCGGGTCCTGTGATGGGTCCTACACGGTCATGACCGCACTTCTCATAGCCGTGTGGGGCGCGGCGGCGGGGATCCTCCACCTCGCCGCGATGGTGATCCTGTATGCAAACCCGTGGACGGCAAACAATCACGGGAATCGCTATGCGGCGGGTACTGCGCAGGTCGAGAACCGTCACCCTCGATCCCTCACCCTGCAACTCCTCGGGACCCAGACCGAAATCTATGCGATGACCATCGGATTCGCGTGGCTGCATCCACTGCTGCCAGGCAATGGACTGGCAGGCGCGTGCGCGCTGGCCCTCATGTTCGCGGTCTTGCGGACCCTCGCCCCGGTGTGGGCGCTGTGGCTGCACGGCCACTCCCACCGCCACCTCGCCATCGAGGCCGCCGCGGGCGCCCTCGGCAGTGGCGTCGTCGTGCTCGCGCTCTACGTCTTGACGCCGTGGTGATCACCGCTCTCGTCCACCAGCCGGCAGTAGCTCATCTGGTACGGACGCAGCAACGCGCGCATGAAACGCGGGCCGTCGGATACAGTCACCGGCGGCGCCGTCGCCGGGGTTTCGATGCCCGCTCGGTACCAGTGCAGCGCCAGCGGGCATCGGCGCTCACCGAACAGGAACAACTCGACCACATTCGCTGCCGAGAGCCGAAACTCGGCCACCCGTTCCCAGCCGTCATTGCCATCGAGTTCGTATACGGCGACCACAGTCGGAACCGATCCCATTCGCGCGCTGACTCCCATCGCACCATTGCAGCGTCTTGCCGTCGCACAAATACCGGACAACCATTCCCAATGGCGAGAATTCGACGACGCGGTGACGTGAGATGCTGTGCAAGACCTGACTTCTGTGGGCTGCACGGACTTTGCGGTCCGGGCGAGTTCCGATGTCGATTCCGGGTGTCGCGAATCATCCGCAAGTTGGCGCATGCGGATATGCGCGCCGCACTGCACGGTGACCTAGCTTCAGGAGAACGCTCTCCGGCGGGGCCACCGGTGAGCGCGCACCTCCTCTACCGGTGCAGGTGTGGAATCGGACGGCTCGGAGAATCGATGACACCTGATAGCACGACGACCATCCGCCGGAATTCCCCGCGCGTCGAGCTCGGTGGTGCTCTGAATCCCGGAAGGAAGCTCGACCATCATGCGGATCATCACCAGCCGTTGCCACGCATTCGAGTACACCGTGACAGCACCGAGCCCGTGCGCAATCGGACTCGATACCGCCCAAGTCGGGGCGGTGAATCGCTTTTCGGATTGCCTGGTGGTCACGATCGCGATGGAGCACGGCGACCGCGCCGTGGGCAGTGTCGCAGTGAAGCTCATCCGCCGTATCGCGGCGCAGACGGGAGCCACGGCGATCGTCGTCGACGGCTACCTGAGACCACCCTCCCGCAGTGAAAGTGCTCGTCCCAGAATCGATGTCCTCGCCGAGCTCGCCGATGCCCTGGACCTGCTCACCGAGATCGCCGACCTGCTCGTGAGCGAGGGCGGCCGTATCCACGTCATACCCTTCGGATGGCGTGCGAGCACCCACGCGGACATCGCCAACAGCGCGCATGCCCAGCGCTCGATCCGCCTCGGCGTCGACGACCCGGCCCTCGACGGCGGAGTCGTCGCCGCCTTGGATGTGCCTGTTGCGCAGCGGTTTCGGGAGAAGTCGTCGTCGCCTGCAGCCACGGTCGGTGCGTAGCCGGCGGTCCGGGTGGTGTCCGGTGACTGTCCCAGGGCCACCGGACACCGTCGAAGTCGCGTCGGAGAGGAGCGACGTAGCCGACTCCCACAGATGGCTGGGCTGTGGTGACCCAGTCTGTGATCGACGGTGTGTGATGAGGGGTGCACACCGTCGATCGCATTAGCCGCTATTCAGCGGCTCGTCAAATGATGGCATAAAGCTCGGTAGGATATCGACCCGCCCATTCCCAGCGCTGGGGGAAACCATGGCCGTGCTGTCGCGGTCCTCCCGGACGGTCAGCTTCCGCAGCAACCGTGTCCGGGCGGTGAATTCGAAGACGAGTGTTCTGCTGCCTCGCTGCTGGCGAAATGACACCGTGCCCTCCGGCGGCATCCGCGGATCGATCTCGACGAGATCGCGCGAAAGGCGCGCGCGCTGCTCGAGATCGGACTGGTAGAAACGCATGCCCGCTCTCGGAGTCAATGTGAGCGACGTCGCCGAGTCTGCGTCATTCCCGGTCGGAATACGCAGCGACACAATGGAAAACGGACCCGTGGCGGGATAGCCGTGCAACTCGCGTATGCCAGGTGTCACGCAATCGACCTCGTGGAGCCGTACCACGCACGCATACTCGACCAATTCCGCGGTCAGTGGCCCGGAAGCCGTCGAGAGTGCGGCCGTGGTCGCGTGAACGCGATCGATCTGTAGCGGTATTGCCATGATTTCGCCATTCAACCTGTGGAATCAGCCATGAACCTTCCCATCCATGGGAAAGATGAGCGTCGGTTGCGTGTCTACCCTTCGTGCAGACCGGATCGGCGGAAGGGAAGCGCGAGTTGTCAGCGGCCGAGGACGCGTTCTACACCGGAGTTCAAAGTCTCGCAATGGTCGCCGGGGGTGTACGCAACGACCACCACGCGCTGGCCGCGTTCCGAGCCGCCACCGATCTCGACCCGGACATGTGCGATGCCTGGCTCGGGCGAGCCATGGCCGGCGAGATCAACGCCGAAGTCGTCTACGGCGCCTACCGATCGGTCCACAACCTCTACCGGGACCAGCAGCGCGCCGGACTCTCCGACCGTTCCCTGTGGTGCCAGGTGGAGATCGGAGTCTACGGTCTGCGCGTCGCCATGGCCGACCGCGATCAGATCGCCATCGCACAGGCCTGCCAATACGCCGAAGGCGGCGAGTGGGGCGAAGCCATCGCCATCATCGACCAGGTGCCGCGCGACGACGTCGCCCAATTCGTGCGGATCTCACTGTATTTCCGGACTCAGCGCTGGCTCGACGTCCTCGAAGCCCGCAACGCGACCCCGGTGCTCGAGGACGCGCTGCTCGACATCGCGGCCGAACTCATGACCGCTCAGTCCCTCGCACAGCTCGGCCGGTTCGGCGAAGCACTACCTCGCGCGCAACGCATCGTGGAGGACAGCGCCTCCGGCAGCCTGTCCTACATCTGGGCCGACGCACACTTTCTCCTCGGAATGGTACTGCGCCACAACGGCGATCACGACGCCGCCGACCGCATCCTGAAGGGATTGCGGGGTTCTTCGCTCTGGCCGCAACGACCGCAGTGGCAGCAGGCCCTCGCCGACAAGACCTACCGATTCGACATCACCAACGCCGAGATGATCGCCACCCGGACAAATCGCTGGGACCCCACCTCCGGAGACGACCCCGCCGAAGTGGCGGCCACCGCGGCGCGCTCCGAGCGCGAGACGCAGCTGGCGGAAGCATCGCAGCTGCTGCAGGCCCAAATCGGCATGGACTCCGTCAAGGAACAGGTCGACCGGCTCAAATCCGGAGTGCTGATGGACCAGGTCCGCGCCGAACGCGGACTCGCCGTCGACTCACGCTCACACCACCTGATCTTCTCCGGCCCTCCGGGCACCGGCAAGACCACCATCGCCCGTGTCATCGCGAAGATCTTCGCCGGGCTCGGCGTCGTCGAGAACGCCGAGGTCATCGAGGTGTCTCGCAACGACATGGTCGGTACTCACCTGGGCCACACCGCACCCAAGACCAATGCCCTGATCAACTCGGCGCTCGGCGGCGTACTGTTCGTCGACGAGGCCTACACCCTTGTCCAAGAAGGCCTTTCCGGCGGCGACGCCTTCGGCAAGGAAGCCGTCGACACGCTGCTGGCCCGCATGGAGAACGATCGCGACAAACTCGTGGTCGTCATCGCCGGGTACGAAGATCAGATCGACCGCTTCCTCGCCTCCAACGACGGCCTGGCCTCCCGCTTCACCAAACGCATCCGCTTCACCAGCTACGACCCCGGCGAACTGGTACAGATCGCCGATCACATTGCCCGCAAGAAGGATTCGATCCTGTCCCCGCAGGCACGCGAGGCCCTGCGGGATCGATGTGAACGGCTCTCGGGACAAACACGGAACGGCCGCAGTCTCATCGATCTCGCCGGCAACGGCCGATTCGTGCGCAACGTCGTCGAATCCGCGGAAGCCGAACGCGACTACCGATTCACGCGACAGCATGCCGATATCGCGGTCATGACCAACGAAGAGCTCATGACCATCACCGAGAACGACATCACCGCCGCGCTGGAAGGATTGGCGCCGGCCACCTCGGTCTGACGCCGCCACGGAAGGAACGACCATGGTGGCGCGCTTCCGCGTGGTGACCAAACACCAGATCTCCGGGTGGCGGTTCCTGTTCCGCCGCATCGAACACGCCTTGGTCCGACGCGACGCGTCGATGATCGACGACCCACAGCGCGGACGCGCCACCGCCTTGTCCATCGGCATCGCCCTGGCCTGTGTGGTCATCGCCGGATCCGCGGTGATGGCATTCTTCAAACCCGTCAAACAGGTCGGCAACGCCCACATCGTCGCCGAACGCGACAGCGGGGCGCTGTTCGTCCACGTGGGCAATCGGCTCTACCCCGCACTGAATCTGACCTCGGCGCGCCTGATCGTCGGAGCGCCCGAAAAACCCGTCCCGGTCTCTCAGGACGAGCTGGCCAAATATCCTCGCGGCCCGATCGTCGGCATCCCCGGCGCCCCCGCAACCATCGTCGACAACGGCACCCGCGATTCCACCTGGACCGTCTGCGACAGCACCAGCACAGGTTCCGCGGCGCCCGTCGATCAGGCGACCGGACTGCCGACCACCAGCAGATCACCGGTACGCACCGTCGTCATCGGAAGCCCACTGACCTCCGACGGCGAAACGACCAGGCGCCCCGCCGACGGGGAAGCCCGCCTGTTGCGCGAGGGAACCACCACCTGGCTCGTCTACGCCGATCACGATCGGGGCATCCTGCGCGCGGCCATCGATCTCGCCGATTCCGCCGTCACGCTCGCCCTCGGTCTCGACGCGACCGCACCCGTGGCCCCGGCATCCAAGGGCCTGCTCGGCGCCATCCCCGAAGCCCCCCCGTTGCGGGTACCCGAGGTGCCCGGCTCCGGCCAGACGGTCACTCTCGCTTCGGGTTTGTCGGTTGCGGTCGGCTCGGTGCTCACCACCTCCACCCTCGACCGGAATACCGCCTACTACCTGGTATCCCAATCCGGAGTCGTGCAGATAACCCCCGCGCTGGCAGCCATGTTCCGCAACGCGAACTCCCACGGCGAGGTATCGACCAATGCGGTCGGCCCCGACGTCATCGCGGCCAATCTACGACCGGGCGGATGGCCGGGCACGGCGGACTATCCCGTCGCGGCCGTTCACCTGCTCGACCCACAGCGCTACCACGTCACCTGCTATCACTGGTCGCGCGGCGCCAACGACGCCAACGCAACCACCGAACTGCTCGTCGGAGGGCAACTGCCACTGACCACCGACGAACTCACCCGCACCGTCCCCCTGGTGACAGCGACCGGACCCCGCGGCACCACCGCAGATGCGGCCTACCTGCCGCGAGACACGGGCCGCTTCATCCGGGTGACCGGGACCGAACCGGCCTCGCCACTGCGGGAGTCGCTGTTCTGGATCTCCGACAGCGGCGTCCGCTACGGCGTCGCCGCCGCCGGTAGTACCGACCAGACCCTGACCGCGCTGGCGTTGCGCAATCCGATCCCCGCACCGTGGAACATCGTGTCACTGTTCGCGATCGGACCCACCCTGTCGCAGAAGGACGCTCAAATCCAACATGACGGCATCGCCACCGACAAAGCCGCCACGGCCTTGCCCGGAGGACAACCGTGACCAGCACTCGCCGATTCGTGCGGCCCGCCAGGATGATCCGGGGCCCCAAGGCCCCTGCAGTGACCGAACTACGGCTACAGCCCCCCACCGAACTCCCGAAACCTGTTCCACCATCACGGATCAAGATGATCATGCCGGTTGTCATGATGGCGGGCATGGCCGGAATGATGGTCATGATGTTCCGCGGCGGCGGCACACTGTCACCCTCCACGATGTTCTTCCCGATCATGATGCTCGTCTCGGTGTTCGGCATGGCCGGTGGCGCCATCGGCGGCAACGGATCCGGTGGCGCGGCCGCCCTCAACGAGGAACGCAAGGACTATCTGCGCAGCATCGCCGAGAGCCGCAAGGCAGTGCTGGCCTCCGAGGCGGAACTGCACACCTATCTGCACTACACCCACCCCGGTCCCGCCGGGATCGCGCGACTCATCGGCGGTCAACGCATGTGGGAAGTACAGGTCGCCAGTCCGCAATTCCTGCGCGTCCGGGTAGGGTTGGGCCGGATCGCCAATCAGGTGCGGGTGATCGTCCCGGAAGCGGCGCCGCTGGCGGACCTCGATCCCGTCGGCGTGGTAGAGGTGACACGCTTCGCCAAAGCGTACTCGACAGTCGGTGGCATGCCGATCGCGATCAACCTGCTCTCCACACCCGAAGTGGGATTCGACGGCGACCCCGCAGCCGTCGCCGCCCTCATACGAGCCCTCGTCGCGGAAACCGTTGTACTGCACGGACCCGATCAGGTCGGCGTGGCCGCCGTCCTGCCCGACCCCGATGCCCCCGAATGGGGTTGGCTGAAATGGTTGCCACACACCCAGCATCCCACCGAGACCGACGCCATCGGCTCGACCCGAATGGTCTACCGCAGCGTCGCCGAACTCCGCACGAAGGTGCTTGCCGGGTTGAATCGCGGCCCGTTCTCGGCGAACAGTCAACCCTCGCTCGAGCGTAAACACTTCCTGCTGATCGTCGCTGTCGGCGGCGCGGCCAACGAGCGCGACATCTCCGGGGTCGACGGCTGCACCTGGTTACGGCTCACCACCACCGAGCAACTACTACCGCGGGCACTGCGGTTCACCGTCGAAACCGACCACGCCCTGCACGAACTCACCGCGCGAGGCACACGCCAGGTCGGTCACGCCGATGCCATGCCCCTGTCCAGCATGACAACACTGGCCCGCACCATTTCTCCCTATCGATTGTCGACAGTCGTCGAAGTGGTCACCGCCGAACAGGCCGGCAGTACCTCCTGGGAGGACATGGTCGGCATCGCCGATCCCGGTGACATCCGCGTCGGACGCCACTGGGTCACAAGGCGTGACGCCGACCGGTCACGGCTGAACATCCCCTTCGGCCACGACTCCGCAGGCGGCATCGTCTACCTCGACATCAAAGAATCCGCCGAGGAGGGCATGGGCCCGCACGGTATGTGCATCGGCGCCACCGGCTCAGGCAAATCCGAATTCCTTCGCACCCTGGTACTTTCCGCCGTCGCGACACACTCACCCGACGTCTTGAACATGCTGCTGGTCGACTTCAAGGGCGGCGCGACCTTCCTCGGCTTCGACCGACTCTCACACGTCACCGCCGTCGTCACCAACATGGAGGAGGAAGCCGACCTCGTCACCCGCATGGAAGACGTGATCAATGGCGAAATGGCGCGACGGCAACGCATTCTGCGCGACGCCGGCAACTTCGCTAGCGTCGCCGACTACGAGCGAGCCCGCGAACAGGGCGCCCAACTCGACCCCATGCCCACCCTGCTCATCATCCTCGACGAATTCGCCGAACTCCTCGAACAACACCCCAACTTCGCGAAACTGTTCGTCGCGATCGGACGCCTGGGCCGCTCGCTGCGCATCCACCTGCTGCTCGCTTCACAAAAGGTCCCAGCCAGCCGCATGGGCGAACTGGAAGCACACCTTTCGTATCGAATCGCATTGCGCACCAACCAAACCAGCGACTCCCGCGACGCCATCGGCACCGCCGACGCCTACCACCTACCCAAAAAACCCGGTGCAGGATACCTGCGCGTCGGAGCAGGCGACCTGCAACGATTCCAAGCCGCATACGTCGGCGGGCACTACTCCGCACCAGCCCAGATCGCTGCCACGAGCACCCAGCGTGCCCGCCGCACCGGCGGCGGCTACCGGCCACCACAGCGATTCACCGCCGCCGAGATCGAGGAAACACGGCGGGCCGCACCCGAACCGGTGGTCGCCGAACCCGAGACCCCCGACACCGAGCCGGTGACCATCATGGAGACAGCGCTGCAGCAACTGGCCGGCCACGGCCGCGCCGCACACCGAATGTGGTTGCCGCCCTTGAACGTCCCGGCGACACTCGACCGGCTTGCGCGAGCGGTGGAGCCAGGAACCCTACAGATCCCCTGGACACTCATCGACAAGCCACGCCTGCAGCGCCAAGAGGTATGGTCGGTCGACCTGTCCGGCGCCGGCGGCCATGTGGCGGTCGTCGGCGGTCCGCAGTCGGGCAAATCGACCGCGCTCCAAACCCTGGTACTGTCCGCGGCACTCACCCACACACCCGAACAGGTGCAGTTCTACTGCCTCGATTTCTCCGGCGGTCTGACCGGTTTGCGGGCACTGCCACACACCGGCTCGGTCGCCTCCGCACGCGACGGCGACCGCATCCGGCGCACTTTCGCCCTCATCAACTCACTGCTGACCAACCGGCAGACCTTGTTCGCCGAACTGGGCATCGACTCCATGCGGGAGTTCCGCCGCCGCCGCTCCCGCCCGCTCGAATCGGCCGAACTCACCGCCCGCGGCGACCACTACGGCGATGTCTTCCTCGTGATCGACGGCTGGGACATCGGATTCGCGATGAGCGGACCCTATTTCGACGAGTACCACGCTTTCGTGGAATCGCTTGCACTGCAAGGCCTCAACTATGGAGTCCACCTGGTCGTCAGCAGTTCGCGCTGGGTCGCCATCCGCCCGGCGATCAAAGACCTGATCCAAACCCGCCTCGAGATGCGCCTGGGCGATCTCAGCGACACCGTCTTCACCGGCCACCGCAACATCGTCACCGCCGTCCCCGCCAACCGCCCCGGACGCTGCGTCTCCACCGACGGACTACACATGCTCACCGCACTCCCGCGCATCGACGGCGTGGGCGACCCGGAATCGGCCGCCGCGGGCATGAACGCCGCGATCGAGGCCCTGCAACACACCTACACGGGCAGACACGCACCCGAGGTGCGGCTGCTGCCCACCCGCGTCACCCACGAAGAGATCGCCGCCATGCTGCGGCCCGCGAGCACACTCGCCGAACGCCTCATCGTCCCATTCGGCATCCGCGAATCCGATCTCGGCCCGGCCGCAATCGATTTCGGCGTTTCCAGCCATCTGGTAGTGCTCGGATCCTCCGGCTGCGGCAAATCCACCGTCATCGCCAGCCTGCTCGAATCCATACGGCGACGGTTCACCCCCGACCAGGCGCGGGTGCTGCTCGTCGACTACCGCCGCCGGCACATGGACGCGCTGCCCGCCGAACTATCGATCGGATACCTCACCAGCGAACGCGATCTCATCGACGGGCTGCCGGCCTTCGTACAGAAGATGATCTCCCGGCGCGCGCCCGACGGCGTCACAACCCAGCAACTCAAACACCGTTCCTGGTGGAGCGGCCCGGAGATCTTCGTCGTGATCGACGACTACCACATGGTCGCCCAACGCGGGCAGATGAACCCGCTCGACCCGTTGAAGAGCCTCATCGTCGACGCCCGAGACACCGGCCTGCACATCATCGCCGCACGCAATATCGCCCAAGCCGACACCGCCCTCTACGACAACGTGCTCGGCCAGATCAAGAACATGAATTCCTCCGGATTCATCATGGACGGCTCCAAACTCGACGGCACGCTCATCGGAGACGTGAAAGCCACCAAACAGCCTGCGGGACGCGGGATTCTGGTCGAGCCCCTGCATTCCAGACGAGACCTGGTACAGGCCGCCATGGCGCCGGATCAGGCATGACGCGAGGGCCCTCCAGACCCCGTTCGTGAGCCGAACATTGCGAAATAGACACGAGACCGCCAGGACTACACGGCACCTACGCCGGCAAACAGGCCCACGAGAAGAAAGGAGACAACCAGCGCCCCGATGAAGAACCAGCCGGACAATGTCACCGCCAGATAGCTCAAACCCAGGTCGATTGCTAGAAGCACCACGAAAGTGACGATGAATTGGCGCGGCGTGAGGTTGCCGTCCGAGGCCCCTGAGCGATCGGCCTGCGCCGGGGGAGGGGCCTGCGAGCGGGCCTTGGAGCCGATCGTACGAGTGTCGTAAATCCCCGTCCCGGGGATGCCAACCGTCCGCTGCACCCGGCCATCCGCCCGCCGCGTCACGCGGACAGGGCCAACCTTTCCGCTGTAGCCGACACCTCTACGCGATGCCGTCACCCGCAGCGGACCAAAGCTCTTGCTCATACGGACCACCGCGCCCATCCTCCAAACCTGGCATCGCAACCAGCGTCGGTGAAACCACACGTACCCCGCAGACAGATCAACCCGATCCTATGGTCATGCAACATCGGTTTGCAGCACTTCAGCGGCAAACCCCCGGGGCTGTTGCCGCTGTGGAGCGAACCGGAGGGTCTTCAAGGGTATTACAAAGTCGGATCAGGTCATAGACCACCCCTCTCCGCGGCTACCCGAGCATCGCAATGGTCCTCCGCCACAGCTTCTTCGAGCTCACACCGGGCCACCCTGGTCCGCCATTGAAAGCACTCCACAGGGTTCACGGTGTGGAGTTCCTCGAAAGCCGTTAGACGCCTGGGGTTTCCGCCGATATGCGCCAGCGTCGGAGTGATCACGACAGCACAATCGATCTGGCGGAGAAGCCGGTACAGCATCCCCATCCGGTCTGAGTCCGAGTTGTCCACGACCAGAACCCAGGACACCCGCAATCCCAGCTGTTGGGCTCTCTGCCGGGCGTAGAACTCCGCCCAGTCCAGATCCGCTTTCGTGGTCAGAAACGGCCGGAAGATGTAGATCACGGCCTTGTCCGGCTCAGCCGTGGCGCGGGCCATCTCGATTGCCTCCCGGAGTGATTCGGGCAACGCGTCTGGTTCCATCTCCGCCCCTCTCCCGTGGTGTGGCAGTCCAGGGCTGGGCCTCTCGCACCGGCCCTGGACGCCTCAACCGACGTTACGAACGGCACCAGCGGCCGGGCTACGAGTGTGCCAATACTTGCCAAAATCCAGCTGTCTCGCTGCGGGCATAACCCCGGTTCAGCCACCATGAAGATGTTCTGCAAGAACTGGCATACAGCTCGACAGGAGACAAGACATGTGCTTGCATCTGCTCGGTAAAGGTGGCTCCGGCAAGGACGATTGTCCATCCCTGTACGCGACGGACGAAGGAACGTACGTCCTCCAGGGATGGAAGACCGATCACCCTGACGCGGTGGAGATTCCGCACCTGCTAACAGGTTTCGCGGAGTCTCGAAACTTCATCGGTGCCACCTTGACCGACACCGGTCGCGGGGCCTTCCGGGTGTCCGGCCGGCCGATCACCGACCCGGAAACCCTGGACCAAATGACCATGGAAGATTACGAGACCGCTATCGAGGTGACCCGAGCAGAGAGGACGTATTTCGGTGGAGTTCCGGCCGACTCGTGACCTACTGCGAGAGTGGCAACACGAAGCGTTCCGGCTGGAAGTCCGGGACTCGTACGGCGTCCCCGGTGAATCCGAACCGCTGCAACGGTTCTTGAACGATGAACCGTTCGACCTTCGGGAGTGGTTCCGGGACTGGTCCGAGTTGATCGGTGAGTTGGGCGAGCGCGGCGTGACCGTAAGCCGTGTACGAGTTGTGACGGTGCCGCACACCGATTATCACCGATGGCTGTTGACGCTCGCGGAGCTGAACACCGAAGCAGGGGAGATCATCCGGTACCTGCCCCGGCATACAGCCGGGGAGGTTCCACCCGATGACTTCTGGTTGCTCGATGACGAACGGGTGGGGTTCACGCTGGCTGACCAGGACGGGCGCGCGGTCGGTGGTGTTGCTGTCACGACCGATCCGCGGATCGTTGCCTACTCCCGTGAGGTGCGCAAGCGCCTCTGGCCGTTGGCGACACCGTATGCCGAGTACGTGCGGTGACAAATTCTGTTGAGGAGGCAAGGCAGGCTCTCGGTAAGCGTCTCCGCGAGATCCGGCGACGCGCGGGGCTATCCGGCCGGGAGCTTGCCCGCCTCGAAGGCTGGCACGAGTCGAAGGTATCCAAGTACGAGTTCGGGAAGCTGCACGCTTCGGATGCTGTGATCCGCGCGTACTGCAAACACTCTGATGCCGAAGACCAGCTGGAAGACCTTCTGGCCACCCTGCACGCGGTCGATTCCGCGTACGTCGAGTGGAAGCGGCTTCTTGGCTCCAGCCTGAAGGCCGGACAAGAGCGGCTCCAGCGAATCGAGGCTGAGGCGCGGGTCATCCGCAACTACCAGCCGGTCATCGTGACCGGGCTCTTGCAGACACCGGAGTACGCCGAAGTAATGCTGAGGTGGGTCGGTGAGTTCCACCAACTACCCGGTGACATCGATCAGGCGGTAGCCGCTCGGATGCAGCGGCAGCAAGCTTTGTACAAGCGAGACAAGCGATTTCACTTCCTGATCGGTGAGGCCGCGCTGTACACCACGGTCGGTGACGACCAAGTGATGATCGGTCAGTTGGACCGGCTCCTGACGGCAGGAAGCCTTCCCCGAGTCACCTTCGGCATCATCCCGATGACAGCCGAAGCACGAGTGTTGTTCAACAACTTCGTCTTGTACGACAACCGGCTAGCCGCCGAAGAAGGCTCTACCGCCAAGCTGACCGTTACCCAGCCACGAGAGATCGCGTTGTACCTGCGGGCGTTCGATACGCTCGCTCGCCAGTCCGTGACCGGTGAACCTGCCCGGCGGTTGATCCGCCAGGCACTCGAAACACGGTCTATTTAGGTCCCGTACCCGGGTTCTTCTTCAACCCGAGCGACACATCTTCCCACCATTGGGAATGAAATAGCGTAAGCGCAGGCCACTCGATCCGGGTCGGCAAATCAGTCTTGAGGAGACGATTCATGGCTGTCTCAGTCCTTCCCGATCAGCTCCGGGCGACCGGCGCCCAGCAGAGCGCTCACCAGGTCACCTTCACCAGCGTCGTCGTCGAGACGATGATGCCCGCGGCATCGCTGCCCGCGGTCGCAGTGGCCTTCACGGGTTGCGACGTTGTTAGCCAAAGCATCTGGAGCGTGCTGAACGACCACCGAAACACGATCTACCGTGATATCGGAACTGCGGTGGTGAACTGGCAGGGCGGATCGAATCTGCTGCTTCCAGCGAGCTGCAGCTACGAAGTCGCCGATGCCAGCGGCGCGGCCGAGATCGGGTCGGCGGGCACTCGACCCTGACCCGCTGATCACGCATCGCCCGTCCGAAAGGCCGGAGTACACGCAATGTTGCCTGTCTGCGTCAACTTCTTCGCGCAAGAGCCGGAGGTGAATGCCGCGCAGCTACTTCTCTCACCCGGCCCGGCCCCGCTACAGCTCGCCTCGGAGGCGTACGCCGTGCTCGCCACCGCGCTGACAGCCGCCGCGGACGCATCCGATGGCTCTACCTACGCGATGTCGCTGGCCTGGACCGGACCGGCCGGGACCAGCATCTGTCAGGCGTTCTACAACCTCACCGCCTGGCTGCGCGGACAAGCAGAAAAGGCCGCGCACACCGCCCTGGTGATGCAGGGCCTGCAAGTCGCCGCCGCGACCGCGCAGGCCGCGATGGTGCACGTTGTGGCAGAACTCGCCGCTATCCAAGCCGCCAAAATCGCAGCGGTCGCCTCGAATTCCATTACGGGACTGGCCGCGTCGGCGTTGGCGGCCAGCGAGGTGGCGCATATGGCTGTACGACTCGAAGCGGCAACGGTGATGACCATGTACGCGGAGAGCGCGATGTCAGGGTTGAGCGCGCTGCCGCCCTCGTCCGCACCGCCCGCCATCGCCAGCGGTGCGCCGGTGACACCCGCGTCCCTGACAGGTTTCGAGAACCTCCCCACCGGAATCGGTGACCTGTTCGGCAGGTCGGGTCCGGGCATCGGTACAACCGGCCCTGGCGGGGCTCTCGCGTCAGGCGGCGGTGCTCGGGTCCTGGACAGCCCGGTGTCGAATCCTGGTGGCTCCCCGCCGGTTTCGGGTCCCCCCGCTGGTGGCCAACCTGGTGGTGGGCAACCCGGTGCGGGGCAACCCGGAGGTGGCGGAGGGCAGCCGGGTCCGGTGGACCCGCAACAGCTCGGTTCGGACATGCAGGCCCCGCCGCTGCCCTCCGGCAGCGGCGACGCCGATCCCACCGGCGCTGGCCCCGCAGTGCCCGAGCAGTCCGGGCTCTACGGCACCCCGCAGACTTCGACCACGCTGGTCGGACTGAACGGCGGTGCGGCAAGCACGGCCGCACTCGGTGTGACCCGCGGTGGCGGCACCGTGCTGCAAACAGCGACCGGACCCCGGATGCCCGTCGGCTGGAAGCCCGCCGCCACGCAGGCATTCGGCGCGGGGGCGGGAACTCCGGCCGAGCAACCTCTCCCGCAGCGGTCGCCGCCGCGCGGAGCGAGCGCGCCCCGGGCCCAGCTCCGCCGCAGGCGCGACGAACAGCGCGACGGGTCGAAGACATTCGTGGCGGGTGGGGCGACCGACGTTCCCGTACTCGACCACCCACCCGGGCTCGGTGTCATCGAATACGACGCCGGTGACACCGAGCCGGTGTCCGCCTCGGAAAGGGTCCTGGCGTCCGGAGTGCTCGATTCCGATGCGAAATCGGATTTCGAGTAGAGCGCACCCGATACGTCCTCGGTCGACTTCATCCGAGGCGAAATTCAGTTCATATTTGAAAGGACTTACAAATGGCTTCTGGGCATTTTACCGCTTCACCCGCCGAAATGAAGGAAATCGGCGATCAGACGCTGCTCCTTCATGGTGACTTGAGTTCCTACCTCGTAGAATTGGCTGGGGTGCGTGACGCATTCCCGTCGGTGGCGAAGGGGATGGCGGCCCAAGCCGCCACCATGAAGCTGGGTGAATCGATCGAAAGCGGCCAGGCGCTGGCCAGGACTTTGAGTCAGATCGCGGACGATGTGAAGGCGGCGGGAGTGCAGTTCGATGCAACCGACTTCCAGGGGAAAGACAGGATTATCGCACAGTACGGCCAGGATGAAACGGCCTCCAAGGTCGACAGTTCCACTTGGCAATAACACGGATTGCAAGCCATCTGAAATTTATTACTGAAAGGGTTTGGTAAATGTCGCAACCAGTAATTTCTGCCAGCTTCGGTGCAGTCGATTCGCATCACGATACCATCAAGGGTCTCATCGGCAAGATGATGCAGAATCTCCAGGAGATCAACCAGCTCAAGGATCGGCTCCGAGCCGCCGGATTCGATGGTGCGGGTGGTGACGGCTATGCCTCCGTGATGAAGCAGTTCGATGACAAGTCATCTGTGCACCAGTCGAATCTGACCTCATTGAACGGCGCAATTGTGGCCGCCCTTGGTTCGAACGGCGATATTGACATCGTGGACAAGAAGGTTGCGTCCTCAATCTCCAGCATCAAGGTCGGTTGATAGGCGTTGTGTGGCCATAGCTCGCGCGGTGCTTGCCTGCGCGCGTCGGGCTGTACCGCAGTGACGATTCACCGGTGAAGTAGTGACCAACGATCTCATCGCGATCGACCTGAATGTCGATGCCGCCCTGCTCCTTCAGGACATGGCCGGCATCGACTCCTATCCCGCCGTGCTCGCTGTGCTGCCCAACATCTTCCGCATCGAGGACCTCGACCGCGTACGCGCTCTGGTCTTCGATCAGCTGACGGAAGCCGGCATCGTCGAGGACGGCCGGGTGCACCCGCAGGTCGAACAGTGGCTGCAGTGTCTGTACAGGCCCGATGTCGAGCTCGTCGCCCGCGTCGCGGAAACAGGATGGGACGACGGCCCGCGGGGAATGCTGCGGTTCTCGCTGGTCCGCGGCGGCGACACCCACGTGCTCGCGCTGCGCTACGGCGATCACATCGTCATCCAGCCGCTGTTCCCCCGCGGCAAACGGCTCGATGCCGTCGCGGATGCGTTGCTCGCTGCCCTGGGGCCGGTCCCCGCACTGACCTTCGACGCGTTCACCACCACCCCCGACCAGCTCGACACCGTGCCCGCCGACCCGGTCCAGCGACGGCAGGCGTTGATCGAACTGGGCGCTTCGGCGCGGACCGCGCGCGTGCTCACCGGGGCTCTCGACACCGTGGCCCGGCGCGCCGAGGTGTACATGCTCGAACACCACGACGGCAGCACGGCCACCCCGGAGTTGGCCCTGAACGTGCTCGACACCCGGGCCGGACGAATCGCCGTCGTCCCCCAGCGCGCGCTCGACGGGCAGGTGCGCGCGACCTTGCTGCCCGGCGACACGGCGGGCCTGTCCGCGGCGGTTCGAGCGCTGGCCGACCTGCTGCCCGGCGGCAGCTGGTTCGAGGCCAGCCGAAGGTGATTGTCCCTCTGGGATTGTCGAGAGGATGAGGGAATTGAACCGAGCACCGAGCACGAACGGTGACACAGCCGGGCAGACACGACCACGCGGCGGATACGACAACTTCTTCACCCAGCCCCCGGCACCCACCAGCACCGCCGCCACCGCCAACAGCTGGCGCGACACCGTCACCGGCCGCACCCATCGGCCACCACCGGAGCCCAACACCCCGGGCGAGACACCCACAGCGGGGGAGAACCCGGCCCCCAATCCCACCCCCGCGCCCGCCGCGCCACCGAACGGACAGGCGGGACCCATGCCGCGCCTCGCCGGTAGCCTCGCCCACCACGACCTCGACGCTCCCGTCCCCGGACCGCCACCGCAGACCGGGGACCCTTCCTACAATCACAACGCTCGTCCGGCAGCCCCCTACACGCCAGGCTGGACGGAAGAACACACAAACCCGCATCCCGCGCCGTCGCCGAGCGGACACCCGTTCGCGCCACCTGCGCCGCCACATCCGAGCGGACACCCGCCCACGCCGCCCATGGTCGCGGCGGGAGTCGTTGTCCCGGAACCGAACCGGCAATCCTTCACCCCGGGCGCGCTGGTTCCCGATCCCTCGCGCGCCGCCCCCGAACGGCCCGCAGCATTCCCGATCGCTCTGACACCGGCCGAACTGCTCTCGGAGATCGTGGCGAGCAGACAGTCACACCTGCGCTCGACCAGCGGCATGCGGGGAGCCCTGAACAAGGTCGGCTTCAACCTCGGCCTGTCCCCAGCCGAACAGCGCACCGAGGACCGCCGTGCCCGCATTCGCCGCCAACTCACCAACACCCACCAGGTGGCGGTGGTCAATGTGAAGGGCGGAGTCGGACGGACTACGACAGTCGCCGCACTGGGCTCGACCTTCGCCGACCTGCGCCCCGATCGGGTGGTCGCGGTGGACGCGAACCCCGACTTCGGCGACCTCTCCGGCCGCACCTGCCGGCACCCCTACGGCTTGACGCTGCGCGATCTCGCCCAAGCCCCGCACCTCGACGCGTTCTCCGCCGTGCAATCGTTCACCGCGATCAACCAAGCAGACCTGGCGGTCATCGCATCCCCCTGGTCGTCTACCGCCGTGGAAGCACTCTCGGGTCGCGAATACCTCGCCGCCACCGAGGTCCTGCGGCGGCATTTCAATCTGCTGCTGATCGACTGCGGCACCGGCGTACTTGATTCCGCAACCGCCACCGTCCTACAGAACAGCAACGCGATCCTGGTCGTAACACCGGCCACCGTGCGAGGTGTCACCGGCGCGGTGGCCACCCTCGAATGGCTCGACACCCACGGCATGCACCGGCTCGCCGCCGAATCGATCATCGCCATCGTGCACCAGCACCCGGCCAAACCCATGGTCGAGACCGGACGGATCGAAGAACTCTTCGCTGCCGCACAACGACCTACCTTCGTCCTCCCCTACGACGAACATCTCGCCGAAGGCGGCGAGATCGATCTCCGGTTGCTCGAGAAAGAGACCGCCTTGGCATTCGAGGAGCTCGCCGCAGCGCTCGCCGACGGATTCCCCAACCATCTGGCCGGTCGCGGCGATCGGGGCGGCTGGCAGTGAGCACCGCGTTCGCCCCGGTACCGGCAGCATCGACCACATCGCCCTCGGCGGACGTAGCGCGGGCACGAGTCGCGATCATGGTCGCGACATTCCAGGTCGACGCCGTCGTACCGACAAAATTCAGCATCGAAACCTTCATCGACGACCTCCTCGCCGTCCTCGCCGACGCGATCGACGACGACACGGTCGACTTCACCCCGCCGAGCGGACAGTGGACCCTGGCCCGGCCGGGTCAGGCCCCGATTCCCCGCTGGCGCAGCCTCGCCGACCACGACATCGCCGACGGCGCCCTGCTCGTGCTCTCCACTGTCGAATCCTCGGAAGTCTTCACCCCCGTCGTCGAGGACATCACCGACGCGCTGGCGCTGACCAACGAGCAGGAATTCGCGGAATTCGATTCGGCCACCGCGGCATTGACCAGCCTCACCGCCTTCGGGGTCGGCGCCGTCGCCGTCGCCACAGTACTGACGTGGTCCTGGACGCGCACCGCGTCACTGCTGTGGTGCACAGCCCCGGCACTGCTTTTGGGAGCCAGTTGCTGGATCGCAGCCCTGATCGCGCGACGCCGAAACCATTCACCCCGTACATGTCTGGGACTGGCGCTCTCGACGCTGCCCCTGGTTTTCGCCGGCGCCGCGATGATCGTTCCGCCCCCCTACGGGCAACCCGGCTTCTTCACCGCCGCGAACCTCGTCGCCGGCAGCGCGGTCACCGCGGTCGCGGCCGCGTCACTGCTGCGCTCGATCAACACCGGGACCAGCATCCTCATCGCGATGACGACGCTGGGGCTGATCTCGGCGGCGGCCGCGAGCGCAATCGTCTACCTCGATCTGTCGGTTCGCCAGGCAGCCGGCGCCACTACCCTCGCCGGACTGGTACTGCTGTCCGGCGCACCACGTTTGGCCACCGTGATCGCGCGGATCCGGCCACCGGATCTGCCCGATCCCGGACGCGAGGTCACCGCGACGACCTTGACCGACATCTTCGACGCCGAGTCGGTCGACCCGGACGAACCAGGGACCGCAGCAGAAGAATCGCAGCGCGCCCGCTACCGCAACGCAATCGAAGCCCGCGCCCGCCTCGCCGTGACCAGCTTGCGCGGACTCATCATCGCGGCCTCGCTCACGCTGGCGGCCTCGACCATCATCGCGGCCCGGGTCAGTCCCGGCGGCGTGCGCGAAATCGTCATGGCCGCAGCGATTTCCGGCCTGCTCGTGATGCGGCCACGCTGGTACCCCGACCGGGTGCAAGCCATCACGCTCGTCATCGGCGCCGTCGCCATCGCGGCCGGCGTCGGATTCGTGGAGACCGGTGCCTACACGACCGCGCCGTCACGCGCGGCCGTCGCCCTGGCGATCACCGCGGCAGCAGTGGCCGGATGTCTGGCCGGCGCACGGCTTCCCGGTGTGCGCTTGTCCCCGGTACTGCGCCGAATCATCGACCTGATCGAGTACGCATTCATCCTGGTCGTGCCGGTCCTCGCGTGCTGGATTATGGGCATCTACACTGCGATCCGGGGGATCTGATGACACCCCGCCGCACCGGGTCGCTGCTGGCGGCCCTGCTCGCCGCGGCGATCGCGGCCGGTCCCGCCGCGGCGGTAGCGCCACCCACCGTGGTGGTGGCAACCAACCCCCCCGACGACCCGCCGAGCCCGGAATACCCGATGAAGCAGGTCAAGGGCTGTCTCGCGGCCGGGGTGCTGCCCGACAGCGACCTGTCGCAGAGCCCTCCACCCGATCGTGCCCTGGACCTGCCGCGAGCACGCGCGCTCAGCCGCGGCACCGCAGTCACCGTCGCTGTTCTCGATACCGGGATCAGCCCCAACACGCGCCTGCCGAACCTGGTCGGCGGCGGGGACTACATGCAGACCGGTGGTGACGGTCTGTCCGAC
The DNA here is from genome assembly GCF_054781395.1 of Nocardia tengchongensis. Lineage (NCBI taxonomy): Bacteria > Bacillati > Actinomycetota > Actinomycetes > Mycobacteriales > Nocardiaceae > Nocardia > Nocardia tengchongensis. Next base: position 260,280 of record NZ_BAAGUM010000020.1, read on the forward strand.
TGCGACGCGCACGGCACGCTCGTCGCGGGCATCATCGGCGCGGCCGCCGATCCCGGTGACGGGTTCCTCGGCGTCGCACCCGATGCCCGAATCATCTCCATCCGCTACCGCTCGGGCGCCTTCTCACCCGACGCCGCGCAGAATCTCGACGCCGCCCAGCAGCTTTCCCTCGAGGTCAGAAAGCTCGCACGCGCCATCACCCATGCCGCCAACCTCGGTGCCGACGTGATCACCGTGGCCCTGCCGATCTGTGTGCCCGCCGACCTCGGCGTCGACCAATCGACGCTCTCGGCCGCGGTCGGTTACGCCTTCCACATCCGGGGCGCGCTGATCGTCGCCGGCGCCGGGAGCACCGCAGGCGGCGGCGGGTGCGCGCAGAACCCCGACATCGACCCGGGCCGTCCCAACGACCCCCGCAACTGGGACGGTGTCAAAACCATCGCGACCCCGGGATGGTTCGCAAACGAGGTGCTGACAGTCGGTTTCACCAGCGCGACCGGCGATCCCATGGGTGAATCCCTCACCGGACCGTGGGTGTCGCTCGCCGCGCCCGGAACCGGAATCGAATCGCTGGGACCCGGCGGAGGCGGACTCATCAACGGTGTCGGCGCGCCCGACAAACTTGTCCCCGTCGGTGGAGCGTCGTTCGCGGCCGCCTACGTCAGCGGAACCGCGGCACTGCTGCGGTCCCGATTCCCCAACGAAACCCCGGCCCAGATCGCCGTGCGCCTGCAGGCCAGCGCGCACGCACCCGCGCGCGGCACCGACAACAGCATCGGCGCCGGAATGATCGATCCGCTGGCAGCCTTGAGTTTTCGCACCCCACCCCAGTCGGCCACCGGCCCCTACCGTGCCGCACCACTGGTCATTCCCCCGCCGGCCCGCCCCGCCGATGGGCGGCCCGGCGGCGTAGCCGCGGGCGTTCTGCTGTGCTGCGTACTGCTCGGGTCGGGAATCAGCGTGGCACACAAGGCGATTCGGAGGCGACAGTGACCGGTACGCGGATCGGGGTCGCCGGCATCGACCGCGGACCCCTCGCGGTGCTGGTCGTGGGCGGCGCTCCGCTGCTCGCCGCCATGCTGGGGCGCACCCCGTGGTGGGCCATCGCGTTGACCGCGTCGCTGTCCCTCGCGATGGTGTCGGTGCGCGTCGGTGAACGCACACCGGTCCGATGGTGCCTGGACTGGAGCAGCTATCGAATCGGCCGGCGAGCACGCGCCCGCGAACGCAACGCTGCCAGCGAGATCCACGACATCCACACAGCGAACGGGACCTGCGGAATTCGATTCGGCGACCCGACACTGGTCGCGATGATCCAACTCGCACCCGATCTGGACCTGCCGACCGTCATCGCCGACCGACAGGTCTACACCGAGGACACCGTCGCAGTGACCGCACTGCTGCCGATGCTCGAGCAATACGGCATCGAGTTCGACATCGACATCGTCACCACCGGCCGGCGAGCCCGTGCCTCCAACGGCTACAGCATGCTCTACGACCAGCTCATCGGCTCCCATCCGATTGTGGGAGACCGACTCACCTGGCTTGTCGTGCGCCTGGACCAGGAAGCCAACCTGGCACGATTGACCCAGCGCGCCCCCTGCGAGATATCGGGCCCCCACACCCTTGCCGCGGCCGCACATCGCATCGCCCGGCGACTCCGGGAACACGGAATCTCCGCCCACGTACTCCCCGCGGCCGCCATGCGCGACGCGATCCGCATGCTCCACGCCGGCGTCGAACTCCCCGACCTGCACGAAACATGGACTCACCTGGATTCGACCAAACCCGGTCGCACCGTCAGCAGTTTCGCCGTCGATTGGAACCGGTTGGGCGAGGGCGGCCTCGATGACTGCTGGAGCTGGGATCGAGGCAGGACGACACTGGTGGTGTCACTGTCGGGCCACGCGCGCGGCCCACGCGGACTGGTCCGATTCATCGGCCCAGACCTCGCCCAGGCGCCACCGGACTACCTACGTCCGCTCGTCGGCCATCAATCGACCGCGCTGCTGGCCTCACTGCCCACCACGACCACCGTCCGGGACCTACCCCCCGATCCCCACGGCGGCACCGCGCCCACCGAGCTGCTCGCCGAACTCGCCGTGCCCATCGGACCCAACGGCCAGATCCTGGGCGCCATCAGCGGACAGCCCCGACACACTCTGGCCCTGCCACTGTTCGATCCGACTCGCTACAACCCGCGTCGGCGCAGTATCGATGTCCGCGCGGAATTGCCAGTCGCCCAGCAGATCGTCCTGCGCGCCATGGTGGTCGGCGCGGACGTGGTGGTCCATTCCGCCCGGCCCCACCGCTGGTGGCAATTGGTCGCGGCTGTTGGTGACCCGCACTCACTGCGGCTGGCCCCCGGACCGGGCGAAGAAGACGACGACGCAACGACCGCGCACAGCGCCACCATCGCGGTGTTCGACCAACTGCCGCCGAGCAGCTCCGACGCCCCGACCACCCTGACCATCAGCGAGCCCGGCGAACCGCGGCGACGATCGGCCGATCTGGCGATCGAGCAGGTCGACGCGCACACCGTCGACGTCGGAATCCCCATGCGCACGGTTCGAGTCGATCTCATCGAGCCGCGCGGTGAGACTCGCTATGTCGAATCCACCACCACTGCAGCGGTCACCGGCGAAACTGGCGAGCCGTCGGTGCGGTCCACACCACCATCGGCTCCGATAGCCGCGCTTTGAGCTACAGGGAGAGGGGACGGTAATGTCTGCCGATGTGGTAGCCGAATCCGAGCCGCACGGCGATGAGGTCCAATTGCTCGGTGACGCAGACGAACTCGCACCGCGGCAAGCCGCCGCGGCCATCTTCTCCAGCCGGCTCTCGGCGCTGATCTCGGAATCGATGGTCTCGACCGAGGACGGAGCCACCAGGTCGCTGACCCTGTACTCCCTGGCCCAGCATCTCGAGCTGGCCTACCCCGACGTACCCGTGTCGCAATCGGGTCTCTACCGGCTCATCCACGGTGACGCGATTCCCAGGCTCGATCTGATCATCGCGCTCGCCCGGGTATTCGATGTGCCCCCGGAGTATTTCGTCACCGGAGAAAGGAAACGCTGAATTCCTCGGCGGGCCATTCCCATCAGCGAGAGTAGCGGTGAATCGAATGTGGCCCGCATCTCGATACGATCCCGGACATGCCCGACGAGGACTGCGGGGATGACTTTCTCCGGCACCGAACGGCGGTCCTGGACGCACTTCTCGCTGATCCGGCCCTGGGACGCACCACCAAACCCGACACCAAGGAGTCGGTCGGCGAATTCGACCTCGGCCCAGATCCTTCCACCGCCGACCCGGCGTTCGGCGGCTCGACCGTAGCAGCCCCCGACCCGGGCGCCGGTGGACCCAAAGCCAGCGAACGCATCCTCGCCCTGCTCAACGGCCAGACCGGCGACAACTCCGCCGGCCTGGACCTGTCCGGCGTACTGTCCGCGCCCGGCTCGGCGAAATCCGCGCCCGACAACCGGACCGAACCCGAGCCGCCCCGCCGCACCACACCACCGCGCAGTGATCGGGCGCGCGAACTAGTCGCTGTCATCCGAAAACCGAAAGCCGTCTTGGCGATCGGTGCCGCGCTGACGGTGGTGGTGATCGTTGCCCTGTTGGTGTCGGCGGGGGAGTCCAGCCCCCCGGCCGCCCCGGTGTACGCCACGGCGGCACCGACCTCCGCGGGCACCGCCGCCGCGCCGAACACCACGACCACGACCACGACCACCTCGGCGGCGGCCGCACTGCAGGTCAAGTCCGCGCAATCGCACTGTCCACCGGGCGGAACGCCCGCGATGGACGCCTTCGCCGGACCAGGAAAGGCATGGTCGTGTGCACGGGCCTACAAGGTCGACGGTCAGGTCCTCACCATCGATCTGGGTGGCACCTACCAGGTCGAGTCGATCGGGATCGTGCCCGGCTGGGACGCCATCGGCGCCGACGGTGTCGACCAGTGGACGAAATACCGTACGGCCAGCCGCATTTCGTACCGATTCGATGACGCCAACGCCACCATCTACACCCAGCAGACCCTCGACCAGCGCAGCCTGGTGGTCACCAAGATGAGCCCGCCGGTGAGCGCATCGAGGATCACGGTCACCGTCCTCGCGTCCAAAGGTGATCCCACCGTGAACATCACGGCCCTGTCTTCGATTGTGATAGAAGGACATTGAGCGTTCTCCATTCGCTGTGCCAGTACTGCCAGCACCGCAGCTCCGGTGCGGAATCGACGTGTGCGCACTGCGGCGCCCCACTCGAGCCCGCAGCGGCGCATTCGGGACTGCCGGGCCTGCGGAAGGTCGTCGCCGACGCCGAACGTGTCGCGGCCCGGGCAGCCGGGGGCGCTGTCGCCGAGGTCGGCAAAACGGTGACCGGCGTCGAACGAACCGCACGATCGCTGCTCACTCGATATCCCGCCGCTCTCGCCGGAATCGTCGTGCTGGCGGTTTTCGCGTTCGCGATTCTGCGGTGGTGCTCCCCGGCACTGCTGCCGCTGGGCACGACGAGTCCGGCCGGGTTACTGCCGGCATCGTTGCGGGTGGCCCTATCCTGCCCCGACAGCGCCGCCGCCGACGCCGACCAATGCGTCCTGTCCGCTCACGACGCACTGCTGGCGGGCGGTCTGAGCCGCGGCCGTGATCTGTCGCTGACCATTCGCGTCGTCTCGCAGGACCGGATGACCGCCGACATCGGCCGGTGGCGAGCCGCGGGAGCGTCGATCGTCAGCGACGGCGCTGTCTTCGCGTCCATTGCGCCGACGATGGCCCTCTGGTACGCCGACACCCGCACCGGATTGCGGATCGAGACAGCCCCTTTCGCCGATCAGTCCGCGGCTCGCACGTTCCTGCGGCGGGCCGCACTGACCGGGTGAGCCACCGCGAAGGCGCACCTCTCGAAGGCGCCCGTCCGTCCTGCGTCGACACCCTCGCCCACGCCGAACAGGTTTGCTACATTAAATAATGGTCCACTATTTAACGGCGCGTTAAATAGGTTGCTGTGACTGTTGGGTCCGGCTCAAATCTCGGGAAGGTGCGGTCGATGGTGACAACCACGCTGCAGACGATCACATGGCAGAAGCTCCGCGAGGATCCGACCGCCTTCGAAGCCATCTATTTCCGGTGGCTCCCATCCGGTGCGCCGGCCTCGGAGGTCACCGCACGGGCGAGCCGGATCTTCCGGCACCACCTGGATCTGGCTGCCTCACGCCGACCCGGTGCCGCGAGTATCCGCGTCTATCGCCTGGGCAATATCAGCGGACTGGGGCCGGCCATCCAGATCGTCAACGACGACATGCCCCTGCTCGTCGATTCGGTGTCCTCGATGCTGCGCCGCTTCGGCGCCACCGTGACCGACATCGTGCACCCGGTCATCGACGCTTTGCGCGACAACCATGGCCTACTGCGCGCCATCGCGCCCACCAGCGGTACCGAACCGGACATCGGAGACCACACGATCACCGAATCGTGGATCCACATCCAACTGGCCGAGTCGGTCGATGACGACCAGCTCGACCGCATCGAGCGCGCGCTCCCACCACTGCTGGCGGCACTGCGCCGGGTATCGGGTGACACCCCCGCGATGACCAGCACGCTGCTCGCGGTGGCGCAGGCCCTCGACAGCCTCGCCGCACCGGACCCGCACGCCGTGGACTGCGCCAAACTCCTGAGCTGGCTCGCCGACGGCCGCTTCACCCTGCTCGGATACGGCTACCACCGCATCGATGCCGACCCCGTCCCGCAGAATCCGGCCTCCGGCTCGGCGGCAAGCCCGCAACTGCTGCCCGACGCGGGGTTAGGCGTGCTGCATCGACGGCTCGACGCCGACATCGACGTCCCGCTCTCGGGACCGGATCGTCCGGTACTGCGTTTGTCCAACAGCTCCTTGGACCCCATCCTGCCCGGCGCCTCCGACGGCTACGTCATCACCGTGTCGGACCACGTCGGCTCGGCCGATCCGAAGCAATCCGTGCGAGTGCGCGGCGAACACGTGTTCATCGGCACCCTCACCGTCACCGGACAGCACGAGAACATCCTCGACATCCCCGTCATCTCGAGCCGTGTGCACCAGGTGATCGAATGGGCCGGATTCGGACTGAACTCCTTCTCCGGCCAGGCCCTGCTGGAAACGCTGCAGACCTTCCCGCGCGCCGAACTGTTCGCCGCCGACGATCGCCGATTGTTCGAAACCGTCTCCGCGATCATGGATCTGGGTCTGCGGCGTCAAGTGCGGCTGTTTCTGCGACCCGACGTGCGCAGCACCGCGCTCTACTGCCTGGTCTATCTGCCTCGCGACCGCTACTCCACCGACGTGCGGCTGCGGATGCGCGCCATTCTGCAGGCCGAGTTCGACGCCGAACAGATCGACTACTCCGCGCGGGCCAGCGAATCGGATCTGGCCGTCGTCTATTTCACGGTTCACCGCCGTGCCGACGCCGGACCGGCCGACGCTTCCGAGTCCAATCGCGAACGCGTCCAAGACCTCTTGTTCGCGACGACACGCACCTGGGTCGACCTGCTGGCCGCGCAACTCGCGCTGACTCCGGAGCTCCCGGGCGAGCTGGCCAGGGTGTACTCGGCGGCATTCCCGGCCACCTATCAGCAGGAATTCCCGCCGTCGCGGGCTCTGGCCGATCTGCGGCGCCTCTACGCCCTCGACGACGGGGCGATAGACACCGACCTCTACCGCTCGCTCGACACCTCCGAAGGCGAGTGGCGATTCACCCTCTACGTCCACGGCGACGGCGTGTCACTGAGCCGTGTCCTGCCGATCCTGCACAGTCTCGGTACCGAAGTCGTCGACGAGAGGCCCTACCCGCTGACCCTGCCCGACGGATCACGGCGCTGGATCTACGACTTCGGTCTGCGTATTCCTGCGGCACTGACCGACTCGCCCGGCCTGCCGGAGACGAGACTGCGCAGGCTCTGCGCCGAGGCCGTCGTTGCGATGTGGTCCGGGCACACCGAAATAGACAGCCTCAACGAACTGGTGCTGCGCGCGGGACTGCACTGGCGCGATATCTCGATCCTGCGCGCCTACGCGAAATATCTGCAGCAGACGGGTTTTGCCTACTCCTTCGCCAACATCAGCAGAGTATTGCTCGGCCAGCCGGCAACCTCGTCGGCGTTCATCGAACTGTTCAAGGCTCACTTCGACCCCGCCACCGACAGCGATATCGCCGCCGAGCGCGCCGACGCGATCGAGCAGCGGCTCCGCGCCCACATCGAAAAGGTGGTGAGCCTCGATGCCGATCGTATTCTGCGCGCTATCCTCGGCCTGATCGGTGCGACCTTGCGCACCAACTACTTCCGCACCGACGAGTCCGCAGGCCGCCGCGACTATCTGTCGTTCAAGTTCGACGCCCGCGCGATCGACGGATTGCCCGAGCCCAGACCGCAATTCGAGATCTTCGTCTACTCCCCGCGGGTCGAGGGCGTGCACCTGCGTTTCGGCCCGGTCTCGCGCGGTGGCCTGCGCTGGTCGGACCGCCTCGAGGACTTCCGCACCGAGATCCTGGGCCTGGTCAAGGCGCAGGCGGTGAAGAACGCCGTCATCGTCCCGGTCGGGGCCAAGGGCGGATTCGTGGTCAAACAGCCGCCCCCCGCCACCGCCGATCCGGTCGCCGACCGCCACGCACTGCAGGCCGAGGGGATCGCCTGCTACCGCACCTTCATCTGCGGTCTGCTCGACCTCACCGACAACATCGACCGGACCACCGGCGAGGTCATCGCGCCGCCGCAGGTCCGGCGCCGCGATAGCGACGACACGTATCTGGTCGTCGCCGCCGACAAGGGCACCGCGACGTTCTCCGATATCGCCAATGACGTTGCGCGACACTACGGTTTCTGGCTCGGCGACGCCTTCGCCTCGGGTGGGTCGGTCGGCTACGACCACAAGGCCATCGCCATCACCGCCAAGGGAGCGTGGGAGAGCGTAAAGCGGCACTTCGCCGAAATCGACATCGACACCCAGTCACAGGACTTCACCGTCGTCGGCATCGGCGACATGAGCGGTGACGTGTTCGGCAACGGCATGCTGCTGTCTCGCCACATCCGCCTGATCGCGGCGTTCGACCATCGCCACATCTTCCTCGACCCGAACCCCGATGCCCAACGCTCCTTCACCGAACGCGAGCGCATGTTCGCGCTGCCGCGCTCGTCGTGGGCTGACTACGACCGCGACCTCATCAGCGCCGGTGGCGGCGTCTACGACCGCACAGCCAAGTCGATTCCGGTCACCGCCGCCGTGCGCAACGCGCTCGGCCTGGATCCCGATACCGACACACTGTCGCCGCCGGAGATGATCCGCGCCATCCTGAAATCACCGGTGCAGCTGCTGTGGAACGGCGGTATCGGCACCTACATCAAATCGAGCACCGAAACCGACGCCGATGTGGGCGACAAGTCCAACGACGCGGTGCGCGTGAACGCGAACGAGTTGCGTGTCAAGGTGATCGGTGAGGGCGGAAACCTCGGTGTGACGGCGCTGGGCCGGATCCAGTTCTGTCGCCACGGCGGCAAATGCAACACCGACGCCGTCGACAACTCGGCCGGGGTGGATTGCTCCGATCACGAGGTCAACATCAAGGTGCTGCTCGACGGAGTGGTCGCGGCGGGGGAGCTGGCCCTGCCCGAACGCAACGAACTGCTGGCCTCGATGACCGACGAGGTCGCCGAACTCGTCCTGCGCGACAACATCTCCCAGAACCTCCGCCTCGGGCTCTCACGGGCGCACGCACCGGCCATGGCCGCCGTCCATCGCCGGCTCCTGGCCGACCTCGAACGCCGCCACGGGCTCGACCGTGACCTCGAAGGACTGCCCTCCGATGCCGAAATGGGCCGAAGGATCGCCGCGGGAACCGGTCTGGCGTCGGCGGAACTGGCGAATCTGCTCGCCCACGTGAAGCTTTCGCTCAAGAAGGAACTTCTCGCGGGGAACCTTCCCGACAGCGGGGCCTTCGCCTCGGTACTGCCGAACTACTTCCCCGAACCGCTGCGCGAACGTTTCGGCAGCACTGTGCATCGTCACCCGCTGCGACGCGAGATCATCGCCACCACCGTGGTCAACCGGGTCGTCGATGACGGCGGCACCACCTACGTGTTCCGCCTCGTCGAAGAGATGGGCGTCACGGTCGAGGACGCGGTGCGCGCGTTCACCGCGGTCACCGAGATCTTCGATATGCACGAGCTGTGGCATCGCATCCGCACCGTCCCCATGCCCACAGCCGTGCGCGATGAACTCGAGCTCGAGACCAAACGAACCCTCGACCGGGCCTCACGATGGCTGCTGACAAATCGACCGCAGCCCATCGCCATCGGCACCGACATCGCCCGATACCGCCACGCGATGCGAGCCATGAGCGCGCTGGTGCCGGCCTGGCAGCCCGGCACGATTCGTGACGACCTGATCACTCGCTCCCGATCGGCCATCGAACGCGGCGCACCGCGCAGCCTGGCCGAGCAGGTCTACCTGATGATCTACCGATTCCCGATGCTCGACATCGTCGACATCGCCGAGATCGCCCAACGCGAACAACGAGAAGTACTCGCCCTCTACTACCACCTCCAGCGGCACTTCGAGGTACTGCGCCTGCTCGATGCCGTCGTGGGTCTGCAGCGAAGCGACCGCTGGCACACCCTCGCCCGACTCGCCGTTCGCGATGATCTCTACGACTCGCTGCGCTCGCTCACCCTCGACGTGCTGAAGGTGACCTCACCCGCTGAAGACCCGGCCGAGAAGATCGCCTTCTGGGAATCGCTCAACAGGTCGCGATTGGCCCGGGCCAAAACGGCGTTGGAGGAAATATTCGCCGCCGGAACACTCGATCTGGCCTCGCTGTCGGTCGCGGCACGGCAGGTACGCAGCATGGCCGGCGGCGTCGAATCATCTGCCCTGGTCTGACCGAACAGGGTCCGGGCCACGGTCTCGGCCCGGACCTCCGCCCGTCCGCCCAGAAATCGGATCGACGGCGCGTCCTCGGTCAGCTCGGCTGCTGCGCTCAGGTCGCCGCCGTTCCACAATTGCCGCAGAAGTTGGCCTCCTCCGACAGCGCCGCCGAGCACTGTCGGCACAACCGGGCCCCGGCGAGCTCGAGACCACAATGGGTGCAGTACCTGGTCGCGGCGGAATTGGCGGCTCCGCACGTGTGGCAGAACGCTCCGGTAGCCGCCGTGCCCAGCGGTCGCGCCGCCGACAACACGGTCTGCTGTTGCAGCGCATTCATTCCCAGCGCCGCACCCAGAAACCCGCTGTCCCCGACACCACGAGCCAAACCCTGGCCCGCGCCCAGCGCGAACTCGCCCACGGCGTAACGCTGGTAGTCTCCGGCCAGTCGCACATAGGTAGTGTCCTTGGCCAGGCGCTTGAGCCGTTCGGCGTCCTCGGGACCGAGCGTGATATCGAAGTTGCCCAGCCGCGCGACACGCAGCCCGTACTCGTACAACACCAGGTTGGTCGGCCGCAGCACCGCCTCTTCGATCTGGGGCAAATGCGCCGACACACCCAGGACCGGCCAATCCCCACGCGAGACACCCTGCGTAACAGCAACTTTCATGACCTTGAGCAGCTGATCGGCGCACCAGGCCAGGGTGGCCGCGGGATCAGCCGGGCGCGCCGTACCGACCAGCGCGGTGATCAGCCCGGCCGGGTCCCGCACCGACAGGGCGAATTCGCCGAACGCGCGCATCGTCACCACCTGCGCACTGACCGGATCGGTGATGTCGGACAGCCGCCCTCCGAACTTGACTCGGGGAAACTCCCGGGTGGACACGAAGTACAGTTCGGCGCGGTAGTAATTGTTGCCGGTCAAGGTATCGACCAATGCTCCGAGGACGGGCAACTCCTCGGCGTCGATACGATGGCGCCCCGGGCCCAGCGTGCCGACCACCCGGCCCGAGCGCACGAAGACGGCGGCCTCGTCGGCATTGACGATCGCGCGACTGTAGCGGCGGATATTGAGATCCGGCCATTTATAGACCAACTGGTTCTTTTGATCTTCGGGGACTGCGATGAACTCGCGCTCGAACCATGCCATACGGCCACTCCATCAGTATTTGACTTGCTGAGCGTATCGATGTTTAGCGGCTCACTCAATCGACCTCGAACTCGGACCTACCCTCGACGGCTCGCTGAAGAGCCGTTTGCCAAGACCGGAACATTGATCCACCTGTTGATTGCGCCGTTCGATAACGGTACATTAAATCGGGTATGACCCGTGTCACGTGAAAGGTCTCCGTCATGACTACCGTCCGACCTCCCGATACGTCTGCGGAAGTCTTCGCTGCCGAGGACGCCGGATACCACAAGTCCCTGCATCCGCGGCAGCTACAGATGATCGCCATCGGCGGAGCCATCGGCACCGGTCTGTTCCTCGGCGCCGGCGGACGCCTGGCCGGCGCCGGGCCGGGGCTGTTCCTGATCTACGCCATCTGCGGTGTATTCGTGTTCTTCACCCTGCGGGCCCTGGGCGAGCTCGTCCTGCATCGGCCGTCCTCGGGTTCGTTCGTGTCCTACGCGCGCGAGTTCTACGGGGAGAAGCTGGCTTTCGTCGTCGGCTGGATGTACTTCTTCCAATGGTGCATGACCGGCATCGTCGACATCACCGCCATCGCCACCTACGTCCACTACTGGACTACCTTCCAGGCGATCCCGCAATGGCTGATCGCGCTCGTCGCCCTGGCCCTGGTCGTCAGCATCAACCTCATCTCGGTGAAGTGGTTCGGCGAACTCGAATTCTGGGCAGCGATCATCAAGGTCGTGGCGCTGATCGTGTTCCTGATCGTCGGCGCCATCTTCCTCGTCGGGCGATTCACCGTCGCCGGACAGCCCACCGGGCTCAGCGTGATCAGCAACCACGGCGGCCTGTTCCCGACCGGGATCACCCCACTCATCCTCGTCACGACCGGCGTTGTCTTCGCCTACGCCGCAGTCGAACTGGTAGGGACCGCGGCCGGTGAGGCGGAGAACCCGGAAAAGATCATGCCCAGGGCCATCAACTCGGTGATCGCCCGCATCGCCCTGTTCTACGTCGGCTCGCTGGTCCTGCTGGCACTTCTGCTGCCCTACACCGCCTACCACGCGGGGGTGAGTCCGTTCGTCACCTTCTTCTCGAAACTCGGTGTGCCCGCGGCAGGATCGGTGATGAACCTGGTGGTACTCACCGCCGCCTTCTCCAGCCTCAATGCCGGCCTGTACTCCACCGGACGCATTCTGCGGTCGATGTCGATGAACGGCAGCGCGCCCGCGCTCGCCGCACGGATGTCGAACAGCGGTGTGCCCTACGTGGGCATCCTCGCCACCGGCGCCATCGCCCTACTCGGCGTCGCGCTCAACGCCGCCGTGCCCGACCAGGTCTTCGAGATCGTGCTGAACATCGCAGCACTGGGCACCATCGCCGCGTGGTCGGCGATCGTGCTCTGCCAGCTACAGCTCTACCGCTGGTGGCGCCGAGGACAAGCCGACCGCCCGGCCTTCCGGCTCATGGGAGCGCCCTACACCAGCATCGCGACACTGATATTCCTGGCCGGCGTGGTCGCTTTGATGGCATTCAGTAACGACCCCGTGCAGCGGCGCGCCGTGCTGGCGACGCTCGTGGTCATGGTCCCGCTGCTCGCCATCGGATGGTTCGCGGTCCGCGCCCGAGTACTGCGCATCGCCACCGAGCGGCAGGGATTCACCGGCCAGTACCCGGTAGTGGTCGAAGTACGGCCCCGCTTGAAGGACTCGCCCGATCCCAGCGAGAGCCCCAGCGCGCCTCTCCAATACCCCGTCGTTCCCCAGCCCGGCCCGCGACCCCAGGACGCGATCGACGAACCCGACACCGCGCACCAGCCGAAGGGGCAGTAGCGCCACCCTCCGCCCCGGGACAGCTGTCTCGGGGCGGACCCACCGTCCTCCACGGCGGTCACTTCCCATGCCCGGGAACAGCTCACGCGCACAGTCGGGCCGCCGACCCGAGAATGAGACCTCGATTGCACGGCGGGCGCGAGAGGTTTCCATGCCGGATCAACCCAGCACCTACGGTGGTCCGCCGCCTCACCCCTGGGCCGACCGACGCAGGCGCGCCACCCAGGCACCCCCGCGACAGCTGCATCCCTGGGCCACACGGCGACCACCCGAGCCTGACCCCGCACAGCGACCAATGAACTCCACGCGCATCGCGTTCGCCGAAACCTCGGTCATACAACGAGTTCCGCCCGGCATGCCACCGGTCGAAATGTCCCCGCGGCCGCAAACCTCGACCGAAACTCCCGACGCCGCAGGCGATCCCGACGGCGAATCGCTGTCCGGTCGCAGCACTCGCTCGCGCCCGAGCGTGCGCCGCCTCGGAGGCGGCCTGGTGTCCCTGCCCCGGGTGACGCCGCTCGATCCCCGACAGGTGGTACTCAGCAATCCCGAAGTTCCCGAACCCAAACGGTTCTGCTGGAACTGCACACACCCGGTCGGCCGCAGCACCGAGGACCTCCCGGGCCCGGTGACAGGTGCCTGCCCACACTGCCGATCACCGTTCAACTTCCGCCCGCCACTGCGCGCCGACGATCTCGTCGCCGACCAATACGAAGTGCAAGGCTGTCTCGCCCACGGCGGCCTCGGATGGATCTACCTGGCAGTCGACCGCAACGTCAGCGACCGATGGGTGGTCCTGAAAGGCTTGCAGAACCCCCTCGACTTCGAGGCACACATCGTCGCGGTCGCCGAACGCCAATTCCTTTCCGAGATGGCCCATCCCGGCATCGTCAAGATCTACAACTTCGTCAAACACGCGATCGACGACCAAGCCCCCGAGGGATACATCGTCATGGAATACGTGGGCGGGCGCTCACTGAAGACCATGCTCGAACAGCGCGTACCCGATGTGCTGCCCGCCGCGCAAGCCATCGCCTACGTGATGGAAATCCTTCCCGCACTGGACTATCTGCACTCCTTCGGGCTCGCCTACAACGACCTCAAACCCGACAATGTCATGGTCACCGACGAGGAGGTCAAACTCATCGACCTCGGCGCGGTCGCCGCGATGGACTCCTACGGCAGCATCTACGGGACACCGGGATACATGGCCCCCGAACTCACCACGACCGGGCCAACGGTCGCCTCCGACATCCACGCGGTCGGCCGCACCCTCGCCGCGCTGGTCCTCGATCTACCCCGCAGCGAGGACAGCGGATTCCCCCCCGACATCCTCGACCCCGCCCAACAGCCGGTCCTGCGCCGATATCCGGCACTGCACCGGCTGCTACAACGCGCCACCGACCCCCAACCCCAGCGCCGCTTTCCCTCCGCATACGCCATGTACTGCCAGTTGGCTGGCGTGCTGCGCATGGTGCTCGCCGCCGACACCGGCGGCGAGCATCCCCAGTCATCAGTCGAATTCAGCGCCATGCGAGGCGATTTCGGCATCGACACGTTCGTCGCACAAACCGACGGCATAGTCAGCGGGATCCATCAGCACGCCGGACTGGACCCATCCGATGTCGTCGCCGCGCTACCGGTGCCGCTCATCGATTCCGAAGACCCCTCCGCACCGCTGCTGTCCCCGCTGCTGCACACCGAAGCCCGCCACGCCCTCGACGCCCTGCACCGCACACACAGCCGCATTCTCGCCGGAACCATCCCGGCACCACCCTCCTACGAACTCGAAGGCGCCCTCACCGCAGTCCGCGCCCACCTCGACCTGGGCCAAACCGTACCGGCGTGTGAGCTGCTGGCCGAACTGCGGCCCCGATACCTGCAGGACTGGCGAATCGAGTGGTACATCGGCATCGCCGCACTGCTGGACCGCTATCCCGACCGAGCCCATCGGCACTTCGAGACCGTCCACGCCATGCTCCCCGGCGAGATCGCACCGGCGCTGGCGCTGGCCGCGTCCGCAGAGCTGGTCTCGCAAGACCTAAGCGCCGGCCCTGATCGCGACCGCTGGCAAACCACAGCCTGCGAGCACTTCCAGGCCGTATGGCAGGTCAATCATGGTGCGATCGCTGCCGCGGTCGGCCACGCCCGAGGGCTGGTCGCCGCCGGTGAGGTCCTCGCGGCAGTCGAGATCCTCGACCAGGTACCCACATCCTCCCGCCACTTCGCGGTGGCCGCGCTGACCGGATGCCTGCTACTGATCTCGCGCCCACCCGCGGCGATCACACCCTCGCAACTCGCCACCGCCGCGGCACGACTCGACGAACTCGCCGACGAACCCCGCGCCCCCCAACTGCGCGTCCTCGTGGTGGGAGCCGCGCTCGAATGCCTACGCCGCGGCCACCATCCAGAACACCCCGACACGACGATCCTGGGATATCAGCTTACCGAGAAAGCACTCCAGCGGGGCCTCGAGAGCTGTCTTCGTCTCGTGGCCCGTTCGGCTCCCGAGCGGCTCCACCGCTATCGACTGATCGATCTCGCCAACTATGTACGGCCCCGAACACGCTGGTAGCGGCGATCATCGGCGTCTCATGCCCACCACCAGCACCACAGGGATGGCCCCGAGCAGCAACAACCACCACGCGCTGCCGAGCGCCAGCTGGCACACGATCGCCGCCACCGCGATCGCACCGACCCGCACCACCAGGGAAGGCAAAGGAGTGTCGGTAGTGCTCAGGTCCTCCGCAGATGAGGGAGGGGCCGGTAGATCGGCGAACGGTTCGGCCAGCTGCCGTCGCGTGCGGGCCTGCCAGACCTGGGAACTGCGCTCCTCGAACTCCTGCGCCGACAGCCGCCCCACGCTGAAGTGCCGCGACAACTCATCCAACGCGTGTTCACGATCTGTGGCACTCACCAGGGCGTGTGACGAGTCATTCATCGGGAAAGAATAGGACCGTCGTCGCCGCGCAATCGAAACGAATCACCAAGAGCGGGAAGGATTTCCGCTCGTAGCGACCCGGTGACGGTGAGTTGTTGCCGGTCATGGTGACACTCGGCTGGAAATCGCCGGACATCGGCACGATAGCCGATGTGACAACAGTGCGCGCACCCGCCGAGGGTCGATGTGGTTTCCTTGAGGTATGGCAGCAGCGGCCGAATACACCATCGACGAACTCGCGCAGGCCGCCGGTACGACCGTGCGCAGCGTCCGCGTATACCACGAACGAGGCGTGCTGCAGCCACCCCAGGTACGAGGCCGGACAGGCTACTACAGCGCCGAGCACCTCAACCGGGTCCGAACGATCAGCCGGCTCCTGGACCGAGGCATCAAACTCAACGGGATCAAGGAACTACTCGCCGCCTGGGACCGCGGCGACGACCTCGGCGCAGTCCTCGGAGTGGAGGAACCCGAGCCGCCGAGCACCCACACGAGCAACGGCGCCACCATCTCCGCGACCGAGCTGCAGCAACGATTCGCCGACATCCCCAGCGGCTTTGCCCGGGTAGTCGCCGCCGGCATCTTCGAACCGGTCGATGCCACGACCTACCATGTCGCTGATCCCGTGATGGCCGGACTGCTCGATCGGATCACAGCGCTGGGTGTGCCATGCGACGAGGCTCTGCACGAGATCGAACGGTTGAAATCCGACTGTGACCGCATCGCCCGCCGATTCGTCGAACTCCTGCGCCGCAATGCGTGGGAGCCCTTCGCCGCCTCCGCCGGTGGCTCGCAGGATCTGGCGCAGCTCGCCACGCAGGTGGCTGCCCTCAGAGAAATACCGGGACAGGCGGCAGGAGAACTGGTCAAGCGTCTCATCGAGCGTCGCATCGACGAGGACGAGGACCTCGCCGAGGTACTGAACAACTCCTGATCGCTCGCGATCTTCCCACACGTGGCTACGCTCCCGACTTAACGTGCCGCTATCTATCGGTACATTGACCAGGTCAGTGAGAGCGCCGTCACGCGAAACGACATCGGCGCGCACACCTCGCACAACGGAGACGTCGATGGTCACCTTCGCAAAACGTAATCAGAGCCTGGGCCGCAGCCGCGCATCCAGAATTCGAACCCGCCTCGCGGTCGCCTCGGTGATCGTCTTCGGCGCATTCGGACTCGGTGCGGCCACCACGCCGGCCTCGGCGGATATGCCCGCAGCCGCCTGCCTGTGGGCAGGCGCCGGCTACGTCCCCGGCAGCACCGTCTACGCGGGCGGCCTCGCATTCAGCTGCCATACGGATACTTTCGGCGCACCGAACTGGATCGCACGGTCGGCACAGGGTCATCGCAGCACCGTCGCGAGTCCGGGATCGGTCCGAAATCCGTTCGGCCAGTTCAGCCCCGGCGCCCGCCAGCCGGGCACTGCCTACAACGACTACTGCGTGGGAAGCCAGCTCATCGACGGTTCCGAAGACCTCTTCGAAGTCGTTTCCGCCGGCGGCTCTCAATTATGGCGATCGGTCGGCCCGGTATCGCAATGGACGTTCGACGCGGAATCGGTGAAGCCGGCACCCACCTGGCGCTCGGCAAGCCTGTGCATCGACGGCGTTTTGACCTGAGATCCGACGCACGTCCCCGGGAAAGGAGCTACGGCCACAGGGTACGGTCCGCAGACATCGAGTCAGCGGGGCCCGTCCCCGGACTCCACGCACTGAATGGAGCCCGGGGACGGGAGAAGACCACGATCTCGCACGGGGGGGAGGGTAGTCCGCCGCGCTCGTTGAATTGCCCCGAACAGTCACCCGACGGCAAGAGTTGGAGGCTGGCCGCAGCGATATAGGGGCAAATCGTGGTTGGTCCGGGGTTGCAGGAAGTCGAGTAGCCGCACCCCCGGACTGAATAGGACTGTACTCGGATCCCACCACACTCTCCCCGGTCTATTCCCATGTGTGGGAATACTATTGGGTACT
This sequence comes from Nocardia tengchongensis, assembly GCF_054781395.1. Taxonomy (NCBI): domain Bacteria; kingdom Bacillati; phylum Actinomycetota; class Actinomycetes; order Mycobacteriales; family Nocardiaceae; genus Nocardia; species Nocardia tengchongensis. The sequence continues at coordinate 278,037 of NZ_BAAGUM010000020.1, forward strand.
AGTCGGACGACGGGTGAGGTCCGGGATGCTACAGGTTCGGCTGGGTCGCGGACCGCCTCCACCGGACATATTCTCAACCCCACCCTCGAACGAAAGGAAGCCCATATATGGTCCGCAAGGTAGTCGTCAGCCTCATCGATGACATCGACGGCAACTCCGAAGCGGTGGAGACCATTTCGTTCGCACTCGATGGCGTGGTGTACGAACTCGATCTCTCTGCCCCGAACGCCACCGACCTGCGCAGCGCCTTCGAAGAATGGAGCACACACGCCCGCGAAGTCACGCGAGCGCCACGCGCGAAGAAGAACAAACACCAAGCCCGCAGCGAGCGTGAACAAAACGCGGCTATCCGACAATGGGCCCGCGACAACGGCTTCGACATAGCGCCCCGCGGCCGAATCCACTCCGAGGTTGCCACTGCTTACCGCCGGCAGAACGAACCAGCGCCGGTGCAGAACTGATCCCGGCAATGGCGACAGAGCGCGATCGAAAACGCCGCCCTCCAAGGCACCCAGGATCGTGAAATCAGCTCTGGTGCAACAGATCACCGAGTTCTTCCCATCAACGGGAGGATGCCGGTGATGGCGCGCCGTTCATACTGGCGACTATGTCCGAGCCAGCACCCGCCCGGGTCGGCTCCATATCGATAGGAGACCATCATGAGCCAGAGCAGCACCCTCTCACTGTCCGAGTTGTCGACCGTGGAGCTCGAGAAGTTGCTCAATCAGGCAACCCCGGCACTGCGATCGGCAGTGCAGCGCGGGCTCAACGGCAAGCGTGACAACGTGAACCTGCCGTTCAACTCGTTCATCGACACCGAAATCGCTGAATAACTCATAGGACACGGCGATCGCGAAGTGACCAACCCGTTCCTGAAGCGAGTGGCAACGCTTCGCGATCGTCAAATTCTGTTCCGAGCGCGTGGCGGAAGGTGAATCATGGCAACCTTGTTGACCCTGCCGCCGCTACGACCTGACGCGCCGATCCTGAAATTCGCTGTCGCCCACGCCGAATACGCCCTGCAACGACTGCAGAAGGTGCTCGGTGACGGCGGTGCTCAGGGCGTTACCGTCGACAGCTTGAAGACCGATGGACCGCAGCTGCCCGGGGCCGGCGAGCTGCACAACAACTACAAAACAACCGCCGAGCAAGCGAAGCTCCTCGAGACCGACATGAACACCCTCGATGCCCAGGTGGCCGACATCGCGGCGAAGTCGGCCGAAGTCGCCAACACCGTCACTGCCCAGGTCTCGGACGTCTACACGAAGGTCACGGCCATCATCACCGGTATCAACGATATGCTCGATCAGCCGAGCATTGGAGACCAACTTACCGCAGCCGGCAAAATCGAAAAGACCGTAGGTGACGCTCAAAACGCAGTCGACCAAGCCTACGATCAACTCCAGTCGCACGCAGACGATGTAAACGCATCGCCATTTCCCGGTGCCGACGACGGTGCCGCGTTGGCGAGCCCAAATGGATATAGCACCCCCGTCTCCCCTTCGGGCGACTACTCGGGAGTTACCAATAATGGAGGCGCAGATAGATCTACGTACACGCCTCCCATCTACCCTTGGAAATATGTCAAGGGTTCGCATAAACGTCTGGACCGAAATCAATTGACGGCTGTCATCCACGGTGCATTGGACTATCTCGGTATCACGGATCCTCTGGCTCGAAAGAACTGGACGGACGGCTATCTGGTCTTGATCGATCGTGAATCCGGAGGTGATCCCGACGCAGTAAATAACTGGGATTCCAATGCCAAGGCTGGACACCCATCGAAAGGTCTGACGCAGACCATTCAGGGCACCTTCTTGTCCAATTTCAAGGAGGGTAACGAAGAAGACATGACTGATCCGCAAGCCAGCGTCGTCGCCAGTATGAGGTACGTAATGAACAGATACGGGGTGAAAGAGGATGGCTCCAATCTAGCAGCTAATGTTCAGCAAGCAAATCCTCACACGAGGCCCCTGGGCTACTGAAGCGCGCTGACCCCGCCAGCCTGAATGTGAAAATCGCCTCGGCTATTTGTCACTGTGAAAAAAATTTGGTGTGGAGAAGAGGTTCCGCTTCTTTATCTATTGGCTGTTGGGAATCGCTGAAATCTGCTCCCGACAGTTGCTGCCGGGAGCGAGGTGACTGCTGCGGTGTTGTGGCTGGACCGGCCTTCGAAACGTGCGCACCTTACGGTCGCTCAGTATATTCGTCGCTCAGCGTATTCCACCGTCGTCGGCTGAATGCGACCCGGACCGCAGCCGAATCGATTTCGGCGCACCCCACGCCGAGATAGCCGTCCTCGACGCGGGCGCACTGCGCACCTGCATCTGGCAGGTGTGCTGCCCCTCTTCGCCGAACCCGTCCTGGCTACCTCCTGTCTCGCTCCGAGCTGGCGGGACAACCTGCACGCCACGTTCGAGATCGGGCTCCGCGCGGACAACCTCACTCTCGACCCAGCAGCGCAGCAGCTGGCGATCAGCCGACGCACGCTGCAACGCCGCTTGCGCGAACTCGGGACCAACTGACGCCCGGAGGTCGAGTCCCTCCAGTACGAATGCCGTGAGGCTGATGCGAGAAGACCTGTCCACCCGGTCGGGGACCGCTCGTCTCGGATACACGAACACCCGCATACACCGACACCAGGACATTGCGGTGCGCCTTCCGCCGTTGGACCGGGCAGAGCCCGACGAGTTTCGGCGTCGACCACAACGCGTCGACACTGCGACCGTCGGCCCGCCACTGTGGCTGCCGAAGGAATCGCCGGCCTGACGGTGGCGACGGCGACAGGCGTTAGTTGGCCTGTTCTCACCGCTGGTGAAACACGTTTCGGCTGTTACGGTTCGGCACGATCGACCGAGAGGGCGTCCATGCATCCCGCTGTCGCACATCTGAGTTCGCTCATGCCGCCTCCCCCACTGCCACCGGTAGTCGGTCCGCCATGGGACGACATCGAGCGCGCCATGGGCTTTGCCCTGCCCTCGGACTACCGCGACTTCATCGACCTCTACGGCGAGGGGCAGATCAACCAGGAGCTGTCGGTGTTCTTTCCCGGCTACCAGACAGGAATCCGGCCCTCCATGACCTCCCTACTGGACCGGAACCGCTTTCTGAAACGCATCGGCTTCTTCGAGGAATTCGGCCCCGGCCCCCGCCACCAGGTCACCGCAGGCATGGAGCACGCGGAGCTGCTCATGTGGGGCAAGACGTGGAACGGGGACATGCTCTTCTGGCAACGCATCGGAGACAACCCCGATTCGTGGCCGATCGCCATGCATCTGCATCACCTGGACCAAGCCGACCGCTGGCGCAGATTCGATGGTGGAATGGCCGAATTCCTCACCACCCTCGCCCACGGCGCCTCGAGCTCCTACGGCAGCCTCACCGAAGCCGCACTGTTGATCGGCACCAACCGTAGCAGGCCACGCTGGACCCGACTGCGAGATTGGGTACACGACTACGGCAAACCACCCTCTGCGGTATTCGACGACCGTATCCGATTCGACGCCGCGCAGCATCCGAACGGTCGGCGCGCGCGCAGCAGTTCGCCGATCCCGCTGCGCAACTACGGCCGATCCGGCGGCGATCAAGCTCATTTCGGGTCCACCGGAGAACGCCGGCCACTCATCGAGCTCGACGACACCGACACGGCAATCCAGCTCCACGGTGGAAGCCAGGCGCCGGGCATGGCATATTTCCTCTACGCCAGAGTCGATTTCGTGCCGGACTGTGATCCGCAAGCCCTCAGGCTGGAACTGCTGCGCGGCGGCGACCCCATCGCCACAGCGACTTTCGAACCCGCCGAGCCGCACCGGCTGCGCCTCGAAACCGAGACCTTGGTCACCACGGGCACTGCCCCCGCCTCGGTTCAACTCCGTATAGTCGCAGCTCCCAACGCCGCCGACATCATCGTCGACAACGTCTACCTTTGTGTGAAAGGCACGCTGGCGGCCGCACCAGTCCAGAACCCCATCTAGAGCTACCGCGACACAGGTGTGCGGGGTCGGTGGTGAGGCAGGGGGCTGTCGAGATCCCTTGTATTCGCGCACCGGGGGCGGTGGGAACAGCGGCGGTGTCGACGAATGCTCGTGCGGTAGTTGCGTTCTGAAGGAATCCAAGGTTGCCCCCGAGTATCGGAATGCTGTCGAAGGGCCTGCGTTGGCGCGAAGGTCGAAGATCGTGCCGAGGGCGATGGCGTTGACACCCCGGCCACGGCAGACCTGGATACCGAGCGGTGAGGTGTCGACGGGCAACACAGTTGGCCGCGCTGCTGCAGTTCACGCGCGGCTTCCCCGGGCTCCGGTTCTGCGGTCGAGGACGCGCCCACCCCGTGTTGTCGACGGCGGCCTTCTCGAGGTCTGGCTACTCAACGGAATGGGCGAAACAGCGGACGAGCCGATGGACCCCAACGAATCCGTCGTCGCGCTCATCGACCTCGAAGGCGCCGCTGTAGTCGAGTTCTTCGACCATGCTGTCGCCGAAGGCGCCTCCGATCCCAGATTACTGCTCATTCCACGGCCCCCGTGGGCGGTGGGGTGTCCGGCGTCATGCGCCCCACCCATAGCAGCGATATGTCTCCGCGAAAGACAATCCGTACTGTGCGCTGCGCACTGCGGCCGCGCCGCGCCGCAGCCGCATCGATGTGCGTTAGGGCCTACTGTTTCCCCATGGCAGCTGCAAGGGTGTGGTCACTTACCTCGACGACTCCGACCGAGGAGGACGCACAGAAGATCGCCCGCACAGTGGTCGCCGAGCGGCTCGCCGCGGGCGCGGAGGTCACCGGCCCAGCCATGTCGGTGTTCTGGCACAACGACGAACTCGGCGAGGGTCAGGAGTGGCGCGTCACCCTCAAGACATCGGCCGCCGCCAAAGACCGGCTCGCCGAACGGATTCTCGAGCTGCACCCCTGGGCGGGAGGCCCGGAGATCATCGCGTCACCGGTCGAGTGGGCAATCGAACGCTATGCGGACTGGGTCGAGAAGTTCACAGCTGCATCGCAATAGGAACCCACCGCAGCAGCGGCGCGGCGAGCGAGATCTGCTGCCCCGGGTACTCCTGCTGCCACGCGCTGGGCCGCCTCTCGCACGCGCGCCAGTAGGCGCACCGATGAGACCGCTCCCGCAAGGGCGAAGCCCGCTCGATACCGAAGAGCGCCTGGCCACGGTCGCCAGCATCGAGATGGTGTCGGCCAGCCACGTCACCTACAGCGCCTTGTCTCATGCCCAAGCCTCGGGGTAGCCGGGAAGAAACGGCGGCGCCGACTCGGTCTCCACAACCCTTGCCCGACTGCGGTGGAGGGCCGAGGCGATTGAAGGGGCTACCGGCCCAGGACCGGATCCACCCTTGTGGAATCGGTGGCGTCCGAAGTCATCTTGTTGGCGTGAATCGTCCGCTCCTGATGGGTCGGCACGAACCTAGGGTCGGAGACGTGTCACTGATCCGCAGGTCGTCATGCACAGACGGCAACGAGTGAGGGACAGACGATGTTTGCTCCAGTGCAAGACCACCCGCTGTTCGATCAGATGCAGCAACACACGGACCAGGTGCCGAACATGACCACCGACGGCAACAAGGTCGCCGCGACCGAAAACGATTGGACCGCCGCATGACCGACCACAAGATTCTCGCGATCTCCGGCAGCTTGCGCGCGGATTCCCACAACACCGCGTTGCTGCGCACGGCCCAGAAGCTCGCCGCCGGTCTCGACATCGAGATCTATGACCAGCTGCGCGAAATCCCGCCCTATGACATGGATCTCGATACCCCCGACCTGCGCCCGGCCGTCGTGACGGAGTTGCGCGACCGGATCACCGCCGTCGACGGCCTGCTCATCGCCACCCCGGAATTCAACTACTCGATCCCCGGCGTACTCAAGAACGCCCTCGACTGGGTCAGCACCGACTGGACCAACACCGAGGGAGTTCCGCTGCGACACAAACCCACCGCGATCATGGGCGCGGCGCCCACCCAATTCGGTTCGGTGCGGGCACAACTCGCGCTGCGCCAGGTCTTCGTATGGACCGAGAGCGATATCGTCGTCAAACCCGAGTTGATCGCATTCCGTTCCCACGAACGGTTCGATGACGCCGGCAACCTCATCGACGAGACCACCATCGACCTGCTCACCGGGCTGCTGTCGGCCCTTGCCGCCAAAATCGATCGCGCCACCAACTCCGCTGCGCGCCCCACCCCCTGAAACAGTCTCGAGCGGCTACAGCACCGCGCTGGGCGAACACCAGTTGATCCGCGCCACGCTCGGCCGCTGCTGGGCGGATGCGGAAGGTGCGCAAGCCCTCTGCGAACGCGCGGGCGCCGATCACGGGGCCATCGCAGGCCCTCATTCTCACCATTGCCGCGAAACACGCCGCCGCCGTCGCTGTGGCGGACAGCGAACGGGCCGTGCAGGTACTCGGCGCGGCGGGCTGCGCACTCGACAGCCGGATCGGCGCCGCTTCTATCCCGATGCCGAAGTAAATGCACGTCATCGAGGGAGCACAGGAGGTCGCCGAGGTGGCCATGGGCGGGCACGTCATGCGGGGTGCGCGATCATGAGCGGACGCGTACAACTGGGTCCGGTCGCTACCTGGTTCCCGGACACGACCGCCGCGAATCGACGTGGCGTGGGGGAGTCCGGATTTCCTGACCACACTATCGGCATCAAGTGAAAACGAAAGGACGCACAATGATTCGAAAGACGGTACTGGTTGTCACGGCAGGGATCCTGATCGCCACCCCGGCGACAGCAACCGCTGAGGCCGCTCAGCCGGCGGTCGCTGCCAGCGCACAGGAAGTCGCAATCAACACCGGATCCGGTGCGGCCGACGCGGTGATCAATGGACTGATCGCGGCGATCTTCGGCCCCAATGATCCGTCCAAGTGCAAATTCCCGTACTGCTTCTGAGCCCGTAACCGATCTGCCCTGCCTACGCAGGGAACCCGGTCCGAAACCCGAGTAACGGCAGGCCCGGGATGCGCCGGGCCTTGTCGGTCGCGTCGGCGGTCGCTGACCGTGCCCCATGCTTCGCAAGCCCACCGATCAACACCAGGATCGCCGGTTCGTCGGTGGGCCCCGAGGGGCATGGGCAATCGGTCGGTAGACGGTGGAAGTATCAACGTCGTACCGACTGTCGCATGAAATGTCGTACATACGACGTTAAGTCGGCGAACGAGGGATCGAGCACGATCACCCGACCACATCAGGCCGGGAGCACTGTTCGAATTGGCCTGTCCGAGACGTGCTTCCACGTATACACGTCCCGCCTCCCCGTCTCGGGATGCCGGTAAGGATCGGCTCACCAGCCGCAGTGCGCCACGAGGCGCTGACCATCCGAATGGAGGTGAAAGACCGTCCGTGGTGGGCGGGGAACTCCTGGTCGGGGTATCGCGCGTCACGCATCACGGTCTGGAGGATGCAGATCACGTGGCATCGTTAGGCGACCAACACGGTCGAGATGCCCCAGACGCGGACCGCACCGCACGTGGGCGACTGATGGCCAACATCGACAGCTGCGGTCGCGACCGCGCACAGGTCGGTCGTCCATTCGACAGTGATGATCTCCAGTCCGAGCCGATCGGGAAGGAAGTTTCCTGTGTGCTGACAACTTGCTGAAAGTGCTCGACAGCGCGGTATCAGTAGCGGGATGTATCCATGAGTGTCAAAGAAGGAGAGCCACGATCTTGAGCAATCACACGAGAGCTACTGTTGCAGCCTTCGTTCTGGCCGTAGCCGTCGCGAGCGTCAGCGCCTGCCAGGACAATACGACCGTGTCCGGGTCGACCACGGGCACTGGTACTACATCCATCTCGACACCCCCCTCGAATCCGGCGATACGTCCAGGCTCGCAGTCGCCGACAGAAGCGGCCACGCCAGCGCAGAGTGCTCCGGCTGCGACCGAGGCACCCTCGCCCGGCACGACCGAGCCCTCGACTGCTCAGCCGACGTCGGTGCCGGATACAGCCGGTCTGGCGTGCTCGCGCGCGAGCCGCCAACAACTGCAGCAGGTCCTCGATGCCAGCCGAGCATCATCGGTTCCGGTTGTGCTCGGTGACCCACAGTGCAAGGGATACTGGGCGATGGCATGGTCGCAGCACACCGACGCAGCCCCGCAGCCCACGGGATACCTGTTCCAGGCATCGACCCAGGGCTTCTGGCACTACGTGACTCAGGGCAGCGCGATCGACTGTGCAGCCAGCGGGGTACCCGCCGACATCGCGGCAACGCTGCGCGGCTGCCGTCACTAAATGCGATCGCGCGAACAGGGAGCCGACCGACTACCGTCCGCATCGACGTATCTAGGTTGCCGGGTGAGCCACGCAGCTGGCCTGCCTAACATGGTGGGCCTCTAACGATTCCAGATCCTTCACAAGGCGAGCTGCCCAAGGCTGTCGTGCGATCGGCGGGTCAACCGTTCACAGCCATGAACCGCCCGTGAGGGACAGCCGTGCGAGAAGTAGCCCTCGAGAGCCAGATTTTACATGACCGTACGGACCCGTTGCGGCGCAGCATGATCGGGTCAGCCCAGCGGTCATCCGGCCGCGGTCTCACCTCTGACCAGAGCTACATATCGCCCAGGTGTCCCTCAGCCCTGGTCGGCCGAGGATCTGATCGGATCGTGGCCGCCGCTGCCCGTCGATCCGGCCATCGGTGACTGGGCCTGCTGCGCCCCCCTGCGATCAGTCTCGGTCGCTCCCCGTGAACGACGAAAGGGTCAGGGCGATATCGACGATCATGTCCTCCTGGCCACCGACGAGCCCTCGTCGCCCGGCCTCCATGAGCAAGGTGCGCGCATCGAGGCCGTACCGTTCGCCGGCGGCCTCAGCGTGGCGCAGGAAGCTCGAGTACACCCCGGCGTAGCCCAGGGTCAGCGTTTCCCTGTCCACCCGGACCGGTCGGTCCTGCAGCGGACGGACGAGATCATCGGCGGCGTCCTGCAGGGCGAAGACATCGCAGCCGTGCGCCCACTCGAGCAGGTCCGCGACCGCGATGAACGCCTCGATGGGGGTGTTCCCGGCGCCGGCGCCGTGTCCCGCGAGCGAGGCGTCCACGCGGATGGCGCCATGCTCGACAGCGGTGACGGAGTTGGCCACCGACAGCGAGAGGTTCTCGTGGGCGTGGATGCCGATCTCGGTTCCCTGGTCGAGAACGTCACGGTATGCGCGAATGCGTTCGCGCACATCGTCCATCGTGAGCCGCCCTGCGGAATCGGTGACGTAGACGCAGTGCGCGCCATAGCTTTCCATGAGCTTCGCCTGCGCGGCCAGTTGCGCAGCAGATGCCATGTGGCTCATCATCAGGAACCCCGCGACATCGAGGCCCAGTTCGCGGGCCGACGAAATATGCTGGGCCGCGATGTCGGCCTCCGTGCAGTGCGTGGCGATGCGCACCGACCGCACACCGATGTCGTAAGCGCGACGAAGATCCTCGACCGTGCCGACACCGGGCAGCAGCAATGTCGTCAGCCTCGCTCGGCGCACGGTGGCGGCGGCCGCCTCGAGCCATGCCCACTCGCTGTGTGAGCCCGGACCGTAATTGACGGACCCGCCCGCCAGCCCGTCTCCGTGGGCGACCTCGATGGCGTCCACACCCGCGGCATCGAGTGCAGCGACGATCCGGCCCACGTCCGCGGGCGCGATCCGATGCCGGACCGCGTGCATGCCGTCGCGCAGGGTGACGTCCTGGATGAACAGGGAAGTCGGGTTCATCGGGCGTTCTCCTTCTGCGACTGCGCGATTCGCTCCGCGACCTGGACGGCCGCCGAAGTCATGATGTCGAGGTTCCCGGCGTAGGCGGGCAGATAGTCCGCGGCGCCCTCGACCTCCAGGAACACCGAGACGCGGTGGGTCGGCATACCGCGGGCCCCGTCTGCCAGCAGGGTGTGCACCGGCTCGCCGGACGGTATCGGGTCGATCTGGACGGCTTGTTTGAGGCGATAGCCGGGCACGTAGGCCGCGACCTGCTCGACCATCGTCGCGATCGACGCCCGGATCCGTTCGCGGCTGCCGGGATCGGCGGCATCCACCAGGCAATAGACCGTGTCGCGCATGATCAGCGGCGGTTCGGCCGGATTGAGGATGATCACCGCTTTTCCGCGCTCGGCCCCGCCGACGGCTCGGATCGCGTGCGAGGTGGTCTCGGTGAATTCGTCGATATTGGCCCGCGTGCCCGG
>NZ_BAAGUM010000021.1:0-58815 GCF_054781395.1 Nocardia tengchongensis
CGGATTCCGCACACCATCAGAAGCACTCGAAGAAGTGTTGCGATGACCGCCTGAGCCCGCACCGCATACCGCGTGCTGACCGAACCGGCCAGCACGAGGCGCCGGCGGCGGGAACCTAGTGCGATGCAGAACGTCCGCAACTGCCGATGAGTATGCCGCTGAACGCAGTTGGTAACCGTCGCACTACCGCTGGCCGAACCGTCAACCGAACACACCCTGGGGACCGGGTTGCGAACCCTCGATTGGCCTTTCGCGCTCCGGATCGGTTCGGATCATGTGCAACAACCGGGCGATGCGGGGAAGCTTGCTGGCGCGTTGGCCGCTTGTGGCCTCTCAACCGTTAGCGGCGTGGATCAATGCCGCCTTGCGCCACCCTCCCGGGCTGATGCCGTTGGCTTCGCGGAAGCGCCGGGAGAAGTGGGAGGGGTCGCGGAATCCACACATGTGCGCGATAGTGCTGACCGATTTGTTCTCGACGCCGGGAGCAGCGAGAAGCTCGCGCGCATAGGCCAATCGCGCAGCAATGATGTGCTGTTCCAATCTGATTCCTGCGGCAGCCAGCAATCTGTAGAGATACCGGACCGAAACGAAATGAGCCGCCGCGATCGTTGATACATGGAGGTCGGGGTCGGTCAAGTGGCGATTGATGTAGTCGACGACCTGACCGACCATGATCGTCGAATCCACTGCAGTGCCATCGGGCACGGCGGCGTAGGGGTCCGTGTCGGTCGCCGAAGCAACGACTGCATTCACCAGAGCGATGAAGCCCCGGGCGAGTTCGCCGGCGCCGAGGTCGGCAGCGTAGCGATCGGCCTGGGCCGCTAGCAGGCCGATCTGCCTGGAGAGCAACGAATGCAAAGGCGACCGGTACAGGCCGCCGACCGCGCGTTCGATGATGTCTGGCGGAACGTTCAACTGTGAGCGCGGGATCCGGACGCTCAGCATCGACCCTGGATTCTGGAGATCGCCGACGTAAGGAGCGTCCGGGTCGTAGAGGATGCAGCGACCCTCTGGTAGGTCATGCGAGCCACGCTGCTCGACGCGGCTGGCGCCAGCGGCTTGCATCGTGACCGTTACTGCGCCGATCTCGTCACCGCGGCGGACCTCGGCCGCCGAGCGCCGGACGGTCAAACCCGTCGAGGTTATCCGCCCGAGCCAGATACCCCCGATGCTCCATGCCTCGTACCGTCCGGAGATCGCAGCGCCCGGGTCCGGAATCGACAGTGTTGCAAGCCCCGTCCGCTCTCTGGTGGCTGCCAAGAACGCTTCAACCCGATCCGCGGGCTGAACCGACTCGGTATCGAAAACAACCGCCATGCAGGCTCCCATCTGCCCGACCCCTCGGACACGAACCTTCCCCTCCACCGACTCTGGGGGGAACAAACGACACGCGATTATGTCAGAACCGGTCGGTCTCTGCGTAGGGTGAGAGTTACACGAGTGGCCACGGCCAGCGATCCAGCCACGAGCACCGATATGAACGAGATCGAGCGCTGGGTCGGCGACGCTCCGTACGGGATCCGATGGTCTCCGGCCCGACAGCAGTTCATCGCCCGCACCGATCGGTACCCCGGCGGCCTCAGCTATGGAGCCGACTGGCCCGGCACCGCAGTGCGAGGGCTCCAAGAAATCATCCGCCAGCGCCTCGTCGCAGGTAGCAATCGACCTTCGCGACGGCACCGGTCCACCGCAACGCACGCCTTCCGGTCTATCGCGGCCCCGCCGACGAATGCATGCCTATGCCACTTCGGGTCCGCCGCGGTGTCCGGTCATGCCGCATACCGCGCTAGCCGAACGGGCCCGCGATCTCAATGGGTTAACGCACCGCGTATCGAGTGGATGGAGCAGGCGCGGCTCCGCCGACTGGGCAAGCGGGACAGCTAGGTAGGCCTGAAGAAGCCTGCGGTTACCGGTGTGGGTTGAGGTCGCGGGTGAGCGGCTGTGTAGTGGTCGAATTCGAGTCCCTGGATGACACGCGCGCTCATATGCCCTCCGATCGGATGAGTTCGTCGAACCTATCGTGCCGCCTTCGACGCGGCACGTGGTTCTCTCCGGCGGACCGCTTACCGGTCAGTGGCCCGATTGCGGGGTGTCGCGTTGTTCGGCGATACGGCGGCGGATTTCGGGCCAGGGGAGGGGGAGTTCGTCGGCGGGGGCCTTGAAGAAGACGAAGGTTGCTTCTTGCATGACCTTTCGCTTGCGTTCGACTGTGGATTTGTGAGGTTCGGTGCGGGCGTAGGTGTAGATGGCTGCCTTGTCGTCCCAGGCCGAGTAGGTCCAGAAGGTGCCTTTGAACATTTCGGCTTTCAGGGCGACGCCGAGGGCTCCGGGGGAGCGGCGGGCCTGCCACCACAGGGAGAGGGAGGAGATGAGGAAGCCTGGGGCGTGGCGGAGGGATTTGACCTCCAGGCGGGAGGCCATGCATTGGACCTCGGGGGTGGTGGGGGTGCCTACTGTCGTCCACGGGAGGGTGGGCATGGGCTGGTCTCGTCTCTGGTGGTGAGATTCGCGACCGTTCGGTCACTCCGTGAAACCTACCGGTGTGAGGTAGCGAAACTAATGCCCCGAAAACTCATGTTCATATCCTGGTCGCTCATGGTTGGCCGCGACCGGACCGGATTCCTTGCGGCCGAGCGCCATTCGGGATCGGTTGCCGTATCGGTCGTGGGCTGTGCTGCCGGTGGAATGGTCGGCGATCTGAGATACGCTCGCCATGACGTATTGCGCGGGGGCGGAAGCTTTTCGTGCCCATCGGAAGTTAGGAAACGGAAGTCGACATGGGCGTTCTCGGGGTTCTCTTCACGCTGCTCTCACAGGCGTTCGGGATCGTGACCAACGGGTCTGCGTACATGAACAGCCCGCACTGATCAGAAGCCGAAAACTTCTGCCAGCTCGATCGATTCATCGTCCCAGCGGCGCTCGATGCGCTCGCGTTCGATGTCGGGGAGGAACGGATCCCATCCGGCCTTGCGCCAGAAGGCTTCTCGATGCTCATCGCTGAGCGGGTGCGGCGTGCTCATGGGGAATCCCTGGATCGTGATGGCCGGCGCATCCAGTTTATCGAGCAGCACTGAGCGCTCGTACCCGAATGGGGTACGAGCGCTCAGTCTTTTCGGGGCGGTGGCAAGCCCGCCGGTCAGTTGGTCTTCGGGGCCGTCAGGTCGTAGAGGGTGATGCCGTCCACCTCCTGAGAAGTGAAGTGCTCCTTCACCCAAGCGGTGATCTGGGCGCTCGGGCCATTCGCGTTCCCGCCCCGCTCACCACCCATCTGACTACCCGCGATGAAGTAGTGGATGCGACCGACCTGGACGTACTCCTGGAACTGGGCCAGCGTGGGGGACGGATCGCTGCCGTTGAAACCGCCGATCGGCATCACCGGCTGCTCGGACGCCAGCTGGAAACCGGCCGCCGAATTGGAGCTGACCGTCGCGGCCACCCAGGTGTATTCGGAGGCGTTGGCCTTCAACAGTTCGGTGACCTCGGCGCTCGGCCGGCTCGCCATCATCATGTTGCCCGCCGAGCCGCCCTCGGGACCGCCGGTCGGGGCGGAACCGTGATTCATGCCCCCGCCGTGCTGGCCGCCGGGCTGCCCGCCACGCGTGCCATTGCCGGGATTGAAGCCACCGGGAGCATTGAAACCGTTGCCGGGGAATCCGTTCGGCATGTCACCGCCACGCGGCCCACCCGGACCCCAACCGCCGCGCACCGCGGGACCGGCCGACGGCATCGGGCCCTGATGTGCGGAGGTGATGCCGTTCGCCGCATACGCGGTGGGCGCGGCCAAACCGACCAGCACCGCGGCCGCCGCGACACCCAGACCGGCCTTGAGGGGCAGCCGGACCAGCAGCAGAACCGTGGCGACGATGCCGCCAACCAGTACCACCCAGCGCAGCCACGGCATGAAGGAAGCGCTGCGGGACAGAATGATCCACGCCGTCCAGGTGGTCAGGCCCAGCGCCGATGCCATGGACAACCGCACCCACACCCGGTCGCGATGCTGCCACGCGAGCATCGAACCCGCGCCGATCAACGCCGCCACCCCGGGAGCCAGCGCCACCGTGTAATACGGGTGGAAGATGCCCTTCATGAAGCTGAACACCAGCCCGGTGCCGACCAGCCAGCCACCGAACAGGATCAGGGTCGCGCGCTGCGGGTCGGTGCGGGTCAGCTTGCCGCGCAGCAGGAGTCCCGCCACCAGCAGCACCAGCGCGGCCGGGATGAGCCAGGCGATCTGACCGGCCTGCGCCGGCTCGAACAGCCGCCCGATGCCGGGCGTGCCCCACATGCCGCCCCCGCCGGTCGGCATATCGCCGCCGCCGAAGCCGCCGACACTGCCGCGCTCCTCACCATTGAGGCGGCCCAGGCCGTTGTAGCCGAGGGTCAGCTCGATGATCGAATTATGCTGCGAACCACCGAAGTACGGCCGATCCGCGGCCGGCCACAGCTCGGCCAGCAGCACCCACCAGCCCGCGCCCGCCACCATGGCCGCGCCCGCCGCGAACAACTGCGCGACGCGCTTGCCCAGCGCGGGCGGACCGGCGATCAGATAGGTCAGCGCGAGCGCGGGCACCACCAGCAACACCTGCAACTGCTTGGCCAGGAAGCCCAATCCGATGAAGGCGCCGGTCAGCGCCAGCCAACGCCAGCGCCCGTCCTCGACCCCGCGCAGTAGCGCCCAGGCCGCCGCGACCATCAGGAACACCAGCATGGCGTCGGGATTGTTGAACCGGAACATCACGGCCGCGATCGGCGTCAGCGCCATGACCAGCCCGGCCAGCAGTCCGGCGCTCGCACCGAAATTCCGTCGCACGATCGCCCACAGCAGCGCCACCGACGCCACACCCAGCAGCGCCTGCGGCAGCAGCATGCTCCAGCTGTGCAGTCCGAAGAGGCGGACCGAGATCTCCATCGGCCACAGCGACAGCGGCGTCTTGTCGACGGTGATCGAGTTGGCGGCATCGGAGGAGCCGAAGAAGAACGCCTTCCACGACACCGAACCCGCCTGCACCGCAGCCGAATAGAAGGAGTTGGCCCAGCCGTTGGCGGACAGATTCCACAGGTAGGCGACCGCGGTGCCGATGAGCAGCGCCGCCAGCGCCAGATACTCCCGGCGATCGGTGCGGGCCGCTGGCGGTTCGGCCGGAGGTGCGGCGGGCCGGGTCTCGGTCAGTGTCGCGGTCATCGGTCGCCTCCTCGGCTGGTTCGTTCGGTCGGGTGGTCGGAGGGGGTGGCCCAGGCGGGCAACTCGCCGTGTTCGAGGTGGCAGCGGCCGGGGAAGTCGACCGCTACGAGCTGGAAGCCGTCGCCCGGAAGTGCCTGCGGCGCAGGGTCGATGATGGTCACCGGGCAGCCTCGGGAGCAGGATGCTTGCCCGCGTTGCGGAACACCCAACGCAGGCCGACGAACCGCAGCAGCGTGGCGACCAGGTTGGCGACCACCAGCACCAGCAGTTCCAGGTGCACGGCTGCATCCGGCGCCCAATGGTGCAGTGCGAAAAGGGAACCGGAGGTCAATGCCAGCCCGACGCCGAAGATGACCAGCCCTTGGAAGTGGTGCGACACCGCCTGACTGGACCCGCGCACCCCGAAGGTGAAGGCGCGGTTGGCGGCGGTATTGCCGATCGCGGTGATCAGCAGCGCCAGGAAGTTGGCGGCCTGCGCGCCCGTGATCCCTTGCAGCACAACGTAGAGCAGCAGATAGGCCAAGGTGGAGGTGACGCCGACGATGCCGAACCGCACCAGCTGCCCGACCATGCCCAGCGGCACGCCCTCGACCAGCGGTTCCCGCCCGATCGCGGCCCGCAGCTCGTTGGTCGGCAGCCGCCCGCTGGTCAGCGCGCGCCCGACCCGCCAGATGCCCTGCAGGTCCTTGCGGGCGGTGTCGACGATGTCCACGCGGGAGTCCGGGTCGTCGATCCAGTCCACCGGCACCTCGTGGATGCGCAGCCCGATCCGTTCGGCCAGCACCAGCAGTTCGGTGTCGAAGAACCATTCGCCATCCTCGACCAGCGGCAGCACCAGCTTCGCCACCTGCGAGCGCATGGCCTTGAAGCCGCACTGCGCGTCGGAGAACTTGGCCTGCAGCGAGGTGCGCAGGATGAGGTTGTAGCAGCGGGAGATGATCTCGCGCTTGGGTCCGCGCACCACCCGCGAGGAGGAGGCCAGCCGGGTGCCGATGGCCACGTCGGAGTGCCCCGACACCAGCGGCGCGACCAGCGGGAGCAGCGCGTTCAGATCGGTGGAGAGGTCCACGTCCATGTAGGCGACGACCTGCGCGTCGGAGGCCTGCCACACCTCGCGCAGCGCCCGCCCGCGGCCCTTGCGGTCCAGGTGCACCACGCGGACGCCGTCGAGCTGGGCGGCGAGCTGCCGCGCCACCTCGAGGGTGGAGTCGGTGGAGGCGTTGTCGGCGATGGTGATCCGCGCAGTGAACGGGAAGCCCAGGGTGAGGAAGGCGTGCAGCCGGCGCACGCACGGGCCGAGGTCGACCTCTTCGTTGTAGACCGGAACGACCACGTCCACCACGGGCGCGGTCACTGCCTTTGCGGATTCCGCCGCCCGGACGGCGGTCACGGTGTCGTTCATGGTGACCAATCTCGATCACCAGACTCACATCAGTCTGCGCCCTGCCTGGGAGGTTCCTGGGAGCCGTGACCGCGGCTATTGCCCGTCGAGCTGCAGCCGCCACAACGGGGAGACCGGTCCGTGTCCCGCGCCCAGGTCATAGGAGGCTTCCAGACAGCGGAAGGTCCACTCCTTGGCGAAGGCCACCGCGTCGGGCACCGAGTACCCGTGGGCGAGCGCGCAGCAGATGGCCGCGGCCAGGGTGTCGCCGCCGCCGTGGTCGTTGCCGGTGGTCAGCCGCCGGGCCGGGAGCTCGTGGAAGGCGTCGCCGTCGAAGAGCAGGTCGGTGGACTGCTCGGAGGTGCGCAGGTGCCCGCCCTTGACGATGGCCCACTGCGGGCCCAGCGCGATCAGCGCTTCGGCGGCCTTGCGGGCCGAGCGGTCGTCGACCACGTCGATGCCGGTGATGAGCCGGACCTCGTCCAGGTTCGGGGTGACCACGGTGGCCAGCGGAATCAGGGTGTGCCGCACCGCGTCCAGGGCCTCGGCGTGCAGCAGGGCGTCGCCGTGCATGGAGGCCGCGACCGGATCCACGACCAGCGGGATGCTGCCCTGGCGTCCGATGCCGACCTCGCGGCACACGCCCGCGACGGCCTCGATGATGGCGGTGGAGGCCAGCATGCCGGTCTTGGCCGCGCCGATCCCGATGTCGCCCACCACGGTTCGCACCTGGTCGGCCACGATCTGCGGCGGAATCTCGTGGAACCCGCTGACGCCGAGGGTGTTCTGCACGGTCACCGCGGCCACCGAGACGCAGGCGTGCACGCCGCACAGGGCCATGGTGCGGGAGTCGGCCTGGATGCCCGCGCCGCCGCCGGAGTCGGTGCCCGCGATGGTGAGGGCGCGAACCGGGGTGGAGCCATTCGGGGCAAGCGGTAGGAACTGCACGTCACAGACCCTACCGACAGCCGGATCGACCCGGTTCGGCATCCTCCGCGGCGGGTTCGGACGCGCCCGAAAATTGTTTCCGAATGAAATGATCAAAAGTGAAACATGTTCTAGTCATACCGTGCATACTGGCGGCGATTCGATCGATTTGTCCGGTTCCATCGCTGTAGCCGGGCGTTAGGAGTCCCCGTGAACCATTCGACCAAGCGGCTCGCCGTCGCGCCCGTCACCGGCGCGGCCATGATTGCCGGGATACTGCTCACCCCCGGCCAGGCGAGCGCCGGCGACACCAGCTTCACCAGCTCGTGCCAGGCGAAATCGATCATCACGGTCGACAAGTCCGTCGCCGCCACCATGAGCGTCACCGCACCCGCCTCGGTCGCGGCGGGGGATACCTTCACCTACCGGATCCAGCCCAACGTGTCCTCGTACCCGGACAAGGACTCCGGCGCGACCACCACGAACCTGTCGCGGATCAAGTACGACTACGCCATCCCCGACAACACGGTCTTCGTGAGCGCGGCCGTCGTGCCGGGCACCGCCGTGAACATCGACAACGTGGCCCCGAACGTGCTGCGCGTCAACGACTCCGGCACCGTGGATAACGCGGCGGGCACGATCGTGCGGCTGTCGGGCAACAACGAGGTCGTCGGCAACAGCCCGACCAGCAGCACCAACTCCGAGGGCGGCATCCGCGCGCCGAAACTGAAGAAGAACATCGACGGCAGCGCCAACTCCGCGGGCGACTCCTTCTACCGGCTCCCCGCCGTCGACATCACCGTCACCGCCGTCGCGGCCGGAGTGATCACCCCGAAGGTGCGGACCGCGGGCAGCGCCGCCAACTACGGCAACGACCAGAACTTCAGCACCTCGCTGGCCAAGGCCTCGCTGCTGGGCACCCAGTGGGCCCCGACCCGCTGCATCCCCAGCGACGACAAGAGCACCCTCAATGCCGGTGCGGGCCCGCTGGCCACGATCACCGTCACCGGTCCGGTGAACAACAACACCACGACCACGCTCACCGCTCCCGCGACTGCTACCACCGGTCAGGCCGTCACGTTGAGCGCCGCGGTGGCCCCGGCCGCCGCGACCGGCACCGTCCAGTTCAAGGACGGCAACACCGATCTGGGTGCGGCCGTACCGCTGAACAACGGCAACGCGACCCTCTCGCAGACCTTCACCACCGCCGGCGCGCATTCCATCACCGCCGTCTACAGCGGTGACTCGAAGAATCAGCCGTCCACGTCGGCCGCCTCGGTCGTCAACGTCACGGCCGCGATCGTCGACACCACCACCACGATGAATATCCCGAGCACCGCGACGACCGGTCAGTCCGTGGATCTGTGGGCCACCGTGAACGGTCCGGGCAACGTCCCCGCGACGGGTGGCACCGTGCAGTTCAAGGACGGCGGCACCGATATCGGCGGCCCGATCGCCCTCGCCTCCGGCGGTGCGAAGCTGACCTACACCTTCAATGCCGCGGGCTCCCACGCGATTTCGGCGGTGTACTCCGGTGCGGACGGCTTCAACCCGTCCACCGGCGGCCCCACCACCGTGACCGTCAGCGATCCGGCTCCGGTCGAACTGAACACTGTCACCACCCTGACGGTTCCGGCCACGGCCACCAAGGGTGACGCGGTGGCCTTCACCGCCGAGGTCAAGACCGATGCGGGCGCGGCCGTCACCTCCGGCACCGTGCGATTCATGGACGGCGGCACGCCGATCGGCGATGCGGTCACCGTGGTCAACGGCAAGGCGACCCTGCAGTACACCGTGGGTCAGACCGGCAATCGGGTAATCACCGCCGTCTACACCGGCGGTACCGGCTACAAGGGCTCGACGTCGGCGGCGTCGACCCTGAACGTCAAGGACGCCACCACGCCCGGCGGTGGCGGCGGCTCCTTCGGCCTGCCCGGTCTGGGAACGGGCTCCCTGGGTAAGTGATCGAACGGGATCAGTGATTGAACGCTGAAACGCCCGGCTGGACTGTTCCGGCCGGGCGTTTCGCGTTTCGGGGGCACCGAACCCGGGCCTGCAAATGAAAACCGTTATCATTAATGCCATGACTTCGGATCCGCAGACCCAGCCGCTGCCCGTGACCGTGCTGTCCGGCTTCCTCGGCGCGGGCAAGACGACCCTGCTCAACCACATCCTGGCCAACCGGGAAGGCCGCCGAGTCGCGGTCATCGTCAACGACATGAGCGAGGTGAACATCGACGCGGCCCTGGTCGCGGGCCAGGGGCACCTGGACCGGACCGAGGAGAAGCTGGTCGAACTCACCAACGGCTGCATCTGCTGCACGCTGCGCGAGGACCTCATCGAATCGGTCGGCAAGCTCGCCCGGGAGGGCCGTTTCGACCAGCTGGTCATCGAATCCACCGGCATCTCCGAGCCGATGCCGGTGGCGGCGACCTTCGAGTGGGAGTTCGAGGACGGCTTCCGGCTCGGCGAGCTGGCGCGGCTGGACACCATGGTGACCGTCGTCGACTGCTCCACCTTCCTCGCCGAAGTGGTCAAGGGGCAGGCGCTGGCCGAACGGAACCTGCAGGCGGGGGTGGGCGACGTGCGCACCATCGCCGACCTGCTCATCGAACAGGTCGAGTTCGCGAATGTGCTGGTGCTCAACAAGACCGACCTGGTGAGCGCGAACGCCGCGGGCACCGTCGAAGCGACCGTCCGGCAATTGAATCCGGGCGCGCGCATCGTGCGATCCGCGCACGGCGTGGTCGACCTCGCCGAAGTGCTCGGCACCGGCCGCTACAACCCGGACCTGGCCGCCCAATTCGACGGGTGGGCAGAGGAATTGGCGGGCGGGCACACCCCCGAGACGGAGGAGTACGGCATCGGCAGCCTGACCTTCACCGCCGATCGCCCCTTCCATCCGCAGCGCCTCGACGCGGCCCTGTCCCAGTTGGAGCGGCTGCTGCGCAGCAAGGGCTTCTTCTGGCTGGCCAGTCGTCCCGAGCTGGCCGCCATCTGGTCCCAGGCCGGCCCGAATCTGACCTTCGAAGCCGGTGCGTATTGGGACGCCCTGGATCTGGCGCCCGGTCAGGAGATCGTCTTCATCGGCGTGCAACTCGATCGCCCGCACGTGCGGGACCTGCTGACGGCCGCGCTGCTCACCGATGCCGAACTGGAGGCCGGGCCGCAGGCGTGGCTGCGGTACCCGGACCCCTTCCCGTCGTGGGGTGAAGCGCACGAGCACGCCTGACCCGGTCAGTGCGAAATGCCCGGCGTGCGACGCACATACGTGCCGTCGGTGAGCTGCTCCACCAGGAAGCCCGCCACGTCGGCGCGCGAGATCTTCAGCGACAGACCGGTTTCCGTGCCGGGGAAGTCCCGGCGGTAGTCGCCGGTGGCCGGTCCGTCGGTGAAGGCGCTGGGCCGCACGATGGTCCAGTCCAGGTCGCAGGCCAGCACGTACTCCTCCTGGCGCACGTGATCGGCGAACGCCGGCCGCAGCAGCATGCCGAACATGACGTACTTCCAGACGAAGTTCAGATTGCCGCGGCTGTCGCCGACGCCGAGCGTGGACTGGCAGATCAGCCGCTTCACCCCGGTGCGGTTCATGGCCTCGATGATCAGGCGGGTGCCCTCGGCGCGCACCACGCCGTTGCGGCCCGCGCCCAGCGCCACGATGACCGCGTCCTGTCCGATGACGGTGCGCTCCACGGCGGCCGGGTCCAGCACGTCCCCGGTCACGGCGCGCAGCCGCTCGTGCGTGACGGTCAGTTTGGCGGGGTCCCGCACCAGCACGGTGACCTGGTGGCCGGCCGCGAGGGCCTGCGTGACCACGTGGCGGCCGATGGTCCCGGTGGCTCCGAAAATGGCGACGTTCATGTCTCTCACCTCGTGTTATTCGTTGTTGCGAAGGTGAATTCAGTACATCAACCGGAGCCGCCGCGGAACATCGCCGCGCGTCTCGCGAACATGCGGGAGGGTCCAGACATGCGTCGGGCCCGCAACCCGACGGGGTGCGGGCCCGATACGGCGAATCAGCGCAGACCGGCGAAGAATTCGCGGATGTCGGCGACCAGGACATCGGTCGCCTCGTGTGCCGCGTAGTGCCCGGCCGCGTCGTTCGCGCTCGTCGACGTCGACGAATTCACGTCGTATGCATGCCAGCTCACGATGTTCTTGTGATCCCGCTCCGCGAATCGGCGGATGGACTGGAAGTCGCCCTTGAACATGGCCAGCCCGGTCGGAACCGTGGTCGGGCCCTCCGGCTGCTCGGCGTGCGCGTCCTCGTAGTAGAAGCGCAGCGCCGATCCGGTGGTGCCGGTCAGCCAGTAGATGGCGGTATTGCCGATCACGAACTCCGCGTCCAGGCCCTCGCTGAAGAGCTGCGCGTTCCAGCCCAGCAGGCCCACCGGCGAATCCGCGAGCGCGAAGGCGAGGGTGTGCGGCTGCTGGCTGTGCAAGGTGTTGAACGCCATCTTGTTCTCGTAGAACCACTGCAGATGCGCCAGCCCGGCCAGGTCCTCCTCGGACAGCCCGGCCATCTCTGCCGGATCGCCGGACGGGAACGAGAACAGCTGCGTCACATGGACTCCGAGTACCTGATCGGGTGCGATACGGCCGATTTCCGGGGAGACCATCGAGCCGCCGTCATTGCCGATCGCGCCGAAACGCTGGTACCCGAGGCGGTTCATCAGCTCCACCCAGGCGCGGGCGGTGCGGTAGCGGCTCCAGCCCGTGGAGCGGGTCGGGCCGGAGAAGCCGAAGCCCGGCAGGGACGGGATGACCACGTGGAAGGCGGGCGCCGCGGCGTCCTCGGGCTCGGTGAGCGGGGCGATCACGTCCAGGTATTCCAGGACCGAGCCGGGCCAGCCGTGGGTGAGGACGACCGGGGTGGCGTCCGCCCGGGACGAGCGCACGTGCAGGAAGTGGATGTCCTCGCCGTCGATCTCGGTGGTGAACTGCGGGTAGGCGTTGAGCCGGGCCTCGAGCGCCCGCCAGTCGAATTCCTCCAGCCAGTACTTCGCCAGCCCGCTGACCCGGTCGTTGGTGACGCCGTAGGCGTCGGCGACACCGGGGAGCTCGTTGGGCCACAGCGTCTTGCGCAGCCGGTCGGCCAGCTCGTCCAGCTGGGCCTGCGGGACGTCGATGCGGAAGGGGCGGATGGCGGCGGTGGTCTGCTGGGCGTTCATCATTCTCTCCTTTTTGGAACGGAATGCTTCGTTCTGTTTAAACCATAACGGAACGGATCATTCCGTTCAAGTGGTAATCTGAAGTCATGTCGAAGACAGCCGAACCCGCAGCTCAGCGCGCCCTGCCCGGACGCAAGGCGCAGGCCGCCCGCAATGACGAACTCATCCTGGCCGCCGCCCGCGACGTATTCCTCGCCGAACCCAAGGCCCCCATCTCGGCCGTCGCCGAACGGGCCGGCGTCGGCATCAGCGCGCTCTACCGCCGCTACCCCGGCAAGGAGGACCTGCTGCGCACCCTCTGCTACGGCGGGCTGCGCCGCTACAACGCGGAAGCCGAAGCGGCCCTGGAGAACACCGACGGCTGGGCCGCGCTGGTGGACTTCCTGCAACGCGTCGTCGACGCCGATGTCCACTCACTGGCGGTACACCTGGCCGGCACCTTCACCGCCGACGAATCGATCCTCCCCGACGTCATGCGCTCCGCCGAACTCAACGACGAACTCCTGCGCCGCGCACGGGAATCCGGCACGCTGCGCCCCGACGTCACCGTCGCCGACCTGGGCCTGATCCTCGAAGCCTGCGCCGCGGTGTCGCTCCCGGATCCGGAACGCACCGCCCAGCTGCGCCGCCGCGTGCTGGCCCTGCTCATCGACGGTCTCGCCGCCACCGGCGACCTCCCCGGACCGCCGCCCGCCGCAGGCGAATTCGCGCACCGCTGGCAACGCCGTGACCAGTGAACGGTAGCGTTCGCCACGTTCTCGCCGACATTCGTTCGTCCCCGTAATCGATTCGAGGAGTCGCGATGCGCTGGATCCGCCCCCTGCTCGCCCTGCCGCTCGCCGCGGCGGCGCTGTTCGCCGCCACCGGCACCGCCGCCGCCGACCCGGTCACCACCTTCACCCCCGCCTACACCGCGGGCTCGGGAGCCTTCCCCTGCTTCGGGCAGATCCAGGCGTTCCACGACCCCCAGAACACCTTCTACGGCAAGCAAACCGTCTGGGTGCGAGCCGAATTCACGTTCCTGCCGATACCGAACCCGGGCTGCGGCGCCACGGCGACCCTGAGCTGGCGCAACCTCGACACCGGTGCGAGCGGCAGCTTCCCGCCGGTGCCGCTCGGCGACGGTACGCCGTTCGGGCCGACCAACGCGCTCTGGGTGCCCGAGACGCTGCCCACCGGCCCCGGACGGGTGGAGGTCACCATCGACACCGACCTGCCGCACATCGCGGGCAAGGGAACCTTCTACTCGCCGGAGTGAATTCCGGTCAGGAATTCCGGACGCGACGCATCTACCAGCACGGACAGGCTCATTCGGCGCTGTCCACGCTGGGCTCGCGCGCGGGGGAGTCCTAGCGTCGGGACCGATCGGCAAGCACTGGTGCACAGCCGATCTCGGTTCTCCGGCACGTGAAGGATCCCGATGTACAAGCTTGTCACCACACTCACCATGACCGCGGTCGCGTTCCTCGGGCCCGTTGTCCCGGCCAACGCCTATACCTACAACCACGGCGCGATCTCCATCGGCAACAACGGAACCTACGCGGCCATCGTCGTGGACTACCCGACCTGGCAGGAAGCCACGGTCGCCGCCAACAATCGCTGCGGCTACACCGACTGCGGCTGGGTCATCACCTTCATGAACCAGTGCGCCGCCGCTGCCGTCTCGTCCAGCGGGCACTGGGGGTGGGCGCGCGAATCATCGATCGGGTACGCCGATCGGGTCGCCCTGGACTGGGCGGGGGCGGGCGCCCAGGTGATCGTGCACGGGTGCACGTCCGGATCCTGAATCGGCCGTTCGAACAGCGGTAGCGTTCCACGATGAATTCCGTGCTGTCGCTCCGACTTCCTGGAGAACACCCGAATCGGAAGGATATGTCGTGAACTGGACACTCGAAGTGGTCATCGTCCCGGTGTCGGACGTGGACCGCGCCAAGGACTTCTACGCGAACAAACTCGGATTCTACGTCGACCACGACACGCAGCCCGCACCGGGAATCCGGATCTGCCAGCTCACGCCGCCGGGCTCCGGCTGCTCCATCGTGATCGGGGAGGGCGCGATCCCGAAAATGGAGCCGGGCAGCATCAAAGGGCTGCAATTGGTGGTCAACGATGTGCGGCGGGCGCACGCCGAGCTGGTCGGACGGGGCGTGGCGGTCAGCGACGTGCAGGTGCTGCCGGGGCCGAGCACCGAGGGGGATCCGCTGAACAACGCGGGATTCATCTTCTTCGACGATCCGGACGGCAACAGCTGGGCCGTGCAGCAGATCAGCAACCGGGGCTGAGACGGATCGGGGCGGGTGGCTCGAAAGCCACCCGCCCCGGACCGGATTCGTCCGTAACTACACGACCGGCAGGTACACCTTGTTGCCCGCCTCGGCGAACTCGGCGGACTTCTCCGCCATGCCCGCCTCGATGGCGCTCACATCGGTGAGGCCGTTCTTCTCGGCGTAGTCGCGCACGTCCTGCGAGATGCGCATGGAGCAGAACTTCGGACCGCACATGGAGCAGAAGTGGGCGGTCTTGGCGGGCTCGGCCGGCATGGTCTCGTCGTGGTACTCCCGCGCGGTGTCGGGGTCCAGGGCGAGGTTGAACTGGTCGGTCCAGCGGAACTCGAAGCGCGCCTTCGACAGCGCATTGTCCCGATCCTGGGCGCGCGGGTGCTGCTTGGCCAGGTCGGCGGCGTGCGCGGCGATCTTGTAGGTGATCACGCCGACCTTCACGTCATCCCGGTTGGGCAGACCCAGGTGCTCCTTGGGCGTCACGTAGCAGAGCATCGCGGTACCGGCCTGCGCGATGATGGCCGCGCCGATCGCCGAGGTGATGTGGTCGTAGGCGGGCGCGATATCGGTCGCCAGCGGGCCCAGCGTGTAGAAGGGAGCCTCCTCGCAGAGCTCCTCCTCCAGCTTCACGTTCTCCACGATCTTGTGCATCGGCACGTGGCCGGGGCCCTCGATCATCACCTGCACGCCATAGGATTTCGCGATCTTGGTGAGCTCGCCCAGGGTGCGCAGTTCCGCGAACTGGGCCTCGTCGTTGGCGTCCGCGATGGAACCCGGGCGCAGGCCGTCACCGAGGGAGAAGGTGATGTCGTACTTCGCCAGGATCTCGCACAGCTCGCGGAAGTTGGTGTACAGGAACGACTCCTGGTGATGCGCCAGGCACCACGCCGCCATGATGGAACCACCGCGCGACACGATGCCGGTGACCCGCTTGGCGGCCAGCGGCACATAACGCAGCAGCACGCCGGCGTGCACCGTCATGTAGTCGACGCCCTGCTCGGCCTGCTCGATCACGGTGTCCCGGTACATCTCCCAGGTGAGCTTGGTGGGATCGCCGTTCACCTTCTCCAGGGCCTGGTAGATCGGCACGGTGCCGACCGGGACCGGGGAGTTACGCAGGATCCACTCGCGGGTCTCGTGAATGTTCTTGCCGGTGGACAGGTCCATGATGGTGTCGGCGCCCCAGCGGGTGGCCCACACCATCTTCTCCACCTCCTCGGCGATGGAGGAGCTCACGGCCGAGTTGCCGATATTCGCGTTGATCTTCACCGCGAACTTCTTGCCGATGATCATCGGCTCGGACTCGGGGTGCTTGTGGTTGGCGGGGATCACCGCGCGACCGGCGGCGACCTCGTCACGCACCAGCTCGGCCGAAACACCCTCGCGCGCCGCGATGTAGCGCATCTCGCTGGTGATGATGCCCTGACGCGCCCAGTTCAGCTGCGTCGGCGGGCCGTCGACCTGCGGCTTGTCCCATTCGTCGCGCAGCTTGGGCAGGCCGGCCTCGAGGTCGATGGTCGCGGTGTCGTCGGTGTACGGACCCGAGGTGTCGTACACGTCGAAGTGCTCGCCATTGGTGAGGTTGATGCGCCGCACCGGAACCCGCAGCGTCGCGCCGTCGGCGTCGACCTGTTCGTAGTGCTTGACGCTGCCCTGGATGGGGCCGGTGGTGACGGTGTCGACCGGGGCGGCCGAGCTGGAGACACGACTCGATGACATTGGAGATCCTCCCTACGCCGGCATTACCCGGTCAGGTTCATACGGTCGACGGCCCACTAGCCGTCCTCTCAGCCCGCTGGTGCGAGCCCCCGTTGGCAGACGTACTTTTTCCGAGCCGACCATACCCGGCCCCGGGGTACGCCAACCCCGGGACCGTGGAATATACGATTCGGTCTGCTCCGATCGGGTGTGTCGCTCAGTGCTCCCGCGGCCCGATCGGCCAGCCCAGCGCGCCGAACGCGGCATTGAGGCCGATCTCGGTCTGGGTGGCGAGCGCGTCCGGACTGCCCAGCATGGTGACCACGTCCTCGGTGCGGCAGCCCGACGGGTCGGGTGCGCCGGGAGCCAGGCGCGACTTCACCCAGTTGAAGGCGTCCGCCATGCCGAGGGTGGTCAAGGTCAGATGCTCGCTGAGGTGATCGCGCTTGTAGTAGACCGAGGCGCCGCCGTCGCACCAGCGCCCGACCATCCGGTCATTGGTGAACCACGGCACCGCCTCGTCGTAGACGCCCTGGTAGACCAAGGTCGGCGCGGTCGGCGGACGACTGCCCAGCACCGTCGAATCGAAGACCTCCCGGATCTCGGGCAGCGCGAGGAAATCCGCGATCGGGATGGTCAGCAGGCGTTGGTAGTCGGTGAACATGAGGGTCAGCGCATTACGCACCAGGCACTGCCCGGCGGTGCGGTCCATCAGCACCCGGCCCTCCGGTGTCAGGTACTGCTCGGTGGTCGCCGCGAACTTCGGGTACGCGTTGCGCAGTGAGGCGATGCCGACGCCGATCAGGCTCGCGAACATGGAACCGTTGACGTGCAACAGGGATTCGACATCCGAGACCGGCGCGCCCAGCGCGACGCCCTTGATGTTCAGCTCCGGCGCGTAGCCCGGCTGCATCTCCGCGGCCCAGCCGCTGCCCATGCCGCCGCCGGAGTAACCCCACAGTGCTACAGCCGTATTCGCGCCGTCCAGGCCCAGCGGCGCGAAGCTCTCGGCGGCGCGCACGCTGTCGAGAATCAGGTAGCCGGGCTCCTCGGCGACCGCGAGATGCCCCTGCACGCCCTCGTAGTCGGGGACGTTCACGGCGTAGCCCTGGCTGATGGAGGCGGCGAGTTCCAGGTACTCGGTGGTGGAGTGGATGCCCTCCAGCGCGGGCAGCCCGCCGCCCTGTTGCAGCACGTAGGAGGGTGCGCAGGCGGGGGAGGTGCTGTCGTAGAAGAACTGGTGCGAGACCAGCGGCCGGCTGTGCGAGGTATCGGCGCCCTCGGGAACCGCGACGGTGGTGGCGGCCACCGTGGGCTGACCGAACAGGTCGGTGGTGCGATACAGCAGCTGCCACGATCGCACGTGCACGGGTAGCACGGTGAGCACCGCCAGCTGCACTTCCCGGGTGCGCAGAACGGTGCCGGGCGCGGCCGATTCGAACCCGTCCGGCGCGCCGTAGAACGGATCGAGATTCACCGGAAGTGGTTGGGCAGCAGCGGTTCCCGCTGTCGCGCCCGATAGTAGTGCGGCCGAAGTCGCCGTCAGTGCCGTCGCGAGGGCGGCCGCGAGCAGCCGCCTCCCTCGCCGCCGGCGATCCCCTCTGATTGCCACGTCTCTGTTCCCTTCCTCGACGTGACAGCGATTACAGCACGGCCTCGGGTTACCAACAAGATGTCTTTCTGAAATGACCTTGGCTATCGTTTAGGCATGTCCCGCAGCAAATCTGCCGCGTCGACCGACCGGACCCCCGTGCGGCGTCGCATCCGCGGCCTCGACGCCGACGAGCGCAGCGCCCAACGTCGCCGACAACTCCTCACCGCCGCCACCGAACTCTTTGCCCGCCAGAGCTATTCGGGCACCTCCATCGAACAGATCTGCCAGCAGGCGTTCGTCGGCACCAAGGGCTTCTACGACCACTTCGAGAGCAAGGAAGCCTGCTACACCGCCCTGCTGGAACAGATCAGCACCGGCATCCAGCAACGCGTCGCCGAGGTAGCCGCCGACACCGCCGACGCCGACTGGCCCACCCGCCGCGCCGCCGTCCTCGCCGCCTTCGTCCACGCCATCGCCGACGACCCCCGCCTCGCCAAGGTCACCTTCGGCGAAGCCGGCGGCATCTCCCCCGCCGTAGAAGCCATGCGCCGCTCCAACCGCCGCTGGTCCGCCGAATTCCTGAAACACCAATGGCTACAGGCGGACCCGGCCGAAGAACCCCGTCTCCTGGCCCTGGCCCTCGCCACCATCGGCGGCATGTTCGAACTCGTCGCCGACTGGCTCCACCACCACGACGACGGCGGCGCCCCGGAATCCGTCGACACCCTGATCGCGGACCTCGAGCGCTTCGTGTCCGTCGTCGACGCGGGACGCGCCGCGATCCGTTAGCGCGCCAGAGCGACCGCGCGGTCGTTCTCGGTCGCGGCGCTCGGTTCCTCTTCCAGGCCGATCCGCTTGTGGAGGGCGGCAAGGGGTTTGGGGGACCACCAGTTGGCGGTGGACATGAGGCGCATGAGGGCGGGGGCCAGGAGGCCGCGGATTACGGTGGCGTCGGAGACTACCGCCAGGGCCAGCCCGATGCCGAAGAGTTTCATGGGGGCCACTTCGGAGGTGGCGACCGCCAGGAGGACCACGGCCATCAGGCCGGCCGCGGCGGTGAAGATTCGGCCGGTGCGGGCCACGCCGAGGGCCACCGAGCGGGTGTTGGCCTCGGGGGAGCGGTCGGAGGCCAGCCACTCCTCGCGGATACGGGACAGGAGGAAGACCTCGTAGTCCATGGACATGCCGAAGGCCAGGCAGATCATCAGGATCGGCATGAACAGGTCGATGCTGCCGGTGGAGGTGAAGCCGAGCAGGCTCGCGCCGTGGCCCTGCTCGAAGACCCAGATCATCGCGCCGAACGTGGCGGTCAGGGACAGCAGATTCAGCAGCAAGGCCTTCACGGGGAGCACGACGCTGCCGGTGAACAGGAACAACAGGATCAAGGTGATGATCGCGATGATCGCGCCCGCCAAGGGAAGTCGGCTGATCACCGAATCCATGGTGTCCTCGTTCAAGGCCGCGGCGCCGCCGAAGAGCACCTCACCCGGGGCGGGCACCGCGCGCAGGTCCGCGAGCTGCTGCTTGCCCTCCGCGGAGTACGGGGCGATGCGGGTGCCCACCGAGAGGTAGGCGCCGTCGGGACCGGTCATCTGCGGTACCCCGGCGGCCATCTTCGCGCCGTTCACGTAGACGCCCTCGCTGGACAGCACCGCGGGAACATTCGGCACCTGCGACAAACTGGATGCGTACGCGCCGATCTCCCTGGCGTCGCCGTGGAATCCGGGCAGCGCCACCACCGCGCTGGCGGCCATATCGGCATTGAAGTCGTGCCGCAGCGCGTCACCCACCTGACGGCTGGAAGCGAACGTGCCGATCACCCGATCGTCGGGGGTGCCGAAATGCGCCTTCAGGAACGGGGATCCGAGGGCCAGCAGCACCGCCGCGGTGACCACCGCGACCGGCAGCGCCCGCCGCATCACACCGGTGACCAGCTTGTACCAGAAGGTCTCCTCCGGCTGCTTGGGCGCGGGCTCACCGCGACCCAGCAAGCGGCGCACCGGCTTACGCAGATCCCAGGCATTCACCCGATCACCGAGCAGCATCAGCGCGGCGGGCAACAACAACACCGACGCGCCCACGGCCGCCACCACCACCGCGACGCCGGCGTAGGCGAAGGACTTGAAGAACGGCTGCGGGAACACCGCCAGCGCGGCCAGCGCCAGCGCGACGGTCAAGCCGGAGAACACCACCGTGCGCCCCGCCGTCTGCACCGACCGCAGGATCGCCGCGCGGGTATCGCGGCCATTGGCCAGCTCCTCGCGATACCGGCTGACGATGAACAGGCTGTAGTCGATGGCCAGCGCCAGACCCAGCGCGCTGGTCATGTTCAACGCGAAGATCGACACGTCCATGAACGTGGTCATCGCGCGCAGAATGCCGAGGGTCGCGGCGATCGCGAACAGTCCCACGCCCACCGGCAGCAGCGCCGCGATCACGCTGCCGAACACCAGCACCAGCAGCAGCGCCGACACCGGCACCGCGATCGCCTCGGCCAGCACCAGATCCTTCTCCACCTGGTGATTGATGTCGGCGAAGGATCCGGCCATGCCGCCGACGCGCACCTGCACGCCGTCACGATCGCCGTTGAGCTGGTTGGACAGCTCCGCCGCCCGGTTCTGCACCTCGGTGTCGGTGCCGGTGACCGTGGCCATGATCAGCCCGCGATGCCCGTCCTTGCTCTTCAACGCGGAGGCCAGATCGGGCCGGGTGGCGCTGTTGGCCCAATAGGACTGCACGCCGGTCACCGTCGAGTCGTGGCCCAGCTCGTCGGTGATGCGCTGCGCCGCGGCGCGGACCTCGGGGCTGTTGACGCCGCCGTCGCCGCTGACCATGACGATCAGGTTCGGATTGCCGCCGGGGAAGCTCTCGGTGATGAAGTCGTTGGCGCGCACCGATTCCAGCGAGCCGGTCAGATAACCGCCGCCGACCATGTGCGATTTCACGGTGGCCCCGAAGCCGCCGCAGACCAGCATGAGCAGCAGGGCCGCCACCAGCACCGCGCGGGGGCGGGCCATGGCGAACCGGGCAGAACTGGTCAACATCGACGCCACCTCCGAAGGTCCAAACCTTCGGAACGTTAGCGTTCCTGACTTACCGGTCGGTAGGGACAGTGACCATGCTCATGGCAATGCAACCCGGCTATCACTCGGCTTTCGCGATTCGCCCCCGGACCTCGCCCAGCTCCAGACGGCCACCCCCGGCCGCCGGCGCGGTTGCCGTGATCACCACCTCATCGCCGTCCTGCAGGAACGTGCGCTGCACGCCGTTCACCTCGAGCGGCTCGGCGCCACCCCAGGTCATCTCCATCAGCGATCCGCGCTCACCCCGATCCGCACCCGAAATGGTGCCCGAGGCGAACAGGTCGCCGGTCCGGGTCGAGGCCCCGTTCACGGTCAGATGCGCGAGCATCTGCGCGGGTGACCAGTACATCCGGCGGTACGGGGGAGTGGAGACCAGCTGACCGTTCCACACCACCCGGACCGCGATGTCCAGACCCCAGCCCGCCGCGTCGCGCAGATACGGCAGCGGCTCGGGATGCTGCGGCGGCAGCGGAATCCGCGCCTGCGACAGGGCGTCGAGCGGAGTCACCCACGCGGACAGGGAGGTTGCGAAGGACTTGCCCAGGAACGGACCCAGCGGCTGCCCCTCCCACGCCTGGATGTCGCGCGCCGACCAATCGTTCACCAGCGCCACCCCGAACACATGCTCGGCGAATTCGCCGGTACCGATCGGCTTGCCGAGCGCCGACCCCGCGCCCACCACGAAACCCAGCTCGGCCTCGATATCGAGGCGACGGGTCGGGCCGAAATCCGGTGCGCCGGAATCGGACCGGCGCTGACCGTACGGGCGGATCACATCGGTGCCCGACACCACCACCGTGCCGGCGCGTCCGTGGTACCCCACCGGCAGATGCCGCCAATTCGGCAGCAGCGGTTCACCATCCGGCCGCAGCATGCGACCCAGCGCCGTGGCGTGGTCGAGGCTGGCGTAGAAGTCGACGTAGTCGCCGACCTGGATCGGCAGGTCCAGCCGCACCGCGCGCAGCGGATACACCGCGCCCGCCGGCAGCTCCGCCTCGGCCACGTCGCGCACCCGCTCCCGGATCTCGCGCCAGCACCGCGGCCCCTGCGTCATAAAGGCGTTCAGGGTGGGCTGGGCGAACATCGGATCGTCCAGCGCCACCGCCAGATCGATGACCGAATCACCCAGCCGCGCACCCACCCGGGGCGGACCGCCCAACGGGCGGAAGACGCCGTACGGCAGGTGCTCCAGGCCGAAACCGGACTCCGCGGGAACCTCGATCCGAACCCGGCTGTTCACGTCGTCAGATCCATTCCGTCGGGCCCCGTCCCGACCAGGTCCAGGCATAATCGGGGTCCTCGCAGGCCAGCGCGCCCTCGCCCAGTTGCAGCGGACGGAAGGTGTCCACCATCACCGCCAGTTCGTCGAAGAAGTCGAGACCGATGCTGCGCTCGTAGGCCCCCGGCTGCGGCCCGTGCGCGTACCCGCCCGGATGCACCGACACCGAACCCGGCCCGATCCCGGATCCCTTGCGCGCCTCGTAGTTTCCGCCGCAATAGAACATGATCTCGTCGGAGTCCACGTTCGAGTGGTAGTAGGGCACCGGAATCGAGAGCGGGTGATAGTCCACCTTGCGCGGCACGAAATCGCAGATCACGAAGTTCTGGCCCTCGAACGCCTGATGCACCGGCGGCGGCTGATGCACCCGGCCGGTGATCGGCTCGAAGTCGGCGATGTCGAAGGTGAACGGGTACAGGCAGCCGTCCCAGCCCACCACGTCGAAGGGGTGGGTGGCGTAAACCAGACTGGTGCCGACGATCTCACCGGCGGGACGATGCTTGACCAGCACCTCCACATCCTCGCCCGCTTCCTCCGCCGGTGTTGCCGGGCTGTGCAGATCTCGCTCGCAATAGGGCGAATTCTCCAGGAACTGACCGAATTTCGAGAGATACCGTTTGGGTGGCGTGATGTGACCGGAGCCTTCGATGATGTAGGCGCGCAACGGTTCCGGACCGTCGGGAATCCAGCGGTGGGTGGTGGCGCGCGGCAGCAGCACCTGATGCCCCTGCCGCACCGGCAGCGTGCCGAACACGGTTTCCACTCGCCCCGAACCGGATTCGATGTAGGCCAGCTCGTCGCCGACGGCATTGCGGTACAGCGCCGACTCACGCAGCGCCGCCACATACGAGATGCGCACGTCGGCATTGCCCAGCAGCAGCCGCCGCCCGGTCACCACGTCGGTGTCGTCCGGCCGGTCGTCCGGGAACAGGTCGTGGAGTTTCAAATGCCGGTGCTGCAGTGGATGATTCGGGATCAGTCGCTGCTGGGGTAGCACCCACACCCGCGAATCCACGATGGCCGGAGGCAATCCGCGGTGGTAGAGCAGCGAGGAATCGCCGGAGAAGCCCTCTTCTCCCATCAGCTCTTCGTAATAGAGCCGGCCCCGCTCATCCCGATGCTGCGTGTGCCGCTTGGGCGGCACCGAACCAACCTGCCGATAGAACGTCATGGCGTCCTCCCGCTGACCGATGGTCGCTTTCCATCGTAGCCATCGGATAGCCGGTGCAGCCCGGATTCCGGGCGTGGCGCGGGGCCCTTCAGGCGTGGCGCAGGGCCCGGTAGACCGCCGCGCCGACGAACTCGCCGAGAGTGTCGGGAGTCCAGTCGCCCGGCTCGGTCAGCAGCGTGCGGACCGCGCCCTCACCGGCCGACACCCACAGCTCGACCAGGGCCGGAAGTTTGCGTTCGGCGTCCGCGGTGCCCCAGGCCAGCAGCGTCGGGCGCAGTCGCCGGGCGCAGCGTTCCACCGCCAGCAGCCGGCCCTTGCCGAACGAATCCGCCACGGCCGGATCGGGATTGCCGTACAGCAGCCGCCAGGTGTCGGGCCGCTGGGAGACGGTGTGCAGCAGCGCGCGGAAGCCCTCCACGAACACGGCCTCGTCGGCCTCCACCCGGCGGCGGGGCAGCGTTTCCAGGACGCCCTCGATCAGGTAGTCCTCCTCGCGCCGGATGAGCGCTTCGAGCAGCTCCACCCGATCGGCGAAGCAGGCGTAGACGACCGGGCGGGTGACCTTCATGCGCTCGGCCACCGCCGCGATCGTCACCGCGGCGATGCCGTCCGCGACGGCGATCTCCAGGGCGGTGTCGAGGACCTGCGGGCGACGGCGTTCCGGACCCAGATGCCGCGCGCGCTGGCGTGGTCGCGTCGCCGAATCGGTGCCCATGCGAACCGACGATAGCAGCGGTCCCGAAGATCGCTTCCTACGGCGGTGCATAAAAATGCTACATTCACGAATGAACCCACTCGGCGTAGCCGGGTGAGCCCCCGGCCGGAGGAGACGAAGACCGATGAGCCAGACCCTGTTCAACCCGAAGACCTGCGAATTCACCGAATTCGACGCCGAGACCGGGCGGCTGCTGCGCGCCACCGTCGACTACTTCGAGACCTTCGGCAAGACCCGGCTGCTGGCCGAGAGCCGGGACCGGATCTGGTACGCCGACTTCCTCGACTTCAGCAAGCGTGAACGCGTCTTCGCGACCTTCCTGACCCCGGCCGCGCAGGCCGGCGGCGACCCGAACAAGCGCTGGGACACCGCGCGCATCGCCATGATGAGCAAGATCCTCGGCTTCTACGGCATGCAGTACTGGTACGTCTGGCAGGTCACGATCCTGGGCCTGGGCCCGATCTGGCAGAGCGCCAACCAGGAAGCCAAGGCCCGCGCCGCCGCCCTGCTCGAATCGGGCGAGATCTTCGCGTTCGGCCTCTCCGAACAGGAGCACGGCGCCGACATCTACTCCACCGACATGGTGCTCGAGCCCGACGCGAGCGGCGGCTACACCGCGACCGGCGGCAAGTACTACATCGGCAACGGCAATCTCGCGGGCATGGTGTCGGTCTTCGGCCGCCGCGCCGACAAACCGATCATCGACTCCTCCGACTTCCTGCGGAAGATGACCGACGAGGAGTACTCCGGCTACCTGTTCTTCGCCGCCGACTCCCGGCACAAGAACTACAAGCTGCGCAAGAACGTCGTCGACTCCCAGATGTACGTCGCCGCTTTCGATCTCGACGGGTACCCGGTCGCCGAGTCCGACATCCTGCACACCGGCCGCGCCGCCTTCGACGCCGCCATGAACACCGTCAACGTCGGCAAGTTCAACCTCGGCTTCGGCGCGGTCGGCGCCTGCGAGCACGCCATGTTCGAAGCCGTCACCCACGCCCACAACCGAATCCTGTTCGGGCACCGCGTGACCGAGTTCCCGCAGGTGCGGTCGCTGCTCGCGGACAGCTACGCGCGGCTGATCGGCATGAAGCTCTACAGCGAGCGCGCCATCGACTACATGCGCTCCGCCGACGAGCACGACCGCCGCTACCTGCTGTTCAACGCCATCGAGAAGATGTCGGTGACCCGGCACGGCCAGAAGCTGTACGAGGACCTCGCCGACGTGATCGCCGCGCGCGGCTTCGAGAACGACATGTACTTCCCGATGGCCATGATCGGCATGTTCGGCCTGCCGCGGCTCGAGGGCACCGTCCACGTGAACATGGCGTTGTCGCTGAAGTTCATGCCCAACTACATGTTCCATCCCGCCGACGCGGGCCTGGCCGCGCTGCGCTACCTGCCCGGCGCGGGCGTGGCCCCCAAGGCCGCGGTGCGCGCGGTGTCCGGCGCGCTGAGCTGGACCAGCCGCCACGCTACCGGTCCCGCCGCCAAGGCCGTGCCCGCACTGAAGACCGAATTCGCCCGTGCCGCACACGCTCCCGTGCCCACCCGCCGTGATGCCGCCGACGACGAATTCCTGTTCCGGCAGGGCCCGAGCAGCGGCCTGGGCAAGATCCGTTTCGCCGATTGGCGTCCGGTCTTCGAGAAGTTCGCTCACATCCCGAATGTCGCGATCTTCCTGGAACAGGCGCTCGCCCTGCAGACCCTGCTGGCCGCCGCCACCCCGACCGCCGAACAGCAGCAGGACGTCGACTTCCTCTTCGGCCTGGGCGAGCTGTTCACCACGCTGCCCTACGCCCAGCTCATCCTCGAACAGGCCGAGATCGCCGGCGCCGACGAAGCCGTGCTGGACCAGCTCTTCGATCTGTTCGTGCGCGAGTTCTCCAAGCACGCGCTGACGCTGCACACCAAGCCTTCCGCCACCAAGGCCCAGCAGGTCCGCGCTCTGGATCTGGTGCGCCGCCCGGCCGCCGACCCCGCCCGCTTCGAGAACGTGCTCACGCAGGTCCGGGCCTTGGCCGGCACCTACGAGATGAATCCCTGACCACCATCATCGCCACTGCCAAGGAGCAGACACGATGACTTCGGCCGCCACGCGCCCCCAATTCGACGCGCCCGCCCGCACCATCCGTGAACTCGACTACGGCTTCTTCGGACCGGGATCCCCGACCTGGAAGGTGTGGACCGCGCCGACCGCGCTGATCGGGTTCCAGCGCGCGGTCACCCTCGAGCACTTCGACCCGGACCTGACCGCGGCCGTCGCCGATGTCGGCGGTATCTACAGCGATCCGCGCGGGCGGCTCGCCCACACCTTCGCGTACTTCCTGATCGCGGCCGTGGCCGACGCCGCCTACCCGCCGGCGGTCCGCGCGGCCATGTCCGCGCTGAAGAGCGATCGTCTGAAGCTGGCGGTCGCCCGCCATGGAATTGGTCAGATGACCGGTCGGCTTCTGGCGGAGCATATGCGAGCCGGGGTTCCCGTGAATCCCGTCACCGTGACTCCGCAGCAGGCCAAGGCGCTATATGGGCGCAAGTCCAGCTCGAGCGCATAACGGCGCGGTTAACTTTTCGGCATTCCGCCGGGTCGGACGAGGCCCGGCGGGTTAAGAGGTCTGCCTACGGTTGCGTAACCGGACAGGCGTACGGCAGCCTTCGGCTTGATCCCAGATCTTGATCGCCAGCATCGCGTCGAAACTTCAGCCGAGGAGGCCCTTCCGTGTCCCACTACAAGGCGAACCTACGAGACATCGAGTTCAACTTGTTCGAAGTACTGGGGATCGGGGAACTGCTGGACGGGGGCGCCTACGGCGACCTCGACGCCGACACCGCACGAGAGATGCTCGCCGAGGCCAAGCGCCTCGCCGAAGGGCCGGTCGCCGACTCCTTCGCCGACGCCGACCGCAACCCGGTCGAGTTCCTGCCCGAGCAGCACACCATCACGGTGCCCGAATCGCTGAAGAAGACCGTCGCCGCGGTCAACGAGGCCGGCTACTCCGGCCTGGGCATGGCCGAGGAGATGGGTGGCGTGCCCGCCCCCAACGCCCTCATCTGGTCCATCCAGGAAATGCTGGTCGCAGCCAACAACGCGGCCTCCTTCTTCAACATGGGCCCGCTCATGCACAAGGTGCTCTTCGACGAGGGCACCGAGGAGCAGCAGCGCTGGGCCGCACACGCGTGGGAGAACCGCTGGGGCGGCACCATGGTGCTCACCGAGCCCGACGCCGGCTCCGACGTCGGCATGGGCCGCACCAAGGCCGTCGAACAGCCCGACGGCACCTGGCACATCGACGGCGTGAAGCGCTTCATCTCCGGCGGCGACGTCGGCGACACCGCCGACAACATCTTCCACCTGGTGCTGGCCCGCCCCGAAGGCGCCGGACCCGGCACCAAGGGCCTGTCGCTGTTCATGGTGCCGCGCTTCCTGTTCGACTCCGAGACCATGGAGATCGGCGCCAAGAACGGCGCGCTGGTCACCGGCGTCGAGCACAAGATGGGCATCAAGTCCTCGCCCACCTGTGAGATCACCTTCGGCGGCGACATCCCGGCCGTCGGCTACCTGGTCGGCGGCGTGCACAACGGCATCGCCCAGATGTTCAAGGTCATCGAGAACGCGCGGATGATGGTGGGCACCAAGGCCACCGGCGCGCTGTCCACCGGTTACCTCAACGCCCTCGAGTACGCCAAGCAGCGCGTGCAGGGCGCCGACCTGACCCAGATGACCGACAAGGCCGCCCCGCGCGTCACCATCACCCACCACCCGGACGTGCGCCGCTCGCTGGC
Source organism: Nocardia tengchongensis (assembly GCF_054781395.1). Lineage (NCBI taxonomy): Bacteria > Bacillati > Actinomycetota > Actinomycetes > Mycobacteriales > Nocardiaceae > Nocardia > Nocardia tengchongensis. The sequence continues at coordinate 28,261 of NZ_BAAGUM010000021.1, forward strand.
CACCCAGAAGGGGTACGCGGAGGGCCTGCGCGCGCTCTACATGTACTGCGCCTCCTACCAGAACGCCGATGTGGCGCAGGTCAATTACGGTGTCGACGCCGAACTGGCCGAGCGGGTCAACGACCTGCTGCTGCCGCTGGTCAAGGGCTGCGGCTCCGACCGCGCCTACGAGTCACTGACCGAATCGCTGCAGACCCTGGGCGGCTCCGGCTACCTGCAGGACTACCCGATCGAGCAGTACATCCGCGACTGCAAGATCGACTCCCTGTACGAGGGCACCACCGCCATCCAGGCGCAGGACTTCTTCTTCCGCAAGATCATTCGTGACAAGGGCGTCGCCCTCGGTCATGTCGCGGGCCTGATCCAGAAGTTCGTCGACGGCGGCCCCGACCAGTTCAAGGTCGAGCGCGGACTGCTCGGCGCGGCCCTGGCCGACGTGCAGGCCATGGCGGCCGCGCTCACCGGCTACCTGATGGCCTCCCAGCAGCAGGTCGACGAGCTCTACAAGGTCGGCCTCGGCTCGGTCCGATTCCTGTACGCCGTAGGCGATCTCGTCATCGTGTGGCGACTGCTCGAGCACGCCGCCATCGCCCAGGCGGCGCTGGACGCGGGCGCGGCCGAGAAGGACAAGACCTTCTACACCGGCAAGGTCGGCGTCGGCTCCTGGTTCGCCAAGAACAAGCTGCCGCTGCTCAGCGCCTCGCGCGCGGTCATCGAGAACCTCGACAACGACATCATGAAGCTGGACGAAGCGGCTTTCTAACTCCCGCTGCATCTCCCGGCCCCCGCACCAGTGGTGCGGGGGCCGGATTCGTCGGGGGACGCACCTCGCAGGTGTGTCCGATCGGCGAGCCGAGACTCACCGATAGGACACGCACACTTCATTTCTGACCCGCCGATACGTGTCGTGCCCAGCGGGTACAACTACCACATGGTCTTCCCGGTTTCCTTCGGCTGGATCCAGATGGTGCTGTTGGTGCTGGGCATCGCGGCCATCGGATTGCTGGTCACGGCGGTTCTGAAAGCGCGCAAGGTTGGCTGGCGGGTGCTGGTCGGACGCGGCATCGGCGCGATGGGCCTGGTGCTCGTCGCGGTGGTGATTCTGTGGATCACCACGCTGCTGCAGGCCTTCCTCGGCCTCACCGGCGAAGTGAAGGCCGCGCACATCGAGGCCAAACCCGTTGCGGGGCAAGAGCACATGCTCAACGTGGACCTCACCCTCTACGGCGACGAGGACCACGGCGACCAGCACAAGACCTACCAGGTCGAGGGCGACATGTGGGTGCTGCAAGCCAATATCGTGGAACTCGAGGCGTGGGTGAACGCCCTCGGCTTCAACGCCGGATACAAGGTGACCCGGCTCTACGGGCAGCGCCTCGACGGCATCGCCACCAAACAGAACCAGATCTTCCTCAACGGCAGCGACGCCGACTTCTACCAGGACATGAAGGACAAGACCTGGTACACCAGGCCTTTCGTGCGCTCGGCCAACGGCAACGCGGTCATCGCCATCGCCGGCAGCTACGACGTCTTCATCTCCCGCGACGCCATCAAGGCCCGGCCGGTCTAGCCGGGCCTCGCCCGCACTAGTCGGCGAGCACCGCCGTCACGGGCGCATGATCGCTGGCGCCCTTGCCTTTTCGCTCCTCACGGTCCACGTTCGCCTCGGTGACGCGAGCCGCCAGGGCGGGGGACGCCAGGATGTAGTCGATGCGCATGCCCTCCTTACGGGGGAAGCGCAGCTGCGTGTAATCCCAATAGGTGTAGACGCCGGGACCCGGGTGGAACGGCCGCATCACATCGGTGAAACCGACCTCGCCGAACGCATCGAAGGCGTCGCGTTCCCGTTCGGAGACATGGGTCTTGCCCTCGAAGAACTCCGGCGACCACACGTCCAGGTCGGTCGGGGCGATGTTCCAGTCGCCCACCAGCGCGATCTGCGCCTCCGGGTCCTCCGACAGCCACTTGCTGCCCGCGACCCGCAGCTGCTCCAGCCACTCCAGCTTGTAGGCGTAGTGCGGGTCGTCCAGCGCGCGGCCGTTGGGCACGTACAGACTCCACACCCGCACACCGCCGCAGGTCGCGCCGATCGCGCGGGCCTCCACCACGGGGGTGCTGAGCAGGGACTCGCCCGCGTCCTTGTCGAATCCGGGCTGATCCGGGAAGTGGATCTCGACATCGTCCAGGCCCACCCGGGAGGCGATGGCCACGCCGTTCCACTGGTTCAGGCCGATATGCGCGACCTCGTACCCGGCCGCCTCGAACGCCTCGAACGGGAACTGCTCGTCCTTGCACTTGGTTTCCTGCATGGCCAGCACGTCGATATCGGCGCGATCCAGCCACGCCAGCACCCGATCCTGCCGGGTGCGGATCGAGTTCACATTCCAGGTCGCGATACGCACGGCGGTAAACCTTTCAGAACTAGTGTCTTTCGAAAGCGGCGCGCGCGCCATCAGGGCGCGGTGTACCGGTAACGGTGGTGCTCGACGAAACCCATCTCCTGGTACAACGCCAGCGCCGCCTCATTGTCGTCCGACACCTGCACGTAGGCGTGCGTGGCCCCGTGGGTGCGGCCCCAGCGGATCATCTCCGCGCACACCAGCGCGCCCAGCCCGTGTCGCCGATGCCCCGACGCCACCGCCACGCAGGTCAGGCCCACCCAGCGGCGGCCGTCCGGAGCCGTGGTCACCGCCGCGCGGCCGATCGCGATCGGCGCGGGCAAACCCAGTGTGGCGAAGACGACTTCGCCGTCGCGGACCGCGGTCAGCACATCCACCACCGGGGTCGACCCGACATCGGTATCGCCGCCGCGATGCCGGTGCATGGACAACCAGGCCCCGTCCGGTTCCGGCGTGAACCGCACCATCGACGGGCCCGACGGCAGCGCCATGGTCTCGATATCGACGGCCAGCACCTGGGTTTCGTGCCAGCGCCGCCACTCCGCGGGCGCGGACGCCAGCCGGTCGGGCAGTTGCAGCTGCAAGGGCAGGCCGTGCGCGGTGTACCACTCGCCGATCCGGCGCAGCGTGTCGGTGTTCAGCGACGCCGGGCCGTCCGTACCGCCCAGCGGCACCGCGGAATTCGCGCGATAGGTATAGCCGTCCCCGGCGCGCAGCAGCCAGCCGTCGATCCAGGACCGCATCAGACCCGGCCAGCCGTCCGCGGCCGCCGCCTCCAGCGAGCGGATCTCACTGGTCCGAATGGGCCGGGGCCCGAGCGGCTTCCAGGCCACCACCTCTTCCCAGGCGATCGACACCACCTGGCCGTCGGCGGTGCGCACGGTCAGCGGGTCGGTCGCGGTGAGTTCACCGATCACATCCGTCAGCGGTTGTGGATAACCTGCGGGCAGGCGGTATCGAACCACCACCCGCTTACCGATCGGCGGGAGTTCGGAAGCGGTCATACCCGATCAGTCGTCGAGATCGTCGTCGTCGTGTCCGAAGGGGTCCGGCACGGTGCCCGGCACCCAGCTCAAACCCGGCTTGCCCCAGCCGTTTCGCTTGATGGACTTCTTGGCGGCGCGGGCATTGCGGCCGATCAACACGTCCACGTACAGGAAGCCGTCCAGGTGCCCGGTCTCGTGCTGGAGCATGCGGGCGAAGAAGCCGTGGCCCTCCAGCTCGACCGATTCGCCGCGCTCGTCGGTGCCGGTGACCTTGGCCCAGTCGGCGCGACCGGTCGGGAACTGCTCGCCCGGGACCGACAGGCAGCCCTCGTCGTCATCGTCGGGATCCGGCATGGACTCCGGGATCTCGGAGGTCGTCAGCACCGGATTGATCACGCAGCCACGGCGGCGGACAGTCTTGCCGTCCGCGGTCTCGTCGGGGCAGTCGTAGACGAAGATGCGCGGCGACGCCTCGTCCTCGTCCTCGATGATCACCTGATTGGCGGCCAAGCCGACCCCGTGCGCGGCGTCCATCGTCTCGTACATGTCCGCGATCAGCTGCGCCAGCTCTTCCGGTGTCCGCGTGACCGGAGTGGTCGGGCGGTGCAGAACCGGGTCGCCGACAATGCGAATCGGGAGAATAGCCATGCTGAGCAGCGTACTGTGCTGCGTTTCCCCCGAAGATCACACCCTGGGGACGGGTCCGGAGCAGTGCTGGAAGCCCCGCCGAACTGCCCGACACGCCGGGGCCTTTGTCACAAAACACGCCGATTGGTACGCATCGCGTTGTCTGTGCCGCGTGGTTGAATGGGCTCCGACGCAAGCACCATATTCGTCTGGTGACCACTCGGCGAGGGAGCTCTATGGACAGCGCAGCGGCACGCGACATTCCCGCAAGCGAGGACGGTCCTTCCGACGAGGATGGCGCGCACGGGCTTTCCCGCCGTGAGCTCGAGATTCTCGACTTCGAACGCAAATGGTGGAAGTACGCCGGTGCGAAGGAAGAAGCCATCCGCGAACTGTTCGACCTCTCGGCAACCCGCTACTACCAGGTCCTGAACGCGGTCGTCGACAAGCCCGAGGCGCTGGCGGCGGACCCGATGCTGGTCAAACGCCTGCGCCGGCTGCGCGCCAGCCGTCAGAAGACCAGGGCCGCACGCCGTCTCGGTTTCCAGGTGTGAACCGAGCCCCGACCGTGAACCGGCGCTACACCCCGCCTGCGTCCGCGCTTGATCCCGCGCGCGTGGGCCTGCACCCATTAGGCTCGACGCCGTGAGCAACCCGAATTCGCCGGCCGGCGGTCCGCCACTGCGGGCCCTGGCGATGGTTTTGATCGCCCTGGCCATCGTGTTCGCCGGGATCGGCGCGATGTCACTGTCGAGTTCGGACTCCTCGGACAGCAGCGCCGGATCGACCTCCGAGGCCGCCACCAGCACTGCGGCGCAGCAGAATTCGACCGTGGCGGGCACCCCGCAGCTGGTGTCCAGCACCATCGCGCCCACGACCACCACGGCCGCGCCCACCACCACGGCCGCCACGCCGACCACCAGCGCGGCCGCGGGCGTCGACAAGTCCCTTCCGGTCCGGGTCTACAACAACGGCACCGTCGCCGGCCTCGCCAAGAAGACCGGCGACCAGCTCAGCGGCGAGGGCTACAACATCACCGAGGTGGGCAACTACCCCGGCGGCGTCATCCCGAAAACCACCGTGTACTACGGCAGTTCGGCCAAGGAGCAGGCGCTCGCCAAGGCCATCGCCGCGGAACTGGGCTGCTCCGCCGAGCCCCGCTTCCCCGGGATCTCGGATTCGCCCACCGGTGTCATCGTCATCGTCACCGGCAACTGAATCGTTGTCCGGCCAGGGGTCGCAACGCCGCGCGAAAGAAACCGTGCGGCCCCTCCACGGGACACACGCACGGCTCTGGCATCATCTTGTCCGGTACGAACTATGTCCACCCTGCTTTCCCGATAAACTCGGACTCGTAAAGGAGTTCCCCGATGGCCTCGTCCTCAACTCGTCGCCCTTCCTGGTGGACTGTTGCTCCGGTGCTCGCGGTCGCGGCCCTCGGCCTCACCGCCTGCTCCAACAGCCAGGAATCGAGTGACGTCAAGGGGACGACCCCGCCGGTGTTCACCAGCTCGCCCGCGCCCGCCGGCGCCGAGCACGGCACCGAGCACGGCGCCGCCACCCCGCAGGACTCCACCAGCGTCACGCTGAAGGACCCCAGCGGCGGCACCGTCGGCACCGCCTCCGTCGTGAAGGTGGGCAACCACCTCGAGATCACCGTCGAAGCCCACGGCCTCAAGCCCGGCTTCCACGGCCTGCACATCCACCAGTTCGGCAAGTGCGAGACCAACTCCACCGCCCCCTCGGGCGGCGCGCCCGGCGACTTCCTGTCCGCCGGCGGCCACCTGCAGGTCGGCGAGCAGAACACGCACCCCGCCAGCGGCGATCTGGACTCGCTCCAGGTGCTCAAGGACGGCACCGCCAAGCTGGTCACCACCACCGACGCCGTGACCCTGGACGACATCAAGGGCAAGGCGCTGATCATCCACGCCGGCGCCGACAACTTCGGCAACATTCCCACCCGGTACGCGCCCGCACCGGATGCGGACACCCTCGCGACCGGCGACGCGGGTGCACGGGTCGCCTGCGGCGTCGTCGCCTGAACCCATTGAGGTGAGCCATGGCCGGGGCAGGCATTCCGAAGGTCCCCTTCAATTCATCGCCCCGGCCCACGCTCGGCGTGGAATGGGAGGTCGCGCTCGTCGACAAGACGACGCGTGACCTGTCCAACACCGCCGCAGCCGTTTTCGAGGCCTGCGGCGACCTCCGCGCCTGGGACGGCACCCCGCAGATCACCAAGGAACTACTGAAGAACACCGTCGAACTGGTCTCCGGCAAGCACGACACCGTGAGCGAAGTCGTCGACGAACTCCGCGCCACCCAGGAAGCCGTGCGACGTGCCGCCGACCAGGTCGGCGTCGACCTGTTCTGCGCCGGCACCCATCCGTTCGCGCAATGGTCCACCCAACAGCTCACGCGCAGTGCGCATTACGACGAACTGATCGAGCGCACCCAGTGGTGGGGCCGCCAGATGCTGATCTGGGGCGTGCACGTGCACGTCGGAATCTCGCACCCGGACAAGGTGTTCCCGATCCTCAACGCCATGCTGCCGGCCTACCCGCACCTGCTGGCGCTGTCCGCCTCCTCGCCAATGTGGGCGGGCGTCGATACCGGTTACGCCAGCAACCGGGCGCTCATGTTCCAGCAGCTGCCCACCGCCGGACTGCCCTTCCAGTTCGACAATTGGGGCCAGTTCGAGGGTTTCGTGCACGACCAGCTGAAAACCGGTGTGATCGAACAGATCGGCGGCATGCACTGGGACATCCGGCCCGCACCCAAATGGGGCACCATCGAGGTGCGCATCTGCGACGGCATCCCCACCAAGGCCGAACTGGCCGCCCTCGTGGCCCTGATCCATTCCCTCGTGGTCGATCTCGACCGCCGGGTGGAGAACGGCGAACCCCTCCCGGCCGTCCTGCCGCCCTGGCACGTGCAGGAAAACAAGTGGCGCGCAGCGCGATACGGGCTCGACGCCATCATCATCACCGACGCCGACAGCAATGAGCGCCTGGTCACCGACGACCTGATGGACCTGCTGAACCGGCTCGAACCCACCGCCAAGAGCCTCGGCTGCGAGAACGAGCTCGCCATGGTCGCCGACATCCCGAAGAGGGGCGCGTCGTATCAGCGGCAGCGCCGGGTCGCCGCGGCCGCCCAGGGTGATCTGGTCGCGGTGGTCGACTCCCTGGTCCACGAACTCGAGCAGTAGGGACCCGACGCCCGGAACTCTCGGGCGCGACGCTCCGCGAGTTGCACTGGTGTGATTTCGATTACGGCGAAATGCGGCCGCCGTACGCCGTGGCCAGGGGCGATATCACGCTGACCGGGGGCTGTTCATCCGGGGTGGGATGCGGCGTTCAACTGGGTATGGGGGCTGCGTTCACACGGCGTTTACTATGGCTGGATGTTGCTCGACGATCCGCGTTCCCAGACCGGCGGCGCAGCACGCCGATCAGGGATGTGGATGGCGTCGCCGCGCGCCCGGCTGACGGCCGTGCTGAGCGTGGGCGCCGTCGCGCTGCTCGCTTTGCAGCTCGTCGCCTCCCGTCACCACTTCACCGGTCCGCTGGAAAGCATCTGGGACGACTTCGCCGGCAATGCCAAATCCTTCACCGTGCCGTGGGCCGGACTCGGGCTCGCCCTGATCGGGCTGAGCTGGCGGCGGCGGTTCCTGGCCGTCGGGGCCGCGCTCGGCATCGACGTCGCGTATCAAACGGTGCGCAGTCTGTCCGGCGGACCGTTGGCCATGGGCAACGGACCGGTTCTGGTCCTGCTGTCCATCCTGGGCCTTGCGGTCTGGAAGTGGCAGGGCAAGGACCGCTCCAACGCCCTGCACGCCGCCGCCCTCGGCATTCTGCTGGTGCTGTCCAGCAAGGTCGCCGACGTCTGGCTCGGCATCACCGTGCTCGCCGGGCCGCGCGTGCTGGACGAGCACATCGTGCTGGTGGACCACGCCCTCGGCGACCCGTCGTGGATGGCCGGGCAGCTGGTCGACTGGCTGGGACCCGTGGCTTCGGCTGTGCTGCACTGGGTTTACATCGAACTGCCCGTCGGCGCGATGATCGTGACCATCTGGCAGCTGCGCAATGTGGTCGGGACCGGGGTGTGGCCGCGGCACTATCTGGTGCGGACCTTCCTCGTGCTCGGTCTGATCGGGCCGCTGTTCTATGTGCTGTTCCCCGTCGTCGGACCGATCTTCGCGTACGGCGCGGACGGGCACGCCTTCTCGCTCGGCCAGTACTGGCCGAATGTGGTGCCGCCGGTGGACCTCTCACCGGGGTCCATCGGCTTCGACCACTACGCCCCGCGCAACTGCATGCCGTCACTGCACACCGCGTGGGCGCTGTCGATCTTCATCCACTCCCGGCGCGACCCCCTGACCGGCGCGCCCGCACCCACCTGGCTGCGCTGGGGCGGAGCCTTCTGGCTGGCCGCCACCATCGGCGCCACCCTCGGCTTCGGCTACCACTACGGCGCGGACCTGGTCGCCGGCGCGGTGCTGTGCCTGACCATCGAATCCGGGCTGCGCGCACCGGAAAGTGGCTGGGACCGCACCCGCATCCGGCTGGTGTCCGCGGGAGCCGCGCTCTTCGCCGGGCTACTGCTGTCCTACCGGTACCTGTCGACCGGGTTCGCCGAACACCCGGTGCCCGCGGGCATCATCGTCATCGGCCTGTTCGTGGCCTACGTGACGGCCTTCTACCGCACCTGGTTCGCCGAGCCCGCGCCCGCGCCCGCTACCCCGCTCGAAATCGCCGCGCGCGCCTGACCGTTCGCCGTCATTCGGTGGTGCCCGCCTGGGACTCCGGCGCGGCCGAGGTCGGAACCGGCAGCGGACGCATGCGTCGCAGCAGGAACATGCCCGCCAGGCAGCCGCCCGCCACGATCACCGAGGTCCACCCCGGGGTCGACGTATTACCCGAACTCACCGTGCACATCAGCACGTTGCCGGACGACTGCATCGCGTAATCGCCACGCGCCACGAAATCACGCATACCCAGCACCGCCGACGGCACGAACAACACCAGGGTGCCCAGCACCCGGCTCGGCACGTACCGCGGCCGGGTCGCCAGCAGCCCGAAACCGAGCAGCCAGGACACCACCGCCGCGCTGCCCACGATCAGCCACGCCTTGGTGCTATCGCTGGTGAGCGCCGTCGACGCCCCGACCGCCATGGCCAGCCACAGCACCGGCATCGGCGCGGCCACCTGGCTGCCCGCCCACATACCGAACGCGCTCACCGCGACCAGCAGCGGAATCGACCACGCGGGCAGCTCGGCCGCGATCGTCGCCGCACCCACCGCGCCCATGCCCACCGCGACCAGCACGATCTCCCCGTCGCGGCCCGGCAACAGCATGGACGCGATCAACGCGGTACCGACCGACGTCAGCACCGCCAGCACGATGCCCGCGACCGTGCCGCCGTGCCGGGCCAGCCATTCCGCACTGAACAGTGTGATCAGCACCATCAGCACGCCCGCCAGAATCGGCGCCAGCGGCAGCTCGATCGACAGCCGTTGCGAGACCGGGCCCTTCCGATTGATCAGCAGCGACGCCACGGCCAGCGCGAAGGCCAGCAAGAGCATCCAGATGGGCGGCAGGTCGGTGCTGTGCCACGTGGTGCTCACGTCGGTGTTGATGCCGCCACCCACGCGTGGCACCGGATTCACCGAGCCCAGCAGCAGACTGATCAGGATGCCCAGCGTCCACGCGAACGCGGGTAGCCGGTGATGCAACACCGCCGCTCCGAGCGCACCCAGGATCACGCCGCCGGACAGCGAATCGATGAAGTTCATGGTGGACAGCGAGGCATTCGGGTCGTGGGTATGTCCGAACACGTGATTGGCCACCAGTACCACCAGCCCGCCCACCGTCGTCGACCACGCCGCCGACGGATTGCCCAGGGTGGTGATGAACACGGCCACGATCATGGCGATGAGCACGCCCGCGGCGATCGCCCGCGGCAGGCTGTAGGCCAGCAGATTCAGCTCCAAGGCGGAAGTCTGTGAGGTCCAGCCGAAGTTGATCGGCAAGGCCAGCGCCAGTCCAGCAACCAACGCTGCGACCAGCGCAGTGAGCGTTTCGGTGGCGACCTTATACGACCTCACCTGCGCAAAAGTACCGGCCGGTGGCGGGTCGATCGGTCCGACTCGCTTGCTTTGTGGATATTTGGCGAATTTCTGGCATCGATCGGACTCGGCGGGATGATTCAGACATAGCCGGAGGGGTCACCGGCCGGGCCGGGCAGCTCGCGCTTCGCCGCGAACAACCGCAGCGACTCCACCTGGACCGGATCCAGCGACGGTCGAACCGCCTTGCGCGCCGCCGCCACATCGGCCGCCGTCACCTCCCCGGCATCCACATCGCGGCGCATGGCCGCCAGCGCGGCCTCCCGCAGCAGGGCCGAACAGTCGGCGGCCGAATACCCGTCCAGCTCACGCGCCAGCCGCCGCAGATTCACGTCCTTGGCCAGCGGTACGGATTTGCCCGCGGTGCGCAGGATCTCCACCCGGGCCTCGGCATCCGGCGGCGGCACGAACACCAGCCGCTCCAACCGGCCGGGCCGGGTGAGCGCCGAATCGATCAGATCCGGGCGGTTGGTCGCGCCGACCACCACCACGTCCCGCAGCGGCTCCACCCCGTCCAGCTCGGTGAGCAGGGCCGCCACCACCCGATCCGACACCCCCGAATCCGAGGACTGCCCGCGCTGTGGGGCCAGCGCGTCCACCTCGTCGAGGAAGATCAGCGACGGCGCGGAATCCCGTGCCCGCTGGAACAACTCGCGTACCGCGCGCTCCGACGAGCCGACCCACTTGTCCATCAGCTCCGCGCCCTTCACCGCGTGCACACTCAACTGCCCGGACCCGGCCAGCGCCCGCACCAGGAAGGTCTTGCCGCAACCGGGCGGCCCGTACAGCAGCACCCCGCGCGGCGGCTCGATACCCAAGCGCGCGAACGAATCCGGATGCCGCAACGGCCACAGCACCGCCTCGGTCAGCGCCTGCTTGGTCTCGACCATGTCGCCGACGTCGTCGAGACTCAGCTGACCGATGGACAATTCCTCCGAACCCGAGCGCGACAGCGGGCGGATCACCTCCAGCGCACCGGTCAGATCCTCCTGCCGCAGCACCGGATCCACGTCCTCACCGGTGTCGTGGTGTTCCCGGCTCGCCCGGACGGCCGCCTGCAGCGCCGCCTCCCGCACCAGCGCCGCCAGATCCGACACCACGAACCCCGGTGTCCGCGAGGCGATCTCGTCCACCTTCAGCCCCTCGGTAGGGGCCTTGCGCAACAGCTGCTCCAGTAATGCCGCCCGCACCGCGGCGGTCGGCAGCGGCAGCGACACCTGCCGGTCGAACAGCTCGGGGCCGCGCAGCCGCGCGTCCAGGCCGATCGGATTCGACGTGGTGGCCAGCACCGCGACCGCGGGCAGCGCCACCGCCCGGCGCAACTGGTCCAGGATCATGGTGGCCACCGGCTCCGGCTCGGCGGGCAGCAGCGCGTCGATATCGGTGATCAGCAGCACGCCGCCCGCGCCGGAACCGATCTCCTGCACCTTGTCCCCGACATCGCGGAAACGTTTGCCGCTCTCGGTGGCGCCGACCGCCGGGCCGTCGAGTTCGACCAGCCGCCGCGAACCCACCACCGCCCGCGCCAGCGTCGCCTTCCCGACCCCCGCCGGACCCGTGATCAACACGCCCAGATGTGAACTGGCCCCCAGCGCCTTCAGCAGTTCGGGCTCGTCCAAGGCCAGATTCAGCCATTCCCTCAGTTTGGCGGCCTGCGCCTGCACCCCGGCCAGATCCGCCACGGCCACCGCCGAGGTGGGCGCCGCCACGGACAGATGTTCCTGCGGCACGGCGGAGGGGATGTTCAGCGGGACGTCGTCGAGCAGGCCGAGGGGCGCGTCGGTGGCGCCGAGGCTGGACCCCAGCGTCACCGCGGTGCTCGGCAGAATGGTGACCGGCCCCGGATACGGCTCGGTCGACACCACCGTCAGCACCTCCGAGGTCCAGGCGATCCCCAAGCCCTTCAGCGCCTTTCGGGCCGCGGCCGGATTGTCGCCGGGCAGCAGATCCCGCGGCAGCAGGGTGACGGTGTCGCCGACGGTGACGATCTTCCCCAGCAGCGCCTGCCGCAGCGTCGACTCCGGAATCGAGGCCATGGCCAGCGAGGACCCCGTCACCGAGACGCGACGGGCATCGGTCTCGGTCGCCGGAGCGATCGTGATGTCACCGCCGTCGCGCACCTTGGCGTTCGACAGGGTCACCTCGTCGAGCAAGGCGACGCCGGTGCCGAAACCCTGCGACGGTTTGAACGCCCCCACCACCGCGGTGGTGCGCCGCCCGCCGGTCAGGGTGACGCCCTGACCGGGGTGCAGGGCCAGCGCCATCAGCACTTCGGGGTGCAGTCGCACCAGCCCCCAGCGGGCGTCGCCACCCGAGGAGTTGCGGCGCGCGGTCAGCTTGAATTCCGGCACCTGTCAATTCTGCCCGGGCGAACCGGTCGCCGGTGTTCTATCCGCGTCGGATGATCATCCGCGCTGGCCGGGACGCCGCAGTCGCAGCCGCGCCGTCGAGACCTTCGGCACCCGGCTGCCCAATGGCCGCTGCCGGCGCTGCGCCTTGCGCTGGGCGCGGCGTTCGGCCGGCTTGTGGTTCCAGGTCTCCGGCCGCGCGGCCACCCAGCGCGCGGAGTGCACCGCGAACGGAATGTGGCCCAGGTACAGCACGACCAGCGCCATCATCAGGATGAGCGGGTAGGTGACCAGCAGGGCGGCGGCCAAGGCGACCAGCACCAGCAGGATCGGCGCGGTCCGCGGCGCCACCGACACCGACTTGACGGCGAGGGTCGGCAGCGTGCTCACACACAGCAGACCGGTCAGCACGGTCCACACCGCGACCATCGGGAAACTCACCCACCAGCCGTCGCCGAACTGCTCGGACAACGCGATGGGGGTCAGCACGATCAGCGCGCCCGCGGGCGCGGGCACCCCGACGAAATACTCCCGCTGCCAATCCGGGCGGTTGTCGTCGTCCATCAGGGTGTTGAAGCGGGCCAGCCGCAGCACCATGCAGACGGCGAACATCAGCGCCAGCACCCAGCCGATGCTGTCCCCGTGCAGGAATGTCACATACAGCACCAGCGCGGGGGTGACGCCGAACGCGATGGCGTCCGACAGCGAATCCAGCTCCGCGCCCATCTTGGAGGTGGCGTCCAGCATGCGGGCGATCCGGCCGTCCAGCATGTCGAAGACGGCGGCCGCGCCGACCAGCGCCAGCGCGATTCCCAACTGGCCCTGGATGGCGAACTTCACCGCCGACAGGCCCGAGCACAGCCCCAGCACGGTGACCATGCTGGGGAGCAGCCGGATGGTGCGATTGCGGCGGCGCGCATGCGGCGCGGGCGCGAGTTGCTCCATCATGAATCCAGTTCGGCCAGCACCGTTTCCGCACCGATGGTGCGCTGTCCGGGAACCACCAGTGGCTTGGTTCCGACCGGGAAGTAGGTGTCCACGCGCGAACCGAACCGGATCAAGCCGTAGGTGTCGCCGATGCCCAGCTTGTCGCCGGCCTTCGCCTCGCACACGATGCGGCGCGCCAGCAGACCGGCGATCTGCACCACCACGATCCGCTGGCCCGACTCGGTCTCGATGACCATGCTGTTGCGCTCGTTGCGGTCGCTGGCCTCGGGCAGATCGGCCGACAGGAACTGGCCCTTCTGGTAGGCGATCTGCTCCACCAGGCCGTTCACCGGCACCCGCTGCACGTGCACGTCCAGCACCGACAGGAAGATGCTCACCCGCGGCAGCGGTGTGTCACCCAGGCCGAGTTCGGCCGGCGGCACCGCGGTGTCGACCAGGGCCACCTCGCCGTCGGCGGGAGCGACCACCACACCGGGGCGGTTCGGCGGCACCCGGTGCGGGTGCCGGAAGAAGGTGGCGCAGGCGGCCGCGGCGGCAAGCCCGGTGCGGCGCACCCACTTTCGCCGGAAGCCCAGCGCCGCCACCGCGAGCGGGGCCGCCACGAAGGGCAGGCCGGCCGGATGCAGCGGCGGAATGGAGGATCGGACCAGGTCGGCCACGTGACCGAGTCCGGTCGTTTCCGGGGTGCCGGGCGGGGTGGGGCGACGGGCCACGAGCTCCTCTTTCATGCGCGGGTAGGTGCGGTCATAGACCGCGTCACACGATACGGGAAGTGCGTTCGACGCTCGCGTTCTCGGTAGCCGAGACCGTGTGGTCAGGCTCCGGACCGGATGTGCGGTTCCGGGCAAACCACCCACGATTGTGACCCGAAGCACATACATGAGAAGCTGACGCGATTAAGCTGAGGGAGCCTCATGTATGCGGCGTCTGGTCCGCGGGGGTGGGAACTCGATGAAGGTCACGTTCGACGCGCAGTACGCAGTACATAGGAGAGAACCAATGTCTGCTCGAATTGCCTCGATCAGCGGGGCAGAGCACACGGCAATGCTCGGGCTCGGCGTGTACCGGCCGGAGCGGATCGTCACCAATGACGAGGTGGCAGGGCCGATAGATTCCAGCGACGAATGGATCCGGACGCGTTCCGGCATCCGCACCCGCCGTTTCGCCTCCGACGCGGAGACGATCATCAGCATGAGCGCCGCGGCCGCCCGCGACGCCATCGAAGCGGCGGACATCGATCCGAGCCGGATCGACTGTGTCCTCGTCGCGACATCCACCTGGCTACTGCTGACGCCCGCCGCGGCTCCGCAGATCGCTACCGAACTCGGCCTGAACAATGTGGCCGCCTTCGACATCTCGGCCGGTTGCGCGGGCTTCTGTCACGCCGTCGCGATGGGCTCGGACCTGGTCAAGGCGGGTACCGCCCGCAATGTCCTGGTCATCGGCGTGGAGAAGCTGACCGATACGTTCAATCCGCGCGACCGCGGCACCGCGTTCCTGTTCGCCGACGGCGCGGGCGCAGTGGTGATCGGTCCGTCGGAGGAAGCCGGCATCGGCCCGACCGTGTGGGGCTCCGACGGCACCCAGCACCGCGCCATCCGTCAGGACAAGGACTGGATGGAATTCTTCCGCGAGATCGACGAGAAAGGTTTGGACGCCGTCCGCCCCTACCTCGCCATGGAGGGCACGGCCGTCTTCCGCTGGGCCGCACACTCTTTGGAGAAGGTCTGCCGGGAGGCCATCGACCGCGCCGGCCTGACCCCCGCGGATCTGGACGCCATGGTCCCGCACCAGGCCAACGGCCGCATCATCGAGATCATGGCCCGGGTGCTGAAACTGCCCGAGGACTGCGCGCTGGCCAACGACATCGAGGAGACCGGCAACACCTCGGCCGCCTCGGTTCCGCTGGCCATGGAGGCCATGATGCGCAAGGGCGACGCCAAACCCGGCGGCACCGCCCTGCTCATCGCCTTCGGTGCGGGCCTGTCCTACGCGGCCCAGGTGGTCCACCTGCCGAACTGGAAGTAGCGCAAGGGCTTTCGCCCGCGCGGTCAGCCGATGTCCCAGGCGGCGGTCACGGTGAACGTGACCGTCTGCTGACCGGGTTCGAGGTTGACGGCGGGCGCGCCCCCGGGCACCGCGTCGCGGTACATCGGGGTCTGGGTGGGCGTCGTGCCGCTGCCGTTCTCGCTGATGGTCTTGACCTTCTTCAGCTTCAGCCCGGACAGGTCCGCGTACTGCTGGGCGCGGCTCTTGGCGTCCTCGAAGGCACGGGCGCGGGCATCGGCGAGCAGCTTGGTGTTGTCCTCCAGCCCGAACGCGACCGAGCTGATCCGGGTGTCGTTGCCGCCCGCCTGCACCGCCGCCGACAGAATGCCCGAGGCCTTCGGGAGTTCCCGCACGGCCACGTGCATGGTGTTGGTGGCGCGATAGCCGGTGATGAGGCGTCCCTCCGGCCCGTAACTGGGCTGGACGGACAGGTCACTGGTGGTGATGTCCTCGCGCTTGGCGCCGGCCGTCACCATGGCGTCGGTGATGGCCTTGGCCTTGGCGTTGGCCTGATCGACCGCGGTGGAGACGTCCGCCGCGCTCACCTCGGTGCCGAGATCGGCATTGAGCACGTCCGGCGTGCCCTGGACCTTTCCGGTGCCGGTCACCGTGACCGTGCGGTCGCCCGAGGATTCCGAGCTGCCGCATCCGGTCAGCAGTAACGCGACACCGGCGGTCGCGGCGCAGATCGCTGTGAGTCGTCGCATAGGCCGAACCTACGCTCAGCGCTCCAGGGTTTCCTTGATCCGGCCGAGGGTTTCGTGCATGCCCTGCACGAGCCCGCCCTCGAAGGCGGCTTCGCCGCCGAAGACCTTGTCGACGGTGAGCTGCAGCCAGCCCGGCAGCTTGCCCTTGGGCACGTCGCGGCGCTGGATCAGCTTGGTGCCGCCGTCGGCGGTGGGCTCGAGGGTGTAGCTCCAGACCGTTCCGTTCTCGTTCATGCGGAACGCCAGCGCCTGGTTGGGTTCGAAGCGCACGATCCGCGAGGTGCTCGGGTAGACGTAGCCCTCGGCCTTGTTGAGGTTCACCGTCCAGGTGCCGGTGCGGACCGTGCGGCCCAGCGGCTGCATGCGCAGGGTGTTCGGGCTGAACTCGCGAATGCGCTGGAGATCGGAGACGACGCCCCAGACCTGTTCCGGCGCGGCCGCGATGTCGATGGTGGCTTCGAGTACGTTCGGCAACACTGCCCCCTGGTACGTAACGGTCGGTTGCACGCATCCTAGTTGGAGTGGCGTGGATCACCGGGTCGCCGTGGCGTGGATCACCCTCTCCGACCTGCGCGTATTGGATGTGTCCCGCAGGCATTCCGGGGCGAAAAATCACTTACATCACATTCTGGGTTTGTTGATGTCCGAACTGTAATGCCCGGAGCAGAATGACGGATAAACGAAGTTACAGACACTGCCACCTGCTTCCGATTGGGAAACGTGAGGTGATCGGCCGTGAACCTGCGTTCGCTTCTGCATCTGGACACCAAGACGGTCCCGCTGCTCCCCGCTGCCGAGCCCGAGGGGTCCGGAATCGGCGCGGATTCCGATCCCGCTAAACCACCCGGCCGGTCCGGTCTGAAGGTAGATCGTGAGCTCGAGGAACGACTCGAGCGATTACTGACCCCGACCGAGATGGATCTCATTCAGCATCACCGAATTTGAGTCGGCGATACTGGTCAGGTGACTTCACCAGCTGCCGCCAAGCCGGCCATCCTCAGCGTCGACGACGACCCGGGCGTCTCGCGTGCGGTCGTGCGGGATCTGCGACGCCGGTACGGGGCCGACTACCGGATTCTGCGCGCGGAATCCGGGGCGGACGCCCTCGACGCGCTGCGTGAGATGAAACTGCGCGGCCAGCCGGTCGCGGTCCTGATCGCCGACTACCGGATGCCCGGCATGAACGGCGTCGAATTCCTCGAACGGGCCATGGACCTGCACCCGTACGCGCGCCGCGTGCTGCTCACCGCGTACGCCGACACCAACGCCGCCATCGAGGCCATCAATGTGGTCGACCTCGACCACTACCTGCTCAAGCCGTGGGATCCGCCGGAGGAGAAGCTCTACCCGGTCGTCGACGCCCTGCTCGAGGCGTGGCGCGGCGACGACCACAAGCCGGTGACCGAGACCAAGGTGGTCGGCCACCGCTGGTCGGCCCGCTGCTCGGAGGTGCGGGAGTTCCTGGCGCGCAACCAATTGCCGTATCGCTGGTACCAGGTCGACGAGCCCGAGGGCGCGCGGCTGCTGACCGCGGCCAACGCCACCGAGGACCAGTGCCCGGTCATCATCAACCCCGGCGGTGATGTGCTCATCATGCCGACGGACGCGCAGCTGGCCGAGGGCGTCGGCCTCAATGTCGATGCCTCCAGCGACTTCTACGACCTGATCGTGATCGGCGGCGGACCGGCCGGTCTCGGCGCGGCCGTCTACGGCGCCTCCGAGGGCCTGCGCACCGTGCTCGTCGAACGCACCGCCACCGGCGGCCAGGCCGGGCAGAGCTCGCGCATCGAGAACTACCTCGGCTTCCCCGACGGACTCTCCGGCGCGCAGCTGGCCGACCGGGCCCGGCGGCAGGCCGTGAAATTCGGGGCCGAACTGATCACCGCCCGCGAGGTTGTCGGCCTGGAGGCCTGCGGTTCCGCGCGCGTGGTGAAGTTCGCCGACGGCGGCAGCGTCGCCGCGCACTCGGTGCTCATCGCCACCGGCGTCAACTACCGCCACCACCCGGCCCCCGGCGTCGACGAATACACCGGCCGCGGCGTCTACTACGGCTCGGCCATGACCGAGGCCAGCGACTGCGCCGACAAGGACGTGTACATCGTCGGCGGCGCGAACTCGGCGGGCCAGGCCGCGGTGTTCCTGTCCCGGCGCGCCCGCACCGTGCACATCCTGGTGCGCGGGGAGTCGCTGGAAGCGTCCATGTCGCACTACCTGATCCAGCAGATCGCGCAGATCCCGAACATCAAGGTGCACACCCACACCGAGGTGGTGTCTGCCGACGGCGACGACCACCTGGAATGGATCGTGCTGCGCGACAACGCCGCCGGCACGGAAGAAAAAGTGGACGCGGAGCGGTTGTTCCTGTTCATCGGCGCCGCACCGGAAACCGACTGGCTGGAGGGCGTCGTCCGCCGCGACGACGCCGGCTACGTGCTGGCCGGACCCGACCTCATGGTGGACGGCGAACGCCCGGCCGGCTGGGAACTGCCGCGTCCCCCACAGCATCTGGAGACCAGCGTGCCCGGCGTCTTCGTCGCCGGCGACGTGCGTTCGGAATCGGCGAAGCGGGTGGCCTCGGCCGTCGGCGAGGGCGCGATGGCCGTCATGCTGGTTCACCGCTGGCTCGCGAAACAGTAGGAGTAGGCGCACATGGGCAACACCCGATTGATCTGCGACCCGAACGAACTGCGGCACCTGTTCCTGTTCGAGAAGCTCGACGACACCCAGCTGGCCTGGCTGTGCCGCGACGGTCGCGTCGAAATGTTCGAGCCCGGAATGGTTTTCCGCGAGGGTGACCCCGCCACCTGCTTCTACGTCCTGATGGACGGCGAGGTGCGGCTGACCAAGATGTCGGGCGGCGAGGAGATCGAACTCGTCCGCACCGAACACGTCGGCTCGTACTCGGGCGCGTGGACCGCCTACATGGGCGACAAGGTCGAACAGACCTATACCGCGTCCTTCTACGTGACCCGGCCGTCGAAATTCTTCGTCCTCGACGCCGGCACCTTCGCGAAGATGATGCAGGAATGGTTCCCGATGGCGCTGCACCTGCTGGAGGGCGTCTTCTTCGGCAACCGCAATGCCAACGAGCGCATCGGCCAGCGGGAACGGCTGCTGGCGCTCGGCTCGCTCTCGGCGGGTCTGACCCACGAGCTGAACAATCCGGCCGCCGCCGCCGTGCGCGCCACCTCCTCGCTGCGCGACCGGGTGGCCGGGATGCGGCACAAGCTGCGGATGATGGCGCACGGCAAGTTCAACTCCGAGACCCTCGAGGCGCTGGCGCAACTGCAGGAGGAGGCGGCCGCGCAGGTCGCCAAGGCCCCGGTGCTGACGCCGCTGGAGGCCGCCGACCGCGAGGACGAGCTGGGCGACTGGCTCTCGGACCACGGCGTCGCCAACAGCTGGGACGTGGCGCCGAATTTCGTGCAGGCCGGGTTCGACATCGACTGGATGGAGAGGGTGCACGGCACGCTCTCCGGTTGCGGCGCCGACGTTTTCGAGGCGGCGATGAAGTGGCTCAACTACACCGTCGAGACCGAGCTGCTGATGAACGAGATCACCGACTCGACCAACCGCATCTCCTCGCTGGTGCACGCGGCCAAGCAGTACTCGCAGATGGATCGCGCCCCGTTCCAGGTGGTGGACATCCGGGAACTGCTCGACAGCACACTGGTCATGCTGGCCCGCAAGATCGGCGACGACATCACGGTGGTCAAGGAGTACGACCCGGCGTTGCCGCCGGTGCCCTGCTACGCCGCCGAACTCAACCAGGTGTGGACCAATCTGATCGACAACGCGGTCGCCGCCATGAACGGCCGCGGCACGCTCACCGTGCGCACCTATCAGGAGAACGACTGCGCCGCAGTGGAAATCGGCGACACCGGGCCCGGCATCCCCGACGAGATCCGAACCCGCATCTTCGAACCGTTCTTCACCACCAAGCCGGTCGGTGAGGGCACCGGTCTGGGGCTCGACATCTCCTTCCGGATCGTGGTGAACAAGCACCACGGCGACATCCGCGTCGAATCCGAGCCGGGAAACACGCGATTCATCGTCCGGCTGCCGCTCGAAGCGGCAGCATCGTCGGAAACCGGGACAGTGCAAGCGACTACGGAAGGCAACTGATGACCGGACAGATCGAGGGCATCGACATCACCGTTCCGCCCAGCGGATCGGGCTGCGTCGAATGCGACGCGGCGGGCGGCTGGTGGGTGCACCTGCGCCGCTGCGCGCAGTGCGGGCACGTCGGCTGTTGCGACATGTCGCCGAACCAGCACGGCACCAAGCATTTCCAGAGCACCGGGCACCCGTTCATCCAGAGCTTCGAGCCCGGTGAGGACTGGTTCTACAACTTCACCTCGGAGGAGATGTACGAGGGCGGCCCGGAGCTGGCGCCGCCGCACGCGCATCCGCTGGATCAGCCGGTGCCGGGGCCGAGCGGCCGGGTTCCGGCGGATTGGCAGCAGCACCTGCACTGACCAACCGTCTGGTCTGAATCTTCTGCTTTCGGGAGTCGCCGAGGCCGGGTACGCTGCTGCGAGCGCCGGGCCGGTCCGGCGTGTCCGGCACACTCGGGAACTTCGGAAAGCAGGGTATGAAGCGTCTTTCGATGGTCGCCCTCGCCGCTGGTGTGATGGTGTTGACCCTCGCTGGTTGTAGTTCGGGCAAATCCGGCGACGCCGGCAGTCTGAAACAGGCTGGGGCCACCACCGCGTCAGCCAGAACCACCAGCGCGGCCGCCACCACCACGACCGTCGAGTCGCCCGTCGACCTACCCGCCGCGGCCCCCACCGCCGCGACCGTGGTCAAGAAGACCAGCGCCCCCAACGGCGCCCAGACCACCTGCGCCGACTTCCGCGACCTCACCGAGGACGCCGAGCAGCAGGTCATCCAGCAGGTCCTGGCCGCCCACCCGGGCTCGTTCCTGGACGGCAGCCCCGCCGCCGCCCTCAGCACCGCCAAGCTCGCCTGCCTGGCCGGAACCTACGCCAACACCCCGGTCGCAGTCGCGATCCGGGTGGCCCCCAAGTAGTCTCACAGGAGAATTTCCGGGGAGGCGGTACCCATGCTCGAATTCGAACGGCACCGGCCGAGACTGTTCGCGCTCGCCTACCGCATGCTCGGATCCGCCGCCGAAGCCGAGGACGCCGTCCAGGAGACCTACCTGCGCTGGCACGGCGCCGACCAGGCCGAGATCCGCAATATCGAAGCCTGGCTGACCACCGTCCTGGTCAATCAATGTCGCACCTGGCTGGACTCGGCCAGGGCCCGCCGCGAAACCTACGTCGGACCCTGGCTCCCCGAACCCGTCCCCACCGGCCACGGCGAACTCGGCCCGCTCGAATCGGCCGAACAACGCGACCTGGTGTCCATGGCCTTCCTGGCGCTGGCCGAACGGCTCAGCCCCACCGAACGCGCGGTCTTCGTGCTGCGCGAAGCCTTCGGCTACGCGCACCGCGAGATCGCCGACATGCTCGGCATCACCGAATCCAACGCGCAACAGGTGTACCGCCGCGCCGCGCACCGCGTGCAGGAGGAGAAGCCGCGCTTCGACACCGCCCCGGCGCACGCCCGCGAACTGGTCGAAAAGTTCCTCGGCGCAGCGCAATCCGGTGACATCGCGGCGCTCGAATCCATGTTCAGCGCCGACATCGTCGCTGTCGCCGACGGCGGCTCCAAGGTCAACGCGGCCAAGCGGCCCATCGTCGGTGTGTCCCAGGTGGCCCGCTACCTGCTGGGCCTGTTCGGCAAGATCCCGAGCTTCGGCGCCGACATCAGCGTCGTGGTCGAAGAGGTCAATGCCGCGCCGGCCTTCGTGGTGCGGTCGGGGGAGACCGTGCTCGGCACCGTCTCGGTCGGCTTCATCGGGGAGTCGATCGCCTCGCTGCATCTCGTGGTGAACCCGGACAAGCTCGCCTACTTCCAGCGGGACGACCAGAAGTTCGCGGACGAAACCGCTGGTTAGCGGCAATTTCAGCGTCACGGATGCGCATGTGACGGAGGACACAACCCGAATCTGTCAGGGATCGCGGGGCTGTCCGGTCTAGAGGGTGTCGGCTACCGAGCGGGGCCGGAAGAGGAGCACTCTCATGACCGAGCAGCACCGAATCGTCGTTCTGGGCGCGGGCTACGCGGGACTGGCCGCGGCACAGCAGGTGAGCAAGGCCAAGGGCGCGCACGTCACCGTCATCGACCTGCACACCGAATTCGTCGACCGGGTGCGCCTGCACCAGGTCACGGCCGGGCAGGACGTGCAGCGCTGGGAACTGCGGAAGGCTCTGGCGGCCAAAGGCATCGAGTTCGTCAACGGCCGCGCCGAGCGCATCGACACCGCCGCACGCCGGGTCGAGCTGGCCGGCGGCGACGCCGTCGCCTACGACTCGCTGATCTACGCCCTCGGCAGCCGCGCCGACCTCTCGATGGTGCCCGGCGCCGCCGAATACGCCCACACCGTCGCGACTTCCGAAGACGTGCAACGGATTCCGGAGCTCGCCGGCCGGGTGGCCGTGGTGGGCGGCGGCGCGACCGGCCTCGAGACCGCGACGGAACTGGCCGAATCGCGCCCCGACCTGGAGGTGGTCCTGGTGAATTCGGACCAGCCGGGCGGCTGGCTGATCCCCAAGGCCGTCACGCACATTCGTACGGTGCTGGATCGTCTCGGCGTCCAGGTGCGGGTGGCCAAGGTGGCGGCGGTGACCGCGACCGGACTCGAGCTGGTCGACGGCGACCGCATCGACGCCGACATCGTGCTCTGGACAACGGGTTTCAAGGTTCCCGAGGTGGCGGCCGACTCGGGCCTGCCGGTGGACGCGCGCAACCGGGTCCTGGTCGACGAGCACCTGCGGGTGCCCGGGGTCGAGGGTGTGTACGCGGTCGGCGACGCGGCGGTGATGATGGGGTACAACGGCCGTGAGGCGCGGATGTCGTGCCAGGCGGCGCAGCCCGCGGGCAAGTACCTGGGTGCGGCCGTCGCGGCCCGGCTGCGCGGCAAGGACCCCAAGCCCTTCCGGGCTCGCTTCGTGCTGACCTGCATCAGCCTGGGTCGCCGCGACGCCGTCGTCCAGTTCATGAAGGCCGACGATTCGAACGGCAACACGGTGCTGACCGGTCGCACGGGGGCCTGGATCAAGGAGCAGATCGTGAGCGCGGTGGGCCGGGGTGCCAAGCCTTGATCCTTTCCGCCACCATCGTCAACTCATGGTTGACCATCCATGCATGGTCAACCTAGAGTTGACGCATGACGAATTCCATTCGCCTCGACGATCTGATCGACGGCATCAAGAAGGCTCGCCCCGACGACGTCCTCGAGCAGCTCTCCGACGCCGTCGTCCTCGGCAACCACATCGGTGACGTGGCCGATCATCTGATCGGCCACTTCGTCGACCAGGCCCGCCGCTCCGGCGCCTCCTGGACCGATATCGGCCAGAGCATGGGCGTCACCAAGCAGGCCGCCCAGAAACGATTCGTCCCCAAGACCCCCGCCGACGCCGGCCAGGCGGGCGCCCTCGACCCCAGCGCCGGTTTCGCCCGCTTCACCTCGCGCGCCCGCCAAGTGGTGATAGCCGCGCAGGAAGAAGCCCGGGCCGTCGGCAACCTCGAGACCCGCCCCGAACACCTGATCCTGGGCCTGCTCTCGGAACCGGAGTCGCTGGCCGTCAAGGTCATCGAGGCCAAGGGCATCTCCGCCGACGCCGTCCGCAGGGTGGCCACCGCCGCCCTGCCCGCCGCCACCGGCGACCCCGTCCCGCCCCTCATCCCCTTCGACGCGCAGGCCCGCAAGGCCCTCGAGCTCACCTTCCGCGAGGCGCTGCGGCTCGGCCACAACTACGTCGGCACCGAACACCTGCTGCTCGCTCTCCTCGATCTGGAGCACGGCGCGGGAGTCCTGTCCGGCCTGGGTCTGGACAAGGACGCGGTACAGGCCGACGTCGCGGGTCTGCTGGCGTCGCTGCAATTGCCCGGTTCCGCGGCGACCGAACCGGACACGCAGTAGTCCGCGTGTCGCTCCGCACTGCTGCCGACCTGGTGATGTAGAACTCGGCACCGCTCCCGTCGCCCCGGATCCCGTGGGGAGCATGTTGCGCCAGATACGATTGTGGAATGGCGGACGACGAGGGTTCCGACCTAGTTGCGGGGGAGCGGCGCGCTGACCTGCTGCGCGCCCTCAACTATGTCTCCACCGAGGACACGCCCGACGGCGGCTACATCGTGAACGGGGACCTCCCACCAGAGGTGGCGCCTCCGTTCATCCGCGCGATCATGCGCATCGAAGCCGAACTCCTGCTGCAGGACGCCGAACTCGTCACCGTCGAGCACGGCGAACCCCGCACACCCGAGGAGCGCCGCACCGATGCGCTGATCGCCCTGCTGCTGCGGGTGGATGACCGGTCGCACTTCGGGTAGTCCTCGTGCGATCCCCGGCCGCCGAGAAGCCTCGCGCGGCCATCGGCGGTTTCCGCTCCGGATCCGGGGCTCGGAACGCCGCCCCAACCTTGCACTCGTCTTGGGTGAGTGCTAGAAATGGCTTTGGCACTCCCTACCGGTGAGTGCTAGGTCGGGGCGGTGAGGCCGGGCTGTGTTTCAACCGAAGCTCCTCGGTCGTCCGTCGCGGGCACCATGCCTGGCCAGAACACTGTCAATCCCCAGATCTGGAGGATCTCAACGCAATGGCCAAGACAATTGCGTACGACGAAGAGGCTCGCCGCGGACTCGAGCGTGGCCTGAACGCCCTCGCTGACGCCGTCAAGGTGACCCTGGGCCCCAAGGGCCGCAACGTCGTGCTGGAGAAGAAGTGGGGCGCCCCCACCATCACCAACGACGGTGTCTCCATCGCGAAGGAAATCGAGCTCGAGGACCCGTACGAGAAGATCGGCGCGGAGCTCGTCAAGGAAGTTGCCAAGAAGACCGACGACGTCGCGGGTGACGGCACCACCACCGCCACCGTGCTGGCCCAGGCGCTGGTCCGTGAGGGCCTGCGCAACGTGGCCGCCGGCGCCAACCCGCTCGGCCTGAAGCGCGGCATCGAGAAGGCCGTCGAGGCCGTCACCGCCAAGCTGCTCGACACCGCCAAGGAGGTCGAGACCAAGGAGCAGATCGCCGCCACCGCCGGTATCTCGGCCGGCGACTCGTCCATCGGTGAGCTCATCGCCGAGGCCATGGACAAGGTCGGCAAGGAAGGCGTCATCACCGTCGAGGAGAGCAACACCTTCGGTCTCCAGCTGGAGCTCACCGAGGGCATGCGCTTCGACAAGGGCTACATCTCCGGTTACTTCGTGACCGACCCCGAGCGTCAGGAAGCGGTCCTCGAGGACCCGTACATCCTGCTCGTCGGTTCGAAGATCTCGACCGTCAAGGACCTGCTGCCGCTGCTGGAGAAGGTCATCCAGGCCGGCAAGCCGCTGCTGATCATCGCCGAGGACGTCGAGGGCGAGGCCCTGTCGACCCTGGTCGTGAACAAGATCCGTGGCACCTTCAAGTCCATCGCCGTCAAGGCGCCGGGCTTCGGTGACCGTCGCAAGGCCATGCTGGCCGACATCGCCATCCTGACCGGTGGCGAGGTCATCAGCGAAGAGGTCGGCCTCTCGCTGGAGACCGCCGGCATCGAGCTGCTGGGCCAGGCCCGCAAGGTCGTCATCACCAAGGACGAGACCACCATCGTCGAGGGCGCGGGCGACGCGGAGGCCATCAAGGGCCGCGTGCAGCAGATCCGCACCGAGATCGAGAACTCGGACTCGGACTACGACCGTGAGAAGCTGCAGGAGCGTCTGGCCAAGCTGGCCGGCGGTGTCGCGGTCATCAAGGCCGGCGCCGCGACCGAGGTCGAGCTCAAGGAGCGCAAGCACCGCATCGAGGACGCCGTCCGCAACGCGAAGGCTGCCGTCGAAGAGGGCATCGTCGCCGGTGGTGGCGTGGCCCTGCTGCAGTCGGCTCCGGCCCTGGACGCGCTGACCCTGACCGGTGACGAGGCCACCGGCGCGAACATCGTTCGCGTCGCGCTGTCCGCGCCGCTGAAGCAGATCGCCTTCAACGCCGGCCTGGAGCCGGGCGTCGTCGCCGAGAAGGTCTCGAACCTTCCCGCCGGCCACGGCCTGAACGCCGACTCGGGCGAGTACGTCGACCTGCTGGCCGCCGGCGTTGCCGACCCGGTCAAGGTCACCCGCTCGGCCCTGCAGAACGCCGCCTCCATCGCGGCGCTGTTCCTCACCACCGAGGCCGTCGTCGCCGACAAGCCGGAGAAGGCCGCCCCCGCGGGCGACCCGACCGGTGGCATGGGCGGCATGGACTTCTAGTCCGCGCCTCCGGCAACGGAATTGATCGAACTGGGCCCGGTCACCTCACGGTGACCGGGCCCAGTGCTGTGTGTGGTGAGGATCGGCACCGAAAACACTCGGTGGCGGGCGGGAGTCAGTCGGCGGCGGGGAGGCCGACCAGGTCGGCCATCAGGTTCATGTGGTGGTGGAAGTAGTCGGCGACGGCTTCGATGGTGCCGTCCAGGCGGCCGAAGATCTCGAAGGTGACCAGGCCGAAAAGCTGTGTCCAGCCGAGGAATACGCGGTCGAGGACCTCTTCGGGGAGGTCGGAGGACTGCTGGTCGATGAGGGCGCGCAGGTCGGCGCGCACGGGGGCGGGCAGGGGAGTGGGCAGGGCGGCGGGGGTGAGGCGGTCGGCGGCCGCGGCCTGGGCGGCGATGTCGGCGAGCAACAGGACGACCGTGGCGGCGGGCGCGACGGTGTCCTTCGGGGCGTCGTAGCCGGGGATGGGGCTGCCGTAGAGCAGGCCGTATTCGGTGGGGTTGGCGATGGCCCAGTCTCGTACCGCGGTGCATACCGAAAGCCATTGTGCGCGTTCATCGTTCGCTGGTGCGGCGGCGCGGGCAGCGCCGGCGGCCGCGCCGAGAGCGCGGTAGCCGTCCAGGATGAGCGCGGTGAGCAGGTCGTCGCGGCTGGGGAAGTAGCGGTACAGCGCGGAGGCGACGATGCCGAGGTCGCGGGCGACGCCGCGCAGGGAGAGGTTCGCGCCGTCGGTGGCCAGCCGCGTGCGCGCGGTGGCCTTGATCTCCTCGATCATTTCGGTGCGGACGCGGGCGCGCAGGGATCCGGCGGACATCCTCGCAGTGTAGAGAACAGGCAACCGGTTGGAGAACGGCTGGCGACTAAGAGAACAGTGTTCTTGACAGGAAACGGTGTGCACTTCTACCGTCGATGACACGAGAACAGTGTTCTCGGAACACCCGTCCGACAGGATCGAGGACCTCATGTCCCTGCACGTCGTCATCGGCGCGGGCCCGGTGGGCACGGCCACCGCACGCCTGCTCGCCGCGCGGGGTGATCACGTCCGCGTCGTCACCCGCCGCGGCACCGGCCCCGAGCACCCGAATATCGAGACCGTCTCCGCCGACGCCACCGATGCCGCGGCGCTGCTCACCCACTGCGCGGGCGCGACCGCCCTCTACCAGTGCGCCCAGCCCGCCTACCACCGCTGGCCACAGGACTTCCCGCCCCTGCACCGCGCCATCCTGACCGTCGCCGAACGCTCCGGCGCACCGCTGATCACCGTCGGAAACCTATACGGCTATGGCGAATTCGACGGCCCGGTCTCCGAATCGCACCCGCTGCGACCGAATTCGACGAAGGGCCGGGTACGTGCGGACCTGTGGTCCGAGCAGTTGGAAGCCCACCGGACCGGCCGGATCCGCACCGCCGAGGTGCGTGGCTCCGACTACCTCGGCCCGGCCGCGACCTCGGCCTTCACCGCCCTGGTGCTGCCCGCCGTGCTCGCGGGCAAGCGCGCCCTGGTCCCGGCGGACCTGGATGCCCCGCACAGCTGGACGGCCACCGAGGACGTGGCCCGCCTGCTCCTGGCGGTCGCCGACGACGAAACCGCTTGGAGCCGAGCCTGGCACGTGCCCACCGCGCCGCCGCTGTCGATCCGAGCCCTCGCCGACCTGACCGCGTCGGTCGCCGGCACACCGCCCGCCCGGGTCGGCCGCCTGCCCGGCGCACTGCTCTGGGCGGCGGGCTGCTTCAACCGCGATGCCCGCGAGCTGCGCGAGCTGCGCTACCAGTTCGATAGGCCTTTCGTCCTGGACTCCTCCGCCGCGACCAGCCGTTTCGGGCACACGCCGACCACGCTCGAGGACTCCTTACGCGCCACGCTCGACGGACTTCCCAGCGGCGTTCCCGCTCATACCGCCGCAAAAAGGTAGGTCACGCCATGTCCGCAATGCGCGATTCCGTATCTCCAGGTGCTCCGAACCCGGCGAGCGTCGCTGTCTCCGCCACATCCCACGCCCCCAAGCGAACGGCTGTCGCGGCAAGGGCGCTGATCGTGCCCGTGTTGATCGTCGCGGCGGTGGTGTCCATGAACGCTGGGTTCGCCGGTCTGGGCGCGGTCTTCGATTACCCGCGGGTGTTGTCCCGCCCGGGCGCGGAGGTGTTGGCGTCGTTCCGGATGCACGAGTCCGCCGTGGTCGCGTGGTTCTCGATGCTCGCGGTCGGCGCGCTGCTGTTCGTTCCGATCGCCCTGGGGGTGGGTCGTCGCGCGGATTCGGCGCGCATGCGCTGGGCGGTGCGTGCCGGGGTGGCGGCGGGCGTTGTACAGGCGGCTGGCCTGTTGCGCTGGCCGCTGCTGGTACCGGGGCCGGCCACCCGGTCGGCCTCCGAGTTCGGAAGCTCCACGGCGGTAACGGAATTCGAGTTCCGGAACAGGGTGTTGGGCTCGGTCGCCGGTGAGACGCTGGGCTACTCGCTGACCGCCGTGTGGACTGTGCTGGTGGCATCGATCTTGTGGCACAAGGGGTTTCCGCGCTGGTTCGCCGTGCTCGGCACGGTCGCGGCAGCCCTGATCCTGCTCGGCGTGGCCGCCCCGTGGCGGGTGCCGGGCGCGCAGCAGGCGAATTTCGCCGGGTACGTGCTGTGGAGTGGATGGATGCTGGCGCTGGCCGTGTTGTGGGGCCGCCGCCGGCAGTGACGGCGGCCGGGGGTCACATGCCTTGGCGGAAGCGGGCGTGGCGGATGGTGTCCGCGCGCTCGGGGAGCACGCTGTCGACCAGGGCGGCGACGCGGCCCATGACCGGGGCGAGGCGGCGGGGGCGGTCGATGATGGCGTCGCAGATGATCCGGCCGCCCTCGTCCGCGGTCAGGGCGTTGGCGGTGGCCTGCTGGTAGACGGGGTTCGCGGTGATCATGTCGGTACGGACGAGGGGGAGGTAGATCGAGGTGAAGCGCAGGTTCTCGGTCTGGGTTTCTGCCTGCAGGTTGGTGCTCAGCGAATCGAGCGCGGCTTTCGAGGCGACATAGGCGGCGTAGCCGGGGCCGCCGTAGAGGTTGGCCAGCGACAGGATGTTGATGATCTGCCCGTCGCGCCGGTCGCGCATGGCGGGGGCGAAGGCGAGGATGAGGCGGACCGCGGCGAAGTAGTTGAGCCGCATGGTGCGTTCGTAGTCGTGGAAGCGGTCGTAGGACTGGTCGAGTGACCGGCGGATCGAGCGCCCGGCATTGTTGACCAGTATGTCGACGTGGCCGTGGTCGGCGAGGACCTGCGCGGTCATGGCGTCGAGGGCGTCGAAATCATTGAGATCGCAGGGGTAGGCGACGGCCTTCCCTCCCTCGGCCTCGATCTCGGCGACCACCCGCGCCAGTTCCTCGGCTCGCCGCGCGACCAGCAGGACGGTGGCCCCGGCCGCGCCGAGCTGAAGGGCGGCGACCCGCCCGATGCCGGACGACGCCCCGGTGAGCAGCACGGTCCGGCCGGCGACGGCGTCGGCGAGAGTGCGGTCGCGCCGGAGCCGGGACAGACTCACCTGGGTATCGAGTCCGTGCCTGATCTTGTGGAGCAGCGAGCTGATGTCTTGCATGCGCACTGATGCTAGGGACGGCACGGGTATTCGGTGGGGGTTCGAATCAACGGTTCGGGTGCCGGGCGGAGAGGGCGGCCGCCGCGTCGATGGGCCGGATGCCGAGCAGTTCGGCCGCGGCCGCAACCGTCGCGGGGGTGCCGGGGTCATTGCGGGAGGCGGGATCGAACAGAAGCTCGGCCAATTCCATGGCCGCGAGCGCTTGCTCGCGGGTGAGCAGTCGGCCCGGTAACCAACTAACGCGCCAGTCGGTTTCCTCAATCCCGGGCAGTCTTTCCGCGAACTCATCGACAACTGCACTCGTAATCGACCAACCACACACGTACACCCGCGAATTATGCCTCTGACCAGCCGATTTGACTTCTGTTCGTAGCAACACGTAACTTAGTCCAGGTCAGAGCGACACGGACACCGACCCGGAGCCCCAAGGGCCTGGGAAACGAGGTTGTACGAGGAGCGCCTGATGATCACATTAGCTTCGACCGACCAGCGGATTTGGTTCTGCTGC
>NZ_BAAGUM010000022.1:0-1420 GCF_054781395.1 Nocardia tengchongensis
ATGCAAGTCGAGCGGTAAGGCCCTTCGGGGTACACGAGCGGCGAACGGGTGAGTAACACGTGGGTGATCTGCCTCGCACTCTGGGATAAGCCTGGGAAACTGGGTCTAATACCGGATATGAGCAGCCTCTGCATGGGGGCTGTTGGAAAGGTTTACTGGTGCGAGATGGGCCCGCGGCCTATCAGCTTGTTGGTGGGGTAACGGCCCACCAAGGCGACGACGGGTAGCCGACCTGAGAGGGTGACCGGCCACACTGGGACTGAGACACGGCCCAGACTCCTACGGGAGGCAGCAGTGGGGAATATTGCACAATGGGCGAAAGCCTGATGCAGCGACGCCGCGTGAGGGATGACGGCCTTCGGGTTGTAAACCTCTTTTGACAGGGACGAAGCGCAAGTGACGGTACCTGTAGAAGAAGCACCGGCCAACTACGTGCCAGCAGCCGCGGTAATACGTAGGGTGCGAGCGTTGTCCGGAATTACTGGGCGTAAAGAGCTTGTAGGCGGTCTGTCACGTCGATTGTGAAAACTTGCAGCTCAACTGCAAGCTTGCAGTCGATACGGGCAGACTAGAGTACTTCAGGGGAGACTGGAATTCCTGGTGTAGCGGTGAAATGCGCAGATATCAGGAGGAACACCGGTGGCGAAGGCGGGTCTCTGGGAAGTAACTGACGCTGAGAAGCGAAAG
This sequence comes from Nocardia tengchongensis, assembly GCF_054781395.1. Lineage (NCBI taxonomy): Bacteria > Bacillati > Actinomycetota > Actinomycetes > Mycobacteriales > Nocardiaceae > Nocardia > Nocardia tengchongensis. The sequence goes on from NZ_BAAGUM010000022.1 coordinate 688, forward strand.
CGTGGGTAGCGAACAGGATTAGATACCCTGGTAGTCCACGCCGTAAACGGTGGGTACTAGGTGTGGGTTTCCTTCCACGGGATCCGTGCCGTAGCTAACGCATTAAGTACCCCGCCTGGGGAGTACGGCCGCAAGGCTAAAACTCAAAGGAATTGACGGGGGCCCGCACAAGCGGCGGAGCATGTGGATTAATTCGATGCAACGCGAAGAACCTTACCTGGGTTTGACATACACCGGAAAGCCATAGAGATATGGCCCCCCTTGTGGTCGGTGTACAGGTGGTGCATGGCTGTCGTCAGCTCGTGTCGTGAGATGTTGGGTTAAGTCCCGCAACGAGCGCAACCCTTATCTTATGTTGCCAGCGCGTAATGGCGGGGACTCGTGAGAGACTGCCGGGGTCAACTCGGAGGAAGGTGGGGACGACGTCAAGTCATCATGCCCCTTATGTCCAGGGCTTCACACATGCTACAATGGCCGGTACAGAGGGCTGCGATACCGCGAGGTGGAGCGAATCCCTTAAAGCCGGTCTCAGTTCGGATCGGGGTCTGCAACTCGACCCCGTGAAGTTGGAGTCGCTAGTAATCGCAGATCAGCAACGCTGCGGTGAATACGTTCCCGGGCCTTGTACACACCGCCCGTCACGTCATGAAAGTCGGTAACACCCGAAGCCAGTGGCCTAACCCTTGTGGAGGGAGCTGTCGAAGGTGGGATTGGCGATTGGGACGAAGTCGTA
>NZ_BAAGUM010000023.1:0-1126 GCF_054781395.1 Nocardia tengchongensis
AAGCCTGAATACTACCTGGTGACCGATAGCGGACTAGTACCGTGAGGGAAAGGTGAAAAGTACCCCGGGAGGGGAGTGAAATAGTACCTGAAACCGTGCGCTTACAATCCGTCAGAGCCTCTTTGTGGGGTGATGGCGTGCCTTTTGAAGAATGAGCCTGCGAGTCATCGGTGTGTGGCAAGGTTAACCCGTGTGGGGGAGCCGTAGCGAAAGCGAGTCCGAATAGGGCGCCCTTCAGTCGCACACTATGGACCCGAAGCGGAGTGATCTACCCATGGCCAGGGTGAAGCGACGGTAAGACGTCGTGGAGGCCCGAACCCACTTAGGTTGAAAACTGAGGGGATGAGCTGTGGGTAGGGGTGAAAGGCCAATCAAACTCCGTGATAGCTGGTTCTCCCCGAAATGCATTTAGGTGCAGCGTCACGTGTTTCACACCGGAGGTAGAGCTACTGGATGGCCTAGGGGGCCCACAAGCTTACCGAAGTCAGCCAAACTCCGAATGCCGGTGTGTGAGAGCGTGGCAGTGAGACTGCGGGGGATAAGCTTCGTAGTCGAGAGGGAAACAGCCCAGATCGCCGGCTAAGGCCCCTAAGCGTGTACTAAGTGGAAAAGGATGTGGGGTCGCGAAGACAACCAGGAGGTTGGCTTAGAAGCAGCCACCCTTGAAAGAGTGCGTAATAGCTCACTGGTCAAGTGATCCTGCGCCGACAATGTAGCGGGGCTCAAGTACACCGCCGAAGCCGCGGCATTCAGACATTATCCCGCCTTCGGGCCAGGAGTCTGGATGGGTAGGGGAGCGTCGTATGGCCAGGGAAGCGGCGGAGTGATCCAGCCGTGGAGGCCATGCGAGTGAGAATGCAGGCATGAGTAGCGAAAGACGAGTGAGAAACTCGTCCGCCGAATGACCAAGGGTTCCTGGGCCAGGTTAATCCGCCCAGGGTGAGTCGGGACCTAAGGCGAGGCCGACAGGCGTAGTCGATGGACAACGGGTTGATATTCCCGTACCCGTGTATCCGCGCCAAATATCGAATCAGTTGTGCTAAGTATCCAAATGTTCTCTTATCGAGCCTTCGGGCGAGAGGGAGGACGGCTGCATACGACCCTGGCTGTAGTAGGTAAGCGATGG
>NZ_BAAGUM010000024.1:0-907 GCF_054781395.1 Nocardia tengchongensis
TCGACACGCTGACCCTCATCGAGGGATTTGTAACCCGCGCCGCTCACGGCCGAGTAATGCACGAAGACGTCCGGGCCGCCTTCGTCTTGAGCGATGAAGCCGAAGCCTTTTTCACCGTTGAACCACTTCACACTGCCTTGAGCCATGCTGTGACAACTTCTTTTCTATTGGTGAGCCGGGCAAATTTTTGGTAAGAAGCCCGTTCTCAAACACTCACTATGCCATGCCCGTTGCATGAGACCCCGCCCGGCCGACCGCCGCGCCTGAGCCTGTTCGGAAAACGATCGTCCGGCACAGCCAATAGAGCCTCGATCGAGCGAGTCTGACCGTACGACCCGTGGGACGATCTTTGTCAGGCCGGCATCGGGCCGGCCAGCAGGAGGAGGCGGCGCCATGTCTGATGAGCAAGCCACACCTAACGCCAAAGGTCCAGCTAGGGTCACGATCGACCAGGCGAACCTCGAAGAGTCCGGGTTCACGCTGGCTCCAGCATCAGAGATCAACCCCGAGGACGCAGGCACCCTGACACTTGAGCACAGGGACGGACGTCCCGTCCTGGTTTGCTCTGGCGGAAAAAGCGTTCCGTCGAACATTCCCGTGATAGGTGATGGAGACGCGGTTCTCGCCGTCTACGCCGTTGCACCAGTGCCCACAGCAAGGCAGTCATCTACCTGGGCGGTATTTGAGCCCAACGACGAGCGACTGTGGGCCACGCTTAGGTGAGACGGTAGGACGCGGCAAGACCCGGCCGATTGGCAATACGCCCTGGGTATACCCCCAGGGCGTATTGCCGTTCTGCGGCCCCAAGAAGCGGCGTGGCCGACCTAAGTGCGTGTTCGGAAAACGATCTTGATCTCAACCGGTCGGCGCATCACTGCTGGTGAATGATGTCTGGTTGTGGAGGCCG
>NZ_BAAGUM010000025.1:0-663 GCF_054781395.1 Nocardia tengchongensis
AATCCCAGGCCCCGGCGCTTACGCGCCGGGGCCTGCCGTCGTTGAACCCCGAGAGGTGTTGTGCAGCAACCTGATACCAATCCCGTCGCCGGTGCCGAGGGAGTCGGCAACCTCGACGACGAGGACTTCCCCGCCTACAGCATGGGTCGTGCCGCGGAGATCCTCGGCGTCACCCAGGCGTTCCTGCGCACCCTCGACGGCGTGCGACTGCTGACCCCGCAACGCTCCGCGGGCGGGCACCGCCGCTACTCGCGCTACCAGCTGCGCATCGCCGCGCGCGTGCGCGAACTGATCGACGCCGGCAACTCCCTGGAGGGAGCGTGCCGGATCGTGATCCTCGAAGATCAGCTCGCCGAGGCCCACGCCCTCAACGCCACCCTGCAACACGCCCTCGACGAGCACCAATCACCGGACTCCGAACACTGAACGGCCCGCCCGCACCATCGCCCCCGCGGCCCCCAACGCCCGGGAGTGCCGCGTCGCGGGGGTGGAGCCGAGGCGGTTGAAGGCGTCGCGGGGCAGTCCTCGAACATCCGAGAAATTATGTCGCGGCTACTGTAGACATTCGTCGCGGCTGTGTGTAATTTAGCTGTCGTTCAGGAGAGATATCGAGGACTGGGCAGGTGAACTGCCTGGTATGCGTTACATCCCGTCTCCCTCCGG
>NZ_BAAGUM010000026.1:0-17662 GCF_054781395.1 Nocardia tengchongensis
AACCGATCCGGCGCACCGTCGACCTCCCGCCGGAGATGTACCGGCGACTGGTCGAATGGCAGGGACAGGCGGCGGACACCCTGGGCAAGTCCCGGGTGACGAGCCAGGACGTATTCGTCGCGCTGGTGTACCAGCTGCTCTCGGATCCGAAACTCGAGAACTCCGTGCTCGATCGTCTCGGTCACAACTGACGATTCACGGCAAATACGGCCCGGACGCGAACCTCATCCGTCCGGGCCGGACTCGTTTCGGAGGTGCGGACCGGAACTATCGCGGAGCCGATGTCACGACCGTCGTCGCTGTGAGCGAGACGGCCGCAGTAATGGTGATCTCGGGTGCCGGAGCATCGGGTGCAGGCGGGGCCTGAATCTTGTCCACGACCGGAGACACCGCGTCGTAGACAGCAGTGGCCAGCGGTGGGTCGAGGGCATCCGAACCGCCGTGCGCGTTGTAGTCGAGGATCTGAAGGTAATCGGCCATCTGCGCGCCGGTAAGTTCGATGGTCACCATATTGGTTGCAGAGTCCTCGACCAGGCTCTTCGGCTTGTTGATCTGCCGATAGCCGTTGTAGTAGTGGTCGTGGCAGGTGCGGGACCAGAGATCTTTCATCATGTGCAGCTTGAATACCTGCACCGTGGCCGCCTTACTCTCGCGGCTGGCTTGTTCCTTCGGGGAGTGCGCATCACATGCTGCGGTCAGGGTCAGAACGCCGGCCGCGGCTACGGCGATGAGCACCCGAGAAAACCGACCATTCATCCTGAATCACATTCCCCCGCAACAAGTTCCAATTGGTTCCACTCAGGGTATCCAGCGCCACCGACACATCGGAGCGAATGAACCGCGGTGCGCGCGTTGCGATCCGCAGGCCGGACACACAGCGTCCGTCACCTACTCGGCTGCCCGCGTTGTAGAGCTGCGGTAGACCAACGAACCGGCGGGCGCGTGCTGGCCCCTCTCTGTGCAGGCCTGGCCTCGCCGAGAGCAGGGGTCCGGGGGCAGCGCCCCCATGTGCGGCCCTGGGGCCGCAGTCACCCGGAGTGGAGCGCGGATCTGGCGTGGTGGGGTTTCCTCTCCGCTTGGCCTGGGGCGTCTCGATCACACGGGCGTCGGGTGTCGAGGGTGGCGCTTGCGCCATCGGCTTGCCGACGCCGTAGGCGCCCTTGATGCCCGATGGTCGTGTGATAGCCCCAGAACAGGCCAAGCGGAGAGGAAACCCCACCACGACCGCCGAGCGGAACAACGGCGCGAGCAGCGCTCGCGGAACAACGCCGGTCTCCTGCACCGCACAGCATTTCGGTTCGCGCTGGAAGCCCGGCGCACCACCGACCAACCGCCGGCCGCGTCCGAAACCGGTCACTGCACCTAAGCCTGGCGCCAAACCGCCGCGTCCGCGCACGTCGTGCCCAGCAAGCCGGAGGTGACCCAACTTAGGGCCGCTGGCAATAGCGTGGCTAACAAAGGGCCTCCAGGCCCGACTTAGACACGCTAGCCCGGCCCGGAACCACCTACCCAACGCAACATAACCACCCAACTCAACCACCCACACAACTTTTCGATTCTCCCCGGATACCTACCCTCACCTACCACCAAAAAGAGTCCCCACCACCCCAAAATGGAGAGCACATGCACACGCAGTGGGTATGTGCTCTCCATTTTGGGGTGGTGGGGACGGACCCCCTCGAAAACCCAGCTCAGGGTAGGTATCCGGGGAGAATCGACATCAAGAAAAGTCATGACTTTTTGTCATGACTTTTCTTGATCGTTTCAACGGCTTCCGACCGATCGTTTCCCGACCGTTTCTTGACCTTGATCGATGGCCACCCGATTGCCGCCGAACCACGGACAGCCGGTCCACGAAGGGCCGCCGGCCCGCTCCCTCAGCGGAGATTGTGGCCGATTGTCCGGGCGCCTCAAGGGCGCGTACGCGTCGGCTACGCCGATGCCCTGCGGGCACCCTTGACCCACCCGGACAATCGGCCAGAACGCTTTCGGAGGGAGCGGGCGAAGAACGGGTTAACAGAAGATTCCACGGCACACGTGGACACGAAAAAGCCCCGACCGGTCAGGTCGGGGCTTGGTTTCGTTGCGGACTACGCGGCGGGCGGGATGTACTTCCCGTCGCCGTAGACGCGCCCGGCGTCGCCGGTGGCCTTGCTCTTGAAGGTGAACCCTTCCAGGCGGCCACCCATGGCCACGGTCTTGACGCCGGCGGCGGACAGCGCGGCGTTGAGCGCGGCTTTCACGTCGCGGTCCAGGCGCAGGAACCGCTGCCCGTCGTCGTTTTCGTCTTCCTCGTCGGTGGTCTGGAAGATGAGCACCGAGTCGATGACCGCGGGCCCGGCCTCGACGGTCGAGGGCTTGCGGTTCACCCAGAACAGCGGCTTGCCGTCGACGGTGCGGTGGCGGCGTTCGGCGCCGATGATGTCGCCGGTCAGCTCGTCGCCCGGCTTCGCGTCGCGGGAGAAGGCGTTGCGCGGGCCGACCGGCCCGGCCAGCTCGGCGTTGATCGCGTCGAAGTCCGACATGGTCATGATGTCCTCCAAGAGTGAATGAGAAATGCTGTGGTGAAGCGGAATTGAGGGGGCAGGCAGGTTGCCTGCCCCGGTGGGCATTCGGTCAGCGAACGAGCTGGATCACCACCCCCGCCTCATCGTCGGCGGCCTGGTCGCCGCCGGGGATGCCGCGTTCGGCCTTGAGCCGCTTCACGACCTTGCCCGCGTAGCCGTAGGACAGGCCGGTCTCTGCGGCGATGTCGCGAAGGCTCGCGCCGGCCGAATGCATCGCCCAGACAGTCGCGTCCCGGTCCTCGGGAGACACCTCCGTGTCCTCGTTAGACTCGGGCGCGTGTCCTGCGCTGTGTTCTGGAGACGGCCAGGACACAGCCGCTGTGTCCTGGGTGTGTCCTGCGTCGGGGGAGGACACAGCCGGGGACACGGGGGTGTGTCCTGAGGACACGGCAGGAGACAGCGGCTCGAAACCCGCTGCGGGAGTGGTTCGCTCGGTGATGTCTGCCGGGGTGGTGGTCTTGCGTGCCTGGCCGAGTACCTCGATCATGATCGTCAAGCCGTGCATAACGGCCATCGCCGCGAACGGGGCCGCGCCGGCAACAGTCGCTGCCGCCCAGCCCTTGATGGTGCGTTCGGGCGACATCCAGGCGTGTGCGCCGTTGCCGACCAGGCTGACCAGCTCCGACATCGCCAGCATCCACCAGAAGAACGCACGCTGACCGGGCTCGACATCCGCGCCGCCTTCCTCGCGGCGCTTCAGCACGACCAGCGCGATCGCGGCCTGGATCATCGGCCCGTCCACGATGACCGGCGCGCCCCACGCCAGCCACGACGTGATGCCCGCGGCCTGCGCCAGCCCGTGCAGGGCGATAGCTGACCATCCACTCGCGGCGGTCAACACCGAAATCACCATGATCAGAGCCGCCGTCTCGACATGATCGCGGCCGGGCCGGTTCTGCCCCACTGTGTCCTCCTCTGTGTCCTCGAATCGGTTCGGTGTGTCCTGCGCCCGCCCGACCGTGTCCTGCCGGGCCGGGTCCGTGTCCTGCAGTGCGCCAACCGGATCGGAAGGACACACCCCGGGAGCGAGATCCCCGGTAGAGGACACGGTGAGTGGATGATCAGCCGTGCTCACCGCTCGAACCCGTCCCATCCGTTGTGGCCACTGGGGACCGGCTCGAACTCCGGCGGCTCCGGCGGCTCGGGAATCCCCGACCAATCGGGAACCGACTCGGCCTCGGTCATGTCCGAACGGTCATAGGCGGGCTGTTCGTCGCGATCGTGCGGCAAATCCTCACGATCGGGCTGCGCGGGAGCCTCCGGGGCTTCGGGAGCCTCGGGCCGCTCGGCTGCGCGGCGCGCCGCGTTGCCATAGCGCTGTTCGGGCGGGGTGCGCCGGACCAGCTTGGCGACCGCTTCGTCACGCTGTCCCCGCGCGGTGTTGCGCTCCCGCTCGGCGCGCTCGGCCCGCTCGGTCATCTCCGCCAGGTCGCGCTCCAGCTTGTCGAGAACCTCGGACTGCACGATCCCGACCGACCCGTCCGGGGCCGCCGGCGCTTCCGGCGCCTCAGGGGCTTCCGGTCGCTGCGGCTGCTCCGGCTGGGCCGCTGCCCGGTTCCGCATCTCTTCCTGCACGCTGCGAACGTGCGCCAGCGGATCGGTCCGGTCCGGTTCAGGCCGGTACTCGTATTCCGTGTCCCAGGGCGGGGTTTCAACCGACGGCCCGAAACCCTCGTCGGTCCAGTCCGGCGCTTCCGGCCGCTGCGGAGCCTCGGGCGCCTGCGGACGCTGCGGGGTGCCCGGGGTTTCCAGGCCGCTCCACCGGTCGAACTCGGCGCGATCGACCACGGCCGCCCACAGGTCCCGATCCGGCCGCTGGCCGAGCTTGGCCTCGGTCTCGGTGACCGTCAGGATCTCGCGGGCACGGGCACGTTCATCGCCGGTCAGCGCCTCGTAGTGGTCGAGATCGAAGCGGACCCGCTCGACTTCATCGCTCCAGCCGTCGTTGTCGCTCCAAGGCAGGGCGTTGCGCTGGAGGTGGTCGAACCCCGCGTGCAGCTGCTCGCGGGTCAGGGCCCGCCCGCCGTAGTAGCGAGCCTCGTCCCTGCGCCACACGCGCCCGGATTCACCGACCGAGTGGATCCTGCGGAAGCCCTCGTCAACGTTGCTGGCGCGCACCGACGCCCACGACCGCTGCCGGTCCTGGTTGAGGTCTTCCAGACCCGGCACCGACAGCTCAGCGGGGATGCTGCGATCGCGGGCGCGGGTCATCGACAGGTCGCGGAAGTACTCGAACCGGCGATCCAGATCGGCATCGAGGTTCGCGTACAGGCCCTGCATGCTGTCGATCGCGAACCCGCGGACCCGATCGTTGGCGTCGAGCGGGACGGCCCGATCCCACACGACGATGTTGACGTTGTCGTGCGGCTCGGCGATCCAGGACATCTTGCGCTGGACCCAGTCGTACCCGGACTGCGGATAACCGAAGTTCCGCACATGCGCGGGGCCCTCGTTGTGCTCGGTGTCGATGAGGAACATGAACCGGTCAGTGGCGTCCGGATCCGTGGGCTGCCAGCCTGCCGGCGGGTTCAGGAACTCGCGCCGCTGCTGCTCCTCACGCTCGGGGAAGTCGTGATCCCAACGCCGCAACGAGTCCGGGCCGATAACCCGGTCCACGTGGTGATCCCAGGAATTGATCCGGTAGCGGTTCTCCAGATCCCACGTGCTCTGCCGCTCCATCCACCGCTGGCCGGCCTGCCGCTCCGGGGCGTTCGGCTCGCGCAGCTGGAACTGCACCTCCAGCCAATCCTCCACGGGCATACCGGATCCGGTGATCCGGTCGGAGATCTCGCGATCGAGCGCCGCGAGGTTACGGCGGTGCCCCTCGGCCATCTGCGCGGCATCGGGAGCGAACGACTCGATGCCGGTGCCACGCTCACGCAGCCGCTGCGCCAGCAGGTCGGCGTTCATCGCCATCTCGTGGCGATCGGCGATCAGGTGCCGAAGCTCTCCCATGACCTGCTCGCGGGTCTTCGGCGCTGCGGGCCGGTCGGGCTGCGGGCGGTGACCGATCCGGCCACGCTCGGTGATCCCGAGCCGAATCCGGGAGAGCCGCTCGGCCGCACGCGCTTTCAGCGCCGCCATACCGGCCAGCGGGCCGCTGGTCCGCACCTTGACCGGCTTGACCTTGGGCCGCCAGGCCTGATGCGCGGAGGTCAGCGCCCGCACGGCCTGGCCGCGCTCGACGGTCGAGAACAGAGACGAGGTGGTGATGGCGCGCTCGATCTCGGCGCGGTCGCGCAGCAGTTCCCACTGCCGGCGCATGTGCTGGTCGTAGCTGGCGCCCGGGTTGCGATGCCAGTTCAGCATGTCCTTGCGGTGCTGACCGACCCGAGTCTCCAGGTCCTTGTACAGGGCCTCACGGTCGGTCTTGCGCTGCGCGCCCTCGGCGCGGACCTGCTGGCGCAGCCGGATTTTCGCGTTCCACCGCTGGTCACGGTCGGCCAGATCCATCTGCTTCCACACCCCGCGCGGCACCTTCGTGGCGTTCGGGTTCGCGCGCCGCCACTGCTGGAACGCATACCGCGCAGCGCTGCCGAACTTCCCCAGTTCGGCGAGGATTTCGTCCTCAACGGTCTTCTCGGACATGTGGTTTCCTTCCAATCGGGATTACTGAAATACGGAAATACGGAGGTCAGGCGGTGGCGGGCCGCCGCTTGGGCTCTGCGCGGCGGTGGAGCAGCCGCGAGATGGTCGCCCAGGCGGTGGTCAGCAAGCCCCACACGATCGCGGCGCGGCGCGCGGCCAAGGCGGCGGAGTCGCGGACTCCGGGTCGGCCGAGGCTGGTCCACACACCGAAGGCCATCCAGCCGATGGCGTAGACGATCAGCGGGCCGGTCATCGGGGCCGGGGAGAACAGCAGGACCAGGAACACGACGGTCCCGGCGGCGGCTGGCGTCCAGGTGCGCAGCAGGTCGCGCCAGGTGGTGACCTTGGCGATGGTGGGCTTGGCCCATTCCTCGGCCCGGCCGCCGGTCGGGACGCGCGGGGTGCGCATCGCGGCGATGGCCTCGTCGGCGTCGACAACCTGCTCCAACTGGGCGGTGAAGCTGGCGACCAGGACCTCGTCGTCGTGGGTTTCGTTCGGATCGATGCTCATGACAGGTCACACGGCTTCCGGAAGAAGAGGCTTGTCGGCCTCGGGGGTGGTGGATTCGGCCAGCCCGGGAAGCGGGCGGACGGTGTCGGGGTCCAGCGGGCTGACGTGCCCGAACGTGGCTCGGCCGCCGACGATGTGGACGATGTCGCCCTTCTCGAACGCGGCCAGGATCTTCGGATCGACCAGGAACTTGTCCTCGGGCTGGACGTTGCCCTCGTCGCCGTGGCGGGTGCCGTTGATCAATTTGCGGCTCAGCGCGTACTTGATGCGGGTGCCGATCTTCTCGGCGAGGTGGCCGGCGCTGTAGGAACGCATCACGAACAGCCCGCCCGAGCAGGAATCGATCAGACGATGCCGGGCATCGTCGTTCGCGCCGAGTCCCATCCAGGACTGCGCGAACCACAGCGACCCGCACCCGGCGCTGCGCAGCAGCTCGACGATGCGGGCGGCGCCGTCGTTGCCGCAGACCTGCGCGAACTCGTCGCAGAACAGCTGCACCGCGCGCTTGTGGTCGGTCTGGGCCAGCCCGGCGACCATGGCGACCAGGGCCCGGAACTGGGCGGCGGCGACCTCGGGAGCGGTCGTGCCTTCCAGGCAGCAATACACCACGTCGTAGTCGGTGAGAGCGCGGTCGCCGTCGAACGCCGAACCGAGGTCGCGGAACAGATTCGCCACCATCGCCCGGTCCGCCGGCAACACCGGGGACTTGCCCTGAGTGACGGCCGTGATATCGCTTTCCTCGTCGTGGCCCTTCCAGCCCTGGTTGAGCACGGCCTCATGCATGCGGCGCACGAACTCTTTCGAGGTGCGCGGCGGGTTCTCGCCCGGCCCGAGCCCCTTCTTCGGGTCGGGCATGTCGACCACCAGGTGCGCGATCGTCTTGCGCATCTGCATGTAGTAGGCGGTATCTGCCGACATGCCGTTGTCTGCCGAAACACCCAGCAGGGCCTCGAACCGCGGGCGCTGCTCGTCGGCGGTGCCGGAGAACAGAGACAGGGTCTCGTCGATGTTGTCGGGCCAGATCAGCACCCGCGACTCCGGGATGCCCATATTCTCGGCCGTCTTGCGGACTCGGGCAGCGGTGCTGCGGGCATCGAGAGCGCCCTTGAGGTCCAGGATCACCGCCAGCGGACGGCCCGCCCGGTCCTTGTCCGAACGCCACCACTGCTGGTGACGCCGCCACGCGGTCGCCCAGAACGAGGCAATCGCTCGTTCCATGAAGGTGGTCTTGCCAGAGCCCGGGTTGCCGACCGCTGCGCCGTGTTCACGCAACGACAGCCACGGCACCGTGAACAGGCTCTTGTGACGGCCGCTCAGACGGCCCGCAGTGGACTTCACCGGAGCCTGCGACACCGTGTAGGCGGCGCGGCCGACCACGAACTCCGGGGCGAAAGTTCCTGCGGTCAGAGGGATCTCGGCACGCGACATACGCGTCGCCGCGCCCATCAGCTTCATGTGCTGCGCCCACGCCGCCCGCTCGGTGCGATCCGGCGACCGCCGGCCACGCGTATCGAGGAGGTGCTCCATGCGGGCGGCGGTGTAGGCGGCGGCGATCAGACCGGCGGGGATCAGCGCGACCGACGCCGACGCGGCACCGGTCACCGGCATCCCGGCCAGCACCTCACCCACACCACGCACCACGTCGTGCTGCGGGCCCGACAAGCCATCGGCCACCACGGCAGCGCCCGGGATCGACGCCGACCCGAACGCCATGTTGCGCAGCCGGACCGGGGTCAGCGTCCACACCCACGACGCCGCCAGCGCCGCCGCACCGACTCCGGCGACCGTCGCGCTGAACGTGCCCGCGACCTCCAGACCAGCGGTGATGTCGTGCAGCGACAACGCCGGAATGTGCAGGAAGTCCAAGTGCTCAGCACCCGGCAGCGGCGGAGCCTGCGGGGTGATCTGCGGGATCGGGTGTCCCGCACTCGGATCCGGGCTGGCCTGCGCCAGCAAGGTCGGGCAATCGTGGCTGGTGAACACCGGAGTGCAATCGGCGCCCGGGGCCGGGGCCGAGATCGGTGCCGGCGCATTGCATTCGGCGCGGAAATCCAGCAGCGGCGCGCAATCGGCCGGACGGTCGGTGAACAACGGAAATTCGGTCATGATGCTGCACCTCCGGCAGCGGCCTGCTCGTCGCGTGTGGCGAGGGGATTGAGGATCAGTTCGGCCGTGGAGGAGAAACGCAGCTCCGGGCCGGTCTCGGTGTGCTTGATGTCGTTCCACGCGGCCTTGACCCGCGCTTTCACCTCCGAGGAGGCGCAGAAGTAGAAGAGCTGGTGCGCGCCCGCGGCTTCGGCGGTGTCGTAAGCGGCCTGCAAGGTGGTGCGCGCGTCGCCGCTGCCCTTGCGAGTCAGCTCGACCTCGACCGCGTGCAGACGACCCAGGTCATCGGTCCAATGCCCGTCGTGCAGATGCGGCATCGGCTCCCCCGGCTTGGTGAGATAGCCGTTGCGATGGCGCAGCTCGCGCTCCGAAACCCACGTGTCGTGAGTCTTTCCGGCCGCCAGATGCAGCCGCACCCGCATCACGGCGATGTCATGGGCCGCCTTCATCGGCGACGGCATCCACTCCGGGACACGGATATTCAGCAGCCCGCCGGCGGTCTCCTTGGTCGGGACCACCCAGTACCCACCCGGGACCGGGCGCAGGTTCTCCTCGTTGATCCGCCCGGCGTCACGCCAGCGCTGCGCGACCCGATAGGCGTTGGCCTCGCTGGAACCGGGCCGGGCCGGAATCGGCCGGGTCTTCGGCCACACCGCCAGCAGCTCGGCGACCACATCCATTGGCGCGCCGCCCATCTGGGACAGCCACCACAGCGCCCACATGTCACGCGGCCCCAACCGAACCCCGCTCATCGGCCGAACCCGTCCCACTCGATGCCCGGCTTCCACGCGCCGGTGCTCTCCAGCTCCGGAACAGTCGGGCGCTGCGGCGCCGGCAGGGTCCGCGACGCCGAAGTGAACTTCCAGCGACGCACCGCCTCCGCCATCCGCACCGTCTTGCCCGCTCCCGGGTTCCCGATCACCGCCATGTGCTGGCGGGGCTCGCGCGGGGTTCCCCGGCGCTCCATCGCCGCGGCCGTGGTCAGGCACTCCATGCTGGCGTCGTGGACGTGCATGGACTCGCGGTCGAGCACGTCATCGGTGAGCCGCTTCAGCTCCGCGTTCTCACGACGCAGCTGCTCCAGCTCAGCGTGCTCGCCACGCAGCCGCTCCAGCTCGGCGGTCAGGGCCTCGAACCGGGCAGCAGACAAGTCCGCAGCGGGCCCGGCCGGGCGTACATCGAAAGTCGTCATCGGTCGAACCCCTCCCAGGGCGTAGGACGTTCGGGCGGATCGGTCAGGAACTCGCCGGACAAAAGCCACTGCCCGGGTACGCGATTGGGGGTCTGGAGCTTCTGCCGCTCGGGGCGGTCCACCCAGACCTGGCGATCAGTGCGCCCGGAGCGCTTCGCGGCGTCGGCCAGATGCGCGATCTCGGTGATCGGCGTCAGCACCGCTTCCTCCGGTATGCCAGCCACAGAACGCTCCGAACGGGGGACATCCACCGCCGGTGTGCCCGACAGCTGGTGCGACTTCCGGCCGGTCACACGGGATTTCGAGGTCATCGCTCGAACCCCTCCCACTGCGCGGTCCGCTCGGCTTCCCACCCGCCGGCCTCGGGAACCTCCGGGGTCGGATCGATCCCGCGGCGCTCCATCGCCGCAGCGGACTGGGTGTGGTGGCCACGGGCCAGCGCCTCCCGCTCGGCGGGCGTGGCGGGCCGCTTCTCGACCGCGTCCTCCACCCGGTACAGGTAGGCGGCCAACGGCCCACGGCTGCCGCCACGCGGGCGGATCACCTGCGCCGCAATGTCCTTGCGGTCGCGGGGCCGCAACGGCGGATCGTGCTTTTCCAGCTGGCGCACGGTCTCACCCAGCCCGGACGGGGCGGTGCCCCAGTAGTAGGTCGGCACCCCGAAACGCTCGCCTTCCGGGTCCGGCAGATCCCGGGTCCGGACATCCTTCGGGCCGATCACCGCAGCACTCCCGCCTGCTGAGTGCGCGCGAGCTCCTGCGGCGGAACGCAATCCGCGCGGTAGCCGACCTCATCGGCGCGGCACACGTTCGGCGACGGCACGTAGGACTGCTGGTCAATCCACGCGGCTGTGCATCCGGCCATCGCGACCAACAGAGCGCCGGCCAAAAACACCAGCCGCACACCCAGCGGGAGCAAGGACAGGCCGTAACCAATCCCACGCAGCGCCATCGCGTCCGTACGGACCACCGGGCCGATCATCGCCGCACTCCCCGGGAGCGACGACCACGAGTGAACCAACGAAGGCCGAACACGAAAACGGTCGCCGTTACAGCGACCGAGAAGACGAGACCAGGTGCGATGACCAGCGCAAACACCGTGGCCACGGCGCCGATGAGAAGGAAATTGAATCTCACCGAAACCACCTCCCAAACTTTGCTGATGAGCAAAACGTATGGGAGTATTGTTCATCAGCAAAGGTCAAGAAGTCAACGATTGCTCATCAACAAATCCTGAGAGGGACGACATGCCACCACCGACGATCTGGCGAGACATCGCTGACGACCTGCGCCGTCGCGTCGAGGACGGTGAATGGGCTGCGGGAGAGCGGATCCCGACCATGCGGGAGTTGATGGAGCACTACGGCACACCGACACAGAACTCACTGGTCCGGGCGATCTCGACGTTGACGAACGAGGGCGTCCTGGTCACCGACCCGAACGCGCCGAGGCGGGGAATCCGTGTCCGGGGACGCGTGCAGCTCGCCCGCCCGATCGATCAGCACTTCGCGGCTCTCCAGCTTCGCCACGATCGCACCTTCGAGGAGATCAGCGACCTTGCCGACGGCGACCTCGATGTGCGCGTCTCATACGCAAGCGAACCGGCCGGGCAACTGGCCGAACTGTTCGGAGATGAAAACCTCCTGGTCAGGACCTTCCTCTACGTGGTTCGCGGAACCCCACACCAGATCATGCGATCTCGGATGCCCCAGCGAATAGCGCGTGCCGCCGGCCTGCTCGCCGAGCAGGATGAAATCCCAGGTAAATCGACTGAAAGCTGGCTCCGCGACGCCGGAGTGGAGCCGGATACCGTCGATATGACGATCGTTTCCCGACTCCCGAAGCCGGAAGAAGCGGCCGAACTCGCTATGCCAACCGCGCTGCCGGTGATGGTCCGCCGGCGCACGATTTTCGATCGAACAGACACCGCTCTCGAAACCAGTACCAGCATCATCGTTGCTGATCAGCTGGTCTACACCGCACGATTCGAACTGGGGGAACCGACATGCTGATCTCCGTCATCACACCGTCCTACCGCTCACGCACGGACTACCTCGAGGCGGCGTACCTCTCCCTGCTGGATCAGGAGATGCCTGCCGAATGGGAGTGGGAATGGATCGTTCAGGGCGACGGCGATGCCGTGCCGCTGCCCGCCGCGGCGCTCACCGATCCTCGGGTCAAACTCGCGGTCGGTCCGCATGGCGGCCCTGGAGTAGCTCGCAACTTGGCACTGGAGCGTTCGACCGGTGAGCTCATCCGCAACCTGGACTCCGACGACGTCCTCACGCCGAACGCGCTGGCCGACAGCATCGAGGTTCTGACCTCACACCCAAAGGTCGGCTGGACCACGTGCCGCGCTTTGGACCTCATGCCCGATGGCAGCCTGGTCGGATTCGATACCGATCCGCGCGAAGGTCTGCTTCCGCGAGGGGAAAACGCTACGTACTGGATCATGTTCGGTTATCGCCTGAACATCCACCCCACGACCATCTGCATTCGGCGCGACCTGCTGATTGCGCTTGGCGGGTGGATGGCGCTTCCCACCGCAGAAGACACCGGGATGCTGCTTGCGGTCTCAACCGTCGTCGATGGGTGGTTCATTTCCTCCGTCGGCCTGCACTACCGCAAACACCCCGACCAGCTGACCAATAGCGCGCAGTACGCGGTCGACCGGTCTAACCGTGTCGAGCTGATCCGCGAGCGCATCCTGGCGCTCCGGAGCCTTCTGCAGAACCCGGACCTCAGGCTCCCGACTGATGCTGAGCTCAGCGGCCCGTCCTTTTGGGCGCTCTGATAGCCGAGTTCGACTTCTGCTACCGACGGACCCACCGCGCAAGCTGGATACCGTCGTTGTCGAAAATGATGTGGCTGCAACGCATCTGCAGCCGGGCCTGACGCTCGGTGTGGGTGATCCGCTTGGCATTGCCGCCCACCACGACCGGGGCGGTAGTAAGACACAGCTCGTCGAGTGCGTCGTCGGCAACCAGTTGCCCCATGAGACCGGCGCCGCCCTCGCACAGCATCTTTCTCAATCCGAGCGAGGCCAAGGTCTTGACGATCGCCTTCGATTCGATGCGGTCAAAGCCCAGCTCAATAACCCGCGCCCCGGCCGCGGTCAGGTTCGCCTTGTTCACTTCTGGCGCGGTGGTGGTGGTCAGGATGATCGGTGGAACGAGAGTGTCCGTGAGGAGACGTGAGGCGGGATTGATGTCAGCTCGACCACTCACCACCGCCAGTGGCGGCACAGGGTCCATGCCTTGAACCTCACGCCGGCGCATACCGGACTCGGATATTCGCGCCCCGCCATAGTCTTCGATCCTGACCGTGGAAGCTCCCACCAGCACAACATCAGCGAGCTCTCGCAGCAGTTGAAACACCTGCTGGTCCAAGAGCGTCGACAAGCCCCCTGAAGATCCATTCGTGGTGATCGCACCATCCACGCTCACCACGAAGTTCGCGCGGACCCACGTTTCCGTCAGAGACGGGTACTCGTACAGCTCGGCGAGTTCCTCGTCTGGGAGCCCATCAGCAGCAATGATCTTTGGGATCTCGCACGTCACCTCTGTTTGCCGCCCTTCTCGTTGCTGCCTGGGGGGAGCGTCAGCATGTGCTCCATTGTCGTCACGACGCTCTCATGCTGATGGTCGGCTCCGCTCGGGCAGGACAAACAGAGCGCTATATACATGTTTTAGTAGTGATATGCGCATTAAGGCATGTATTGTCATTAGGTTTGGCGTGTCCTACACCAATAAACCGCAGGTAGATTGCGGGTGTTAAGCCCCCGAGTAGGAAGTATCTGATTAGGCTTGGCGTGTCCTACACCAATATGGCGAGATCCGATGGAAGGGTGTTGCGCGTGACCTTCGATGTAGCGGACCTCGTGGATGGCCTCGACGATCCCGAAGCCGAGTGGTGCGATCCGGACGAGCCGACGTTCGACACCATCTTCGAAGGCAACTGGCTGCCGCGATACCCGATGGCCGGGGATCGCAAGGACGGCCCAAAGTACCGTATGTCACGTGAAAAAGCGCTGACCAAGGCATATATCGAGGCGAACCCGCTGTGCTTGCAGTCGCTGACCATCGTGGATCACGACGGCGGCCGGGCCGATGAAATCGTCGGCCTGACTGGGCTCCCCGCCCCCTCGTACATCCCGATGAACCCCCACACGAAAAACGGGCACATCGTGTACGCCTGGAAGACCCCGATCGTCCTGACCGACGCCGCGCGGCGAGCGCCGGTGAACTTGCTCGCCAGGATCGAGCAGGGCCTGAACAACGTCCTGGGCGGGGATATCGCCTACGCAGGAACGTTCACCAAGAATCCGATGCACCAAGAACACTTACCGCTATGGGGGCCAGCCACTGCCCTCTACGACCTCGCAGACCTCGCCGGCCCTTTGCAGCGGCTGAAGGCTTTGCCTCGGCGGGCCACGAGCCAGCGCGAACAGCGTGACCTGCTGCAGAATTCGCTCACAGGCCGCAACTGCGCGCTGTTCGACATGGAACGCAAGTGGGCCTATACCCGCGTGCGCGACTACACCGACCGAGCCGAGTGGGACGAAGTCGCCTTCGCCTACGCCTGGGACCGCAATGAAGCGGTCATCGGGCCAGCGTTCACCGCCGGGCCGATGAGCCACGCTGAAGTCGGAGTAATCTCGCGCTCGGTGTCAGGCTGGACCTGGAAGAAGATCCCCCGCACCTTCAGTGAAGAGCAGGCCCGCCGCGGAAGGCTCGGCGGCAAAGTCGTCACCGAGGCGAAAAGGGAAGCGAACCGCAAACGAGCGACCAAGGTAGACCGAGAACTCGCGAAGGTGATCCTGTGAGCCATGGAAAAGCCGAGACGGTCGCGCGCCGGGCGATAACCGCTCGGGAGGGTGCTGCGCAACTTGGAGTGTCTTCCCGCACGATTCGGCGGCTAAAGGCCGAAGCGCGAGGAGATTTCGAGGCGCGAGCGCTGCAACGGCGCCAGCTCGCTGCCCAGCTCCGAAACGCTGGCTGGTCGTACAAGGAGATCGCCGACGAACTCGAATGCTCGGTCGGCGCGGTCGGCGCACTGTTGCACATCGCCCGCCGCGAGGGCCTGCTGACCAAGCAGTCAGTGAAGCGCGCTGGCTGAACTATGAGCGCCCGCTACGCGTTCCGTACCGGTGACGACCCGACCGGCTTCTTCGGCCTCGACATCGATGCGCCTGATCGGGATACGGTGATGCTGGTCGCGACCGCGGAACTCATCGCGGCCGAACAGCGGATCCGCGCCGAGAATCCAGAGGGTTGAAAACCGTTCCAACATGGTCGTTTTCATACCCGGAATGCCCCGATTCTGGCAGCCGATAAGTGAACGTTATCGGCGGGCAGGCAGCCGATTTCCGGGCGAAGTCGTGTCAGTTGTCGGCTCCGTAGGAACGAATCCTGACCGACCTCGCCCGGGTTTCATGCATAGATGCTTACATCTCCACATTCGAATCTGGATCTGGGACCGCGCCACGCGGGTCGGAAAATCAGTGAAAACCATGCGGTTTGACCACCGAGCAGCCGATTCCTGTGTGCTGCACTCGCATTCGCTCGCTGAGAGTGCGCGCAGCGCCCTGATGGCCGCTGGTCGCGCGACGTGGCTACGGGCGGCGGTCGATATCTCGCGCTGACCGGCGGAATCAGGGCGCTGACCGGGCCTTTCTGTCCACTGTCTACTGATATACTGAAATCAGTAAGTCAGTAGATCGGAGCAAAATGAGCCCCAGGAATCCTCTTCGCTCACCAGTGGTGCGGTTCGGCGAAGGCATGACCGGCCCGACCGTCACGGATTTCTTCTGTGGTGGCGGGGGATCATCGGAAGGACTGGCACAGGCCGGATTTCGGGTCGCCGTCGCCTGCAACCATGACCCGGTGTCGGTCGCTACCCACCGGCTCAACCATCCAGACACCGAACATCGGTGTGTCGACCTGCATGAAACCGACCATCGAACCCTGCCGAGCACTGATGTCCTGTGGGCGTCGCCGTCGTGTGTATGGCACGCCCGCTCCGGCGGCCGGCGTCAGCCGCCTGCCGAGATCGAGCAGTTGCGCGGCGATGCCGGCAGCGTGGACCGGGCAACCGCGTTCGCTGTGATCGAAGCAGCGGAGGTGCATCGGTATCCGGTCGTGATCGTGGAAAACGTGCCGGAGTTCTGCGCGTGGAGCCTGCACGACTGGTGGATCGAGGGATTGCAACGGCTGGGCTACACCATGCAGGCATCGGTGCTCGATGCCGCCGATTTTGGGCATGCTCAGCACCGAAGACGCTGGTTCGCGGTGTTCACCCAGCCCGGCGTCCATGTCGACCTCACCACGACAACAGCCGCGCCTGTGTACGCAACGACGATCCTGGACATCGACCCCGGCAAGCTCGTAACCCGACAGCTGTACGTGTCGCCACAGATCGAGGCCATCACTGAGCCCGGTACTCCGCACCTGGTCGTCTATCGCCGCCACGCACGGCCCCGCCGCGCCGATACTCACCGATTGGCGGCAATCACTGCGGGCGGCAATCATCACGGCGTCGCCACCATCGACCACGACGGCCGCGCCTGGCACCGGATGCTATCCAACCGTGAATGCGCCCGCGCCCAGGGATTCGGGGATAGCTACGAGTTCATCGGCACCCGCGCCCAGGTGAAACGCCAGATCGGCAATGCCGTCCCGGTCGGAATCGCCCGGTTCCTGGGTGCGCGTGTGTCCGCCGCACTCGGCTACTCCTCGAACCAACAGACAACGATGGCGTCATGACCAGCAAGAACACCCTGCGGCCCGCAGAAGGCGCACACCTAGTCATGGCTCACCGGCGACGCTCCGCCGACGAGCCATGACAACGTACTGACATCCGTAGATACTGAACCCCATCACCTGAAGGAGCTCCGATGACCGAGGTTGACGGCATCAAGCTGGTCTCGGAACTCGACACTGCGTCCGGGCTGCTGAGCCACATCTACCACCAGGAGTGACAAATACTGATGTCCGTGCATACTGAGTTACTGAAAAGGCCGGACGGCCGCTCGCTGCTGGTCATCGTGCTGATCAACCTCAAGGGCGGCAGCACCAAGACCACCAGCGCCGCATGGATCCTGGCCGTGCTGCATTCCGCCGGCCTCAACGTGCTCGGTGTGGACACCGATCCGGAGAACGAATCGCTGATCAACTGGAGCGAACTGGCCGACTGGCCGTGGCCCGTCATCTCTATGCCGGTCGCGAACCTGAACAAGCAGCTGCCCGGTGTGATCAAGCCCGATGTGGATGTCGTCGTGATCGACACGCCTCCGATGAAAGAACAGCGGCGCATCGTGAAGTCCGCGGCCAAGCTCGCCACCCACCTCGTGTGCCCGATGGCGCCCACCTCGATGGAGTACGACCGGCTGCCCGCGGTGCTGGAACTGGTGGCCGAGGTCGGTGACGAAGTGGAGCAGGCTCCCGATTTCTCGGTGCTGCTGACCCGCACGGTCCCGAACGCGGCCAGCACCACCGTGTACACCGACCTGATCACCGGGCAGGGCGTGCGGGTGCTGAATCCGACCATCTCGCGCAAGGAGCTGTTCGCCCAGTCCTACAGCACGCCGATCTTCCGGCCGGAGGCGTCGGCATACGCGGACGTGGTGAACGACTTACTGAATTCCGTAGATACTGACGATGAGGTGAGCGCATGAGCTCGGCAGCAGAACGACTCAAGG
>NZ_BAAGUM010000027.1:0-63900 GCF_054781395.1 Nocardia tengchongensis
CCGGGCGGAGCCCAGATCCACCAGGTACACGAAAGGAACCCGACACCATGAGCTACGCCATCGACCAACTGCCCGACCTCAGCCCCCTCGGCGGTCACTGGACCATCACCACCGCCCGTGACATCGTCGACGGCCGCCCCTTCGAAGTCGGCCTGGCCCACCTCCCCGGCGTCGAGTGGCCCTACCAGCCCACCAACTGCCCCATCGCCCGCGGCAGCTGGTACCTCGACGGCACCCTCCTGCTCTGCGACGGCTGCGGCACCGACGGCACCTAAGCCGCCGAAGGGCGGGGCCCAAGGGCCCCGCCCCAGGCGCGGGCCCGAAGGGCCCGAGCCTGGAACCCGAAGCGCGGACGCTTCGGCATGAATCGCGTCGGCGGGCCCGGCGGCCAAGGCCCCCAATTGTGGGCGCATATGCCGTAACCGTCTGATAGATATGGGTTTTGGTGTTGGACGCATGGTGCGGATGAGGGGTTAGCGTAATGAGGAAGTCCCTGGCGACCGTCGCCGGTGCCGTCGCCCTGGCGATAGCGAACTGCCAGCAGGCGCAAGCCGAGATCCGGCCAGCAGAACAGTCGCCACCGAAAGTCACACCCGCACCCAGCTACGCCGGCACGATCGGCATCCCCGTCCACGCGACCGCACCCGACGGATCCACCGCGGACGTCACACTCAACGGCGCACGAGTCAAGGACGACCACTGTCTCGGCGCACTCCCGTGCCTGGTCCTCGAGCTGACAATCGTCGGAACCTCCCAGAAACCCTTCCCCTACAGCGCATCCGGCGTGACCTGGTCCTACGCCAGCACATCCGATCCCTGGTATGGGGCTGACAAGTCCATCGGATGGGGACCCGCCGCGGGCGACTACCGGCCATTCATGCCACCCGGGCCACTGCTGTCGGGTCAGGTCGGCCAAGGCGAGACCAAACACGGCCTGGTCATGTCCATGATCGGCTCACCACACGAGCCGATCATGGTGTTTCTCAGTTCCTACGACCCCAACACCAGCGGCAACGGCACCCCCAGAACCCGAGAAGCAGCATGGCAGGTCACCGTAGCGCGATGACCCGACGCGGGTGCGCGTCCCTGTACGGGGTGTCGCGGACGGTGTTCATGATGGACTGGTGCAACTTGTTGATGTTGATGTGCCATGGGTCCGCGAGAAGCTCGAAACCTTCGTCGCCACCACCAAACCCGTGAACCAGTCCAGTGCGGGAAACGGTGTCGCGTTCATGACCGCCAAGACCTTGCCGCAATGCGGGCGACCTGAAGCGATCCGGATGGCGGAGACCGTGCGGCCGATCCTGGCCAAGCTGTACCCGGAGTGGCAGAGCGAGAACCAGACGTCCAAGAACGATGAGTTCAAGTCCGAGCGTGATGCCGCGAGAAAGCTGCTGGCCCGCCTCGATAGCCACGAGGAGGTGCTTGCCCGTCTCGGCGGGGCGGACACCTCGCCTCGAATCACTGCCGCAGGGCTGCACCCTCTGATCTGGAAGGCCGCCTCCGCTCAGTGGTCCACCGGGCATCGACACGAGGCAGTGTTGGCAGCAGCGAAAGCGGTGGCTTCGCTTCTGGAGACCAAGGTTTCGCGCCGCGACCTGTTGGAGTCGGACCTGATCAAGCAGGCGTTCTCCGACAGGGAACCCGAGCCCGGGAAGCCGCGGTTGCGGTATCTGGGTTTCAGCAACGAGAAGACCGCCGAGTCGATGCGGCGTGGGGTGATGGAGTTCGGCGGCGGCTGTTTCGCCGCGATCCGCAACCCAGTCGGGCATGTGCCGAACGAGGAACTCGACCTCGATGAGCAGACCGCCCTCGAACGTTTGGCGGCGTTGAGCTTGTTCGCCCGGTGGATCGATGAAGCCGACCTTGTAGAAGCCGACGCGCCCGCCTGACCACCAACTACGCGAACTTCGTTGGATTTTCGGCGATTACTACCGGAACCCCACCAACCCAGCACAAACCAACCCCGGGCCCGGGGTGAAGTCCACAGGACTCCACCCCGGCCCAGCCGTCCAGCACCGCGCGCCGAGCGCGGCTCACGCCGCGCGCGACCCCTCGCCCACCAGGCCATCGAGCAGCCGCAGCGCCCTCGCGGTCCGGCGCAGCCGCCACACATGACAGCGCTGCCACTGCGGCCGACCCGCCGGCGTCGGCACCTCCGCGCCGTTCAACACGGCAGCGATCGCCGAATCCGACTGCCCGTCCACGACCATGGCCATTACATCCGCCAGCACCGCGTCCGGGCACAGCATCGGCCTGCCCACGCCCCTCACCGGCGACGCCCCCACCGCAGCAGGAACCCCAGCACATCGCCCAGCACCAGCCGGGCATGCCACGCGCGGTCGGGCTTGGCGAACAGCGACACCACCACCGCCAACATCACCGCGAACGCCGCCGCCGCGACCGGCAACGACATCACCACATACACCAGCACCCAGCACTCCGGCCGGGCCAACAGAAAAAGAAGATTCACGCTGTACTCCGCGCATCAATGCGGGATAGCGTGCGGCACAACCGTTCTAGGCGCGCACCAATCCCGCGGTTCGACAAGAAATTGAAGTCGAACCGCGGAAATTCGG
The DNA here is from genome assembly GCF_054781395.1 of Nocardia tengchongensis. Classification (NCBI taxonomy): domain Bacteria; kingdom Bacillati; phylum Actinomycetota; class Actinomycetes; order Mycobacteriales; family Nocardiaceae; genus Nocardia; species Nocardia tengchongensis. The sequence continues at coordinate 2,580 of NZ_BAAGUM010000027.1, forward strand.
GCCTCGAGCCGGACGACGGCGCACGACCACACGCCGACCCGGAGGCTCATCGCCCTGCGCCGCCAACCAATGCGCAGCCAGAATGGCCCGCTCATAACGGTGTACGTACGACAGCGCCCGAGCGAAGCGGTCGCGATCGAAGGGGACCAACCGCCGCAGGCTGTCGGCCCAAGAGATCGGCTCGGGAAGAAACTCGCGCAGCCACTCCAGCCGCACCCGGACCCGACTGAAGACGTCGTTGAACAGCGCCCGCGACTTCAAGGCGTCGCTGATCGCCGGAGCGGTCACCGCCGTCAGCTCCGCGTGCAGCGCGCGCATGATCCCCGGCACCGGCGCGACCTCTGTGCCGAGCCGGTTGAAGAAGTCCTCGAACACCGGAAGGGTTTGCGACGCAACATGAGAAGGTAAAGCCAGGACCGTTTGCAGGTTGGAGAAGACATTCGCGGCGTGGGAGAGCGAGTCCACCGCCTGCTGCACTGACCCGGCGAGCGCGCTGCTCGCCAGATTGATCGACTCGACCATCGCCGACGCCGGCCCCGGAACCTCCGCCATGGTCGACAACGCCTTCTCGAACACCTGCCCGCTCGACATCGTCACCGACGCGATATCGCTCAGATCGCGCTGAATCAACGCCCAAACAGGCCCTTCGGTCACCACGGCGGCCGCGTCGCGGGCAGCCCGCATCGCCGCTTGGCGATGTAGCGAATCTGCCGCAGTTTCCATGCCCGCCATCATAAATGGGGTTCCCGAGCGTTCGTATATTCCGGATCCGTCCCGGCACCGGCCAACAGCAAACCTCCCGCGCCGACACCCCGCTCCCCCCGCCGGATCCGTGCTCACAAACAAGCTTTGAGCTGCCGCGACACCGAGCCCTCCCACACTCAGCGCAGCTCCCGCAGGCTCACCTCCCAGCCGCCCTACGCCCAAGGCGGCTGCGTTCCCGCCGGCACCGGCGCCCCGAACCCCTCACCCGCCTCCGCGGCCTGGCGGCCGCGCGGCACCCGGACCCGAGGGTGTTGGTGTCGTCCTCCGCCGAGCCCACCAGGGGCTATCAGGTCGGGTCTGGGCAGGTCAAGCCCAAAAGCGTGGCTTGACCTGCCCAGACCCGACCTGATCGGAGACGCCCCAGGCTCAGCGAAGGACGACACCAACACCCACCCCCTCGCCATGTCCAGGCGCCGGGATCCTCCGCGACCTGCCGGCCGCGCACCGGGGGCGCTGCCCCCGAGACCCCCGCCCCTAACGCCGGGGAGGCGAGGCTTGCAAAGGCCGGGCAAAAAACACAAGCCGAAACCAAAAGAAAAGTCGAGAGATATCCCATATCGAGAAATAGCTGTATTGAAACGTAGGAAGTATAGAATAGAAGAATCAGCAAGGCAGAGAAGGGAACGAAAATGAACGAGCAGGCCACCGAAACCGCCTACGCGGCCATCGAAGCCGACCTCGCCGCGCGGTTCACCCTCGACCAGCGCGCCGAAAAGGCCGCCTACAGCGCGCGCCGCGCCGCCGCCCTGTTCACCAAGGCCGACACCGCCAACGACGCGGGCGACGACACCGAAGCGCGCGAACTCGCCGGTCAGGCCGCTAAGTGGGCGCGCACCGGGCGCGGCTACACCTTCGGGGGCACCGACTACCAGGCCGAGCAGTTCCGATCGGTGATCGGAACGCGGCTGTGGAGCTACGCCGGTCTCAGCTGACCCCCGACCCCCCGTGCCGATCAACGGCGATCGGCACGAATTCCGCACAGTCGAATTCATCCGGAAGGAAATCGAGAAATGATCACCCACGCCGAAGAAATCACCATCGGTGAATACGTGGCCGCCACCCCCGCATTCCTCAACTATTGGCCCGAAGACGAAACCCTGGTGGCGGTATTCCTGCGCCACGGCCGCATCGTCATGGTCATCGACACCGACATCGACCAGGACCACGCGAACGCCGCCCAGTCCATTGCGCGGCTGGCCTGGCGCGAGAAGGTCGACAGCGCCCGCATCATCGCCATCGCCCCCTACAGCCGCGCCGGGGCGGCGATCATGCTCGCCGACGCCATCACCGGCAAGCTCGCCGCCTACGGCGTGCCGGTCGAAGGACGTGCGCACACGACCGAACTGCGGCGCGGAGGCCGCTACACCGATCTCGACTATGCCGAGGACGGGATCATTCCCGACCCGGCCGCGACCGCCGCCATGGTCGCCGCCGTCGCCGACGGCCGCCTGATCCTGCTCGGTCGCGCCGCCGCCACCGCGCAGTTCACCGAGCGCCCCGAGCCCGAGGCCGACGCGTTCATCCGCGCCGATATCGCCGCTCTGCGCCCCGGCCACACCGCCACCGTCCTGCGCGACCTGTCGCGCGCCATCGCCGGAAACGACTACCCGACCGCCGAACTGGCCGCCAACGCCGCCGTTCTCACCCTGTACCGGCCCGCTCGCGACGCGATGCTCGGGTTGGCGCTGATCGACACCCCGGCCGCCGCCGCCGTCTACACCGCCATCGGCAACCAGCTGCGCGGCCGCGCCCGCGCCCACGTGCTCGCGATGGCCGCCGTCTTGTACTACATCGACAGCCAGGGCATCGCCAGCTACGAGGCCACCCGCGCCGCCGACGACGCCGACCGCGACGACTCCCCGCCGCTGGTCAAGTACATGCAGGCCGTGCACACCATGGCCATGCCCGTCGACTACGTCCGGCCCCTGCTGGCCATGGGGCAAATCGTCGCCACCCGCTACGGCGTCGAAGTCCCCGAATACGACGGCCGCCGCAAATAGCCGACAGTGGCGCGGATCACGCGAATTCAATTCGACCGCGAAACGTAGGAAAGATAGACTTTAGAGGTACGGCAAGGGGGCGGGGAAGGGAAACCGGAACCGCTCGCCGCACCTGCGTTCTTTGAGAACTTAATAGAGCACGCGCGAACATATTGACTCCCGCAACCCGTCCCGCATCCGAGCGGGCGGCCGGACCCCGTCCGGCCGGACATGTCCCAGGTGGAACGGGCCGTAAGGCCCCACGGAGAGCGCTCAGGGTTGACACCCGGAGCAGTCACGCGCCGACCCGCGAAACCGGGCGGAACAGGAACCTAGCGCCGTGCTCGACACATTCGAAACGACACAGAAAGGCATATTCAATGCCTGTTCAGGAATTCACCTTTTCGCAAATCGGGAACCTCACCGCCGCCATTCCCGCACTGCTCGGATTCACTCCGGAACGGTCCCTTGTATTCATGTTCCTGAAAGAGGACATGGACAGTCCACACCACGCCATCCCCGTGGTCGCCCGCATGGACATCCACGAGTTCCAGCGCGCGCCGCGCGGCCGCTCGGCCGAACGGCTGGCCCGACTCGGAAACGCCGCACTGGTCGCCATCGTCGACGACCGCGCCCGCAGCCACGACCGCACCGAGCACGAGGCCCTGTTGCGCACCGTCGAAGCCGAATTCGCCGCCGCCGGTGTGACGCTGGTCGGTGCTTGGGCTACCCCCGCCATCACCCCGGATTCCCCCTGGTGGTCGCTGACCGACGACGGGACCGGCACCATGCCCGACCCCACCACCGAGCCGCTCACCGCCCACACCGTCTTGCAAGGCCGCAACATCAGCCGCTCACGCGCCGACATCGAGGCCCGCTTCACCCTCGACGCCGCCCGCAGTGACGCGGTCGCGCAACACCTGCGCGCGGCCATCGACGACAACGCCGCGCAGTTCGCCGCCGCCGTCCGGGCCAACGAACTCGACGAGTTCACCGCCCGCGAGGTTGCCGAGATCATGACCCGGATCGAACGCCACGACCCGGCCGCCGGAGCCGACCCCGCCGACGCCGCCTATGTGGCCGCGCGGTTGGGCAACTCCGAAACGCATTACGGCCTGTTCCGGCTGTGCGGCAGCGAACTCGCCGACCGGGCCGAAGCGTTCTGGCTCGACCTCACCCGCTTGTTGCCGGGACAGGCCCGAGCCATCCCGGCCACTCTCTACGGCTTCAGCGCCTACGCCCTGCGCGAAGACGGGGTGTCAGCGTCGATCGCCTTCGGTATCGCCCTCGACGAGGACCCCGAATGCAGGCTGGCGCGGCTGCTTTCGCACACCGTGGAGTGCGGCGTGCCGCCGCAGATCGTCCGCGACAAGTTCGGCATTGTGCGCCCGGCCTAACGGCCACCGCCGCACCCGAAAACCCAACCCACACAAGGCCAACGGCCACAACCCGCGAAAGAGAGTCCACGTGAAGAACCCCGAAATCATCGATAGCGTCGCCGCGCTGGTCGCTTCCCTGCCCCGCCAGCACCGCGAGGCCATCCCCGCTCGCGCCCTGGTGGTGCTGCTGGTCAACAACGCCAAACACGCTTGGGAACCGATGCCCGTGCACGGCGTGTACGTCGCCGAGCTCGACACGTGCGGCGGATGCTGCACCGTCGAAGGCGACTACTGGGGATGGATCAACACCGGCAACACCATCGCCGTGAGCGCGGTCGCCGTCGTCGTCGACGACGAGGCCGACGGCCCCGGCGACAGCGGAACCGAACACGCCAAGCTCATCGACCGACTCGGGCTGGACATGCACGAGCAGGGCATACCGCTCGAAGCCGCCTACGCCGCCCGCGCCACTGAGCCCGGACACCCGGTCTGGTCGCTGGACACCGAGGAATTCATCGCCGCCGTACCCGCCACCGCCGAGCCCGGCCCCGACCACGACGGCTACGCGCTTGCCGCCGACGTCGTGACCCGGCCGTGGCCGCCGATCGCCCGACTCGCGTAACCGAACACCCCACTCCCCGAGGAAGGGCCGGGCATCGCCTAAATGCCCGGCCCTTCCCCGGCCAGACCCCGGAAAGGGGAACCACCGCAATGCAATTCGAGATCAACGACTTAGGCCGCCGCGCCGACAACAGCGTGTTCGGCCCCAAGCTCGACGGATGGGAAGCCACGGTCAAATTCGACAGCGGCGAAATCCTGCGCCTGTCCCAGCTCGACGGAGAAGCGCCCCGATGGGCCGTAGACGCCGCATTCGGCGCGAACGGGCATCCGCACTGGGTCAACGGATTCGGCAACCGCACCGGCAAATTCCGCGCCGCCGCCGACCCGCTGCGCGACGCACTCAACGCCCGCCGCGACGAGATCGCCGCCCGAGCGTGAGCAGCCGCCCGGCCGCCCGAGGCCCGCCCCACCGGAACAGCCCGCAAAACGCCAGACCACAACGACAAAGGCCCCCAGCTAGCGCCTAACTAGCTGGGGGCCTTTCGCCGCCCACTCTAGGAGATCACTCCCACCATGACAACCATCGAAGCCCCCGCCAGCACCGACACCGAGGCCCCGGCCGAGGAGAACACCGCCCCGGCCGCCGCCGAACCCGTGGAGCCGGTACCGGTCCCACTGCCCGCCGAGGTCGCCGACGACCTGCGCCGCCAGTTCGCCGAACGCATCGCCCAGGGCTTGCCCGCCCGCGTGCTGTTCGGGATGAACCCCAATCACGTCGTGTTCGGGTCGAGCGCCGGTTTCAACGTCCGCGACGACGCCGTCGAGACGATCACCGACGAGTTCGTCGCGTCGATCAAGCAGCGCATCTTGCAGACGCCCACGGCCTACCTGCGTGCTGACAACATCATTCAGGTCAGTGACGGGCAGCGTCGCACCTACGCCGCCCGCGCGGCCGGACTGCCCAGCATTGACTACCTGGTAGGGCCCGAGCCCGAGGGCACAGACGCCGCGCGGCGCGCGTCGGAAATCGTCGACCAGGTCGAAGCCAACGAACGGCGCGTCGACCTCAGCGACGAGCAGCTCTACCGCGCGCAAGAAGAACTCGCACTCTTGGCCCTGCCCACCGGGGACAAGACGAAAGCCTTGAAACAGCTGGGAATCAGCACCAAGGAAGCCAAGGCGATCAAGGCCCTGAGCAAGGCCGGGAACGCGCGCGAGGCAGCGGTTACCGGCGAACTCGACCTCATCCAGGCCGCCGCCGCCATGGAGTTCGAAGACGACGACAACGCCATGGCCCAGCTCGAAGCCGCCGCCCGGCGCGGCAATTTCGATCCGACCATCGTTCGCTTGCGCGAGGAGCGCCGCGTGCGCACCAAGCGCGAGGAGGCCATCGCCCCCTACGCGGCGCGCGGATTCCGCATCCTGGCCCGCACGCCCTGGAACGACGAGCGCAAACAGTTCGTCCCGATCGAGGACCTGCGGACCCGCGAAGGAGACAAGGTCACCGAGGCCGACATCGCCGCCTCACAGTGGGCCGTCCACGTCGATATCGGCAACCGCATCGTTGTAACCGCCACCGGCGAGGAGATCCACGACCGCCAGGTCGACCGCGCCACCTACGACGACCCCGACCGAGAACCCGCCAAGGGCAAGCACCACGCCCGCGACGTGAGCGTCGAGGAAGTCGTCACCGTCGCCTACTACTGCCACGACCACAAGCGCGCCGGTCTGCGCAAGGTCAAGGAAGGCGGCGAAACCGCCGGAGCCGCAACCCAGACCGTCACCATCATCAACAAGGTCGCGAAGTCCGACACCCTCGAGCGGCGCGCATTCGTGGCCAAGTGGCTCGCGAAGATCCCGAAAGCCGTACCGGCCGAAGTGCAACTGTGGCGGTTGCGCCTCGAGGGAGCGGCCCCGGAAATCTTCAAGGAGTACACCGCCCGCTCGACCGCATCGGAGTTGCTCGCCATGCCCGGCGACGAGCTCGCAGACGGAACAGCGTTCGACGGGATCAGCCTGGCCCGCGCCCAGATGATCGGCATCGGATTGGCCATGGGCGCAATCGAGGGCCGGATGCACCCGCGCGAGGACAAGCCGAACTATTGGCGCATCGCGGCCCCGCCGGAAAACGTGTTCTGGACTGTGGATATGACCCTGTCACAGCCCTACCTGCGGCTGCTGATCTCGCTCGGGCACGTGCCCGGCATCGCCGAACGCCTCACGCTCGGCGACATCACCGTCGACCAGGCCCTCGCCGAGATCGCCGCCGCCGAAGCCGCCGAAGCCGAACGCGGCAGCCAGCTCGCCGCCGACGCCGACCAGGACTAGGCACCCACCCCGCAGGGCCGCGCCCACACCAGGCGCGGCCCTGCCCCATTCACCGCGCGGCCCGGCCCGAACCAGCTCCCCGAGCCGGGCCGCGCACCACCACCCGACGCACGCGGCGGCCGGCAACGGAACTCCGCTGCGCTCCGTGCTGTCTTTTTCCGCGGACAACTCCCAGCCGACACCGGTCGCTCAGCCGGGCCCGACCAACACCCCACCCGGCCAACACGAAACCCGCCGCACGCGGCGCCGGCGCGCTGCGCGCGCCCGCGCTCCGCGCGGCTTCCCCGCCGACACCGAAAGACGCTCCCGCCCATGACAACCCAACCACCCCCGCCCCGCCGGTACGGATTCGGCCGCATCGACCACCACGGCCGCTACCCCGTCTACATCGGCCACACCTTCGCCGGACACGTCTACTACTACGAAGGCAGCTGGTGGGCCGTCGAGGCCTACGACCGCGGCCACACCAGCGGCCACCGCACCCGCGCCATCGCCGCCGAACACCTCACCCCAGACATCCCCGACAACCCCGCACCCGCGCCCAGTAGCGCGAATACCCTTGAGCCCGTGCCCAATCCTGACGCGCCAACCCCGGACGAGCCCGACATCGACCACGCCGAAACCTTCGCCGTCCTCTTCGACGACGAACCCGCCGTGATCCTGCTCGCCCGCCACCGCGTCACCCTCACCACGACCGCCACCGGCGCGCTCGTCGCCGCCGACGCCCTCACCTCCGCCGTTCGCGACCGCGGGGCCCAGCCCATGACTGATCTGGCGTTCGACGCCGACCCCGCGGCCGGATGGCAAGCCCACCTCGCCGGGGACATGCTGCGCATCATCACCCCCGACGACCAGCCGCTCTACGACGGAACCCTCGCCGCCGATCCGCGCTGGCATCGCCGCGCCGCCGACAACGCCCGCACTGGGCAAGGGCTGGTCATCATCACCGGATCCGCGCCCGCGACCCACGACGCGGCCCTCGACATGATCGCCGAGGGCCGCGCCAGCTGGATCCGGATTCCGCTCGAAATCGAGCCTTAGACAGGCGATCTAGTCGCGAGTCGGCGGCACCGCCACCACGAACCGCGCCCCACCCGGAACCGCCGGCCGGAACGGCACGCCCTCGACCACCGCCGCCACGTCGGCCGCCGACACCGACGCCCACGCCGCCATCAACCGCGCCGCCTCACGCTCGACCAACGAAACATCCTCCGACACAACCGCACTCCCTCCATACCGGCCGACCCGCACGAACACACCAACCCATACCACGCCAGACCCACCGGGCACACCAGCCCGCATGCGGCCCCGGCCGCGCCGCCCCCCACCGATATTCAGAGCTGCCGCGACACCGGGCCCTCCCGCCGTCGCGCAGCTCCCGCAGGCTCACCACCCAGCCGCCCCGCGTACGCGACGCTCACCACCACGACACACAGCCCAGACCCTCGACCGCTCACCGACATCCGCGAGCTCCGCTCGCGCGGCGCCCGGCCCCGAAGGGTGCCGGTGTCGCCCTCCGCCGAGCCCCACCAGGGCTATCACGGCAGGGTTGGGCCGGCAAGCAGCGGAAAAGCGTCGCTGCTTGCCGGCCCAACCCCGCCGTGATCGAGACGCCCGCAGGCTCAGCGAAGGACGACACCGCTACCCTGCCCCCTCCCTGGGCCGGGCACCGAACAACCCCGCGCCCTGGCGGGCGCGCACCCGGGGGCCCTGCCCCCGACACCCCCGCCCTCGCCGGGGGCAGGCTTGCAAAGGCCGGGCAAAAAACGCAAGACCAAACCCAAAAGAAGGGCAGAGAGATTCATCATGCCGGAAAATGAGCGAATTGAAACGTAGGAACTGTAGAATAGAAGAATGAGCAACATGGAGAACAAAGGCCAGGGATTCAAGCCCTTCGGCGGCACCGTCGCCGAATTCACCAACGCCCTCTACCAGCACAACGACACCTGCGAAACCTGCTGCCCCGGCGGCCTCCCCAACCCCAACACCGGCACCCTCTGCCAGGCCGGACGCGCCATCCGCCGCGGCCTCGCCGACGCACGCGGCCGCGCCGCCCTGCGTACGGGCGCGAAACTCTGACCCAATCCACACGAATTCGACCCGAAAGGAAAACCCGTCATGAGTGTCATCATCAAAGGCAATGTCGCCCGGATCGGGGAACTTCAGAATTTCCGCACCCGCACCGGTGAAGACCGCGCCACCGTCTATATCACCATCATCGAAAACCACGACCGGCCCGACGGGCACGGCGGCTACGAACCCGACGGCCTCACCGTCTACCGAGTCCGCTTCAGCGCCCGTATGGCCGAACGCGTCCACGCCAGCTTCGGAATCGGCGACGCCCTACTCATCGAAGCCACCAACCTGCGCGCCAGCCTCGACACCGCCCCCGGCCGCGAACCGACGCCCGTGATCAAAGCCCGCGGAATCGACGCAGGCCTGTCGGTCCGCATGAAGGCCTTTGCCCAGCCCGAACCCGCCACCAGCTAGGGCGACACACCCCCACCTCGACAACAGCCAGCCACGAAAGGAATTCGCCACCATGACCGGAATCCCGACCACCCCCGTACCCGAGCGCATCGCCGCGCCGCTGCGCGAGCTCTACGCCGCCGAAATCGACATCCTCGACATGTTCGCCCAACGCGACACCGACACCGAGACCGACCGGCCCCCGGTCCGCATCGTCGATACCGGCGGATTCGAGCGCTACAGCTTCCTCGCCCTCGAAGCCGACGCCCGCCCCAGCCGCGAGCTCTACGAAGTTCTCGCCCTCGAGGCCGACGCCGGCCCGGACATGGACCCCCACGGCACCCTCTACCTGCTGATCACCAACGACGACAGCAGCGGACTCGCCACCAGCCCCGCCGAAATCGGCAACTGGATCGTGTCCATCCGCGACGCCACCGACGGAGCCGAAGCCGAATCCATCGCCGAGGGCGAAGCCCAGAATTTCGCCATCGCCTACCGCCGCGCATGGGTCAACCTGCTGCGCGCCCGCCGCAACTGACGCACAACCAGCCACACCGCCGCAGTCCGGCCGGGCACCGCCTAAGTGCCCGGCCGGACGAAGCACAGACCCGACCACGAAAGGCACTCAATCCCATGGCAACACGCCGCCGCCGCAGCTACACCCCCGAACAACGCGCCGCCCGCGACGCCGCAGACGACGCCATCAAGGCCGAAGGCCTCGCCCTGCTCGCAGACCCCGACGCCGTCTCCACCCTCGTTACCCGCCTGGCCACCCTGACCGCGCCGTCCATGGTGTGCCGCTACTCGCTGCGCAACCACGCCCTACTCGACAAGCAGGCCGCCGCCCGCGGAATGACCCTGTCCGACGTCGGCAGCGTCAAGGACTGGAATGCGCGCGGCCGCGGAATTCGCAAGGGCGAAACCGGCTTCCGCATCGTCGCCCCCAAGGGCCGCGAAGAAGTCCCGGGCAGCGACACTCCCCCGGCCGACGCCGAACCGATCACCGAGCCCGCCGACAACGGCGACAACGGCGACGGCGAGACCGCGACGCGGACCCGCTACCGCATGGTCTCCGTATTCGACATCGCCCAAACCGTCGGCATCGAAGATTTCGACGACGAGCCCGTCATCGTCGCCCCGGTCGCCGATCCCGTTGCGGCCCTGCGCGCCTCGCTGGTCGCCCAGCTCGAGCGCCGCGGCTACCAGATCACCACCGGCGACGCCCCCGCCCTCGACCACGACGCCCGCACCGTCACCACCAGCGAAAACCCGACCATCGACGAGCTCGCCCAGGCCCTCGCCGCCATCACCACACTGCCCGCCGACCAACGCCCCACCACCTACACCGACAGCCCCCGCCCCGCCCGCGCCCCGCGCGCAGCCGCGCCGGCGGATCCCTCACGAATCCCCCTCGAACTGGGCAAATACGCCGACGGATCCGCGACCATCCGCACCGACACGGCAACCGGGCTCACCTACTACACCGTCACCGGGCCCCGCATCGCCGGAACGTTCACCATCGCCCCGCAATCCGCCCTCGACAGCGACCGCGTGCACATGGTCACCATCCACTACGGCGAATACGACACGCGCCACCACTTCGACCGCTACCACCGCAAAGACCGCCCCATCGTCAACGGCCTCGACCTCATCGGAGGCACCGGCGGACTCGCCATCGACCAGCTCGACCGCATCGACGGCCGCCGCGTCCACTGCCGCCGCCCCACCGACCCCCAGCACGACACCGACGTTCCTCCCCGCACCAAAGAACGCACCGCCGCAGTCATGCGCGCCATCCTCGCCCACTACGTGACCCGCGACGACCTGCCCGCCCTGCACCGCGCGGCCGCCGCCATCGAGGCCGCCGACCGCCAGCGCGACCAGACCCGCTACGCCGCGGCCGCCGCCGCAGAAATCACCAAACTCGAAGCCAAACGCGCCGAATACGCCGCCGCAGCAGCGCGCTACGCCGACCTCGCCACCGACACCGAACAACTCACCCTCGCCATCTAGCCACCCCGACCACCGAGCCCCCGGCCACCCCACCAAACGTAGGAAATGCGCGAAATGGTGTCGGGTGGCCGGGGCATCCGACAGGAACCCCCGTGCACACACAACCCCACCCCCGCCACCGAAACCGGGCCGCCGCCACCCCGCCGCCGCTGCGTGCCGTACCCGACCCCGCACCAGTCGACGACGTACTCGACGCCATCACCGCACACGGCGACACCCAAGCCCTCGCCGACGTCGACCCCGAAAACAAGCTGATACAAGCCCTGCTCAACGCCCCCGCCGCCGAAGCCGCCGCCGTCCTGGCCCTCATCGGCGTCGACGACCTCGCCGGGCACCTCCCCCAAGTCGCCCTGACCGCCATCACCGAACTAGTACGCGGCGGCCGCCGCCCCACCCCCGACGCCGTCGCCGCCCTCGCCCGCGGGCCCCTGCCCATCGACCCGCAACCCTCTCACCTGGCCATCGTCCGCTACATCAGCGACGTCTACACCTCCCGCATCGCCGCCGACCTCTGGCCCGCCGCCGAACGAGTCCTACAAGACACCTATTGCCGAGCCCACGCCGAACACGGCACCCGCCTCGCCCAAATCGCCGAAACCTTCCCCACCGCCGACGAACTCGACCAAGCCACCGCCCGCGCCCGGCGCCACTGGGACAGCATCCGCGAACGCCTCGACCACCTCGCAGCCCGCGCCAGCACACCCAGCCCGCACCCCGGATGAACAACACCCCCGCCGGCGCGCGGGCCGCGGAAACGGAATTCCGCTGCGCTCCATGCTGTGTCTTCTGGGCGGGCAGCCACCGGCCGTGCCCGGGTCAGGCACCCGGCCCACCCGACACAGTGGCCCAACCGCCGCGCAACCCGACCAGGGCCGCGACAGCGGCCCCGGGTGGCCGGGCACGGAACCAATTCGGCGCTGCCCGCGTCCAACCGGTTATGAGCACTCGCGCAGCCCAGATGTGGCCGCAACCCGAAACCGTCGCCAGCCGCTGGAGGTGGGCGCAAGCACGCATGACGCTCTACCGCACCTACGGCCACCCGGCCACCCGGCGACGAGCCCGAATCCTCGCCCGCGCCACCGAGATGCGGCCCTAGCGGTCGCAGCGAAACGGAATTCCGCTGCGCTCCATGCAGTGCCGATCACGCGGACGACCACCGGAGGTACCCGGCCGCGCACCCGGCCCGACCAACACGGTGGCCAGCCACCACGCGACAAGCCGGAAGACGATAGTCCTTCCGGCGGCCCGCAGGATCAGGCCTCGAAATCCAAACTCAGCTGCGTCAACGCCCGCACCCGCGCCATATCCGGGCGGGTGTTCCCCAGGAACGCGGCCACCGCCGAGGGCGACCACCCCGCCACCAGCAACCGTTGCTCAGCCGTATTGCGCAGCGTCCCCGGCGAAATCTCCATCCCCGCCCGGCGGCCCACCGACCGAATGATGAAGTCCACCGACCGCGGAGCCAGCCGGCGGCCGCGCTTGGACACGAACAACGCCCGCTGCGACGACATCGGCCCCAACATCTTCCGGCGCTCCGCCCGCCACGCCAGCAGCACCGCCCGGGTCCCCGCCTCCAGCGGCACCACCCGATCACCGATCCGCAGATTGCCCCCGCGCGCACTCAACTCGACATCATCCTCATCGAGCCCCGCTAACTCCGTCTCCAGCGGCGCAGCATCCAGCCCCACCGCCACCAGCGCATAGTCCCGCGCGTCCTCCGCCGCCGCCGCCAAGAACCGGCTGATCTGCTCATCGTCCAACGTCCGCGGCACATGCAGATCCGTCGACACCCGACCCACCGCCGGGCGGCCCAGCCCCTGCCACTCGTAGAACGCATCCAGCGCGGCCAACGTCGTATTCAGCGTGCGCGCCACCGCATCCCGCTCGGCCACCAGGTGTTCGAAATACGCCGACACCGCCACATCCCGGGCCGCCGCGTTGAGCAACGCGTCCGGGTGCGCGCCACTCGCGCGCAGCCAGCGCACGAAATTCCCGACCCGCTCCCGATACGTCTCCCGTGTACGCCGAGCCAGCCGCGTCCCCGCCAAATGGAGCACGAACGCATCCGTCACCGGATCGGCCAGCGCAGCGAACCCGATCTCGTGCAGATCGGCCATATCCTCACCCGACACCACTCCACCAGCGGCCACCGCGCACCACCTCCCAGCCAGATCCCACCAGGATCTCAGCCCCCACCGACACGCACGGAAACCGCAGATCAGCGGCACCCGAAAGCGGTTACGCTGCCGGTGATCACGCCCACCGAGGACACCCAGAACGGGTCAATGGTTGGCGTGTCGCGCCCGCGATACGACTTTCGTGGACGTGGCAAGGTCGTTAATCTTGGTAAATACGTCTCATACGGAGCGTATGAGCAGTGAATCGGGTCGGGCTGAGTGCTGCGCGGAGCGCGGTGAGAGGCGGGCGTCAGTGTTGGTGGGAGTGTGGTCAATGTGAGTCGTGACCGCAGACCTCTGGCTGCCAAGATCGATGCACTGTTCACGGAGCGCTGGCCAGCGGGAAACCGCAACGCGACCGTGGAAGTAGCCGCGTTCGTCGCCCAGGTAACCGGCCGCGACATCGACCGGCAATACATCTACCGGATCCGCTCAGGCAAGGTCGGCAAGGTCGATGGCGCAGTGCTGGAGGCGATTGCGCAATTCTTCGGCAAGCCACTGGGATACTTCTCCGCGACCAGTGACGACGAAGTCGCCGCGGTGCTGCGGGAAAGCCGCCTGCAATTGGCCGGATTGCGCACGATGGGAGACCTGACCCCCGAGGCCCACGCCGAGCTGCGCGGCCTGCTCGACATCGCGCGTAAAGTACTGCGTGACGAGGCCGAACCTGGGGGGTAATGCGCGTGCAATGGAACCGGATGAACGACATTGCCGCACGCATCGTGCCCACGCCCTACACAATGGATGGCCTGGTCGAGCAGGCCGGTGAAGTCCTCGGCATGCGACTGATCGTGCTGCCGAAGGTCCGGCGCGGTACGCCACTGACCGGAATGGTTGTGCGAGACGGGGACTGCGGCGTCGTCCTGGTCCCCGACGACGCCACCGAAGAGTTCCAGGTCCACATTCTGGCGCACGAACTCTGGCACCTGCTCCAGGGACACAATTGCACCCAGAAGAAGCTGACCGGCTACCGTGCAACCATGAAGGCCCGCGTCCAAGAAGCCTTGTGCGAGCGTTTCGCGCGCAAGGTCGGGCTTGAGATCAAGCGACAACAGGCCCGCACTTCCGAGCCGATGCCTGAAGTCGCGAGGGGACTGGCCGAAGCGTTCGGCGCGCTGTAGTACGGCCCGCCCGCGGGTTGTGGTGTGAGAAGCAGACATCGAGACACGGGGATCGCATAGGTGGTGGGCGAAACAATCGCGGGGGTTTCCTGGCTCGGTTTCCTGGCCGGGTTGATTGTGTTCGGGCGGGGAATGTGGCGGGGCGTAAAAACCCAGCAGCTATTGGGGATCGGAATCGCGTTCTACGCGCTGACCATGAAGGCCTACACGCGCCTAGGAGTCTCGGGTGTGCGTGAACCGTTGACCACCGAAGAACGGGTGTGGGCGGCAATGTTCACTGTCGCGGCCGGAACCGCGATGCTGTCACTGCTGCTCATCATCATGAGAGGCCAGCAAGAACCATCCCCCACCCATCGGCGGCGTTTGGTCGGGTTGTTCCTGACCGCGATCTCCAGCGCGGTATTGCTGCGCGTGGTCACCTGGATACCAGGCCCAGAGCTGGCACCCAGCAACGACTTTCTCAACGACTACGGCGGCGATCTACGCGTCGTCATCTACGAACTGATCTTCGCCGCCTGGCTGGGACTCCCACTCGGCGCGCTAGGACTGTTCGTGTACCGCTTCCAGCGCGGGACAACACGGTGGGTCACCTTCGCAGGATGCGTGCTCGGCGTCGGCTGGGCGGGATGGAAAGTCGTCGGCACGGCGGTCCGCTACATCTCCGGTGACCCCATCCCCCTGGAATCACCGGTCAGCGTCGCCACCGGCTGGGCGTCGCTGACACTGTTGACCTGCGGCCTGCTCAGTGGTCAGATCAGCGGCGCGCTGCGGCGGGCCCGCGAAACCCGGGAGTACACGTTGGCCCGCCGCGCCGACGACGAACGTCACTCCACGCCGACCCCGGATACCACCGACTCCTCTGCGGCGTAGAGGTTCTGGATCAGCCGCTTGTATACCTTGCCGCTGTCGTCGCGCGGCAATGCCTCGACGATCGAGATCCGGGTCGGGATCTTGTAGGACGCCAGCTGTCCGCGCAGGGCTTCGCGCACACCGGCTTCGGTGAGCTGCGCGCCGGGCCGTGGCTGGATATGGGCGGCCACAGCCTGCCCGAGATCGCCGGTGTCGGCGATACCGAACACCGCGACGTCCTCGACGCCCTCGAGTGCGCTGATGGCGCTCTCGATCTCGGCCGGGTAGATGTTGACCCCGCCCCGGATCACAACCTCGCTGTCGCGGCCGGTCAGATACAGGTAGCCGTCAGCGTCGAGATAGCCGAGGTCACCGACCCACAGCATGCCGGGCACAGGTGAAGACGGCGCACCGAGATTGAGGTATTCGAACTTGGGCCAGTAGTCCGCGCCCCGCACGTACACGCGCCCGAGTTCGCCGGCGGGCAGCGGGTTTCCCTGCTCGTCGGCGATGACCACCGCCGACCCGTCCGCGGGACGTCCCACGCTGCCCGGGTGCGTGAGCCAGTCTTCGCCATTGATCCAGGTGATTGTTCCGGCCTCGCTGCACCCGTAGAACTCCCACAGCGACTCACCGAACAGCTCGATTGCGGCCCGCTTGAGCGCCGGCGGGCACGGGGCCGCCGAGTGCACGACATGCGTCAGGCTCGACAGGTCGTAGCGCGCGCGTTCAGCGGCGGGCACGCTCAGAATCCGCGACACCATGGTCGGGACGATCTTCACTTGCTGAATTCGGTGCTCGTCGACCAGCTGGAGGAACCGGCGCGCATCCCAGCGGGGCATGATCACCATTTCCGCGCCCATCCGCAGCCCGAGCACGGCCAGCGCGTTCGGGCTGGTGTGGTACAGCGGCCCAGCCACCAGCATCCGCACACCCGGGGCCAGGCCCGCCCGCTGCGCGTTCGACGAAGCGATCGTGAGCAGCTGTTGCTGAGTCATCTTCTCGCGCGCAACGCCTTTCGGCTTGCCTGTCGTGCCCGAGGTGTAGATCACGCCCATGCTCTCAGCGATGGCGCCCTCGATATGGCCGACCGGCTCAGGGTGCGCGGCGATCAGGTCCTCGAGTAGCTCATGACGGCCCGTCGGCTCGGCCAGCCGCGGATCCCACCCACCTTCAGCCAGAAGCTCACCCGGCATGGCGATCTCGACGATGCGGGCATCACTGGCGGCGATTTCGCGGGCGGCCTCGACCACAGGCACGAATTCGGTGTGCGCGAAGACCATTCGCACATTGGCATCGACCAGCACATGCGCCACCTCGGGCGCGGTCCAGCGGGTGTTGACCGGCAGCGGGTTCGCGCCGGTGCACGCGATGCCGACCGACACCTCGAGGAATTCGATGTCGTTGCGGGCCATAATCACGCACTTGCTTCCCCGCTCCACACCGGCGGCCAGAATCGCCGCGCCAAGTCGGCCGGCACGCTCGAGTACATCGGGCTGCGTGCGTTGACGGCCAGCACTCGTCAATGTGGCAAGTGTTGGCGAAGCATCTTTCGGCGAAGCATCGGTCATAGCGCCGAGTCTGCCATTACCACGATCATTTGTGACCGCTGGAGCCGAACTCCCGGACAGATCACAGCCGAACCACCTCGGAAACTAATGATCTTTCCCTGTTTTCGATCCTATGCTTAACTGCTCTTGAAGATCAAAAGTGATCGTGAAATACAGGGGGAGTAGTGCAGCAAGAGCATCCGCGGCAGGCCGGAAGGTGTGTCACGAAGGACTCGCGCGACCGCAACCGGGCTACGCGGGAGCAATTGCCCAGCATCGTCGACACCGCCCCGGCAGACGCCGGGCACAGTGAGCTCTACGCATGGGCCGCCGCCCACGACCTGACCGGCCCGCAGGCTGCCGCCGCCAGACGTGAATTGCGCAAGCTGGGTATCGACTACGACGCCCTGCGCCAAGCCGCCGCCCGCCACCGCCTGGCCGAGCTCACCGCCGCGGCTGCCGAAGGCGTGCCGTTGATCCATCTGGCCGCCCACGGGGCCGCCGCCACCGGCACCTACACCATCCGCGACGGATGTGGCGGCCTGCTCTGGCAGGGCAGCTTCCACGGCCGAGACCAGTACTACCGCAAGGGAAACCAGGTCAGCGCCGACACCTCCGCCGCCGCCAAGGCCATCTTTCTCGCCGCGAAAGCCCGCCAGCACGCCCGAACCGACCTCGCCCGTCTGCATCTGACCCTGACCAATCCACGCGTGGACACCGGCGTGCTCGTCCGCGAAGCCACAGCCTGGCGGTTGCTGCTCGACATCGACATCGACCTCGACGACGACCCATCCGACGTGTCTGGCGTCCAGAACGGGTGTGATGTCCCCGCATTCCGGGATTGGAACGAGGACGAGATCGCCGCGCTCATCCAATTCACCACCCTCGCCGAAGGCTGTGAGGGGCAGTAGTGAATCCCGCCATCGCCCATCTGGTCAGCTACGACGGGGCGCAGCGTCAGCGAACGCTGCCCGCCGCGCGCGGTCGCTCACGCAAGAGCACCCGCCGGGCGCGCGCGTGCGCGTTCCCACGCCCGAACCACCTCATCGGCATCGATGCCCAGCGCTGCCGCCAGCCGAGCAGCGTCACCGCGGCCGAGGGCCACTTGGCCCCGTTCGAGTCGGGTGATTTTCGACGTCGCCAGCCCGACGGCTCTGCCGAGCTCGGGTTGAGTGAGCAATGCCAGGTGTCGCCAATCCGACAGATAGCGCGTGGCAGCGTCGGTGACGATCACCTCGCACACGCCAACCGGCGCCAGCTGTTTCTGTTCCGCCTCACGGTTGATCGCCGCCAGCGCACGCCGCAGAACATCGATCTGCGGACAAGCCTGGCCCAACTCCCACCGACGCGGCGTGCCCTCATCAGCGATACCGGCCAACCGGACCAGGTCACCGCGGCTCATGCCGACCCGTTCGCGCGCGTCGCGGAACGCCGAGGGAACGAACCCGCGAATGACGCTGCGACTCATCGCGCGCGTCCCGGCTGGCTGCTCATGAGTAGACACGATGCACCAATCGTCCCTACTATGCGAACCAAAGCCGCAATTAAAAGCAGCAATTAAAAGCCGATACGGGGAGGTGAAAAGCATGACCCAACAGCAGAACCAGCAGTCAGGAACTCATTCCGAAGCAGTGGTCGGAGTGATCGGCGGAGTGATCCTCGGGGTGCTCATCCCCGGCGCAGCGGTAGCCGTACTCGCCGCCGCGGCCGGCCTGCGCGGCTACGCCGCCGCCAAACACCGCCGCTGGTGGCTGTTCCTCACACCCGAACGCCGCTGGTGGACGTGGCTCGCCCTGCCCTGCATCGGCGTCATCGCGGGCTCTGTGGTCTACGACCTGAACTTGCTGCGCTCGGGCCGCGACAGCGCCATCATCGCCGTCGGTGTGATGTCGCTGGCCGCCGGAATCGCAGCCGCCCCAGGAATTTTCGTCTCCGCCCGCCGTCACCTGCGTCAACAGGTACTCGAAGGCCGCACCAACGACGTCCTCGCCACCGCACAGGTCGCCGACGCGATCCGCCGCGCCGACGACGAAATGACCGCCCGCTCGGTCGGAGTCAGCCTGGGCGAAGACACCGTCGACCCCCGCGTCATCGACCCCGCCTTGCGGCTGACCTCACCGGTGCCGGTCGAGGTGGGCGAGACGATCCGCTACGGGATCGGCGTACTCATCCCCGAAGACCGGCTCTCGGACTTCGAACGATCCGCGCACTACACCGCCAAGGGCTGCGACCTGCTACTCGTCCCCCGCAAGGCCGGGCAGATGCGCGCACTGATCATCGCGGCATCCGGCACCGGAAAAACCGAGCTCATCGCCGCATTCCACGCCACCGCCAACCGCACGGCCATGACGAGCGTGCTGATCGACTTGAAAGGCATGACCGCCGACGCGCACCGCTTCGCCGCCGACGCCCGCACCCAGCGCGACTACCTCGGAGCAGCCGACGACGTGCGCGTCGAGCGCGGCGGCTGGGACTTCTTCGACTGCGACCGCGACCAGCTGCTCGAGCGGCTGATGTTCCTGGCCCCCAAGACCGCCAGCACCGACTACTACACCCAACGCCTGCGCCGGGTGCTCGACATCCTCATCGACGGACGCGGCACCAAACCACTGGTGAACTCGCTCGACGAGCTCATCGACCGGCTCGCCGACCCGGCCGCCCACGTCGGCGCGAGACTGGCCGGGCCGATCATCGCCACCGACCGCAACGGCAACAGCATGGCGGGCGAGGTCGCCCAGACCGTCGAGTCGATGTTCGCGCCGATCCGCCAATACCTGCCCAAGACCGGACAGGGGTGGACCTTCGCCAAACTCCGCCCCGGCTCGGCGACCATCGTTTCCCTCTCGCCGGTGCTGGCATCGGAGCTGCTGTTGGCCAACCTGATGCTGCGCGACTTGCGCGACTACCTGGTCGCGCGCGCCCGCACCGGCAACACCGAACCGCTGTCGGTGACCATCGACGAATTCCCGCAGATGGTCGAAGAAGGAGTCGACGCGGCCGAGGAGGCCGCCAAGATCCAAGAGACCGCCCGCGCCGCCGAAGTCGGGCTCATCCTGGCCGGTCAGACCATCGAAAGCTACTCACTCGACGCCCAAATGCAGCGACGGCTACTCGGGGCCGGTGTCGCGATCTTCTTGGGCCGCTCAGCGCTGCCCGACACCGTCACCGAGGCCGCCGGAACCAAATGGCAGCTCGAGGCCGCGGGCGACCCGTTCGGCTTCACGATCAATTCCGCTCGTGCGCAACAAACCTTCCAGGTCCCGCCGCAATACGTGCGCCGCCAGCACACCGGCATTTTCTGGGTCATCCACGAAGGCAGTGTCGCCCGCTTCCTGGCCCTGCAAACCACCTGACCAAAAGCCCGCATGCAGCACGAAAAACACTGAGAGGGAACAGATTACGATGAAGTTCAACCGCGTAGCCATTGCATCAGCGGCGATCACCGCCACCATGTGCGTCGGCGTGGCCAGCGCCGACCCCGCGCCCGCGCCCTCGCCGCAGGCCGGCAAGCCCTCGCCCTCGCCCCAGGCCGCCCCGCCGCAGGCGGTCCCCGCACCGGTGCAGGTCCAGGAGCTCCCCGTCGCCCCGCCGCCGCGCCCGCGCCCCAAGCAGCAGGAACAGCCCACGGTGGTGGCCCCGGCCAACGACCAGCCCGAGGCCGCGACGCCCGAGGCTCCCGCAGCGCCCGTCGTCGTCATCGATCCGCACCTGTTGCGCGTCGGCACCGCGACTGTCGTAGCGCCGGACTGGATTCCGACCGATACCGTCCACGCCGCCCAAGGAGCCTCCGACGCCGCCGAGTGGTGGGCCGCATACGTCTTCGACCAGGTCGGTTACCCGAAAGACGCCGCCGACCACGCCGCGCAAGCCGCGCTCGCCGGAGGCGCCGTGGGCGGTTATTTGGGCGGTGTGATCAGCGTTCCGGTTGCCGCCATCGGCGGCTGCATCGCCGGAATGGCCATCGGCGGCCTGGCCGGTGCCGCCATCGGCGGCATCCCGACCGCCGGTGTGGCCGGGCCGATCGGTGCCGCGATCGGCGGCACCGTGGGCTGCATGATCGGCGGCGTCGTGGTGGGCGTTCCCGCCCTGGTCGCCGGAGCCGCGCTCGGCGCAGCAACCGGTGGCGCGCTCGGAAACGCCCTGGGAGACAAGCTCGATCCCAAGCCCGTCGCCGACGCCGCCCCGGTCTCCGAGATCACCGCGCCGCAGCCGGTGGCCCCCACCGTGGCCGAACAGGTCGCCGCGTCGAGCCCGGTCGGGGAACAGGTTGTCGCCAGTCTGCGCGGCGCGCTCGACACCATGCCCGCGCTCGATCCCGCCGCACCGTTCGCCGCGCCGATCAACGACCTGCTCGGCGCGGCGCGCGCCGCCGTCGCCTGACCGAACCGACACCAACCAGACCGAGGGGAACCCCCGTGGTGAAGACCGATCCCGAGCTGTGGCGGAAATGGCTGGCTGATCCAGCCATCTCCCGCGACACCGCCGAGCCCGTCACGGGCCGGCGGCGCGGCGCGCGGACTCGCCCCGCGCCCGCCGCCGACAACAAACCCGGCGGACGGTCGCGCGTAGCCGTGATCGCCATCGCGGCCGCCGCCGCACTCGGCGGGGCGGCCGTGGCCGCCATCGTGCTCACCGGATCCGGAGCCGGACGCGGCACCAACACCGCACGCCCCTACGCGGTCATCACCACGGCCCCCACCATCTCCAGTGCCGCCGCCACCACCGCCGCCCCGCCGCCGTTCTGCACCCCCGGCGTGGTCGGCAACACGATCATCACCAACCTCGCCGGTGACCGCGCCTCCGGGCCCGGCGTCATCGCCGCCTACGAGCACGCCTTCTTCGCCGACCGCGACGCGAAGAAGGCCCTCGACGTCACCGACCGCGGATCCGGCCTGCCCGCGGAATCCGGTCTCGCCCAAGGCATCGCCGACGTACCCGCCGGAGCCCCCTGGTGCGTGTCGATCACCGATCTGGGCGCGAACGTGTACGAGACCACCGTCAAGTACCTGCCCGCCACCGGCGCGCAGCCCGTGCTGTGGCTACTGCACATCACCGTCACCGCCAACCACGGCACCTACACCATCGTCCGCGTCGAAGACAAAGCCGCCTGACACCGAAACCGGAAGGAGCGCAAGCCATGTCGAGAATTCAGCGCAGCGCACGCGCGGCCGTTATCGCGGCCGCCGCGGTGCTCGTCGCGCCGGTACTCGCCGCCGCACCCGCGGCCGCAGAGGACAAACCAGCCGCCGACTGCCCCGACATTCACATCCTGGCCGTGCAGCCCACCGCGCAAACATCGGTCGACGCGCCCAGCGACTCCGACAGCGGCGAGCTCGCCGGAGTCATCGTGCCCGTGCTCGAAGCTGCCCGCGCCCAAGACCTCAGCATCGAACGCACCTACGTCTCCTATCCCGCCGACAACGGATCCCAAGGCCTGTCCGCCGCCTACAAATCCAGCGTCGTCGACGGCTACCAGCGCCTCGCCCAGGTCGCCGCCCGCGTGATCTACCAGTGCAAAGACACCAAGCTCGTCATCCTGGGCAACGGCCAAGGCGGGCAAGCCGCCTCCATGTACGCCAAGCAGGTCGCCACCGGCAAAGCCGGCACGATCACCACCGACAACATCGCGCTCGTGGTCACCTGGAGCGACCCCACCCGCGCCGCCGGTGCGCCGCTGTTCGCCAACAAACCCGGCCAGGTCGCTCCGGCGTCCTGGCCCGGGCTCGACCAGAAGAAGCAGCCCAGCGCCACGAAGTTCCCCGACATGTACGTCTCACCCACGGGGCAAGGCATCGGCCCCGACCGCGACATCACCGCCTCATTCGGCGGCCTCGACGGCCGCGTCGCGCAGTTCTGCATCAACGGCGACCTCTCCTGCTCCGCGCCGAAGTCGATCTCGCTGGCCAAAGTCGCGCTCGGCATCGCCGGACAATCCAGCCTCGATTTCTCGCACGACCCGTTCGGTGTCGCCGCGCAGCTGGCCACCGCCACCGCCAACACCCTCGCCAACGGGCTGGGAACCTTCGCCGCCAAGGACGTGAAGGGCTCGAGCCTGGCCGATGTCTACTTCGATTCCAAGGCCTCGATCTCCCAGCGCCTCGCCGACGCCGCCGACTCCACCAACACCACCCAGCAGACAAACCCGCTGGTCGGAGTGTTGAAACTCGGACAGATCGTCATGTCCTCGGTCACCTCGTTCGTGGGCACCGTGCTCAACTCCAGCACCCTCACCTCACTCATCAGCGCGGGAGCCCAGGTCCTCACCTCCGCCGCGTCCGGCGCGGTCAGCAACGCCGTCACCGCGTCAGTCGCCGGGCCCGAGGCCGCCCTCGCGGCCGCGGGACTCGGCGCGGCCACCGGTGCCGCATCGACAGCATCCGGGCTGCTCACACCCGTGATCACCTTGGGCACCAACGCCCTTTCCGCACTGATCAACATCGTTCCCCCGCAATCGGCATCGACGAAGATCAGCTCGATATTCGACCTGCTCATCAACGAGGTCACCAACAACTCAGACCTGCCTGCCGTGATCACCGACGCGCGGCTGTGGAACAACGCCTCGACCAACGGCGGCTACCGCACCACCCGCGTCGCCCAGGACGGTTCCACCCCTGCCGACATCACCGCCGATTGGGTCATCGCCGCCGCCCGCGACTACAAGGCCGCCCGGGTCGCGGCCGCCGAAGCCAAAAAGCCCAAAGACCACGACGCCCCCGCCCCCACCAAGGCCTACGACAAGGACAAATCCGGCAAGCCCACCGCGCCGACCGCCGACCGGCCCGACCTGTCGACCGTGATCAAGAAGGACACCCCGAACGACGTCCGGATCATCAACGCGCCCACACCAACCGGGACCGTCACCCCGACCACGGCCACCCCGATCACCTGGCTCCCCGACGGCGCCACCAGCATCGCCGCCCGCCTGGCCGCCCTCACTGGAGACGGGCCCGCCACGATCCTGCTGCGCCTGGCCTCACCCGTTCTCGCCGCCACCACCGCCACCAGCAAGGACACCCCCAAGTGAGCGCCAACCCCTTCGACATCGACCCCACACCGCCCGACGAGGGCGACCCCGAGCAGGGCGACGCCGCCCAATCCACCGGCCAGGACACGAACGCGCCGGAGCAGCCCGGTACCCCGGATCCGGCTGCCAATCCGTTCAACGCCGCCCCAGCGACAACCGACCCGGTCGACCTGGGCAAACCGGTCCCGCAGCCCGCGCCCGAGCCCGCTGCGACCGACGACAACCAGGACGAGCCCGGCGGATCGCCGCTATGGCGGGTCATGCCCGCCGTCGAAGGCGGTGGAGCGTCGACCCTCGACGGCTGGTGCGCCTGCTCGGCCGAGATTGCCCACAACCCCACCTGGCGGCCCGCGCCGGGCCAGAGCCCGTACCTGGTACTCACCGCCCCCAAGACCGTGGACGGCATCAAACGGGCCCGCCAGCTCGCTGGAGCACTCACCCGCACCGCCGGCACCGCCGCGTGGGTAGTCGCCATCGTCGTGCTCGCGCCCGCCAAGGCCAGCACCAGCGGCGGGCTACAGCTCAAAGAGCTCATCGCCGCCGCCGAGGCCGCAGGCGTGCCCGTCGTCACCGCCGACCACGACCCCGCCCTCGCCGACGCGCCCTGCCCACCCGAGGGCATCGACGCGTGGACCCCGCAGAACGCCACCAATCCCGGTGTCCCAGGCGCGCTCTCGCGCGTCTACACCCGCCTGTTCTTCACCATCGCCGACCGCGAATCGGCCCCACTCGCCAAGGAGGCATAAGTAGTGAACGCCAGCATCTACGACGCGGTCCTCGCCGTTTCCCAGCCCACCCCCGACGGTGGGCCGTTCGAGTCGATCATGAGCAAGTTCCTGGGCCTGATCTACTTCTTCTCCGGCGCGATCGCGGTGGCCGCCCTCATCGGCGCGGTCTGCGTCTACTACTACCAAAAAGTCACCATGCAGAAATCCGAGGTTCTGTCCTGGATCGGCATGGGCCTGGTGCTGATGTTCGTCGCCGCGGGCGCCGCACAGATCGTCAACTGGACCACCGGCAGCTGACCATGGCCACCCAGGCGTACCAGCAGCTGCCCGACGGCGTCACCCGCCCCATCCTCAACCTCGCCGGACAGCTGATCAGCCTCACCGGATATTTCGCCGTCGGCGCGATCCTCATCCTGGCCATCCGCGCCTGGCTGCGCTACGACCGCGGGGCCGACTTCATCGACCTGTGGCGAGAGCTGCTCGTCATCCTGTTCTGCGCCGCCGTGGCCATGAAGACATTCGACATCGCCAACTGGTTCCACTGAGAAAGCGACTACACCCGACCATGATTCGACGATTCATCCTCGCCGCCGTGGCCGCCGCGTCAGTGGCCGCCACAGTGACCGCCTGCGGCGGCCACTCCACCGGAACCCCCTTGACCATCACCAACTACAAGGGCACGGACTGGGTCACCGACGGCAAGATCAAGCCGCCCGCCACCGCCGGGCGCGGCGACCGCATCAAATGGCCGCACACCATGGACGGCGCGGTCATGGCCGGCGTGGACTCGCAAACCATGCTCGACATCGCCGACGACGCCACCTTCGGCGGCATCGCGCGCGACTACTTCGCCGCAGGCGAAGGCCTCAGCGCCTACCTCGCCGCCCGCGCGCAGATCACCGTCAGCGGCGTACCCAACGCCGCGAAAGTGCCCCACATCAAAGGGTTCCGGTTCTTCGACTACGAAGACACCGCCGCCACCGTCGAAGTGCTGTTCGAACAGCCCGACCACTCCATCACCGGCCTGACCAGAAAACTCGTCTGGTCCGGCGAAACCTGGCTCATCGAGCTCCCCAAAGAGACCGCGGGCGTGGTCAAGGCCTACGACACATTGCCCACCGACACCAACGCGCTGCCCCAAACCTGAGACCCGCTGCGCCGGAGGACATTTCCGATGAAGACCCGCCATTACCTCGCCGCGACGGCCGCCGCGCTCACCCTGGCCACCAGCACGCTCGCGTGCAGCAGCCACACCAGCGACACCCCCGGAACCGTCCCCGGCCAGCCCCCCGCCGGTTCGAGCACCGCACTCAAAGACACCGACTGGTTCAAAAAGACGTTCGGCACGCCCCTGCTCGCGGACAACACCTCGCTCCAGCCGCGCGCGGTCGAGCAGGCCAGCGACATCAACGGCACCGTGCTGCCGCAAAACCGTGCGCCCGTGGACGGGCCCGCGATGTGGCAGCGCGTGCAATGCGAAGCCCTGCCGTTCTCCACCACCGACGGCCCCACCAAGCTGCGCGCCAACACCATCTACGGCGGATTCGCGCACACTCCCTTCGGCGCCGCGCTCGCCGCCTACCACCTGCGCAACTTCGGCGGCACCGCCACCGAGCGCCAGGCCCTGCCCGCCATCCTCGCCCCGGCTGACCGTGACCGCGTCGTGCCGGTCCTCAAAGTCGACCAGACCAACATCCCCGCCCGAAAGCCGAACTGCCTGGCCACCAACGGCATTCGCCGACCGGCCCGCTACCACACCGAAACCATCTCCGACACCGTCATCAACGTCAGTTTCTGGTACCTGCCCGACTCCGGCAAACAGCGCGGCTCAACCTTCGACGTGACCGTCGTATGGTCCGGCGACGACTGGTACCTGACCGAGCAATCCATCCTCGACATCGGCTACTCGGGCCACCAGAAAACCCCCACCGACGCCGACGAACCAGCCGGATGGGCTCGATGGTGAGAACCCCCCGCCGCACCCTGCGCGGCCTCATCGCCGCACTTGTGGCGCTGGCAGTGGCCACCCTCATCCTCGCCGCGGTCGGTGCGGCACAACCCTCCACCGAACCGACCAGCGGCGCACCCACCACCAGCGCCACCCCGACGACAACCACCGCGCCGCCGACCAGCACCACCACCCCGGCCACCACCACGACGGCCCCGACCACCACCGACCCCAGCGGCGGCGGAGGCGATTGCAACGGGCACATCCGCATCCCGGGCACCGACTGGTGCACCCCGATCCCGAACTCGGTACAGAGCGCCACCGGCGGCGCGATCAGCTCGTTCTTTTCCGACATCGTCGACCAGGTGCTCCGCGGATTCATCTGGATCATCAAGTACGCCTGGCAGCTATTCGTCCACGTCGACGTCAACGCATCCGGCTCCCAAGGCACCCTGCAAAAGGTCAACGACATGACCGGCGAACTTCAAGTCGTCGCATGCGGACTGGGGCTGCTGATCGCGCTCATGCAAATCCTGTTCCAGCGCATGATGCTCACCGGTGACAACGCCGCCCCCGAGGCCTTCGCCGGATTCCTGCGCTGGGCCCTCGCGGCAACCTTGGCCGCGCCCGCCCTGCTCGCGCTGTCCGGCGCCAGCGACGCCCTGGCCGAATGGCTGTTCACCACCTCCGCCGACCAGGCCGGCGGCACCACCCACATCGTCGACCAACTCAGCTCCGCACTCAGCGGCCGCGATGCCCGCCTGAAAACCGAAGACGTGATCTCCCTGGCCCTGGCCTTGCTCGGCCTGATCGCCTACCTCGAGCTCACCATCCAACTCGTGCTGCAAAAGGCCTGGCTGATCTACGTCGCCGCAGGCCTGCCCATCGCGGGCGCAGCATCGGTCACCGGCGGCGGAAAAGCCGTGTTCTGGTCCATGGTCCGGCTCGGCGTCGGCGTGCTGCTGTTCAAACCCATCGCCGCACTGCTGTTCGCTGTCGCGTTCTGGCAGATCCAGGAGCTCAACTCCGGATCCGACGTGGTCACCGCAGTCCTGGCGATGGTCGCCCCCGCGTTCTGCCTGCCCGTGCTCACCCGGCTCGTCGGCAACACCGCCGTCGCCTACTCCGGTGCGCCGATGCTGGCAGGCACCTACCGCAGGACCCGCAGCATTGGGCGTCTCGCAGGAGGCTCGGGCGGCGGCCGCGGCAGCGGAGGCGGGACCAGCGGAGAAGGCGAATCCTCACGGCGCGACGACAAAGCGAAAACCCCGCCCTCGAGCGGCAACCCGCCCAGCACCGGCACCGGGACGGGCACCGGGACCGGCAAGGCCGGGCCCGCCCCCGCGCCCTCGCAGACCGGTACCACTACAACATCGACCCGCTCGACCAACGCCGCGGGCACCACCACATCCACCCGTGGCGGTGCCACTGGCGGCGCCGCAACCGGTTCCAGCGCCGCCAACGGCTCCGGCAGCTCGAGCGGGCGCAACAATGCCTCCGCATCCAGTTCGGGATCCGCCAATGGCACCAACGGATCCGGGGCCGGACAGTCCGGCCGGGCGAGCGCGAGCACCGGGACGCGCACCAGCAGTGCCAGCGCCGCCGCCCCGCCGCCGACCAGTGGCACCGGAACCGGCGCAGCACGTTCGGGAGGCCGCAGCGACTCCGGCACCGGGCCCAGCCGGGCCGCCGCCGCCGAACCGGCCTCGACGCCGACCCCGGCCCGCGCGGAACGACCCCGTCGCCGCACCGGGCCGCGTGACTCGAGTTTCCGGCGCATCACCTAACCGGTTGCGCAGGCCCGCACCCGCGGGCCTGCGGTCCCCGACACCGCTTGCCAGACAAGGAGATTCCCGCTCATGGGACAGCAGAAATACACCGGTTGGCGCAAACCCGAGTCGACCGGCCTGATTCCCGGCCTGTCGGTCACCACCTCCGTGCTCGCCGTGCTGGCGGCCGCCGTGGTGGTCGGGCTGTGGTTCTTCGGCGACGCCCCCGTCGCCGCTCTCACCGTGCTCGCGGTGTCGGTGCTGTTCATCGCCCCCACCATGATTCGCGTCCGCGGATCATCCGCCGGTGACCTGGTCGCGGCCTGGGTACGCACGATCCCCATCCGTCGCCGCGAAGCCCACATCGTGAAAACCGGCCTGTTCAGCCACATTCCCGGCGGCCGCTCCCAGCTGCCCGGGTTCGCGCTGCCACTGGTGCTGAAAAACTGCTGGGACCCCGACTCCGGATCCGACGTCGCGGCCATCCTGAACCTGGTCCAGAACACCATCACCGTCGAACTGTGGGTGCGCGCCCACGGCCAAGACACCCTGCCGCAACAGATCATCGACGGCCGCGTCGCCGGATGGGGCGAATTCCTGCGCGTGCTCGGCGAACACGGCGACGTCGCCGCCGCCGTCGTCGTCACCGACATCGTCCCCGAGACCGGTGCCTACCACAACGTCGAAATCGATGCCCGCCGTTCGAGTTTGGCCCCCGGGTTCGCCGCCGAGATCCTTGAGGCGCGCACCGACGATCTGGCCGCCGACACCATGCGCACCACCCAGCGCATCGCGATCACCTTCCGTTACAGCAGCGGCGCGTTCAACGACGGCGCGGCATCGGTGTCACGCCGTCTGCCCGAGCTGCGCCAGGCCGCCGCCCGCGCCGGCCTGGAAGCCGATTGGGCCACCAGCGCCGAAATCATCGCGGCCACACACGCCGCCTTCAACCCCGCCGCTGCCCCGCTCATCGACGAGCACATGGCCCGAACGGGCGACACCGGCATGACCTGGTCCGACGCCGGGCCCAGCTACCACGACGACCAGCCCCGCTACTACCTGCACGACTCGGGCCGGTCAATGACCTATCGTGCCTACGATTACCCGGTCCAGCCGGTAGACGAAATGAGCCTGGCCAAGATCCTGCGGCCCAACCACCGCGCCCCCTACAAGCGCGTCGCCCTGATCTATCGCCCCTACCGGCCCTCCGATGCGCGCCGCATGGTCGACGCCGACTACCGCGACGCCTTCGCCGCGGTCCAGCGCAGGAACCGCGGACTTGTCGACGCCCGCCAGCAGATGCGTTTCGAAGACCTCGCCGCCACCCGTGAAGACCTCGCCGAAGGCCACGGCCTCGCCGATGTCGGCATGCTCATCACCATCACCGTCGGTCTCGAGCAGAACGGCCGCGACGCCGCCCAAATGGTCGACGACACCGGCCTGTCGAGCAGCCTCAAATTCGCGCCCTGCTACACCGACCAAGCCTCAATGTTCCTGGTAGGGCTGGGCATCGGTGTCTTCCCCGACATGACCGAGACCCAAGGCGGGGTGACCGATGCTTTTGCTGCCTGAAACCGTCACCGCAGCGCTTCCCACCCCGCTGCGCAAACGCCTCTCCCCCGGCACCGACACCCCTATCGGGCTGCTGGACTACGAAGAGGCTGCCGAACTGCGCGAACTGCTCCCGACGATGGGCCCGTGGGCGCGCTTCCGGTCCTCACGCCGCCTCGCCGCCCACGAACTCGCGCTGTGGCAGCTCACCGCCGCCGAAGCCCGCCAGCCCTGGCAGGCCGGGCGCATCCCCACCCCACAGGGCTACCTTTCGCGCCACGGCGGCTACATGAAAACGCCCATGCCCCTGCCGTATGTGCGCGGCACCACCTGCCGCATCTGCGGCCTCTACCCCTTCCCTCTGCCTGCGGAGGTCACCACCCCCGGGTTGCCGGTCGGCCGCCAGTTCGCCGGGGCCCCCTTCATGTTCGACCCCCTGGCCTGGTTCGAAGCGGGACTCATCTCCGCACCCGTCTACAGCATCATCGGGCCCAACGGGTTCGGAAAGTCCACCCTGCTACGGCAATTCGCGATCAATGCCCTCTACCAGGGCCGACACGTGATGTGGCTGGCCGACGCCAAACCCGACGGCCGACGGCTGTGCGAACTGCTCGGCGACGACGGGCAGGTCTTCCACATCGGCGCCGCAGGCGGTGGCGTCCTCAACGCGCTCGACCCCGGCGCGCTCGCCGACGCCGTGCACCGACTCGGCGACCGGCCCGACGCGTGGATACTCAAAGACCAACTCCACGAAGCCCAGGCCCACAACGTCATTGCCCTGGTCTCTCTGGTGCGCCGCGGGCCGGTCGCCGACTACGAGGCCAGCGTCATCGACGCCGCCATCGCCGCCCTCTACGAAGGCGGCCGCTTCTCCCCCACCCGCGCCCCGATCCTGTCCGACCTGATCGCCGCATTCGACTACCCGACCGACGCGATGCTCGCCAACGCCGCCGCCCGCAGCTCCGAGGAATTCGCCCACATCACTCAACGCCTGCTGCAATCGCTGCGCGCGCTGGTCCAAGGCTCACTCGGGCGCGCGTTCAACGGCCAATCCACACAGCGCATGAACCTCGACGCCGCCATGATCGACGTCGACCTCTCGGTCATCCCGCAGACCGCGCGCGACCTGCGCGCGGCGGTCATCGCCATCACCGGCATCGAAGCCCAGGAATCCGTGCGGGCCCGCAACCTGCTCGCCGCGCACGGCCTGGCCCGCAAGACCGTCACCGACATCATCCTCGACGAGCTATGGCAGCTGTTCGAAGTCGGTGGCTCGAGCCAGATTTCGACGGTCAACCGCATCACCCGACTCAACCGCTCCGACGGCACCACCCTGGGCACCAGTACCCACACCGTCGGCGACTACAAAGGCGTCTCCGACAGCGTCCACGAGCAGATGCAGGCCACCGGATTCATCTCCCGGTCCCGCGTGAAGTTCATCGGCCCCATCAACGGCAGCGAGATCCGCGAACAGCAAGGCCTCATCGAATACACCGACGCCGAAGCCGACTTGCTCAAATCCTGGTCCGACTCCGGCTCACCGTCACGCCACGGCCGCCGCGCCGTCCACGACGGCATGGGCCGATTCATCTGCAAATGGTCCGACGACCCATCCAAACCCGGTGTCCCGTTCCGCACCTGGATCAGCCCCCTCGAAGAACAGCTCGGCATCCACGACACCAGCGCCGCCCTGCGCTCGGAGCTCGAGTAGCCCAGAGTGACAGCGGTCATCGCGCTCTACCGGTACCGGCGGGCCATCCTCATAACGATCTTGCTCCTGATGCTGGTCCTTGCCCAGTGCAGCAAGGCCAACGACAAGAACAAGAGCAACTGCGGCCAGACACCGAGTGTCTCGGTCGGCGGCCTGTCCTACCCGGTCGACACATCGACCCCGATCACCTCCGGCTACCGCACCGCCGACCGCCCCGACCACCGCGGCGTCGATTGGGGTGTGCCCGTGGGCACCCCGGTACACGCCCTCGCCGACGGCACCGTCACCGCCGCCCAGGACACCGGCGTATCCGGATTCGGCGGATGGGTCGTCATCAGCCACGTCATCGACGGCAAAGCCATGTCCACCGTCTACGGGCACATGAACCCCGGCGGAGTGCTGGTCACCGTCGGCCAGCAGGTCAAAGCCGGTGACGTCGTGGCCAACTCCGGCAACTCCGGTCAATCCACCGGCCCGCACCTGCATTTCGAACTGTGGAACGGCGACCGCCTCGCGGGCGGCACCGACACCGACCCCACCCCCATTCTTGAGCGCATCAAGAACGGCCAGACCGCCACCACCACCGCGCCCGGCCAAGCCGGCAACCAGCAAGCCGCCGCGGTAACCACCGCGCAAGACCGCAACGCCTCCACCGTCATCGCCGTCGGCCAGCAGCTCGGCGCAGCCGACGAGGCCATCGTCATCGCCCTGGCCGTCGGCCTGGTCGAGTCCGAACTGCGCAACCTCGCCAGCGACGCCGTACCCGAATCCCGCGGATACCCCAATGACGGAGTGGAACCCGGCGACCACGCATCGATCGGCATCATGCAGCAGCAAGCCGACATGGGCTACGGCACCGTCGCCGAGATCATGGACCCCGCCCACGCCGCCACCGAGTTCTACAAACGCCTGCTGGCGACGAGCTGGCAGAACAAGTCTCTCACCGAAGCCGCCGCCGACGTCCAGAAACCCCGCGCCGACCTGCGCGGCAAATACGGTGCGCGCGAAGCAGAAGCCCGCACGCTGTTCTCCCGCCTCGCCGGGCACGCCGCCATCGGCGGCAAGGGCAACTGCAACCCCGGAAACGGCAACTCCGGCACCGGGTACGGCAACGCCATCGTCGCAGCCGCCCGCAGCCAAATCGGCCGCCCCTACGTCTGGGGAGGCGGAGACACCAACGGGCCCACCAACGGCGGATTCGACTGCTCGGGCTTGACCCTCTACGCCGTCTACACCGGCACCGGTCAAACCCTGCCCCACTTCACCGGCGACAGCACCCACCCCGGCCAACTCCAGCAAGGCCAGGCCGTCACCGACATCAGCGCCGCCCAGCCCGGCGACCTGGTCTTCTTCGGATCCGGCTCCGACGCAACACACGTCGGCATCTACACCGGCACCACCGGTGGAGTCCCCCAAATGGTGCACGCGCCCACCGAGGGCCAGAACGTCACCGAAGCACCGGTCAGCGCCGGCGGATCGCTCATCAGCATCCGTCGATTCGCCCAAAGCGCCACCGCCACAACCACAACCGCACCGGCCCCCGTTGCCGCGCTGCCCGAGGGAGCCCGATGAACACCACCAGCACACGCGCACCCCGCTACGCGCGCCGCCTGGCCGCGCTCGCCGCCGTCGCCCTCACCGCCGCGGCCGCCGCCTGCTCGAACTCCCACACCGACGACTACGGCGAGCACGATGCCACCGGCACCGTCGTGCCCTCCGGTGCCAGCATCGCCACCCTGCCGCCCCTGCCCTCACCGTGGAATGCCTTGGACCGCAACGACCCCGCCGCAGTCGCCATCGCCGCCGTCCAAGCCGTCTTCGACTGGCACCCCGACCGCGGCGACACCGGCCCCGAGATCGCCGCCCACCACGCCGCGCCGCTGTTCAGCGTGCGCGGCGCCGAAGACTACAAGCCCTACCCGATCACCCGGCCCACCTGGCAAGAGTGGATGGACGAAAAGGCCACCGTCACAGCCCAAACCACCATCAGCACAGAACAACACCCCGCCGACACCGACGCCCAATGGCAGCGCAAGACCGCCACCACCTTGACCATCACCGCCGCGGGAAAACCACCAATCACGATGACCGTTATCAGCCTCATCACCGAACAAAAACAAGCTGTTTGGACAACGACTCAGCTCACGCACCTCCAGTGACCAGCACATATTCCGTGGCAAGCGAGCGCAGCTCGTGCGGCAGCCGTTTTCGCGGGGCAACGCGCAAAACGGTAGGTGCCGAATTCCAGCGAAAGGAAATCGAAACTCGCGAAAGAATTTTCGGCGTGGCGCGTTCGTGTGTGACCCCCGGGGGTGATAGACCTATGGCTATGCCCCGCCAGAGACAGCGCACCGGACCCAAGCGCGTCGCCCGCGATCTCGACAAGATCGCGGACGTGTTCGTCACGATCGACAAGACGGTCGCCGAACGTGCGAAGAAGACGGCACAGGCACAGAACGTAAACCTGTGGGAAGTTGTCGAACACGCGCTACGTGTGGCGCTGCCGCCGGAAGCACCCGAGGACGTACAGCCCGCCCTCATCGATCTCCCGGCATCAACTGCTCGCAAGGCCAGCTGATCTCGCTACACCACTTGAAGACTCGCAGCATCAAGGAAACCAACTAGGAGGTCAGGCGCGACCCGCCACGTGCGGACGCCATGACGACGACGACCCCGGCCGGGTGCCCGCCCGGCAGATGCCCCAGAACTGAAAACACGTTCTGGAGGATCCCCCCTTAAACCAGAACACCCCCGGCGGTGGCACGCCGGGGGCAGTTCAACGGTTTGGGGGGCGAGTTTGCCCGCTCGCCCCGTGGACCCTCCAGCAACTCATCCCCGCTAAAGGACAGGCTTCTTGCTGAAAGAATCCAGGTCCGAGGATACCTTGCGCCCTGACCCGGTTACAACCGGTTCGGCGCGTGTCGAGGATCCCGACCTCACCCGACCGCAATTCAGCAGCGCACAAGCGCTCGCCGCCCACCGCTCCCCCAGCTTTCTTTCCGCACTCGAGCGGGTCATGTACCGGCCGCAGTTCGTGAAGATCGCGGCCGACAATGCCGGCATCGGCATCGTGAAGTCTCTCGACGCCGCCCGCGCGGCGCTCGGCGACGACGGCGTCGCCACCGTCGCGGGCAAGCTCGCTGACGGACTGCTCGCCGCCGACATCGACGCCGACGACCCGCTGATCGGCGACGTATGCGCCGAAGCTCTGATCGCATGGTGCATCGAGCACGACATGCCCTATCTGCTGCGCGAATCCGGCCGTTCCGGCGGCCGCCACGTCGTCGCCGTAGTCCCCAATTCCGGTGTCCCGGTGAAGGAATGGGCCCGGCTGTGCCGGACCCTCGCCCGGCAGTACCGGGTCACCGTTCAGAACCGCACCGGCCAGGTCCTGCGCTTGCTGAGCGCGCCGCACCGCATCGGACTACCCGCCCCAGTGATCGCGTGCACCCTCACCCCCGCCATCGTCATGGACGCCCACCGATTCCGGCGCGCGACCGCGAAGACCAAGGCCCGCACCGCAGCCCACAGCCCGACGACCGCAGGCGAGACCGGCGACGCCGACTCGAGCCGATCCGGACACGAGTTCGGCATCGCCTGCGCGATGGCCCGCGCCGGATGGACCGTCACGCAAGCCTGGGAAGCCATTCGCGCCGAAGACGGCAAGGCCGCCGAACTCGGCCGCGCATGGTTCCTGCGCTACCAGTGGGAGCGCGCGGTCACCATCGCGGCCGCCGAAGACGCACTCACCGAGACCGACGCATGGGACCTGGTGACCCGAGAATGCCCGGGCACGCGGACACGTGGACGGGATGCCTGGCGGTATTGGTGGCGCCGCGCCCTCACCGAAGCCGCCCTCGACCGTCCCCGCCGCTACCGGCTCCCCGACGCCGAGGCGACCGGGCCCGTGCTGCCACCGGAGATCGCGGCCGCACTCGACGCCACCCGCCAGGGTCTGCGCGAAGCCGCCGAAGCCGCGCTCGCACAGGCGGATCCGCGACACCGCCACAGCGTGCACGCGGCGCTGTACGCACTCGCCTACGCGGTGGTCACCCGCGACGGAGCGATGAGCATCCGCATGATCGCCGAACGCGCCCGGATTGACACCAAGACCGTCCGCGCTGCGCTCGCTACCGCCATCGCTGGCGGACTGCTGCTCTACGGACGCCGCTACGGCGGAGGTGCCCGCGATTGCGATTCCTATGTGATCGGACCCGCTGCGCTGCACCCTGTTTCGGCAGCTCACCACGGATCTTCCCCCACTAGGTGTACCACCCCCGCCCCCCTCGGCTCCGCCTCCCCCGCTCGGCTCCGCGCGCAACACGCTCTGGACCGCCGTGGCTGGAAGTTGCGCTGTGACGTGCTCGCGACCCTGGCCCCGGGCGAACGG
The DNA here is from genome assembly GCF_054781395.1 of Nocardia tengchongensis. Lineage (NCBI taxonomy): Bacteria > Bacillati > Actinomycetota > Actinomycetes > Mycobacteriales > Nocardiaceae > Nocardia > Nocardia tengchongensis. Next base: position 38,892 of record NZ_BAAGUM010000027.1, read on the forward strand.
CTTGCCGACAGCCGACACCCGGCAGCCAAGTTGCTGCGCTCGCTGTGGCACCAGCGCACATGGTGGAAATCGCTTACCCCCGAACAGCAGCAGGAACGGCGAGAACACCGCCGCGCCATGCTCCGCAAACTGGATCAAACCGACCGATCGGCCTGGTTCAGCTGGCTCGAGCGCCGCGAACTCATCGCCAACGCCGCCGACCGGATCAACGCCGCACGCCCGACCGAGGACGACCCGCAGACCGTCCTAGCGGTCCCGGTGACGCTGCACCGCGGCATGGCCGACCCCCGATGGCGCGAACACGGATACAGCACCGGGGCGGCGCAGCTGGCCGCCTGACACCGGTGGTGAGAGCAGCGGGTCGCGGGCCGTCGACTGCCGGAGCCGGCGGACGACGGCACACCTGGTGTGGGCAGCGGCCACCACACGCCGCGGTGCGGTGCTATCACCGAAATAGGCCCCAGCACAACGACTGTGGCGAAGGACGAGCGATGGAGCCCATGCCAGTGAACATCACGCCGAGCGAGCAGGCCGACCAGGTGCCCACCGACGGCACCGCAGCGAATGTCCCCGCAGATGTGCCACGGCGACCAGCGCGATGGTTCCGCGCGATGATGCGGGCGCTGGCCGTCGTCACGGTCGCGCCCCCCTTGTACTACCTGGGCCCGATGGTTCTGGTGTTCGGAATGCAGCGCGAGGCCCTCGGCATGGTGGCCATTGCCTCCTACCTGGCGGCGCTGTGGATTGTGATCAGCGCGAAGACGATCCGGCCACACATGACCCTGGCGAGCGAGGCCGCTGCCGTGCTCGCGCTGGTCGGATTCCGACGTCCAGCGCCCCGCCGCGGGCCTTCTCGAAGTCTGCTGCTGTGGTGCCTGGTGGTGCCTGTTGCGCTGGCAGTGACACACTTCGGGCTCGAAAGGGCGCTCGCCGTCATCTGGCAGCCCGGCCTGGACGCCGCACAGGCAGCGGCGAACGCAGACCGTGACGAGATGTTCTACCGGCACAACGCCTTCGGCGCTGTCGTGCTGCTGCCGTTCTTCGTCGCCGCACTCCCCGAGGAGATCACCTATCGTGCGCCACTGCTGCTGATCCAGAACCTGACCACGAGCGTACGGTGGCGCCGCGCCTCGATCGCGCTCATCGTCGTCGCCGCAGTGATCAGCACCGTCCTGTTCGCCCAGGCCCACTCAACATATGGACCGTCGAATGTCGTCAACGCGGGCATCGGTGGTGCGATGTACGCCGGACTCACGCTCTACACGCGTTCGATCTGGCCCGCCATCATCTGCCACGGCCTGTTCGACGCCCTGGTGGTCGCTGTGTCGCTGACATGAGCGGACGCCGGGCGGAGGGCTCACGAGACCGATTGCGCGCGTCGTACTTCCACCCACGACGAAAAGCGCCTAGCATCGGGCCCGGCGCTCCCCATCCCTAGGGGATTCTCCGGCCATACCAATTGCCGAGCTTCAAATCGTGAGGCTCGGAGTGTGATTCACCGTGAATCACCATCAGCTACCGCAGGTCACAGCATGGTCGACCCTCTCGGATCATCGGCGGCACGAGTGCGATGCCACTGCCGCACACCACAATTCGTCAGTGACGTTTCGAAGCGCAAGCCGGAACATGCAGCCACCCCGGCAGGTTGGGGTGATTCACGGTGAATCACCCCAAAAGTCCGCACGTCGAGCGACTGTCCGGAGCGCGCGATCAGTACGCGGCACAAGGGAATCCGAAGGTGGCGCGCCCCGAGGAATGCGGGTGCGTCAGCCCTGCGCGTGCGATAAGGTGCACCTACATGTTTTACATGTCATAAGGAGGATTCCAGTATGTCGGGCGCTCGCGCAGGACTGAAGAAGATCAGCGGGGCCGATCGATTGCGTGGCGGTGGCGCACCGAACCCGCTACTCGAGGCGCTGTCCGGCAACACGATCACCGTCACCGAGCCAGACGGAGAGTCCGCCGGCGTGGACGTGGCTGCTGTTCTGGCCGACATCCACAAGCGCGCCGAGGAAGTCGGCTTGTCCGTCATCAAGGTCGCGGTAGATCAGCTCGCACCGCACCCGCGAAACTCCCCGCGTCGATCGCGCCCCCGCCCGGGATATCAGAAGTGGGAAGAGCTGGTCGAATCGATCAGGGGCACAGGGGTACTGGTGCCACTGCTGGTGTGCACCCGCGAGGCCTACATCGCGGCCTACCCCGACCTCGCTGGCCAGGTCCCGGAAACCGCGGCCTACGTAGTGGTCTACGGCCACCGCCGCCGCGCCGGAGCGCTCGAAGCTGGCGTCGACCAAATCCCGGTCATCATCGATGATTCCATCCTCACCGACGGCGGCGATCTCGACGCGCTCGTCCGCGAGAACACCGGCCGCGACGACCTCGACCGGATCGAGCTCGCCCACCATCTCGCGATCTACGGCGACGAGGGAATGAGCACCCGAGCCATCGCCGCCCGCGCGGGCCTGAAGCAGCCGACCGTCCAACGGCACCTGGCGCTGAACCTGCTCATCCCGCAAGCCCAAGACGCGGTCAGTGACGACAAATTGGGCCTCATGGAGGCGGTGGACCTCGCGGCCGCCCTGCCGTTCGGCCCCCCGCGCAAATGGCAGCGTGAGCACGATGAACAGCAAGACAGCGCCGAGCGAGCCTCCGAACAGCTCGCCGTACTCGACCTCATCGCCCAGGACGTCACCCCGCAGCGGGCCGTACAGCGGGTAGTCGCGGAACGAAACTCCCGTGCGACCGCCCAGCGGATCGGGCTGACGCTGGTCGACGACCCCGTCGCACGGTTCGGTGAGGCCATGGAAGCCCACCGGCTGCTCGAAGCTCCCGTCGAGGCCGACGACAACATCGTCGCCGCCATCGACGACAAGACCGGAAGCCTGAGCTTCTTCGCCGTCGAGGTGCCCGAGACGGTCGAAGAGTCGGCGGGGGAGGGGAGTGGCGCCACCGACGGCGACGCCGCCAGCGCCACAACCGACACCGACGCGCCCGCGCCCCGCACACCCAAGGACGACGACAGCCGAGACCGTGTAGCCGCCCAGCGCGGCCGCCGGACAGCGGCGGCCGCGCTGGCTGCCAAAGGCACGAGCCGCGACAAGCTCGCCGCCCTGCTGATCAACCTCACGCGCCACCGCGTGCGCACCGATCAGCCGCGGGCATGGACTCTCGCGCACACCTGGCTGCGGCAAGCGGAGGTCTGCGACACGCTGACACCGGAGCTGTGGCAGGACCAGGTAGCCCGCGAATCAGACCCCAAGACGACGCAGCGCAGCCTCTGGGCGGTCGCACTCGCGTCGTGCGAACTGCGGGCGTCCGACAAAGACCGCCCGTGGGACGTCCTCGACGCGGCGTACCTCGACATCCTCTCCGAAGCCGGTGGGTTCGCCCCGACCGGCTGGGAAGCCCATCAGATCCGCCGAATCGGCACCGTGGCGTAGCCGCACCGCAGGGTGATTCGCCGTGAATCACCCCGCAATACCCCAGGTCGCAGCCTTTTCGAAGCTCGGAAGCGTGAGACAGGCATTGGGCTGGGGCCGGGTGATTCACGGCGAATCACCCACTCGACCACATGAGGAGCCATCAGTGTCGACACACGCATACATAGGCGTATCCGGGTCTGCCGGCAAAACCACATCGCTGGCAGCCACCGCAGTCAAACTCGCCGAAGAGGGCTACACAGTCGACGTATGCGACCTGGACCTCCAGGCCAACCCGACCGCCATTTTCGGCTACCTCAACCACGCCGGGCCCACAGTGGCCGACGTGATCAGCGGCAAGAAGAAGCTGCGCGATGTGCGGGTTCCGGCACGGCTCGAGCTGGGCTACAACGACGAAGGACAACCGGTCTACGACATGGACGTCATGCGCCGGATCCGCATCATCCCGACCTCTCGCAAGACCATGAGCCCGCTCGCCGTCGAGGTGGTCAAAGACCAGAGTCTCGTTATCGCGTTGCGGGAGGCCTTTATCGCCGAAGCCGAAGAGCATCCCGAAGAGTGCGCCGATGTCCGGCTCATCGACTGCGGTGGCGTCGACTCCCCGCTCCACACCCTCGCCGCCCTCGCCACCACCGCGGAGACCGATTTCCCGGCCGAGCTCGCATCCGGATTGAGCGGCGTCATCACCTGCGCCAAACCGCAATGGAAAGAGCTCGAAGGCGTACCGGTGACGATTGCGATGCTGGCCGGCATGAGCAAGACCTACAACCGGCCGGTCGAATTGCTGAGCCTGATCCCCACCATGATCCCGACCCAGGGCGGCGCGATCAGCCAGGCCGAGAAGGACCACGACCGCAAATATGCATTCCGGCTCGCCAGTGGATACCGGGAAATGCTGGCAGCCGCCGAGGACACCTACGGGCCGCTACTGAAAGCGGGCGTGACACCACCGGTGCGGCGAACTAACTTGGCCGACCACGCGATGACCGCGCTCACGCCGCTGCCGTTGTACCGACCCGCCGACACCCGGGACGTCGTGGCCGACTACAGCCGCGTCATCGAGCATCAGACTCGGCACGGCTTGTTCGCGCGGCGCGCGGCCATCGCCGCGTGACAGGCACAGAGCGGCGCGATCCGACGGTCGCTATCAGACGTGAGCTGTACGACCGGCTCAAAGCGGCACTCCAGCTGATCAACGCCGCCGTCCCCGGCCGTGACCTACGGATGACTGACCTCATCTACGAGGCCGTCGTCGAGAAGCTTGCCCGCATCGAACAGATGTACAACAACGGCCAGGCCATCACCGGTGAAACAAAGCCGCTACGCCGGGGTCGAACCATCGAGTGATTCACCGTGAATCACTACAGATAGAGCCAGGTCACGGCGTAATCGGCCTGATGAACCACACGACTACAGCCCGAGCTGAACGGCCACGCGAGCGACCGAGAGCCCGGTTGATCACCAGCGGACAGCGCTGAGAGGGTGCGATGAAGAAGTCAGACAAGCCAGCCAAGTCAGACAAGCCAGCCAAGGAAATCGACCGCATCGGGAAGGTCGCCGCCGAGCTCGAGGAAGCCGTGGTGCTGGGCCCGATGCAGGCCCGGCCCGAGCTCACCGAGATCCGCGCGAACTGGGAAATGCGCCTCGACCGCTGGGCAGCCCAGTGGATCCGGGCCGCGCACCGTTCCCAAGACCTGCGAGCCTCACTCACCGAGGTCCGCGCCCAGGGACGCGCACGCCGCACCCAGGCCCGCCAAGCGCGCACCGAGCAAGCCATGTCCAGGCTCGGCAGCGTCGCCTATCGGCGACTGCGCACCTACCGGCGAGCGGTCCTGGTCTCGCGCGCGCTCATCGGACTTGTCGTCATCGCGCTGGCCTGGTCCGCGGTCAACGTGCAACACAACATCGCCCCGAACACCACCCCCGCCAACCTGCTCTGGTGGCTGTCCTATGGCGCCGAGCTCGTCGTCTCCGGATTCGTCGTCGCCCTCATGCTGGTCTCCACCGACGCAACGACCTGGGGAATGAGTCTCGACCGCGGCCGGATCATCCTGTTCGAAGTTGCCCTCATGAGCGTCACCATCGGCCTCAACGCAGGCCACCACCTGCACCAAAAGGACTGGGGTGCCGCCGCCCAGAACAGCGCAGCGCCGCTCATGATCGGCACCGGCATGTGGCTGCACGGCTGGATCTCCCGCCGCTACGCGACCATCCTCGCCCACGCCGACGACCTGCTGAACGCCGAATCCAGCACCACCACCGCGGGGGAGTACGAACAGGCCGCGCGAGTCGAGCATCACGTCGAATCCGACGCCGTCGCCGTCAGCCACACCGACGAGGAAGTCGACTGCCGCGCCCTGGCCGAAGCCATCGTCGACCAGGACGCCCCGGCAACCATGCGTGACACCGCTCGCGACTACGAACGACTCGTATCCACCGTCGAAAACGTCCTGACCGACTACGCCGCCGGACAATGGCCCGCCGACATCGCCGCCAACTACCGCATGGACGAAATCGCCGTCATGCGGCTGATCAACCGCGCCGGACAGCTCCTCGACGAACAAGCACACACCGCACCGATCGCGGCATAACGACCAACCAAGAACACCAGCCGCCCGCGCTCGCCGAGCGCGGGCGGCCCGAACACCCTGGGGGATAGGGCCGTCATGCAGATGCCCGACCACATTCTCGACCCGGCCAACGGCCTACCCGCCGAACTGGAAACCCTGATGGCACAGGCAATCACCATGGCTGGCGAACCGATGATCGCCATCATCCAGCCGGCGACCGCCGCCATCATCGAAGGCAACGGCCGTCTCGTCTCCGGTGATGCACTTCGAACCGCCGTGGAGCGATTCGGTGCCCGACCTGTCAGCCTGGATCTCACATTCTCCCGGGCGATCACGGCCGGATGGCTGGCCGAGCTCACCGCCGGTGGACAGCTGACAATCACCACCCCTGACGGCGGCACCCTCTACAGCGGCGACCTACCCGCCGATCACGGGTGGCGCGCAGCAGCATCCAACGCCGCCAAACAGCGGAAAGGGCTGATCATCATCACCGGTGCCCGCGGAAGCCTCACGGACCTCGTACCCGCCATCGAACAGAACCGCACCCGATGGAGCCGCGTCCACGTCATCGCGCCTACCCCAAACCGCTAACGGCGCAACGGCGATGGATCCCCGGTCGTGCGCGAGATCCGGCACAATCAGCAGCGTGAGTGACATCGCGGCCGCCGACGAGCGCGCCATCCTCGACCAGCTGCGCCGACTCCAGACCGCCCACCACAGCGGCGATCAGGAAACTGCCAAAGCGCTGCTCGACGACTTGTTCACTCGCTACGGCCAAGCGACCATCGCCGAGATGCGATGGCGGCAAGCGAATGACCAGCTGGCCGCCGATGTGGAGCTGTTCAAGGTGTTCGGGTCCGCAGCGCTGCGCGGCGACGACTAGACCCGCACACGGTCGCCGTGTGCGGGTCTAAGCCGCATTCAGCTGGCCATGAGGTGGCCGTCGGCGCACACTGCGTTGGCCTTCCACGCGACGAGTTCGGCGGTGTCTGGGTAGGTGACGTAGAGCGTGGCCATGGCCGCTTCGATGGCGTTCATGTCCACCGGCTCAGCGGCCATCCGTGCGATGGAATCACGCACTACCGCAGCGAATTCCGGCGGCCATGGGGTTTCGCGCACCGCGCGCACCACCCCGGTATCTGCGTCGACCAGGACCACGGTCACGGTGGTAGGAGTTCCGGGCTTGTCCCCGATGCCCGGCACGTCGCCGGAGTCCTCGAGATGCGGGCTGTAGGGGACATCGGTCCACGGGATTGCTTCACCGAAGGACCACGCCAGCAGCGCAACGTGAGGGGCATCGACCCAGGCGAAGCGGGGTTCGCCGGTTTGTACGGCTTCCAGCTCGACTGCGGTCGGGTCCGCGACGTTGAGAACCAGGTGGATTCCGGCGTGGGTGATTCTTGCTACCGGCATCGGCGCCCAGCGCCGTCGGCGCGGGTCGTAGAGCTGTCCGACTGCGATGCTACGCATTTCATGCCGCCCTTAGCCGCGGAGGCCGATGCGACGCGCAATCTCGCGGAGCCCCGGCGTGCGGTCGTTGTCCTGTAGTTCGGCAACGACAGTCCGAAACAAACTCTGGTGCCGCGCCCACTGGTCACCACCTACCTTTTCGGCGGTCGAGACCAGCTTGTACGCGTCGTCGAACTTCCCCAAGCGAGTGAGCGCGGCCGCCCGGTCGAGCAGGTGCCGGGCCTGGGAGACCTGAGTGAGTCCGGTACCGCCGAATGGCATCGCCTTGGCGGCCGTGACGGCTTCTGGGTACATCTCCGAGGACACGTGAATGTCGGTCCGCTGCATGACGACCTGGCTCGGACCGAAGTTGCATTCGTAGTCCTTCGTGTCGCCCGGCAGGCGCGCGGCGACCGTCTGAGCTTCATCTGCGAGATCCAGGGCCAGCGAGACCTTTTGGTCGCGCCCGGAGGCGGTGGCGGCCTGCAACAGCAGCGACCCGTACACCGACAGGTGCGCGTCGGACACGTCGCCGACGGGCTGAATGTCGCGGGCAGCGTTGAGGACTACAGCGCGGGATTCGTCCTGGCGCCCTTGGACGAGTAGCTGCCAGCCGATCGAGCCCCGCAGCGTCGCTTCGAGCAAGGGATCGTTTCCGAGCAGCGCGGCTGTGTGCGCGTCCTTGACCGCCTGCCACGCGGTATCGGTGTGGCCGAGATGCACGAGGGTGCAGGCGGTCGCCCACAGGATCCGCGCGAAGAGTTCCGAGGCGGGGGCTTTGTCCGGGCCTTGCGCGGCTTGCTGAGTGGCTCGCAGGTCCGCGATGCCGGCGGGGAGGACCGAGGCGAGCTTCTCGTAGCGCCCGGCCCAGTAGGAACCCCAGGCGTAGGTGACGGTCCGGCGGGCATCGGCGAGAGTGATTGGCAGGTGTTCGTCAGCCGTGCCGGTCAGGTGATCAACCGAGGTCAGTGCCCGGCGGATCGCGATGACGCCCGCGGTTTCGCCGGTGGCGTTGGGCAGACCGGTGCGTTTGCCCGTGATATCGCTGATGTCGCAGTCCAGCGCGGCGGCGAGCTTACGCAGCGTCGCCAGCGAGGTGGAATTGCGGGTTCCCTGCTCCAGGAGTTTGAGCAGGTCAACACTGACTTCCGACTTATCGGCGAGTTCTTGACGGGTCAGTGCCTTGCCGCGCAGTCTCCGGATGTTGTCACCGATGCGGTCGCCGGGCTGGGGGTCGAATTCGTCGTCCATGGGGTTCCCGTCGGGGCGGAAAGTGGGTTCTACCCGGAGGGTACCCGCGAAATTTCTTGAGAAGAGGTACAAGGCGTACCCCCTGATCCGGTCGGTTCCGCTCGAGAATTCGAATTGGGTCGCTGCTGGGTTGTAGTCGGTCGCCCCCCTACTTGGCTCCCCGGCAGCGCCCCACTCCAGCCAACAGAGGGGCAAACCGATGACCACACCACCAATTCCACGAGCAATCGGCTATCTGCGGCAAGACATTTCGGGCACCCGCGAGGAATGGGACAAGGCCCGAATCCGCAAGCTCGCGACCCGTTACGGGTACGACCTGTGCAAGATCCTGGCCGTGAGCCCGGCGACCGATCGGCCGATTCACCGCCTGCACGTCATGCTGACGCGCATCGAAGCCGATGCCGTATTCGTCCCCAGCGCAGCGCATTTCGACGGCGGAACAATCCCCAGCGAGGTGGTGCAGGTCGCCGATGTCGTCACCGTGGACGACGAGCGGACCGTTGCGCGCTATTCGACCGGCCAGTTGCCCGAAACCAGCGGAGCCTAACGGCGTGAGGCTGACATGGACAGAGACACCCTTCCCCACCGAATTTCCAACGCAGCGGCGATACCAGCACCTACACCGACGTGGACATATGAGACCGACCGCGAGCTGATCGCCAAAGTGGCTACCGCGCTGCGCGATTGGAACCCGCTCCGCGAGCCAGCTGAGGCCGCAGGTCACAACACGCCCAGGGGCGGCGAGAACTGATGGGCGCGGCGGCGTGGCCTGTCGTGGCGGCCGCCATCGCGGCCGTGGTTGCGGCCGCGATGGTGTGGGGCCTGCGCGATGACGAGCCGACGGGGCCGAGCGTGTGGGACGTCCAGGCCGAGTTGCCCCACCGCGCGCACCGAGCGCAGCCCAGCATCACGCAGGCCATGAAGGACGTTCACGAACACCGGCACTGTCAGCCCCGCGACTGCGGACGCCGCCGGGCGGCGTTGCGCGTGCTGTACGAGGACCGCCGGATCAATCTGCCCGAAGCGCTATACGCGCAGGTCTACGAGCAGACCGAATAGGTCAAACCAGGTGTGCAGCGGCGAGCTGGTGACCGAGCGCGCGCACGGCGGCCGCGTCGGGGGCGAGGTGGTGCAGCTGGGTATGAGCGTTGCGCACTTCGGCAGTCAGTCGAGCAGAGCCGTAGGCGGTGGCGGTGTCGGCGGTGTGGCCAATGATCGCGGCCGCGTGGTCGATGTCGCCGGTGAGGGCCAGCGCCAGGGCGTGGCCGACATCGGCGAACCCCTGCGAGAGGCTGTACGCGGGGTCGATGAGTTCACAGCAGCGCTGCGCGGCTGCCACCGCGGGCCCGCCGGCCCCGAGCTTGGTCAGGCATTCTGCGGCGAACCCAGCCGATAGCGCCGGGTCGTAGACGTAGGTCGGCAACCGGGTGTCGGTGGCCGAGGCGACCAGCGCCGCGGATCGGTCCAGCGCGGAACGGCATTCGCTGTTCTGCCCGAGCTCGGCGTGAGCCTCAGCGGCCATATCGAAGGTGTAGGCCAGCAAGTACCGGTCACCCGAGCGGGTCGCCCAGTGGGCGGCCGCGCTGGCATGGTCGATTCCCCGGCCGGGGCGCCCGGCGCGGGTCGCGGCCAGCGACATGTTGCACAGCACCAGCGCACTGAGATCCGCGTCAGCGGCCTGTTCGGCGCAGTCGCGGGCAGTGCCGTAGTGGTGTCCGGCGAGGTGCAGATCGCCTGCGTCATAGGCCATCCAGCCCAGCGCCCGAGCGAGGTGGGCGCGTAGCGACAACAGCCGGGGCAGCAGCGCCGCCGGGCAGTCGCGCAGCAAGGCGTCCACCAGATCGGCTTGCCCCTGCCGGATCGCCAGCACCGCCCGAGGCCCGAATGCTTCGTACTGGCGTCCGAGGGTATCGACGAGGGTTTCGATCTGCTCAATCTTGGCCGCGTCCACCTTCATTCCCGACGCGTGGGAGAGCTGACCTCTGGTCCCGGCCTCGAGTCCGGCCAACAATGTTGCGGCCGGGAGGGTTCCGGCTGCGGCGAGGAACTCCAGGAGCTCGCGTCTGTTCATGGTCAGCCACTCCGTCAGGGTCGGGTCGAGCATGGAGTGTAGGTCTACGGCGGGTGCGGCGGGCAGGATCGCAGCAGCACCGCTGCCTATTGTCGCCGGTCCCACCCCGGCCACGCCACGAACGTGGACATCGAAGGCCGCCAGCAGCGCGCCGTCCGCGCCGACGAGGGAATCGGCGAGCTGCCAGAACGGGCGCGGCGGCAGCAGCCGCCCACATTCGGCGTGACTGACGTAGGAGCGGTCCACCCCATACCGGGTCGCGATGGCCGCCTGATTGACTCCGGCCGCCGCCCGCAACTGTGCCAGCGCTTTTCCCAGCGCTTGCCGATCCGCGAAAAGACTGTCCATGACCTCACCTGGTCGAGTGTCTCGCCGATCGCCCCACCGCTCACGGTACCCGGGCGCGAGATCGAAGGTGACCAGATGCGAATTCGAGGGTGATCACCTGTCTCACAGCGGGATTCACCGATGCTATGGACCCCTCGTCGCGGCCGATCCCCGGTCGCGACCGTGGAGGAAGGCAACACGGGCATGAACACAACGATGGTCACCGGAGCCGGCGGATACCTCGGATCGCTACTGGTGCAACAGCTCTTGCTGCGCGGGCATCGCGTGATCGCGGTGGACGCCTTCTACAGCGGCGACATCCTGCCCGACCACCCACAGCTCGAGATCATCCGCACCGACATCCGCCACCTCGATCCGCGGGCGTTCGAAGGTGTCGAGTCGGTGGTGGCGCTGGCAGCGGTGAGCAACGACCCCGCCGCCGCGCTCAACGAGCGCTGGACACGCGAGGTGAACGAGAAGGCGGCCGCCCGGCTGGCGGCGGCCGCGCGCGGCGCCGGTGCCCGGCGGTTCCTGTTCGCCTCCACCTGCGGTGTCTACAGCGGATCCGCGCAGGCCATGGACGAATCCAGCGCGGTCGCGCCGCGGTCGGCCTACGCGGAATCGAAGCTCGCCGCCGAAGACGCCATCTTGGCCGAGCGCACCGACGGGTTCGAGCCGGTGGCGTTGAGGCTGGGCACCTTGTGCGGGCGGTCCCCGCGGATGCGCCGGGATCTGGTGGTGCACTCCATGACCTACAGCGCGCTGGCCAATCACGAGGTCATCGTCAACGGCGGCGACCAGTGGCGGCCGATGCTGCACGTGTTCGACGCCGCCCGAGCGTTCATCGCGTGTCTGGACGCCGAGTCCGGCCAGCTCACGTACCCGATCTACAACGTGGTCGGGGAGAACCTGCGCGTGCACGAGATCGCCGAGCAGGTCGCCAAACGGTTCGACGATGGAATCGTGATCCGCGCCAACCCCAGCCCGGCCAACGCGATCAGCTACCGCGTCACCGGGAAACGGCTGGGCGCTGATACCGGATTCGTCCCGGCCCGCAGTGTCGCCGACGCCATCGAGGAGGTACACCACTACCTGCTCGAGCCCGGTCGGCTCGCCGCGATGACCGCGCCGCAGTTCGCGGCCGCCGACACCATGGAACGGGTGCTCGTAACGCCAGCACTGTGCGGCGGACAGCCCGTCCGCCAGGAGCCGTTGCCGTTCGCGCTGCCGCTGCTCGGCGAGGCCGAGGAGGCCGAAGTGCTCGACACCCTGCGGTCGGGCTGGCTGACGACCGGCCCGAAGTCCAGGCGGTTCGAGGCGATGATCGCCGAGTACACCGGCGCCAGGTTCGCCGTCGCCACGAACTCATGCACGGGGGCCCTGCACGTGGGTCTGGCCGCCGCCGGCATCGGGCCCGGCGACGAAGTGATCACCAGCCCCATCACCTGGCCCGCCACCGCCAACGTGATCGTTCATCTCGGAGCGCGACCGGTGTTCGCCGATATCGACCCGGACACGCTCAATATCGACCCGGCCGCGATCGAGGCCGCTGTTACCGAGCGGACGAAGGCCATCATGCCGGTGCACATGGCCGGACAGCCGTGCGACATGGACGCCATCTCCGCCGTGGCGGCCGCCCACGGCCTCACCGTTCTCGAGGACGCCGCCCACGCCCTCGGAGCGCGCTACCACGACCGCCGCATCGGTGAATTGCCCAGCGCAGCCGCGGCGTTTTCGTTCTACGCGACCAAGAACCTCGCGTGCGCGGAGGGCGGCATGCTCGTCACCGACGACGAGGCCCTCGCCGACCGGGCCCGGTCGCTGACCATGCACGGCATCAGCAAGGACGCGTGGAACCGGCACGCCGTCACCGGCTCGCCCCATTGGCAGCTGTACGAGCCCGGCTTCAAATACAACATGCCGGATCTGACGGCCTCCCTTGGGCTGCACCAGCTTCCCCGCCTGGCCGGATTCATCGCGACGCGGGCCCATTACGCCAATCTGTATGACGAGGCGTTCGCCGACCTGCCCGCCATCATGCCGTTGGCGACCCGGCCCGGTATCGACCACGCCCACCATCTCTACGTCATCCGGCTGGATCTCGACCGGCTCACCGTCACCCGCGACGAGTTCGTTGCGGCCCTGCGCGCCGAGGGCATCAGCACCGGCATCCACTTCGTATCGCTGCATCTCCAGCCGTACTATCAGCGAGTTCACGACCTCGCCCCGGACGCCCTGCCCCGCGCGCGGGAGGCTTCCGAACGAATCGTGTCGCTGCCGCTGTACCCGAAGATGACCGAAACCGACATCGGCGACGTCATCACTGCGGTAACCAAGCTCGCCACCGCCTATCACCGCTAGAAAGGCATAGCCCCATGGCACTCGAAGGCACCCAAATTCTCATGGTCAACTCCCGCGATCAGGTGCTCATGTACCTGCGCGACGATTTCGCGCACATCCCCTACCCGAACATGTGGGCCATCCCCGGCGGCATGCTCGAAGACGGAGAAACCCCGCAGGACTGCGTGATTCGCGAGATCAAGGAAGAGATGGACATCGCGCTCGACCCCGACCGCGTTGTTCATCTGATGACCCGCGAAAGGGACTTCGGGATCGAACACAGCTTCGCGACCCGCATCGACCTCGATATCGACACCATCGCGCTGACCGAGGGGCAGCGTCTCGGATGGTTCACCCGAGACCAAGCGGCCACCACGAGGCTGGCCTACGCGGACAACAAAGTGATCGAGGCGTTCTTCAGCGAGGCGGACCACCTCGCCCAGCTCCGCGGACGAGAGCAGTCGACCACCAACTGAGCAATGTGGCGTTGGCCAGTCCTGTCAGATCAGGGCTGGTCAACGCCGTGTTCGGCTATCGGCCATCGAACACGAATTTCTCGCACCCCAACCTTTTCGGCGGTTGATACTCCGCGCCAGAGCACAGCCGCCCGCCCGGTTGTTCACGCAGGCACGTGGTCGCGATATGGCCCGTACACACGCTGCCGGAGTTCCGGCATGCCTGCCAACCCACGACCATTTCACCCGGCTGAAAAGGCTGTTCGCAGACCGGACATCGAAGTGGAGACGGCAGCACCGCACGCCCCCCGGGCAACACGACGAGCTCGCCAGACCGGCTCAGCGTCCCGTCCGGCTGCTCGTACCACTGACGAAAAGTCGAATGCATGTTCGATTCTATCAAGTCGGCGCATGCCGCTCGGAGTCGCACCCGGGCTGTGTCCTCGGGCTCCCTCCAAGTCGGCCACGTGATTAGGCTCGGCGAGGTGGCGGGTGACACGTCCAGACTGTCGGTCGGGCAACACACGCTGCTGCTGCTCGTGGTCGCCGCGCGCAACGGCGGCGAGAACGACGTGGCCGCCGCGGTGCTGGCAGCCGTGGGGCACCCGAAGCCGTCGCGGAAGGCAATCGACGCGCTGATCGAGATCCTCGACGCCGTGGCCTTCCGTCCGGGCGAGCCGGCGGCCGAGGTGATCGCGCGAGTAGACGCATTGCTGGCCGGGCAACCACCCACGTGAGGGGCCGGAGTCGTATTGCCGCGCACTGGGTCAGGAAAGCCGTCGGTTTCATCCCGGCGGCCGCTGCTCATGCCGAACCGGCCGTGAGCACCTCCCGAGCTCACGGACAGAAACCCGTACTGCGGCATCGGCTCAGCGCACACTGGGGCGGACCGTCCGGCCGGGCGGCGCGCCGTGGCGCGGAGGATGCCCGCGGCGGATCCGCCGCGCGGGCTGGTCGCGGCTGTGGATATCCACCGGGTTCGGCGCCGGTGCCACCGGGGCGGTGGTCGAATCGTCGAGCCGGAGAAGGCTTTCAGGACGGCTAGGGCATCCTTGCGGACCGTTTCGTCGTCGGCGTAGGCGGCGCGCCAGGTGAGCACACGGTGTTCCTTGGGAACGGATACCCAGCGCGGGTGTTGCAGTTGCGAAGTCTTGGGGCGGGTGGTCATTCGGCGGCGGATTCGTCATCGCCGGCCTGCGCGCGGCGGCAGGCTGCCTTCGCCGTCGACTCGACCGCCTGGGCTGCGCGCCAGCCCTGGAATTTCTTCAGGGCGGTCGGCGCCGCGCCGCACGCGGCGATGCTCACGGTGATGAGTCCGGCGCGGTAGGGGTAGGTGGCCGCCAGGTGCACGACCCACCCGAACCCGTTCCTCAGCACCATGCCGGCACCGACAATCACGATGCCGACAGCAATGGCCCTGGCCGTGTCCGCAGTGTTCTTCGTGGTCAGGAAGATCATCTGGCAGCCTCGCCACAGGAGCTGGATAGGGCCGGTCGGAGCCTGGTTCGGGTCCACCCCGGCCCAGTAGTCCTGCTGCCCTTCGTCGTTCGTGCCGAGAGTCATCGCCGCGGGCCCGTCTCGGAGAGGGTTCGCCGAACCCGTGGTGTCCAGCGAGGGCTTGCGGGGGTGAGCTCCCTGGCGGTGACGGCGGGGTGGTCGCGGCGAGTGCGGAAGAGGGACACGGCGTCGGTTCCTGTCTGTCGGGGTAGGTGATCGGACAGAACCGTAGAAGCAGCCTTCTCCACTGTGGCAGTCGTCGGAATCGCGCTGGTTACAGCCGTTTTCGTGAGCAGCAGGGCGGCGGGTGGACTTCATGTGAGCACGATGGCAACCGAGGCAGTGCGATCTCAATCAGATCGCGCGCCGCGTGCCGTGCCCACGGTCGATGAATTGTGTCGGTACCACTGCGGTTGTCCTGCGGCGGCCCCGGCCGGTAATACCGGGTGAGCTGGTCGTTTCGGGCTCGCTCCAACCGGTGTGGTCCTGGCCCGGCGTAGCCCGGTGCCGGGGCTGACACTGCGAGAAAATTTCTCCCGAAATGTTGTGCACTTCACTGCGATTGGCTCATTGTCGTTGCCGCCCACGGTCGCGTGCGGCAACGAGCCCTCGCCCTTCGGCGACCAACTGTTCGTACTGTTCGGGTGTCATCGGCGGCGGCGGTGTCACGGCGAGTCGGTGCGCACGGGCCCTCTTACCGGCTGCTTGGCCGGTGATGTTGAGCGCATCGCCGATCTTCGCCCACGACACAGCAACGCCGCCGTCGCGGTGTTCGCGGCGGCGGGCGGCGGTGATGTGCTGGTCGATCAGGTAGTCGGCGGCGTGGACGATCCTGGCCAGCGCGTGCAGCGCAGCCAGGTCGTCATCGTCGGGGTAACGCAAGTATTCGCTGCGTTCTTCGGCATCCGCGCGCAGGAGCCGCATGATCCGCCGCAGGTCGGCATGAAGCTGATCTGATCGGTAGCGGTTCGGCCGGGCGCGCGGCACCCCTCCAGTATGAAACCGGGGTTTCAGCGCTGGCGAGTCTGTCGCCTTCGGGTGGGAAGGCGCGGCCGAAGAGTCAGCCCGCGAGGTCGGTCTGTGCGCGCAGGAACCATTTGCGGGTTTCGGGGAAGCCGTCGGCTTCGTCGCGGCGGCCGCCACTTCTGCCGAACAGGTCGTAGGCGTAGCGGCTGAGCACGCTGTCGCGGGTTTCGGCACATTCGGTGAGCATCGCTTCGTCACCGAGTACGAGCGCGACGCCCACTACTTCCCCAGTGCTCCAGACGTATTGGTAGGCGGCCCAACCTTCCTGCTGCACCAGGCGAGCGCGGTCGACCAGCTTGGCGCGCGTCGCGGCGCGCTCGGTGTCGCTCGGCTGCGGAAACAGCGAGTCCAACTCGCTGCGGCTGATCGCCGTCGGCTCAACGGCCTCGACACGAACAGTGGCGAGGGGCTCGGCGGCCGGCTGCACCGGCGATCCGGACCGGGGTGCCAGCTGCGCGGGCTCGATCCATTCGCGCAGTTCGTCGGCGGCCGCGGCGAGTGCCCGCAGCTCGTCGGCGTTGGTGGGTTCGAACGCGGCTTCGGCACGGGTGCGGGTGGCCCAGTCGTTGAGCGCCGCGGTGAGGATGTAGTAGGTGTGCGGCCGGTCGGGGTCACGAAGGTCGAAAGTGACTGTGCGCGAAGAGGTTCGAGCCGCCTCGATCAGCAGGCTCATTTCGTCGCGGAGACGGGTGAGCTCCGCGACCATGTCGACGTTGGGCGATTGGGGAAGCCGGACGACGTAGGCGCCGAGGCCCTGGCGCGTTTCGAGGACGCCTTCCTCGACGAGTCGCTGTTGGGCCTGGCGGACCGTGTTGGGGCTCGGAATCCCGTACTCGGTCTGGATCTCGGCGATGCTGGGCAGTTTGTCGCCGGGCGCGTAGTTCGCGGCGATGCTGGCGCGCAGTGTGCGGTAGAGGATCTCGTTGCGGGCGACCATAACTCTGCTCCTTGCAGTGGTAACACGGTAGCGTGCTGCCCAAGACTACACCCAATATGCAGTACCACACTCGATGTTGAGTGATCGTGTCTGACCGCCGATAAGCAGGGATTAACGGCGGTCAGCATTCACGGATGGATGAGATTCATCCGTAAAAACAGGACAAGTGTTGCTCCGTTCCGGATATGCTGATGTCCATGGACGATCCGCTTTTCTCGGATGCCGGTGCGCCGTTCACCGACCGCACCCATGCCAACCTCGCCCTCGACGAACATCTCTGGCATCTGGCCACCCGCGCCCGCCGGATCGCGGCCGGGGACGGCACCGCGCTCGAGCGGTTCGAAGCCGCGCTGAGCTTGCGGACGCTGGCCGATTCCGCGATCGACGCCGCGCTCGTGGCCGCCCGCGTCGACGCCGTCACCTGGAAGGCGATCGCAGCGGCGGCGAAGGTCTCTGATTCCCGCGCCCACGACCGCTGGCGCATCGCGGAGACCACAGCTGCCGCCTATCGGCAAAAGCTTCTGCGGGACAAGGCATTCGGTGTCGCCGATCGGGACGACACCGTCGCGTCCCGGGCCGCGCACATCGACCGGTGGATCCGCGAGTACACCGGCGAGGACGCGCCCGCCGACCGGCTCGAACGCATGGACCTCGACGCCGAACAATCCCACCTCGCCGAGCTGCGCGCCGTTCTTCTCGAGGAATGCCGCCCGGGCCCGGTCCCGCCCGCGCTGCTGCTGCCCATCGAGCAGCGCCAGGCCCAGATCTATGCCACGCTCGCCGAGCAGCTCGCAAGCACCGGCGCGGCCGCCGAAGCCCGCCGCCAGGCCGACATGAGCGCCGCCTATGTACGTGAACTCGAATCCCGGATAGCCGCAATGAATCCCGCGAAGTAGGAGCACTGATCTTGAGCACCTTGCCGACACAGCGTCAAATGTTCGAAGCGGCCCGCGACGCGCTGCAAAAGGCGCGGAACCAGCTCACTGAAGCGCAACTCGAGGTCAAAGGCGACTGGCAGCCGCTTGGCTCATCGCTCACCGATGCCGGCGCCGACGCGCGAAAAGCCGTGCTGACCAAGACCAGTCAGTTGAAGAACGAGATCGACGACCTGTTCAACGTCCTGGACGACGCGATCCGCGAACAACGAAGCTAGACCGAAAACCGCCCTCGCCATCACCAGGGAATGGACGCTGGACCATGACCACTGCCGCCGCCCGGGCCGCGTGGGAAGACTTGAACGAACGTCAGCAGATCTATCTGACCGTGCTGTTCCACGCCGACCAGAACCTCGAGGACCATCACCGACAGATGGGCGCAACCGGACGATACGACCGCACGCCCGCGCGCGTCTGGCGGCGAATTGCGTTCAACAACCCGAATGGCCCCGTCCCCAGCGGCCTGCGGGCCCGTGGTGTCTATGACACCGGTGCCGGCGCGACCCTGGCGGCCCTGCGCGACCGAGGGCTCATCGACACCGAGACCGCTCCCGGAATACTCCGGGATCCGGTCTCGGTGTGGCTCACAAAAGAAGGTCGGGCGGCCGCACGTGCCGGAACCGGCGTAAGACCAGCGCCCGCGCGCCCACCCAAAGGGCTACTGAGAGAACGGCTCTGGCGGCAATTGGCAGTCGTTGCCCAGGCACAGAACGAAGGCGCCCGCTGTCACGAGCTCCAGGGAGAGAACCACCTCTACCTCTGCGTCGGATACGAACAATTCCACAGCCGGGGATACCTGCGGTATCAGAGCCATGAGCCAACTGGCCATTATGTATTCACCGACGCCGGTCTCGCACATTACCGCGAGCACCTTCCCACCTACCTGGAGCTATACCCGGGGGTGGATGCACCACCTCTCCTTGAAGGAGTGTCATGACCAGTCGATCCCGTCAAGCCGTCAAACTTGCGCAGTTGCTCAGCGAGCGCACCGGCCGGACCGTCAGGCACGCATATGACGGACCAGGATGGCACCTGGAGTGGGTCGACGGTCCGACCTGCGACCGCATGCGCACCATGGCAATCGAATACGCCCACAAATTCCCGGATCTCCCGCTCAAAGAGTTCCGGTTCTACAGGTCTCAGACTGATGCCGCCGAAGTGGTCGCGTGGCTGCTATGGATCGACGCCGATCTCGAGCGGGCAGCCACCTACGCACCGACCTTCCAGTTCCGAATGGCCTACGACGCGACCGACGACCCCGACCGCGCGCCGGAGGTATGGCAGCGCCGCGGCCGCGCACTTCATGCTCTGATCTCAGAGACTTACAACACCAACCGTTCTAGTTCACCGACTGGTCCAAGCGGCCACACGATCATTGCCGAAACAATGGCTGCTCGCATCAAGACGGATGGCTGGGAAGCCGTTCTTTTGTGGCTTGACGAGCAGGCCGAAGGCCATCGCGGGCGCCACCTGCGAATCGTCGATTGACATCAGGGTGCGATGGCCTGGGCGATGCGCCTATTCTGGCTACCGATCGCATGCGCCGATACCCGCGAAAGCGGGAGGGACAGCCACACGAAGGGGATCTGCCACATGGCACGCAAGACAAGGACCATTGAAGAGGTCTTCGACGACCTCACCGACGAGCAGGTCGATGAGGCCGAGCTGATCACGTTCAGCGTTCGCGGTGTCGACTATGAGTTCGATCTGTCCGCGGCCAGCGCAAAGCGGTTCGACGACGCGCTAGCGCCATTCATCGAGGCTGCGCGGGAAGTTCCGCGGAAGAAGCCCGCACGTGGCTCCAAGAAGCCCGCTCGCGTCCGCTCCAATGAGCCGGCACTGATTCGCAAGTGGGCGAAGGAGCACGGTCACAAGGTTGCACCCCGCGGACGGATCGATGACGACATCGTCGCTGCCTACCACAAGGCCCAGAAGGGCTCGGCGGCCCCCGCGACCGCCGGCGAGAAACCAGCAGGAGCGGCCAGCTGAGCCATTCAGTAGGTGATGACTAGACCGATGACCAGAATGATACTTGGGTCATCAGTCTAGTAATCGTTCTGAGAACCATGCTGGTAACCAGTCTGGTCATCAGGCAGGTAATCGGCTTGCAGCTCTGCGAGCTGCGGGTATCTGCTCTGGTGCCCATCCCTTCTGTCCGCAAGCGGCCAGAACTTCAACCACCCTTGCTCTGCGAGCACTCGAACAAGGGTGGTTGAAGTTACCAGGGATGGGCACCAGAGCAGATACCCAATGACCAAAGGTCATGAAGAGACAAAAGATTTAAAAGCTCAACCTCCCCCCTGCCCCCCTCCATTCATGGAGGGGGGTTCCACCTCCCCCCTGCCCCCCTCCTCAAGGAGGGGGGTTCCCCTCCCCCTCGGCCTGCGCCCCCTCCCCAGAGGGGGCTGGCCTGTCGCCGCCTGACGGCGGCGCACCTGCCCGCCTGCTACGCAGGCCGGACAGCCTTCAGCATTCGGTTTGGCGCGTTTCATCCGAGCCGCACGCCGGTGGTGCGCCGAGAGGGTGGTCGGGATATCATCGGTGCATTCTTCGGCAAAGCACAGTGGTGGGGTTGTGATGATTGACGCTGATTTGATGCGGCGAGTCCGCGCCTTTCCTGTTGACGCAATCGCGACGGCGGACATTGATGCTGTCGTTGTGCTGACCGCTGCCGATGATGATTCCGGCTTGCGCGGTGGCACCATTTCCGATCTTGACCGCATCCGTGCCGCGGGACTCACGTCCGCCGCGAGGCAGCGCGCACAGTGGCGTCCAAGCCTTGCCAACAGGGCAATTAGCGACCATTTCAGTGCGCCGAAGGCCACAGCCGATCCGAAACCGGAGCCCGTGAACCGGGCAGCGGTGAGAATGCCAGCGCTCGACCGACGTGCAGCCGCAGAGACCGCATTGTTCTGGGTCTCGCTGCAACTTCTCAAAGAGTGGCAAGCCCCGAACTCAGCAGCCAAGCAAGCCGCGACGAAAGAAGTCCGCGCTGCATGCGGTGCAGCTGCGTTGGCACGGGCCAACAATGTCGATGCTGATCTCATCGACGAGTCATTGACCGACGTTGCCGCGCTCTGCGATGCCCTTCTCGCCCGTAGCGCCGCAATGGCTGCTAATGCGCCCGACAGCATCGGCCGCCACGATGATGCGGTGCGCGCCGTGCAACTACTCGCAACGGGGTTGCCGTCAGCTGCCCGCCTAGCCATCGAAGGATTCATGTGACCGCGCCACGAGGCAACGGCAAAGCTGCACTCACACAACGCGACGCAGCGGTACTCGCGTGGCTCGGCGAAGTGAAGGTCGCCGCCACGGACTCGATGCGGCAGGCCTACGCATACTTCGGCACTGGCGAGCACATGCCGAAACAGAACCTCTCTCGGCGTCTGACAACTTTGACCAACAGTGGGTACCTGGGCGCGGAAACGCTGCAACGTGGGAACAACCGACGCGTCTACTGGCCCGCCGGCCAGCAATACCCGATCGCGCGGCGCATCCTGGCGCACGACCTCACCGTCGCGCACCTGTCGATCAATCTGCTCAGCGCAGGGAATGCGGCTATTCTCACCCACAACAGGGACCTCCCCGCAGAGATTGCGAACGAGCGCCGCATGTGGACACAAGACGCCACAGTGAGCGCAAAGACCCATCAGGCCGACGGCTTGCTGTGGCAGCCGAACAATGCCGCCGTCATCGTCGAAGTCGAGCTCTCACCCAAAACACCAACGCGACTGGACGCCATTCTGCGATCCCATGCCGAACGCGTCGAATCCGCGAGCGACCCCGTCACGCATGTGCTGTACCTGACCACACGCACCGTCGGACAGCTCATCGCCCGGGTATGGCACAAGAACGGACACGCCGCCGACCACCCTGACCGGATGCAGATCATCCACGCCGTCGACGACACCACCCTCGGTATCATGCCGCGGTTCGCGCCCATCGCGATTCCCACATGACCGTTGACGAAACCGCCACGGCCACCGAACGAATCGAACGACCGGCCCCGCCAGGATCACCCACCGACATTGTCCGGCTGCGCGGCGGAACCGGCCTCACGGTGCGCGCGCAAACGCCGTCGATTCTTGTGCTCGGCTCATCGGGCGGTGCGGGAACAACAACCACCTCGCTTGGCCTGGCCGCCGCCATCGCTACCGCGTCACCGACCAGCGCGGAGGAATATCTGTCCCCCGTCGTTGTCGACGCCAGCCCGTGCGGAGGAGACATCAAAGAACGCGGCTGCGACGTCGCCGACCCCGCAGGCACCGTCCAAACGTGGCTAACAATGCAACACCGCTCATTGGCATCGAAGGTCATCGACGCGTGCGGAGAAACCAGCGCCGACACCGGGATACTCCCCCGCACGGCCGACCCTCTGCCGCTGCGTGAAAGCTACGGATCTGTTCACCGCGACCTGTGCGAGGCCGGAGCCCTACCCGTCTACGACGGCGGTGCACCGATCGCCAATCCCATGGTGCGGCCATTGCTCGGAGACCCCCGCATTGCCATCGTGATCACCCTCGCCGCACGCGCCGACGCAGTGAACAGATTGCGGCCCGCTCTGGCTTGGCTCGACGCCAATTACAGCCAGCACCACATCGCCGACGCCGTCATCGTCGTCACCCGCCAAACGCTCACCGACGGGCCGAATATCGCCGCGCACGCCCGCGAATACCTTGGCGAATTCGTTCGCGGAGTCGCTGAAATCCCGTATGACCTCCACCTCGCGGCCGGCGGCCGCATCACCTGGGGGAAGCTCTCTGCCAACACCCAAGCCGCCTACCGCAACGTCGTGAACCTGCTGCGCTGACCAGCCTGACGACGCATCCACCCCGGCGATACCAAAAATTGGTATCCTCGGGTCATGGCCAAGAACACCTCCGTCAGCCTCGGCGCGCATCACGACGCGTTCATCGAGGCCCAGGTCAAATCAGGCCGCTACCAGTCCGCCAGCGAAGTCGTCCGCACCGCCCTACGCCTGCTCGAGGACCGCGAAACCGAGCTCCGCACCCTGCGCGACGCCCTCGAAGACGGCGAACGCAGCGGCGAACCCACCGAGTTCGATTTCGACAGCTTCCTCGCCCGTAAGCGGGCGGGCCGGGAGTCCGGCACCCGGTGAGCCGATACCTCCTCTCCCCCGCCGCGGCCGCCGACATCGATGAAATCTGGGACTACACACACGACCGCTGGGACGCCGACCAGGCCGACGAGTACATCCGCGAAATACAGCGCGCCATCGAACGCGCGGCCGCGCACCCGCACATCGGCCGCAGCTGCGACGACATCCGCCCCGGCTACTTCAAGATCGCGGCCGGATCGCATGTCGCCTTCTATCGAGTCACCGCCGATGCCATCATCATCGTGCGAATCCTGCACCAACGCATGGACGTCGACCGCCACCTCTGAGCCACTCGTTTCGCCGGACCGGATTAGTGGCAGCACAAGCGCTTTCGGCTGCCGCTAACCTGCGCCGGAGCGTCTACAGGTCGACGTACTCGCGCGAGGAACCCGCCACCACGGGCCGATCATCGCCCGGGTACAGCTTCAGCGACGGGAACCGTTCATCGATCTCGCCGCGCGACAACGGATCCGACACCGGCGCCAGACTGTGCACGCCCGGCAAGTCCTCCCACGCGGCCGCCGGATCGAGGGCCCGCACCCGCGCGACCTGCCCGTCGACCACGTACACCACCGCCCGCAGGCCGGCGCGCCGCCACGACGGCACCGGACCCCGCAGCGACGAGAGCCGCCGGTCCACCTCCCACACCGGATCCGCCGCATCGACGAATTCCTCGAGCACCGCGCGTTGGGTCCGCGACTTCCGGTACACCACCATCACCTGCGGGCCCACGTTGCGCGCCGCGGCCGCCAAGCCGTCGACAACCTCCTCCAGCGGCGTCAAACCCAGCTCAGGCACGGCGATCCGCACCCACTCATACGGCGCGAACACCGCCCGTTGCGCGCCGCGGAACATCACCGCCGTGTGAATCCCGGCCTGGAGATCCCGGATGATCTCGGCGACATTAATCCGGGCATCCGTCGAAGGCCGCTCGCGCACATGCGAATCCGGCACCACCAGATCCGCGTTCATCGCTTGCCGCTCACGCCACATCCCCGGCGACAGCATCACCGCCGCGGGCTCCATGCCGAACCGGTTCACCTGCACGAACTTGTCATCAGCGGCGTGCTTCCACGTCGCGGACCAGTCATCACGCAACGTCTCGATTTCCACGACCAACAGATCCGAATCCACGCTCGAAACTCTACAATTCCTACGTTTCGAGTCCCGGAAGGTTGCATTCGGGCGGGCCGCCACCATCACGCTCATGTCTCTATTGTATGTCAGATCCTACAATTGGCGTTCGGTTCGTGACAGGAAACACCAGGTCAAACCCGAAATTGGACACCCGGCTCTAGCCCCACCTGGGTTCCAGCCGTGGCCGGCGGCCAGATCCTCCGCACCGTTATTTAGAGCTGCCGCGACACCGAGCCCTCCCGCCGTGACGCAGCTCCCGCAGGCTCACCACCCAGCCAGCATGCGTACGCGCCCCTCACCACCGGGCGCGCAGCCCGCGGCCCCGGCCCGCTCACCAACCCCGGCGAGCCCTGCTCGCCCGACGGCGCGCCGGGCGCCGTCGAGGGCGGTGGCGATGGCTGGGTGCCCGTCGTCACGTCCGGTCGGGCAGTTGGCCGATGACTGCGCGAAGTCCC
>NZ_BAAGUM010000028.1:0-1314 GCF_054781395.1 Nocardia tengchongensis
AGCCTCTAGTGAGTTGGTACACGGCCCGTACCCCAAACCGACACAGGTGGTCAGGTAGAGAATACTAAGGCGATCGAGATAACTGTGGTTAAGGAACTCGGCAAAATACCTCCGTAACTTCGGGAGAAGGAGGGCCCGGTCTGGTGAACACCCTTGCGGTGGGAGCTGGGTTGGGTCGCAGAGACCAGTGAGAAGCGACTGTTTACTAAAAACACAGGTCCGTGCGAAGTCGTAAGACGATGTATACGGACTGACGCCTGCCCGGTGCCGGAAGGTTAAGAGGACCGGTTAGCTCTTCGGAGCGAAGCTGAGAATTTAAGCCCCGGTAAACGGCGGTGGTAACTATAACCATCCTAAGGTAGCGAAATTCCTTGTCGGGTAAGTTCCGACCTGCACGAATGGCGTAACGACTTCTCAGCTGTCTCAACCACAGACTCGGCGAAATTGCAGTACGAGTAAAGATGCTCGTTACGCGCGGCAGGACGAAAAGACCCCGGGACCTTCACTATAGCTTGGTATTGGTGTTCGGTACGGTTTGTGTAGGATAGGTGGGAGACTGTGAAGCAGGCACGCCAGTGTTTGTGGAGTCATCGTTGAAATACCACTCTGATCGTATTGGACCTCTAACCTCGGACCCTGATCGGGTTCAGGGACAGTGCCTGGTGGGTAGTTTAACTGGGGCGGTTGCCTCCCAAAATGTAACGGAGGCGCCCAAAGGTTCCCTCAGCCTGGTTGGCAATCAGGTGTTGAGTGCAAGTGCACAAGGGAGCTTGACTGTGAGACCGACAGGTCGAGCAGGGACGAAAGTCGGGACTAGTGATCCGGCACCGGCAAGTGGAAGCGGTGTCGCTCAACGGATAAAAGGTACCCCGGGGATAACAGGCTGATCTTCCCCAAGAGTCCATATCGACGGGATGGTTTGGCACCTCGATGTCGGCTCGTCGCATCCTGGGGCTGGAGTAGGTCCCAAGGGTTGGGCTGTTCGCCCATTAAAGCGGCACGCGAGCTGGGTTTAGAACGTCGTGAGACAGTTCGGTCTCTATCCGCCGCGCGCGTTAGAAACTTGAGGAAGGCTGTCCCTAGTACGAGAGGACCGGGACGGACGAACCTCTGGTGTGCCAGTTGTTCCGCCAGGAGCACGGCTGGTTGGCCACGTTCGGAAGGGATAACCGCTGAAAGCATCTAAGCGGGAAGCCTGTTCCAAGATGAGGTTTCTCACCCCCTCGAGGGGGTAAGGCCCCCAACAGACCATTGGGTTGATAGGCCAGAACTGGAAGCCTGGTAACAGGTGTAGGTGACTGGTACTAATAGGCC
>NZ_BAAGUM010000029.1:0-1193 GCF_054781395.1 Nocardia tengchongensis
TGATGGGCGCAGTGGTTGGCTTCAGTGTTGATCAACAGCAGCGAATGTGGGACGGCTGGCGTGGCGGGGAGTCGCTGATGATGATCGCTGAGGCTGTGGGCAGTACCCATCCGCGAGTCAGCCGGTTTCTGCGTGCCAGTGGCGGGATCCGGCCGAGTCCTCGTCGACGGCGGGCGGGGCACCTTTCGTTAATTGAGCGGGAGGAGATCTCGCGTGGGATTGCGGTGGGCTGGTCGGCTCGGGTGATCGCGCAACGGATCGGCAGGTCGGCGTCGACGGTGTCGCGGGAGATCGCCCGCAATGGCGGCAGAGGCGTGTATCGGGCTGTGGTCGCCGATACGGCCGCGTTCGAGCGGGCGCGGCGACCGAAACCGAGCAAGCTCGCCACCGATACGTTGCTTCGAGGCTTGGTCGCGGCTCTGCTGGGCGAGGATTGGTCGCCGCAGCAGATCGCCCGGTGGCTCCGCCGCTGCCATCCCGAAGATGCCATGCAGTGGGTCTCGCACGAAACTATCTACCGCGACCTTTACATGCCGACACGTAAAGTTTTCGACCGCAACATGTTTCATCACCTGCGAGGCGATCGCCCGTTCCGCCGGCCGCGGCGCAAAGCCAGGTCGCACGGTCGTGGACGCATTCTGAACATGGTCTCCATCCACGACCGTCCCGCCGAGGCCGATGCCCGTGAGGTGGCCGGGCATTGGGAAGGGGATCTGGTGTTCGGAGTGCGCCCTTCGGCAGTGGCGACGCTGGTGGACCGTGCCACCCGCTACACGATGGTTATCGCACTGCCCGACGGATACAAAGCCGATGCGGTCGCCGAGGCCTTGGCTCGGCACATGGGCACGTTGCCGGCATCACTTCGCAGATCACTGACATGGGACCGCGGCCGAGAAATGGCTGCTCACACCGTGATCACCGAAGCATTGTCGATGCCGGTGTACTTCTGCGATCCGCATCATCCCTGGCAACGTGGCACGAACGAGAACACCAACCGCCTGCTGCGCCAATACCTGCACAAGAGCGCCGACCTGTCGAAGTTCACTCAGGACGACCTCGACGCGATCGCCGCGAAGCTCAACCACCGGCCCCGCCGTGTCCTCGGGTGGAACACACCGGCCGAGGCGTTCTGCACAGCCGAGTTCACGCGTCACCAGGCGGCGGTAGCGCCCGCAGTCCTGCTGTGATCATCA